>NZ_RHOR01000009.1 GCF_003946625.1 Companilactobacillus kedongensis | reverse complement strand
ATCTCATTCAGTCAATGACTGAATGGATCGACTTCTATAACAATAGACGTATTAAAACAAAATTAAACGGAAAGTCTCCGGTAAAATACCGAGAACTTTCCGTTCAAAAAGCAGCATAACTATTTGTCCAAACTTAAGGGTTCAGATCATTATGGGAGTTTTTTTGTAATCTTGAGGTTTGTTTGTTGACCCTCTCAAGATAGTATGCTAAATTAGCACTGTACTATTAAGAGTGCTAATTAAAACTAGGAGGCATTTTATGTTAGTTCCTACAGTTATTGAACAAAACTCACGTGGCGAACGTGCCTATGACATTTATTCAAGATTATTAAAAGACAGAATCATCATGTTATCTGGCGAGGTTAACGATCAATTAGCTAATACAGTAATTGCTGAATTACTCTTCCTTGATGCTCAAGACTCTGACAAGGATATTTCTATCTACATTAACTCACCCGGTGGTTCTGTTACAGCCGGATTAGCTATTATGGATACTATGAACTTTGTAAAATCTGATATTCAAACTATTGCAACAGGTTTAGCTGCTTCAATGGCCAGTGTTCTATTATCAGCCGGAACAAAGGGAAAACGTTTTGCACTTCCAAACTCAACTGTTCTTATTCACCAACCATCTGGTGGTGCTCAAGGACAACAAACTGAGATTGAAATTGTTGCTAAAGAAATCGGTAAAACAAGAGAGAGATTAAATCGTATCTTGGCCGACAATTCTGGACAAGCATTTGAAAAGCTTCAAAAGGATACAGAACGTGATAATTACATGACTGCTCAAGAAGCTAAGGATTACGGTTTGATTGATGAAGTTATGATAAATAAAGAAAAAGCTAAGAAATAGCTTATCTTCAGCGCAGAATATTTGTATTCTGCGCTTTTTTGTTGCCATTAGACAGTTTTTGTTAATTAGGCTATCCTTAATTTATAATTAGGATAATAAAAGGAGGATTAATATGGAGACTACTATAAAGGATTCTTTAAGTCGTAAATTATTCATTATTACGCTCTTGTCTGGTACGTTTACTATGTCTATCAGCCAATCATCACTATCGACGGCTTATCCAACTCTCATGAAATTCTTCGGCGTCACCGCACCAACGATTCAGTGGTTAACAACTGGATTTATGCTAATAATGTGTATCATGATGCCGATCAGTCCCTGGTTCTTGAACAATATTTCATTCAAGAAGATATTTTTAGGAGTTGTTGCAATTTTTGCAATTGGTACTTTGATCATCATCACTGCCACAAATTTTCCAATGGCAATGTTAGGCAGAGCGTTAGAAGCAATTGGTGTAGGACTTTTATTTCCATCATTTCAATCAGTCCTATTAGCCATCACACCACAGGATAATCGTGGTACTACTATGGGCTTTGCAGGATTAGTCATGGGGTCAGCTTTAGCATCTGGACCCATTATTTCTGGTATAGTTTTAAACTTTTTAAAATGGCAAGGATTATTCGTGATCTTCTTGATCATCATGATAGTTATCTTTATTATCGGATTGTTTTATATTAAAGATGTCATGCCACGTCATAAAGTAAAGCTTGATGCTATTTCGATCTTCTACCTGTTAGGATTGATCGGGTTATTATACGTTGTCAATCAATCTGGCAGTACCCACAGTTTAAGTACAAATCTTATGATTCTTTTAGTTGTCAGTTTAGTTATGACTGGATTATTTATTCATCGTCAACTGACTCAAAAAGAACCACTATTGGATTTAAAAGTTATGAGTAATTTCAACTTTGATCTAGCGGTATTATTGACAGGCTTTTCTTATATATCTTTGATCGTTGTAACGATTATTTATCCATTATATTATCAAAATATTCTGCACACTTCCGTCTTGGTTTCAGGATTGGCACTAGTCCCACCAGCTATTTTGTTAAGTATTCTAAACCCACTAACTGGTAAATTAGCTGATAAGATCGGATTCAAATCAACCTTGATATCTGGAATGTCGATGATCGTTATTGGCTGGTTCTTACTATTCATTCTCAATCAAAAATTAGGTTTAGTACCAATGATCCTAATTGCCATGCTGATCGAGGGCGGAAATGCTTTTGTCATGATGCCCGCGACAACACTAGGTGGTAATTCCCTATCAGAGGAACTTATCCCACATGGTACGGCTATTATTACCACTGTTCGTCAATTATTAGGCTCTCTAGGCGTTAGTTTGGCTACACTTATACTTTCAAATCAGAATCACGGTCTAGCCTCAAATACGGGACTAGTAGGCTATCACTATGTCTTCACTTTCTTCTGTATTATGGCAATTCTTGGTTTTATCTTTGCCATTATGGTTAAAGATAAGAAGAAAACTAATTAGTTTGAACTAATGGAGAACAATAATGTATGGAATTCATAGAAAAACTACCAGTGCTAAAATATTTATACTAGTAATTCAAATAATCTATTTACTAGCAATTTCATTATTCATATTTCCACATTTTGATAATTTCATGATGGAAAATATTGATCTTATGATCTGGATCACTTTTTTAAGACTGAATGCGATGATGTTCTTCTGGCTTCCCCGTGGAATTAGCTGGAAAGAAGCTATCGGAAATAGTTTGGCATTTGGATTGTACTATATTGGATTTCCACTCTTGGCAATTTTTGGAGATATCGATCCTGTAATGATTATTAGCGGATGGATACTATTTATTGCAGGAGCGTTGATCAACACTACCTCTGAATTATTACGTAAACCCTTCAAAGATGATCAAAAAAATAAGGGTAAATTATATACTGGAGGACTCTTCAAATACGCCATTCATATTAATTATTTTGGGGACGTCATATGGGTCTTAGGTTTTGCACTGACAACCTGTAACTGGTGGAGTTTGATCATACCGTTGTTCCTGCTCTGTATGTTTGTTTTCAATTACATTCCTAATGCTGATAAATATTTACAAAAGCACTACGGTCAATCATTCATCGAATATCGTAGACATACTAAAAAGTTGATCCCATTTATCTGGTAAACAAAAATCGTACTTGCAATTTGCAGGTACGATTTTTTTAATCGAACAATTTATCACTGTCTTCATTAAGATTGCCACCAACGAACAACACCTGAAAAGCTATTAATACCATCTGTAATGATAAAAATAAAAAAAGAAATCATTCAAAATGAACAATCTCTTTAAACACTAGCACTTTCGGCTATTTGATTTATTTTTCTTAATCGATGATTGATACCAGATTTAGAAATAGCACCACTAGGTACCATCTCACCTAATTCTTTAAGGGAAACTTCTGGATTATCAAGTCTCAAAACTGCGATTTCTTGCAGTTTTTGTGGCAATGAATCTAACCCAACTGTTGTTTGAAGAAACTTAATGTTATTGATTTGTCTCTCCGCAGCCTCAACCGTTTTATTAATATTGGCATTTTCACAGTTAACTAACCGATTTACCGAGTTACGCATATCACGGACGATCCTAATATCCTCAAACTTCAGCATCGCATTGGTAGCACCGATAACTTGCAAGAAGTCAGCAATTTTTTCTGCTTCCTTCAAGTAAACAATAAAGCCATTACGGCGATTGGTTATTCTAGCATTCAAACCAAAATGATTCATCATCTTGGCAATGCTCTCATTATGGGATTCATATAATGAATAAATCTCCAAATGATAACGTGATGTTTCCGGATTATTCACACTACCTGTTGCTAAAAAGGCACCACGTAAATAAGATCTCATTCTCTGATCTTCATTCAGGATATCTTTAGGAACATCTGTGTTTATCGACAATCCAATTTCATCCAAGATCCCTAAATCAGTCAACACTTTATTCGTATCATGTTTAAGACGAACTAGGTATTGATTATTTTTTTTCAATTTCATTTTTTTACGGACCAAAAGTTCTGATTCCATCCCGTATTTTTGCTTGATCAAAGAAAAGATTCTTCTAGCAATTGCCGGATTTTCTGTTTGTGCAGTCAAAACAAAATGATGATTCTGGATACTAAGCGAACCATTCATTCTCAAAAGTGCTGATAATTCAACACGGGCATGTTCGGGATGAACTTCCAAACTAGTGAGTTCCTTCTTTACTTCACTTGCATAAGAAGCCACTAGTGTCTCACCTCATTTTTTCTGTTACCTGATTGAAAGGCTAGATTTAAAATTTCACGAGCAATTCTAGCTCCATCATGAAAAGCACCTTTATCGTGTAGAGATAAAAAGTCATCTTGAATAACTCGACATCCCATATCACGTAAACCTTTAAAATCAGGTGTAACTTGTTTAACGTACTCATCATATTTCTTATGATCCATATAATTTTTCGGGATCTCACGAGTATTGACTAATACGGTATCAATATAATTTCCACCTAAATGCTCATTCAAAACATTCACGTGGTCTGCATCTGTAAAGCCTTCTGTTTCACCGATCTGTGTCATAATGTTACAAATATAAACAACTTCGGCTGGAGTTTGTCGTATCGCCTCACCTAGATCACTGATCATTAGGTTAGGCAAAATACTAGTAAACAGACTACCAGGTCCTAATACAACTACATCGGCCTGCATGATTGATGCCACAACGGGCAATAACGATTTAGGTACTTGATCTGGTTCATCCGAATCAGTGACCCAAACACGCTTAACATGTTTACCAGAATGGGTTATCTCATGCTCCCCAGCAAGAGTAGTTCCATCGGTAAATTCAGCATTCAATGTCAATTTAGTATTGCTGGCCGGGTATACGTGACCATCAATCTTCATCATTTTGGACAGTTCTTGTACGGCATCAAAAATGTTAGGTGACATTTCAGAAAGTGCAGCAATGATCAAATTACCGATCGCATGACCAGAGAAGAAATCATCATTGGTATTAAAACGATATTGGAAAACATCTAGGTCAACTTTTGGCAAATCTGATAAAGCAGCCAAAACATTTCGAATATCCCCTGGCGGTACAACATTAATGTAGTTTCTGATAATACCAGAAGATCCCCCATCATCTGCTACAGTAACAATTGCAGTAATATCTGCATCTTTATTTCTCAAACTATTTAAAACAACTGGTAAACCAGTTCCCCCACCTATAACAACAACTTTTGGACGACGCCCCTTAACAACACGAACTATCCTATTTGTTGGCATCTTCAATTACCTTCTTTTGAGATTTATCCATATCACGGTGTGTAATATCGACATAGTAGTTTTCTTTCAGGTCGGTTCCTAAACGTTGTGCAATGGCCACTGATCGATGTTGACCACCAGTACAGCCAATGGCAATCGTTAAGCTTGTCTTACCTTCTTTTTCATAGCCAGGCACAATATATTTAAATAAATCGTATAGTTTTTTATAAAATGTTTCAGTCTGTTCATCGTTCATTACGTAGTCATAAACAGGCTTATCCATTCCAGTTTTTGTTTTCAATTCATCGACATAATAAGGATTCTTCAAAAATCTGACATCCATCACTATATCTGCGTCAATTGGCAATCCATATTTAAACCCAAATGACATCACTTCAATATGAAATGTTGGTACAGCCGAACTCTCTTGAAAATTATCAAAGATTTCTTCACGAAGTTGACGAGGGGTTAAATCAGATGTATCAATTTCAACTTGAGCACGACTCTTGATCTCAGCCAACAATTCACGTTCTTTTTGAATACCATCTAATAGACGACCTTCCATGGCTAATGGATGGCTGCGACGAGTTTCCTTGTATCTAGAAACAAGCTCTTCATCAGAAGCATTCAAGAACAAAATATTCATATTAACTTTTTGCTGTTTCTCTTGTTCATCTTCATCCATCTGTGAAACCATTGAGAAAATTTCATCATAGAATGCACGAGAACGAATATCAACCACCAAGGCTACCTTGTTGATCGTTCCCGATTCATGAACTAATTCCCAGAATTTGGGCAAAAGATTTGGTGGCATATTATCAATACAGAAATACCCCAGATCTTCAAAAGACTGCATAGCAACAGTTTTACCTGCACCACTCATACCAGTCACGATAACTAAATTAAGCACGTCTTTTGACATAAGTGCACCTCACATTCAGGTTATAGCATACCACAACGACCCTGGTGTGTCATTTTTAGTGTGTGCCTAGAAATTCAAAATTTTACCCAAATAAAAAGTACCTGAAAAATTTCAGATACTTTTTATTAATTATTTCTTTTCAGCCTCAATGGTACGCTTAGTATCACGTTCCAAAATTGGTTTCAAATATTGACCTGTATAACTTTTCTTAACGTCACAAATTTCTTCTGGTGTTCCAGTAGCAACAATTTGTCCGCCACCTTCTCCACCTTCTGGTCCAAGATCGATCACCCAATCAGATGACTTAATGACATCCAAATTATGTTCGATAACCAGAACAGTATTACCTTCATCAACCAAACGTTGCAAGACCTCAAGTAAACGTTTGATATCATCAGTATGCAAGCCAGTCGTTGGTTCATCGAGAATATAGAAGTTATGACCGCTAGACTTCTTATACAATTCAGAAGCTAACTTCATACGTTGAGCTTCACCACCAGATAATTGTGTGGCGGATTGTCCCATTGAAACATATCCTAGTCCAACATCAACAATCGTCTGTAGTTTTCTTCTGATCTTAGGAATATTACTAAAGAAGTCTAAAGCATCTTCAACTTTCATATCCAATACTTCGGCAATATTTTTGCCTTTGTAGGTAACTTCAAGTGTTTCTGAATTATAACGTGTCCCATGACAAACTTCACATGGTACATAAACATCGGGCAAGAAGTTCATTTCGATTTTAATAATTCCATCACCATGGCAGTTCTCACAACGTCCGCCTTTGACGTTAAATGAGAATCTGCCCTTTTTGTATCCACGTAATTTGGCCTCATTGGTCTGGGCAAATAAATCACGAATATCGTCAAATACACCAGTATAGGTAGCTGGATTACTTCTTGGTGTACGTCCGATCGGACTCTGATCAATTGCAATCATCTTTTCCAATTTATCATAACCAGTAATCTTCTTATATTTACCCGGTTTATTGGAATTACGATTCATTTTTTGTGCCAAAGCACGTTTCAAAATCGTATTAACTAAAGTAGATTTACCTGAACCAGAAACACCGGTCACAGAGATAAATTTACCAAGTGGGAACTTCACATCAATATTCTTCAAGTTATTTTCTGCTGCACCAAATACTTCAACAAAGTCACCACTGCCGGCTTTTCTCTCTAAAGGTACTGAGATAAACTTTTTACCCGATAGATACTTACCTGTTAATGATTTGGCACTGCGCATAACTTGTTTAGGTGTTCCAGCGGCCACGATTTGACCACCCTTTTCACCTGCACCAGGTCCAACATCAATTAAATAATCAGCTGCCAACATAGTATCTTCGTCATGCTCAACAACTATCAACGTATTACCAAGATCACGCATCTTCTTTAATGAACTGATCAAGCGATTGTTATCACGTTGATGCAATCCAATCGATGGTTCATCCAAAATATACATAACACCTGATAAATTAGATCCAATTTGAGTGGCTAAACGAATACGTTGTGCTTCACCACCAGATAAAGTCCCAGCAGAACGAGAAAGCGTCAAATAATCCAAACCAACATTGATCAAGAAAGTAAGTCTATCTTTTACTTCCTTTAGAATTGGCTTAGCAATAACTGTGCTCTGTTCACCTAAAGTGATTTCTTTGAAAAATGGTAGCTCATCTTTGATCGACATATTGGACACATCGGCAATATCTTGTCCTGAGACCTTAACGGCTAAAGCCTTTTCATTCAATCTTTTACCGTGGCAAACTGGACAAGTAAGTTCAGTCATATACTTACGCATTACTTCACGAGTAAAGTCACTATTTGTTTCATGATAACGACGATTGATATTATTGATCACACCTTCAAAAGGTACATCAACATCACGGACATTTCCGAAATCATTCTCGTAGTGGAAATGGAATGTTTTACCATCGGAACCATACAAAACAGTATTTTTGGCATCTTCGGGTAGTTTTTCAAATGGTACATCCATATCAATTTTAAATTCTTTACAAGCTTGAGCCAACATTTGTGGATAATACTGTGAACTGATCGGATTCCAAGGAATAATAGCACCTTGAGCCAGGGTAACACTTTGATCAGGTACTACTAAATCAATATCTACTTCTAGTTTAATTCCTAAACCATCACAGTTCTCACAAGCTCCAAAAGGTGCGTTGAACGAGAATAATCTAGGTTCTAATTCTCCAACTGTAAATCCACAGAGAGGACAGGCATTCTTTTCGGAGAAAACCATCATATCTTGCCCAATCACATCAACATTCATATAACCGTCAGATAAACGTAAAGCTGCTTCGACTGAATCAAATAAACGTGACTTGATATGATCATTGATCACGATTCTATCAACAACAACATCAATATCATGTTTCTTATTTTTGTCCAAATCTAGTTCTTCACCCACGTCATGAGTTTCACCGTCAACTCTGATCCTGACATAACCTTGTTTTTGAATCTGGGCTAAAGCCTTTTTGTGTTGACCACGTTTAGCTCTGATAACTGGTGACAATACTTGTAGTTTTGTACCATCTTCCAATTTCAAAATAGCATCAACCATTTGTTGAGCTGATTGACTAGTAATAACCGTCCCATCATTAGGACAGATAGGTGTTCCTACACGTGCCCACAATAAACGTAAATAATCATTGATCTCGGTAACAGTACCAACAGTTGAACGAGGGTTCTTAGAAGTCGTTTTCTGGTCGATCGAAATAGCCGGACTTAGACCGTCAATTGAATCAACATCTGGTTTATCCATCTGGCCCAAGAACTGTCTGGCATACGAAGATAAACTTTCAACGTAACGGCGTTGTCCTTCAGCATACAAAGTATCAAACGCCAGTGAACTCTTACCAGAACCTGATAATCCAGTCATTACAACTAATTTATCTCTAGGAATAGTGACATCAATATTCTTTAAATTATGAGCTCTTGCCCCATGGATCACAATTTTGTCATTTAACATATTTACTTCATTTCCGCCTTTAATTCTAGAATCGTGTCACGTAAATTAGCCGCAGCCTCAAAATCAAGTTTCTTAGCTGCTGCTTCCATCTGCTCTTGTAAATTAGACAATAATTCTTTTTGTTCTTTTTTAGACATATCCTTAAAGTCTAGATCATCATCAATTTTTTCAGTTTCTGATGCTTTATTATCAACTTTTTGGAACATTGAAATAGCATCCCTGATTGGTTTAACGATCGTAGTTGGCGTAATGCCATGTTCTTTATTGAAAGCCATCTGTAATTTACGACGATGAGCAGTTTTATCGATGGCTCCCTTCATTGAATCGGTTTCTGAATCAGCGTACATAATAACGCGTCCATTTTCATTACGCGAAGCACGTCCAATGATCTGCACTAGTGATCTTTCAGAACGCAAGAATCCTTCCTTGTCAGCATCCAAAATAGCTATCAAAGAAACCTCCGGTACATCAATACCTTCACGCAATAAATTGATACCAATCAAAACATCAAACTTACCTAGACGCAAGTCACGGATGATCTTAGTCCGTTCCAACGTCTTAATATCACTATGTAAATATCTAACTTTAATACCGAGATCTTTAAAGTAATCCGTCAGATCTTCTGCCATTTTCTTAGTCAATGTCGTAACAAATACACGTTCATGTTTAGCTACACGATCATTTATTTCACCAACTAAATCATCGATTTGTCCCATGATCGGACGTACTTCAATTACTGGATCTAGTAGTCCAGTTGGACGGATGATCTGTTGTGCAACATGATCCGTTCGGTCCATTTCGTAAGGTCCCGGAGTGGCTGAGACATATAGAATCCTGTTAACATGCTTTTCAAATTCTTCCAATTTTAGTGGACGGTTATCCAAAGCACTAGGTAAACGGAACCCATAATTTACCAACATTTGTTTTCTAGCACGATCACCATTATACATACCACGAATCTGCGGCATGGTAACGTGAGATTCATCGATCATAATATTGAAATCTTTAGGGAAGAAATCGATCAAAGTAAATGGAGGTTCACCTTCGGCACGACCTTCCATATGACGTGAATAATTCTCAATACCAGATGTATACCCCATCTCACGCATCATCTCAATATCATATTCAGTACGCTGCTTGATCCTTTGTGCTTCAAGCAATTTACATTCCTTAGTAAATTTAGCGACCTGTACATCCATTTCCTTTTGAATTCTATCCAAAGCTTCTTCCATCTTAGAATCAGAAATCATAAAGTGAGTAGCTGGGAAAATCCCAATATGATCCATTTGACCTTTTACTTCACCGGTTAAAGCGTCCATTTCAATAATCCGATCAATTTCATCACCAAAAAATTCTACTCGAATGGCGTTATCATCACGAGAAGCTGGAAAAATATCAACTACATCACCACGCACACGAAAACGTCCACGTTGAAAATCAATGTCATTTCTTTCAAATTGATTATCGACTAATTCTTCTAATAACTTGTTACGAGCTAATTCTTGACCGACACGTAAAGAAATAATACTATCGGAATATTCCTTAGGGTCACCTAAACCGAAGATACAAGAAACAGAAGCTACGACAATAACGTCATTTCTTTCTAGAAGTGAACTAGTTGCTGAATGCCGCAACTTATCAATTTCATCATTGATACTCGAATCTTTTTCGATATAAGTATCACTCGAAGGCACATAAGCCTCCGGTTGGTAGTAATCATAGTAACTAACAAAGTATTCCACGGCATTATTAGGGAAAAATTCCTTAAATTCACCATAAAGCTGACCGGCTAAAGTCTTGTTGTGTGAAATTATCAGCGTTGGTTTATTAAGATTTTTGATGACATTAGCCATGGTAAATGTTTTACCAGTACCAGTAGCACCCTCAAGAATAACTTCTTTATCACCATCTTTAAAATCTTGTGTAATTTTGTCAATTGCTTGAGCTTGATCTCCAGCAGGTGAATACTTGGAAACCAAATCGAATTTGTTATCGTCTACTCGATCTATCACAGACATACCCTCCCAAAAGCTAAAAAAGACACCTAACTCAAATATGAATTAGATGTCATTTGCGTTAGGCACGATTATATTGGTTCTATATTACCATAGCGAACATATTTTCGCCACCATCTTACTCATGGGCCGTTAACCTTGGTAAGTAGGCAAATATTGCCAATCCAATTAAGAATAAAATACTCAACGAGGCCGCACCAATTGTTGATTTACCGGTAATTTGAGTCACTATTCCGACTAATATCGGACCCATAACTGCGGAAAATTTACCTAAAATATTATAGAAGCCAAAGAACTCGCTACCAGATTTTTTGGGAATCAGACGTCCAAAATACGAACGGCTAAGAGCTTGAATACCTCCTTGACTAGTTCCCACTAAAATAGCTAAAATCCAAAAATCAGTTGCCGTCTTTAATCTCAAGGCGTACAAACAAATACAAAAATACAAAATAATACCGATAAAAATTCCCGTTCTAGTCGATGTTTTATTAGCTAACCAACCATACAAAATTGAAAATGGAAAAGCTATCAACTGAACGACTAATAACACGATCATCAAAGTGGTCGTAGTGATCCCCATATCCATACCAATTGATGTTGCCATTGTAAAAATAGTATCAACACCATCAATATAGAAGAAATACGCTACCAAAAACCAGGCGGCAGCCTTATATTTCTTAATATGTCTTAAAGTTTCATAAACACGTTTAAAACTCGATGAGATAGGCTTTGAACTAGCCTTCAATGAATAAACCTGATGAACATTTTTGATCAACGGAATATAAAAAATTATCCACCATGCGGCCGCTAATATAAAACTCCAGCGAGCTACTCCATAACTGTCTAACATGCCAAATCCACTAGTTAACTGCAAGATCAAGAAGAGGATAAAAGCCAAAACACCACCTAAATACCCAAATCCATAACCATATGACGATAAGATGTCCATATGGTCATCATCAGATACATCAGTCAAAAAACTGTCATAGAACAAATTTCCACCGGAATAACCAATAATCGACAGAATATAGATTCCTAATAACCAAGCCCACTGTGTTGATGGAACGACACTCAGACCAAAAGTCATGATAACTCCCAAGATAGCAAAAATATTCAGCATCTTTTTCTTAGCTTTAGGATAATCCGCCAAAGCTCCTAATACTGGTGCCAATATTGAAACCAGTAAAGTTCCAAAACTATTAGCATATCCCCAATAAGCCGTCGCATTAGCTGGAGTAACACCACCATTTTGAGCAACTGATTTGAAATAAACTGGTAAGACCGCAGTTGTGACAATTATCCCGTATCCAGAATTAGCCCAATCATAAAAGACCCAACTCCACTGCTGCTTGTTAAATCGCATAAAATCCCCCTAATTTTTCAAAACGCCGTCAATACTACGACCTGCAATCTCTTCTTTAAATTCTAACCCTAATAATTTGGCAAAGGTTGGCGCTTCGTCTACTAGGTTTGCCTTTTCAATTGTTTTACCTTCATTTACGGCTGGACCATTAAAGACAATCGTTGTCTGATAGCCGGTTTTATCAGGATCATAGCCGTGAACACCATGATAACGATCTGGTTCACCCAGAGTATCTGGGTCAACTTCTTCAATGATCTTAGGGCGATTACTTTCATCAGTAAAGTAGTATCCAGCCTTAGCTTCAATCATAAACGTACATTTTGGATCTGCCCCACGTTTGACGGCCTCTTCTTGGGTATAGATATGTTCAATTCCTTCTACCTTAGATATTACCCGTCTTAATTCATCTACATGTTTAAAATTACGCGTATAAATGTAAGTTGACCCATCACAGGTCTTTGCCATAACTGACCAATTGTATTCAATAGTTTGATTGTTCTTAGATTCCAACCAGCCTTTTCTTGCAAACAAAGTATTTAGATGAATCATCTTATCGACATTGATTTGATAATGATCTCCCAGAATAGCAAAGTTAGTGTCCGCAAATGTTCCGGCCTTTTTAGTTGCGTCGATAAGTTGTGCAACATGTCTATCCAAGCGTTGTAAAGCTTCCATCGCTTCTTTAGAACGAACGCCATAACGGTGACGCATACTGTCCATATCAACCAAATGGATCATTGTTAAATTAGGTTTTTTATTCTCCAAAGTATCCACTGCGCAGGCCGTAATGAAATCATCTAGTTGTGGCTGCTTGATACCGTTACGCAGCTTTCCATACTTATGATTCATTTCCAATAAGAACAGAGGCGAACTAGCCTTCAATGATACCCAAACCTGATTAGTCCAAATTCGATTAGGAAAAATCTCAGCCAAGTTGTAATTTATTTTACTACCAGCAGTAACAGGCCATAAAAAAGCCGCCGTAGTTAATTTCTTTTGACGTGCCAAATCATACAAAGTAGTTGATTCAACATCATTTTGATACCAATACCAATCTGGAGAACGACGTTCTGGTTGAATCTTTGTATTATTGACAATTCCATGCGTACTAGGATATTGCCCCGTGATAATCGTCGTATGTGATGGATACGTTAAAGTTGGATAAATTCCTGTGACAGATTTTACCCAGGTTCCCCCATTAACAAGTTTATTTAAAGTTGGCAATTCTTTTTGATGTTCATTAATATCTCTAAATCCCATTGAATCTAAAGAAATTATCACCATATGTTGATTCGTCGACAAAATAAAAATCTCCCTCAAAATTAATATATAGTTTATTGTAACTCACGTAAGTAACCACTCACCACAAAAAATAAAATGTTTTATATCTGGAGCGTCTCCGAAAGTGAGAAATGGACCTGCTTTGGGAACGCCTTCAGTCAAGGTCTGAAGGCTCGATTTTGAGCTTTGCTATCGCAAATCTCAAAATACGTCCATTCCGTAAGCACGGCTACGCCGTTCTAACGGAATTTCCACAGTTGGTCCACTTCTCACTTTCTACGACTAATTTGTTTGTATAAATATGATTTCAAAACATATCTAAATTAAATATCACAATTTACTGAACAAAAAAGTCTTCCGATTCCATAGGAATACAGAAGATCTTTAAAATACATATATAATTTATTGAACTGTAGGCGGCTAGTTTCGATTAAACTTGATTCCAAAGCCAACCAAAATAGCAACAAGAATCAAATCAATCACATTGAACAACAAGGCAAAGGTTGCCTTTGGTGCTCCAAAATTAATCAAAGCCCATGAAATAAGAATTACCAATGCAATTGATAAAATAAATACTACATCTGCTGATTTATGTTCTAACGCTTGTTCCATAGTAGTACCTCCCCTTAATAATATTTCTTATATCGCATTATAAACTATTAACGCTTAAAAGTGTATAAGAAAAAGCATCATCTGTTTATTCAGACGATACTTTTTTTAAGATCTACGATAATCTGTAAATATTTCCAAGGCAACTAGCAAAAGCAATAGGAAACCAGTTACTGTTGCAAACGTTGTTCTAATCGAACTTGTTTGTGGTAATTTTGCTTGGTTAATATCATCAGAGTTATTTTTAACATTTGAATTTGTTGCAGGTTGCGTCAATATTGGCGTACTTGGATTCAATGTATTACCCGTTCCCGGTTTAGTTGTTAAATCAGGTGTACTAGGAATTTCAGGATTAGTCGGAGTTTCGGGGTCCACTGGATCTACTGGATCGGGGGTATTCGTTGGGTTATCAGGATCACTTGGATCAACTGGAACCGTTACATCGTCTTCTTTATTATTGACTGCCGAAACATCAGTCACATCATTGGCCTTCACACTAAAGTCAATTGGATCTTTATTCAACACGTAATTTTTGGGAGCAGTTGTTTCTACAAATTGATATTTACCGGTTTTAAGATTATCAACAGTGATTTTACCATTGGAATCTGTTGTTAAACCGGATTTCTTAACATCCCCATTGGCATCTACCAAATTGAATGTTGCACCTTGAAGACTAGCTTTAGTTTTAGCATCAGTTTTTGTCAACACTGCTGTACCAGTATCAGTTTTATCTGGAACACTTGTATTAGTAGTCTTATTATCGACCATTGATACCTTTTCATCAGTATTATTTTCTGAAATAGTGAATCCTAATTTTGCTTTATTTATATCGTATCCGGCAGGAGCTGTGGTTTCTACAAACTGATAGTCTCCGGCTGGTAAACCATTATAATTTATTTGGCCGTCATCATTAGTCGTTAATCCTTTGTCAACTTCAGTACCATCGGATTTTTGCAAATCAAATACTGCACCTGCTAAAGCCTTACCTGTGTCGGAGGCTTTTTTATTCAATGTCACATTTCCTTTGATTGTCGAAGGATCTCTTTGATTAGAAACATCAAATTCAACCGGAAGTTGTTGATCAGTCGTAATTTGAAATGCGTATTCCTTATCTGCTTCATCAGAACTTAACAAATAGTTAGTGGGAGCCTTAACTTCAATAAATTTGTAATTATCTGCACGAAGGTTAGAAACATCAATTTGACCATCACTATTGGTGATCAAGTCTTGATACTTAGGATTACCATCAGCATCATTTACCGTTGATCCGTCACTTTTAACCAGATCAAACACAGCCCCTTGTAAAGGTTTATTTGTAGCGGAGTCCACCTTTTTTAAAACTACTGAACCATTGTAACCGGACCCTCCTCCACTATTGCCCCAATTTACAATTGCTGTCGGAGTATAATTTTTTATTGGCCCATCAGGTACTGTAACAGGCTCTCCTCCAGTTTCTTCACTTATTCCCGTATAACTACTCTCTATATAATTTGACCATCTATAAATATCATTGAAATGAACGGTTGAAGTTATATCTGTATTATATATAATATCTATCTTGTCAGTTATTGGTTTAGTAAAGTTTAAGGTAAGACTATCATCAGTTTGATCAATACTTACGCCCTGAATATCATTACCTTTGCTATCTTTAATAGTTAAACTACTTGGATCGAATTTTTGACCTTCACCCATAGTATCGTCTACAACTAAACCAGAAACAGTTTTTACGTTTTGATTTAAAACCGTTTGCCAAGTTAACTTGGTAGGGATTGTCTTATCATCGCCGTTGCTCCATCCGGTCTTAACCATAAACGCTTTGTCTCCAGGGTCTGGATCAGGGTCTCCTCCAGAAGGATTAAGTCCTTTTCCTGCAAATTCCAAATGTATTGTTCTATTAGTGTTATGAGCAGGAAGCGTAAAGTAATCGCTAAAAGTAAAAGTTCCCTCTCTTGTACCATATGGAATGACTGCTGTACCAAAAGCTAAATTCATAACTTGATCTGATCCATTTTTATCGAAATTAAGTTGTACATTATCAGGTACCTTAAAATTAAGCGTCTCCCCATCAGTAATGGTTGCATCATCCGGTATATCCCAATCAAAATTGGCTGAAAGAGATGTATAACCAGCTAAATTAGGAATATTAGTTATATCTTCCTTACCACTACCATCTTTGATACTTATAGTTGGCGTTTTCCAACCATCACCATCACTGACGGCATCTGCATGTGTATTATTAACATTTGCGAAATTACCAATTAAGGAAATTCCAAATATAAACAGCATAAATAACCCTGTTATCCTGTTTTTCTTAGTCTGATTCATAATGCTCCCTCATTTCATAACACACATTATATAACAATATTTATCAAAATATCATTAAATAACAACATAAAAAGAGAGTGTCATCTCAAAATGACACTCTCTTTAGTTTATTCCCAGCTCTCAATAACTTTAGCAAAGTCTGCAAGCTTTTCTGCAGCGTGGTCATCACTATCACTAGTAATACCAACATAGAACTTCATCTTAGGTTCGGTACCAGAAGGACGAATTGCGATCCAAGTGTTATCTTCCAAGATAAATTTCATAGCATCAGCCTTAGGCAAACCTGTTTCTTTAGTACCTTCAGCAGTTGTATCGGTATCTTTCAAATAGTCGATTGATTCAATGACTTTGACGCCATTAACTTCTTTAATACCTTCTTCATGGAATTTCTCCATGATTTGTTTCATTTGTTCTTTACCAGAGATTCCGGCAAAGGTCTTAGATACTGTCTTTTCACGATAGTATCCAAATTCTTGATACAAATCTTCTAAGGCATCATAAATCGTCTTACCTTTTGCTTCGTAATACGCAGCAGCTTCAGCTAATAAAATAGTTGATTGCATAGCATCTTTATCACGAACAAATGGTTTAACCAGATACCCATAACTCTCTTCAAATCCGAATAGGAATTCATAACTGCCGGTTTCTTCAAATTCTTCGATTTTTTCGGCAATATATTTGAAACCAGTTAAGACATCAAACATTTTAACATCGTATTTTTCAGCGATTTTTGTTGCCAATTCAGAAGAAACAATTGATTTGGCAACTGCTCCATTTGCTGGCAAAGTGCCAAGTTCTTTTTTAGCACTCAATAAATAATTGAGTAGAACAGAAGCAATTTGATTACCAGTCATTAATTTATATGAACCATCAGGTTGACGAACAGCGGCTCCTAGACGATCAGCATCAGGGTCTGTTGCAATCAAGATATTAGCACCGATTTTTTTACCTTTTTCAATTGCCAAATCAAATGTTTGAGCAAATTCGGGATTAGGTGCAGGTGTAGTTGGAAATTCAGGATCAAGAATAGCTTGTTCTGTTACCATGGTGAAATTTTGGAAACCTAATTTTTGAAAAATTCTTGGAGCAATCATCTTACCTGTTCCATGAAGTGGTGTATAGACAAACTTCATCTTATTACTAACTTCTTCGATCAACTTGTGATTAACAACGACTGTATCAAGCTTATCTAAGTAATCTAAATCAACATCTTCACCAATCAAACTCATAAGTTTTTCATCACGTAATTCAATGATAGTCTTTGTTTCGATAGCAAATAAATCACTAACTTTACGAACGAATTTAGTAATGTTATCCGATTCAACTGGGGGCATTTGACCACCATCTGGACCATAAATCTTAAATCCATTGTATTCCTTAGGATTGTGACTAGCAGTGATCATAATACCCGCATAAGTATGCAAAGTTCTAACTGCAAATGACAATTCAGGTGTAGGGCGTAATGAGTCAAAGACGTAACTATGAATTCCGTGTGCGCCTAATACCTTAGCCGATTCAAAAGCAAATTCTTGTGAATAGTAACGTGAATCATAGCTGATAGCAACTCCACGCTTTTTAGTTTCATCATCCAACGTATCCATAAAAGCGGCCAAACCTTCAGCAGCTTGTCTAACCGTATAAATGTTCATACGATTGATACCAGGTCCGATCAATCCACGCATACCAGCAGTACCAAATTCCATAGGTGCATAGAATGCTTCCTGTGCAGAATCTGTATTTTCTTTTAATTTCAATAATTGTTGTTTTAGTTCAGGATCAAGCTCTTTATAATCAAGCCAATTTTGCATTATTTCTTGCCAAGACATTAATTCGTCCTCCTAATTTGTAAGACCTTACATTTTCCTATTATAGCAATCTCATAGAACTATTAAAAACTGATTTACTAAAGTTTAACAATAAAAAATTAAATATTACTTAAAATCAGAGCACGTCAATCAACGTTTAGACTTTGAGCATTACCTAGACTAAGAATTGTGCCAACGAAGTTGGTGCGGTTATTAGTCGTAGTAAGCACAGAAGTCTGTTGATTGTAAGTGCGTTTCAATAGAGCATGTCAATAAGCGGTCTTTTCTCGAGCACTACCTAGCTTAAGAATTGTGCCAATAAAATTGGTGCGATTATTAAGCGTAGTAAGCACAGAGATTTGCTTATTGTAAATGCATTTCAATAGAGCACGTAAATCAACGCTTAGGTTTTGAGCATCATCTATACAAAAAAATCGCATTGCACTTAAGCAATACGATTTTGATTTATTAACTATTTAGCAGAAACCTTATCACCTAATTTTTGAATGTAGTTGAAAGCTTCCTGTCCAGCAATTCCACCTTCACCAACGGCAATAGCCACTTGACGAAGACTCTTCTTGCGAACATCCCCAACTGCATAAACACCGGCAATGTTTGTTTCCATATTTTCATTTGTATCGATCCAACCTTCACTATCCAAAACGCCTAAGCTTTCGAATGGTTCTGTCATTGGTTGAATACCAACATAGATAAATGCACCCTTGGCAGGAACAACATGCTCTTCGCCGGTTTCTTTATCTACATACTTAACGCCTGAAACTTTATCGTTTTCGCTGGTAATTTCTTTAACATCAGCATTCCAAACGAACTTGATTTTATCATTCTTGAAGGCACGATCTTGAAGAACTTTTTGAGCACGCAATTGATCACGACGGTGAATAATTGTTACTGATTTAGCCATTTGAGTTAGGTAAACACCCTCCTCGACGGCTGAATCTCCACCACCAATAACTGCTACATCTTGATCCTTGAAGAAAGCACCATCACATACAGCACAGTATGAAACTCCGCGTCCTGATAATTCATTTTCACCAGGAACACCAATTTTCTTATATTGTGAACCAGTTGCGATAATAACAACTTTAGTTTCATAATCACCATCATCAGTGTGGATAACTTTAACGTTACCTTTATCCTCAACTGATTCAACTGTTCCATAACCAAAATCGGCTCCAAAACGAGTTGATGAATTATACATCTTTTCACTCAAATCTGGTCCCAGGATTGAATCGAAACCAGGATAGTTTTCGATCTCCGCAGTATTATTCATTTGTCCACCGTAAATACCACGGTCTAAAATCATTACTGACAAGTTTGCACGTGAAGCATAAAGTGCGGCGGTCAATCCACCAGGACCTGCTCCAATTACAACAACATCATATGTTTTCATCAGTTTACCTCCTCATAAATACCTATCAAATATTACCATTTTAATTTTAAATTGCTATTAACTTGCTCAAACGTCTTGATACCAAGGTTCCTGATATTTCTTACGTCGATAGATGATTAGGATAACCGCAACGGCTAACAAAATCAAAGATAATGCCTGCGAGACCCTGATACCCGGTAAAATATACAAACTATCAGTTCTCATACCTTCAACGAAAAATCTGCCTAAAGGATACCAAACTAGGTAAGCTAAAAATACTTCCCCGCGTTTAAAGAACTGTTTACGATGACGTAATGCCAAGATAATGATCAATCCAATCAAATTCCAACTAGATTCATACAAAAATGTAGGTTGACGATAAGCACCATTAATATACATTTGTTGCACGATAAAATCTGGTAAATGTAACGATTGTAGAAAGCTTAAAGTAGTTTTACCACCAAATGCTTCTTGATTCATAAAATTACCCCAGCGACCGACAATCTGTCCTAACAAAACTGAGGGCGCAGCAATATCTAACATCGTCCAAATTGAAATATTTCTTTTCTTGCATAATACGATCAAAACAATAAAAGCTGCAATCAAGCCACCATAAATGGCGATACCACCGTGCCAGATCTTAATGATCTCACCTGGATTAGCCATGTAAAATGGTAATTCAAAAATAACGTAGTAAATCCTAGCACCGATCAACCCGATCGGTACACCGTACAAAACTAGATCCAAGATATTTTCCGGATCAACATCACGTCTCTTAGCTTCAGATATGGCCATAACGACACCAACCAGAGCTCCTATAGCGATTATCAATCCATACCAGTGAATCTGCAATCCGCCAAGATTAAAAGCAATCGGATTCAAAGCTAATAAATTAAGCATTATTTTTCTTCCTTATTTGTATTATCTTGAATCAAAGCCCCTAAATTCTCTTCAAATTTCTTAGTTGCATCGTATCCCATTTTTTTAGCACGATAGTTCATAGCCGCAACTTCAATAATAATTGAAATATTACGACCAACTTTTACAGGCACCGTGATCTGTGGAACTTTAACATCAAAAATCTCACGTTTATCTTCCATCGAACCGATTCGATCATAGTTCTTGTCAGGTGACCAATTCTCCAAATTAATAATCAGCTGAATATCACTCGATGAACGAACAGCACCGGCACCAAAGAGATTCATAACATCAATGATACCAATTCCACGAATTTCTAGTAAATGATTTAAGATCTTAGGCGCTTCACCAACAATAGTCTTCTCATCTTGTTGGTAAACATCAACACGATCATCAGCAATCAAACGGTGTCCACGTTTAACTAATTCCAAAGCAGTCTCACTTTTACCAATACGAGAGTGTCCAGTTAACAGAATACCAATTCCGTATACATCAACAAAAACACCATGAATTGACTCTCTTGGTGCTAAACGACGATCCAAATATTCTGTAATCATACTTGAAAGTCTTGTCGTTGGTAATTCAGATCCAATAACTGGAACTTTGTGTTCTTCAGCTGCTTTCAACAATTCATCGCTTGGTTGGATAGCACGTGAAATCAATAAAACCGGTGTATCTTCACGACAGATTTCTAACATGACCTTATAGCGATTATTAGCAGTCATCGAAACTGAATACGCTGACTCAGTTTGTCCGATCAGTTGAATTCTTTCACTTGGGTAGTAATCAAAATAACCTGTTAACTCGATCCCGGGACGAGAAATATCACTAGTTGTGATCTTCTTTGTACTTAAAAGCTCCTCACCACTATAAACTTTTAATTCATTATCCTTAACTAAATCAGCTACTGTAACAAAACTTGACATAATCAACCCTCACAAATCATCTTTTTTTTAATTCTATCATTTTATTGATATTAAAAAAACGCGTCTTAGACGCGTCTTTGAAAATTGTTCATGGTATAGCTATTTATAATTGAATTACAAATGGCTAGAATTACGGCTACCAATAAGGCAGCTCCGAAACTACTAAAGTAAAAACTATTCGAACCCAAGATAGCTGAAGTTAACTCCAACGTGATTGCACTGATCACAAAAGAGAACAACCCAAACGTTATAAACGTTATTGGGAATGAAATAACATGTAGGATCGGTTTGACAGTCCAGTTTAACAAAACTAAAACAAAACTAGCTAAAATTGCCGTTGCTAAACTATCAACTCTGAACATGTTTGGTAATAGACGCGCTATCGCTAGAAATAACAGCGTATGAATGGCCACTTTAATTAATAATTTCATTTTTTGTTTTTGTTCAACTCCTTAGTCGAATCTCTTCTATGGTGACGTCTATGATAGCTTGTTTCTTGCACATTGCGCTTCTCAGGCATCAAGAAGACACAGGCTATGTAAACAAGTATTGATAAGAAATAACTGAATGGTGTTATAAAAATAAATCCCAATCTGATCCAAGTGGAATCAATTCCAAAATGTTCACCAATACCACCGCATACACCAGCAAGAAAGCGATCATCACTTGATCTAGTAATTCTTTCCTTCAATAAATTTCACCTCAACTTGTTTCCAAAATATACAACATAGTTGTGTAAAATTCAAACTACATCTTTTTATTGGATCTCTTATTATTAAGTTCCACTACGTGGCCACTATTTAAGTAAACGACCCACTCACAGATATTAGTTGCATAATCACCGACACGCTCGAGATAACTGGCAACCAACATGTAAGATGTACCGCTCAATACATTGTCGGACTTCTTTTGCATATCTTCAATACACAATTTACTGATAGCACGACTCTTTTCATCGATTTTAATATCACGATGTGAAACTTCACGAGCTAGATCTTCATCTTTTTTTAGGTAAGCTTCAAGTGAATCTTCAACGATACTTGTACTTAATTCACCCATCTCAGCAATCAATTTTTCAATTTCTGGGATTCTATGCTCACCCTTAACACGGATAGTCTCTTGTGCAATACTTACTGCATGATCCCCGATTCTTTCCAAATCTGAACTAGCTTTTAAAACCGTCACGATCATTCTTAAATCAGATGTAACTGGTTGTTGTAGAGCTATCATTTCAAAGGAATCTTTTTCTAGATCCATTTCTCTAACGTTGATGAAATGGTCTTTTAAAAGTACATCCTTTGCCAATTCTTTATCGTGATCAATGTATCCCTTAACGGATTTCATAATAGCCTCACTGGCCATCATTCCCATCTCTGAGAATCTTAAATGTAAATTACTGAGTTCTTCCTCGAACGTACTACGCATGAATTTTGCCCCCTATCCGAATTTTCCGGAAATATAATCTTCTGTTTGTTTTTGTTGTGGATTCAAGAAAATGTTTTTTGTTTTGTCTGATTCAATCAATTCTCCATTCAAGAAGAATGCCGTTTGATCGGAGATCCTTGAAGCCTGTTGCATATTATGAGTTACGGTAATAATTGTATAATCATCACGCAATTCAAGTAAAGTATTTTCGACTTTTGCGGAAGAAATTGGATCTAGGGCTGAAGTTGGCTCATCTAGCAAAATGATATCAGGTTTAACTGCTAGAACTCTAGCGATACAAACTCTCTGTTGTTGTCCACCTGATAATGACAAAGCACTCTGATGCAACTTGTCTTTTACATCATCCCAGACAGCCGCTTTTTGCAAACTTGTTTCTACGGCTTCATCAAGAACTGACTTATCCTTGACTCCAGCCAATCTCAAACCATAAATAACATTATCATATACGGAAAATGGAAATGGATTAGGTTGTTGGAAAACCATTCCCACCTGTTTCCTTAATTCTACCGTATCAACGTTTGGTGCGTAAATATTTTTGCCATTTAAACAAATAGTTCCTGTGATAGTTACACTCGGGATCAGATCGTTCATTCGGTTTAGACAACGTAGATATGTTGACTTACCACAACCTGATGGTCCAATTAAGGCCGTGATCTCATGTTCATTGAAATCAAGGTTAATTCCCTTTAAGGCCTCTTTTTTACCATAAAACAAATGAACATCTGATGATGTCAAAATTTTTTTCTTTTCAGCCAAAGTTTTTCTCCTATCCAAAATGTCCAGAAACATAATCTTCAGTGGTCTTAATTTTTGGACGTGTAAAGATTTTTCTTGTTTCATTAAATTCTACCGCATGTCCCATGTGGAAGAAGGCTGTATAATCACTAATTCTGGCAGCTTGCTGCATATTATGAGTAACAATAATAATAGTAAAACTGTCTTTTAAACTTAGCATAGTTTCTTCTACGTTAGAAGTAGAAATAGGGTCCAGCGCACTAGCCGGTTCGTCCATTAATAAAATATCCGGCTTCATTGCGATAGCACGGGCGATACAGAGACGTTGTTGTTGTCCACCTGATAGCGCCAAGGCACTTTTATTCAAATCATCCTTGACTTGTTCCCATAATGATGCTTGCTTGAGTGTTGTTTCAACGATCTCATCTAATTTATCTTTGTCGTGCAGACCGTGACGTTTTAGTGCAAAAGTTATGTTGTCATAGATTGATTTGGAGAAAGGATTTGGACGTTGGAAAACCATTCCAATATGCTTTCTAGTTTCGTAAATATCAACATCATTCTTATTGATATCCAGTCCGCGATACATAATTTGCCCCTTAACACTGGCCCCAGGAACATTGTCGTTCATTCGATTTAAAGAACGCAAGAAAGTTGACTTGCCAGATCCAGACGCACCGATAAGAGAAGTGATCTTGTAACGTTCAAATTGTAATGAAGCTTTATGCATGGCTTCTTTTTGACCATAGAAAACTTGTAGATTTTTTGTTTCCATAGCAATTTCATGTTCTTGTTCATCTAAATGATAAATGTATTGTTCTTGTTCATCAGCCATAAGTTATTTCCCCGTCATTCTCTTATAAACTAAATTACCAATGTATCTTGATAGCAGGTTAAAAATCAAAACAGCAATGATCAAAACAGCTGATGCACCAGCAGAAACTTGGACTGCATCAGGGATTAAACCTTCTGAGTTAACTTTCCAAATATGAACTGCCAATGTTTCAGCAGGACGCATAAGATTCAAAGGACTTGTGATACTGAAAATATTCCAATTTGTAAAATCTAATGGCGGAGCACTTTGACCAGCTGTATAGATCAAAGCAGCGGCTTCACCGAAAACTCTACCAGCACCAATGATCATCCCAGTAATAATACCAGGCAAACCATCAGGAATAATAACGTGAATAACTGTTTCCCATTTTGATAATCCTAAGGCCAAGCCAGCTTCACGTTGTGATTGAGGTACAGATTTCAAAGAGTCTTCAACATTTCTCGTCAAAATTGGTAAATTAAAGACAGTAAGTGTCAATGCACCAGAAATAATTGAGAATCCAAACTTAAAACTAATAACAAAGATCAAGAATCCAAATAAACCAACAACGATCGATGGCAATGAACTCAAAACTTCAATTGAGATCCTAATAAGTTCAACTAACTTATTTTTACCAGCATATTCTGACAAGAAGATACCTGCTGATATAGCGATAGGAATCGAGATGATCATTGAAAGGATCAATAAGAAAAACGAATTGAATAGCTGAATACCAATCCCGCTTCCAGCTTGAAAGGCTTTTGATCCTGATGTTAGAAAGTGCCAGTTAACATAACGAAGGCCACTTCCCAAAATATAAATTAACAATCCAGCTAGGATCAAAACAATGATCCCAGACATAATATAGATGACGCTTGTCGCAATTTTATCTTTAACTTTTTCATTAAACACTAGAACTCACCTCGCTTAGCAATCAATCTTATTACGAAGTTGAATAACAGTGACATAAGCAACAATAGTAATGCTAGTGACCAGAGCGCATCATTTGGTGTTGAACCCATGATCGTATTACCCATATTCATCGTTAATACAGACGTTAGAGTAGATGATGGTGATACTAAGTTTTGTGGCAAGAGCATAGCGTTACCAATAACCATTTGTACGGCCAATGCTTCACCAAAAGCACGTGACATACCAAAAACAACTGCCGTTAATAATCCTGGCGAAGCGGCTCTTAAAATAACCTTATGAATTGTTTGCCAGCGTGTTGCTCCTAAAGCTAATGAAGCTTCACGATAATATTCTGGAACGGCTTTTAACGCATCAACTGACATAGACGTAATTGTTGGTAAGATCATAACAAATAAAACAAATGATCCCGCCAAAATACCAAAGCCACTGCCGCCAGCGATACTTCTGACAAATGGTACAACAATTGTTAGTCCGATAAATCCATAAACAACTGAAGGAATACCAACTAATAATTCAATTACTGGTTGTAAGATCTTACGACCTAATTTAGGTGAAATTTCAGTCATAAAAATTGCTGCAGCAATCGCAAACGGTGTTCCGATCAACGCTGCAATCAAAGTAACCGCGAATGAACCGACGATCATCGGTGCAGCACCAACAATCGGATGCCCGGCACTATCTAATTTATCGGGAGCCCAAACTGAATGCGTCAAGAAGTCAATGGGATTAACGCCATCCTTAAAGAAGATCACTAGACCTCTCGATGCTACGAAACCAATAATTGTAACCACTAAAATAACGATTACAGCTGTAAAACTAAATGAAATGATTTTACCTTTAGTTTCACGTTTTGCAGAGACAGACTTTTTAGTTAAACTTTCTCTAATTGGATCTTTCAATTTAATCTCCCTCCTTTGGAACTGGGGTTACATTACCCTTATAATCTTTTTGATACTGCATATTCTTAATTGGTACATATCCCAAAGCTTTAACGACTTTATTCTGTACATGATTGGTCATAATGTAGTCCAAGAAACGCTTCGTCATACCTTTAGGTTGTCCCTTAGTATAAAGATGTTCATACGACCAAATCTTCCAAGTATTATTTTCAATATTTTTCATAGTTGGTTTGACTCCGCCAACTTCAAGTGATTTAACGGTGTCATTCAAATATGGCATAGCTAAATAACTAATAGAACCTTGAGTATTGTATACGATTTGACGAACCATACCACTGGAATCTTGTTCTTGAGAACTTGCTGAAGGGGTTCCGTTCATAACATCATCTTCAAATGCTGAACGAGTACCACTACCATTGGCACGATTAATGATTGTTATAGGTAAGTCTTGTCCACCAACTTGTTTCCAGTTAGTAACTTGACCAGAAAAAATTTGTCTTAACTGTTTGATCGTTAAAGAATCTATCTTTACCCCTTTATTGACAATAGGAACCATCCCCACTGCCGCAATGCGATGATCTACTAGATCTTTAGCATCAATATTCTTTTTTTGTTCAGCGTATAGATCAGAGTTACCAATATCTACCGCACCTTGCTGAATTTGACTCAATCCAGTACCGGTACCTCCACCTTGCACGTTGATGTATTCATTAGGATTATTTTTTGTAAATTCTTCCCCCGCTAATTCCACTAACGGTTGTGCAGCGGACGAACCCACGGCCGTAATTGTTTGTTGGCCATTACTCCCCTTGCAACCCGTTAATACTAGAATTGCCGAAAAAAATAATGTAAAAATAGCCACCAGTCTTTTTTTCAATATACTCACCTCTGTCTTTAACAATATTAATATAGGAATGTATATTTTTTGTATAAAAAGCATAATGGAGAACATAAAAAAAGCCATTCAATTAAATGAATGGCTTAATTTTTTTATAATGGAATGTCGACGATAAATTTAGTTCCTAATCCCTTGTGGGATTCAACTCTGATGTCACCATCAAGTGTGTTTAAAGTCTCTTTGACAATTGCTAATCCTAAACCAGTTCCACCAGTCTCAAGACTGCGCGAACGATCAATTCGATAGAACCTTTCAAAAATTCTATCTTGTTCTGATTCAATGATTCCAATACCAGAGTCTTCAACACTAAATTGAATACGATTCTCAATTTCATCATGACTGAAACTTATCTTAATATCACCATTTTCTTTATTATAAGAAACGGCATTCTTAACTAAGTTCCCCACGATCAAATTGAATTTGTCCTTATTGATAGTTATCTCCGAGTTACCGGCAAATTCAGTTTTAACATTTAGATGATGTTTGGAAATTCTCTGTGACAGATACTCAATGATTTTTTCAATATCATTTTTAGCATCAATTGCTTCAGCTTGATCATCATCTTTTTGAACTTTAGATAATGAAAGAATATCTTGGATCAATTCCGTCAGACGAGTGCTTTCTTCATTGATGATATTCAAGAAATGATCTAGTTTTTCTGGATCATCCTTAGCACCATTTAATAGTGTCTCAGAAAAACCGGAAATAGAAGTGATCGGTGTCTTTAACTCATGACTGACGTTATTAACAAAGTCCACTTGCATACGATCCATCTTGCGACTTTCTGTCAGATCATACAACAACACTAAAATCTGTTGGTCAAAGTCTTCTCGTGAATGAACCAAACGAATTACATTTGCTTCGACATACTTTTGCGAATTACCGATCAATTGTAATTCCTTATGGTGATTCTTATTCTTACGTAAGGTATGCTCGATCATACGACTTAATCCGTAAGTTTTAACATCTTCAATAAATGGATGAATATCATTTGAAATGTTCACATCTAATAAAGCAGACATGGCTTGGTTATGCATCAAAACTTCCCCTTGAGAATTCAATAGCATAACACCAATTGGCAAATGTCCGACTAAACTCTTGAAACGACGCTCACGTAAACGTGCATTATCACGTAACTCATTGATATCCATACTGATTTCATTGGTCTGTTCAACCAAATCATATAGTTCATCATCAGGTGAAAGGATGATTGAAGCCATATCTTTATTCTTTCTTACTCGACGAAGATTCTCAGTAACATTTCTGATATCTGTGCTTAATTTTTGCTTGCGTTTGTAGTAGAACAAAACAATTGAATTAGTAAAAATAAAGTAAACCAGAGCAACTAAGATATAAGTTGACGCATTTTGACTCCATAAACGGTTATATTCTTTCACTACAACGTTTTTGTTGGAGTCGCTGATATAATACATGGTTCTGGTACCAAAGGTCTTATCCGTTAAATAATTTTGACTAGGAGAAAGCCCACCTTTATGCATCAAATCATAAACTCGTTTTTCCATTGCCGTATTTCTCTTGTCCGCATCAACGTGAGTTAAACCAGATATTTTAGCCGCTTGGGCTGCAGTATGGTTCTTCTTTAATTCCTTATATGAAACAGTTTCATCATAAAAGGTATTATGTTGTGAACTCCCCAAAGTGCTATCCGCAAATGCTGACAGGATAATAAATATCACTATGGATACAATTACTGCAATGATAGGCCCTAACTTTTCCCTCATACATCACACCTCTAAAATATAACCGAAACCGTGCACGGTTTTTATTATTTGTGGATCTTTCGTATCTTTTTCAATTTTATCACGAAGATGACTGATTTGGATATCCACCATTCGCAATTGCGAATCGGAGTTGACACCCCAGACATTATCAAAAATCTGTTCTCGAGATACGACTATCCCAGTATTCTTTAATAAAAAGTCCATTAATTCATACTCTTTACGGGTCAATGAAATTTCCGTATCGTCAATAATAATACTTTTCATTGCACGATTAAGATGAAAATTTATCTTCTTTTCATCATCATCTTTAGATGTTCGTCTGATAACTACTTCGACTCGAGCCAACAATTCTTTAATACTAAATGGTTTTGTAATGTAGTCATCGGCGCCACTGATCAATCCGTCGACCTTACTATCTTCATTATCGACGGCCGTTAAGAAAATAACCGGTGTCAAATTACCGATCGCACGCATTTTTTTCAAAACACGAATACCGCTTAATTTAGGTAACATTTGGTCAAGCAAAATAAGGTCAAAATGTTCAGAATTAGCCATTTCTAGCGCCATCTTACCATTTATTGCCCTCTTAACTTCATATCCTTGATCCTGTAAATTGTATTCGATCAACTCTAAAATAGACGGTTCATCATCAACAATTAAAATTCTCTTTGTCATTTTAATTTGAGCTTTCCCCTTGTAACTTCCACTGGAGATAGGCAAAAATAAATTGGTCTAAATCTCCATCCATTACTGCTTGCCCATTACCAGTTTCATAATTGGAACGATGATCTTTAACCATTGTATACGGATGGAATACATAAGAGCGAATCTGTGAGCCCCATCCAATATCCATTTGTTCACCCTTTATTTTGGCATTACGTTCTGCTTGCTCTTCTTGCTCTTTTTGGAACAATTTAGCTTTCAGCATATTCATAGCCGTTTGACGATTTTGCAACTGTGATCTCTGAGCCTGAGAACTAACCACGATACCAGTTGGTATATGTGTGATCCTGACTGCAGATGATGTCTTATTGATATGTTGACCACCAGCTCCGGATGATCTAAAAACATCTACTCGCAAGTCGTCATCATTTATTTCTATGTTTATACTTTCATCCAACTCCGGCATAACATCAACTGAAGCAAATGACGTATGCCTTCTACCAGCTGAATCAAATGGAGAAATTCTAACCAAACGATGTACACCACGTTCAGAACGCAATAGTCCGTAAACATTTCGACCTTTGATCATCATCGAAACACTCTTGATCCCTGCGTCATCACCAGGTTGATAATCTTCTATTTCAACTGAAAAATCATGTTGTTCGGCCCATCTCTGATACATTCTTAAAAGCATTGTGCCCCAGTCCTGGGATTCCTTGCCACCAGCACCTGGATGGATCTCTAAAATAGCATTATGTGAATCATAAGGTTCAGATAACAACATAGTCAATTCATATGACTGTAACTGTTTCTCTAAAGAGTCAGTATCTTCTTCCAACTGATTCAAAAGTTCATCTTCAGGATCTACTTGATAAAGTTGTTCCAAAATTTTAATATCTTCCAAACTCTCAGACATAGACTTAAAACTATCAAATTTATCCTTTAAGTCATTAGTCTCATCAATTAACAATTGTGCTTTATCATGATCATCCCAAAAACCCGGTGCTGTCATTCTAGATTCATTTTCAGCAATACTTTCTTCAAGATTATCTAGGTCAAAGAGACCCCCTGAACTGGGATACTTTCTCTTCGATATCGTTTATTTTGGATTTTATTTCTCCAAATTCCATCTTGTCACCTTTACAAAAAAGGCAGGCACTAGGCCTGCTTTTTATCTTTCCATATTTTGTCTAATTTCGGCCTTCATAAATAGTCTAGTTACATCGTATTCAATATCTGAAACCATTTCTTCAAACATACGGCAACCTTCTTCTTGATACTCAACTAAAGGATTCAACTGACCGTAGCCACGTAGACCGATTGATTGACGTAATTGATCCATTGCATCAATATGATCTGTCCAGTGCTCATCAACAACTCTTAGAATAACGACCTTTTCAAATTCTAGCATTTGAGCAGGATCACCAAGTTGTTCCTTTTTATCTTCATAATTCTTGTTAACAAAGTCCATCAAGAATTTGATGATTTCTTCAGGGGTCTTCAATTGAAGGTCAACGACACTCATTTGTTTATCACTAACTAATGTTGACTTAGCAAAATCAGCAATAGCATCCAATTCCCAGTTCTCTTCTTTGCCTTGAGTATGAACATCAACTTGAGCCTTGATAGTACGTTCGATCATTGGTAATAATACCTTATCGAGGTCCTTATCTTCAGTAATAACGTCCATTCTTTCTTTATAGATAACTTCACGTTGTTCACGCATAACATCATCATATTGCAAAGTATTCTTACGTGTATCGTAGTTATTACCTTCAACACGTTTTTGAGCTGATTCAACTTGTCTTGTCATCATACGACTTTGGATAACGGCATCGTCATCTTCGATTTTCAATGCTTTAAGAACACGCTTGATTCTTTCAGAACCGAAACGTTTCATCAAATCATCTTCAAGTGACATGTAGAATTGTGTAACACCAGGATCACCCTGACGACCAGATCTACCACGAAGCTGATTATCAATACGACGAGACTCATGACGTTCTGTACCAAGAACAGCCAATCCACCAACTTCTTTAACACCAGGTCCTAATTTAATATCAGTACCACGACCAGCCATATTAGTGGCAATCGTTACAGCGCCACGTTGACCGGCATTCATAACGATTTCAGCTTCCTTAGCATGGTTCTTAGCATTCAAGACAGCGTGAGGAATACCTTCTTTATCAAGTAATTGTGAAAGATACTCTGAAGATTCAACCGCAACAGTACCAACTAACAATGGTTGGCCTTTTTCATGACGAGCCTTAATATCTTTAACAACAGCTGCAAACTTGCTCTTCAATGTTGGGTAAAGAACATCATCTTTATCATCACGAATAACTGGTTTGTTTGTTGGAATTGAAATAACTTCCATGTTGTAGATTTCTCTAAATTCTTCAGCTTCTGTCTTAGCAGTACCTGTCATACCTGACAATTTGTCATACATACGGAAGAAGTTTTGATAAGTGATATTAGCCATTGTCTTGGTTTCGTCTTGGATTTCAACACCTTCTTTGGCTTCAATAGCCTGGTGCAATCCATCAGAATAACGACGACCATCCATAACACGACCGGTAAATTGATCAACGATCTTAACTTCGCCTTCTTGAACCACATAATCAATATCCAAACTCATAATAAAGTTGGCACGTAATGCTTGGTCCAAATGGTGATTCAAGACAGTATTTTCAATATCATAAAGATTATCAAGGCCAAAGTAATCTTCAGCCTTTCTAATACCTGTTTCAGTTAAACTAATTGACTTTGTAGGCCAATCGATCTTGTAATCGTCTTCAGCTAAAGTTTTAGCAAAACGATCCGCACGAACATACATAGCAGTTGACTTCTCAGCAGCTCCAGAAATGATCAAAGGTGTTCTAGCCTCATCGATCAAAATGGAGTCGACCTCATCGACAATTGCATAATGTAATGGTCGTTGAACCATTTGTTCCTTGTAGACAACCATGTTGTCACGCAAATAATCGAATCCTAACTCACTGTTAGTTGAATAAGTAATATCACAATTATAAGCTGCACGTTTTTCTTCAGAATCCATACTGTTAAGGTTCAAACCAACAGTTAGACCCATCCACTTGTATAATTCACCCATCTCTTTAGCATCACGAGATGAAAGGTATTCATTAACTGTAACAACGTGAACACCTTGGCCTTCTAGGGCGTTTAAGTATACTGGTAATGTAGCTGTTAAAGTTTTACCTTCACCAGTTTTCATTTCAGCAATATTACCTTGGTGCAAAGTAATACCACCAATAATTTGTACTCTAAATGGGTAAAGGCCTAATACTCTCTTAGCACCTTCACGAACAGCGGCAAAGGCTTCTGGCAAAATATCATCCAATGTTTCGCCCTTTGTCAATCTTTCTTTCAATTCAGGAGTCTTAGCTTGAAGTTGTTCGTCAGTAAGCTTGCTAAATGCATCAGCAAAGCTTTCGACTTTATCGGCAATCTTGCCCATCTTTTTAACTTCTCTTTTATCGCTTTCGACCCATTTTCTTAATGGATTTGCCATACTTATATATCTCTCCTAAAAGTTATAAACATATTCTTTATAGTAGCATTTTTTTTTATAGTTTTAAACTTAATCTTAATTCAAATGATAACACAGCTTTCCAGATTAATAATGATACACCATTTAGAAATCATTTGCTAAATTTAACTTTGACTTCAGTGCACAAAAAAAGCCTCTCAATCATGAGAGACTTTTTAAAAATTATTCGTTTGTTTCGATCAAACCATATTTACCGTCATTACGTTTATAAACAATACTTGCACCATTTGTTTCGGCATCCTCAAAAATGAAGAATTCATGTCCAAGCATTTCCATTTGTAGAACAGCTTCTTCAGCATCCATTGGCTTCAATGATAGACGCTTTGTTCTAACAATTTCTGATTCATCTTCTTTTGTGTCCTCAGGTGATACGTCATCTAAAGGAATGTCTTTGATACTGCCTGATTCACGTCCCTTACGATTTACACGTGTCTTGAATTTCTTAATTTGTCTCTCAAGTTTGTCAGTTACTAAATCAATACCGGCATACATATCATCATTGATTTCCTCAGCTCTCAATGTGATGTATGGTAGTGGAATTGTTACCTCAACCTTTGTTCCCTTTGAAGGGTATGTCTTCAAGTTAACATGAGCAATAGGTGCGCTCCCATCACTGAAATACTTTTCCATCTTGGATAATCTTTTTTCAACATATTCACGCATTGCTGAAGTTACTTCGATATTTTCGCCACGTACATTAATTGTTAACATAAAAATCTCTCCTTCCGATGAGTAGGAAATATTAGAGTCCTAATCAACTCTTCTATTCAATTATATAATTCTATCGGCAATGTGACAACGTTTTCACTATCTAGATAATGAAAAAGTATAAATATCATTCAAACCGATTGCCTTTAAAGCCGTTTTCGCATGTAAAATCGTCCGTCCGGTCGTATAAATATCGTCTACGATCAATACCCTAGTCTGGCTTGGGTAAACCTCATCAGTAATACAACTGAAAGTTTGCGGAGTCTTCAGCCGCTCGTCTCGATTTTTCTGAGCTTGTGGCTTGTCTGCATCAATTTTCAACAACAAAGGTTTAAGATCAAAAACTTTATGATACATTTCCCAAACTGGATCGAATCCACGTGCATCTTTATGACCTTTACTAGCAGGAATATATGTAACCAAATCAAATTTATGATTCTGACTCCAAATTAGTAAGTCTTTTAAAAACAGATCTGCTAATAAAATATCGCCATACCGTTTATACTGTCTAAAATAATTGTGTATGAACTGATTATACCCAAACAACGCCTGATGACAATTAATAATGTTATATTTCTCCTCCCAAAAACGACAATCCGCACAAATTGTCCTACTTTCAGGCTTAAAACAGCGTGAGCATCCCTTATCGACACTCAAATTTAATAATTGACCACGACAAAACGGACAAATATTATCCTGTTGTATTGATGTCAAACTGAATATTTCTTTAATCGTCAAATTATATGAGAAATAATTTCCGCAATACAAACAACGATCAGACATTTTTAGCGCACCAATTTAAGTATTTTATTTCCGAACAAGCCATTTTGATTTGTTTATTATAGTTTTGATAGTAAAAGTGAACCTCATCATCATACGAATCGGCAGACCTCCCTGCTCTCCCGGCAATTTGGATCAACGACGTTTTAGAAAATTCTTGTGCATCCGCATCAACTACAATTACTGTTATATTCTTGAAAGTGACTCCGCGCTCCAAAATAGTTGTCGTTAGAATAGCTTGAACGTGATTATCACGAAATGATTGCACTTTTTTTAAACGATCGGGATCTTTTGAACTAACACTGACAAGTTTTGACTGCGGAAAGCGCCGTCGAATCTTCTTTTCAAAATCTTTCATTTGTGGAATATTGGGGAAAAATAACATGAATCGTTGGTTGTTACTCAATAGTTTTTTTATTTTAAATTGGATCTGAGGATTGATCCTCAAAAAGTCAGTAACCTTATATAACAAATGACACTTTGGTTCTGGCAGAGGGTGACCATGAAATCTTTGATATAATTTAGATATACCTACTTGTCCAGCCTTAACCTGTTCAAGTAGTTTCTTGGGTGGCGTCGCTGAAAGATAATATGTATTTCCAGTTTCTTTGATTGACTTATTAATAGCTTTTTCTAACATCACATTACTGGCCAACGGATACGAATCCACTTCGTCAACAATCAAAACGTCGAATGCTTTTTCAAAGCGGATCAACTGATGTGTCGTGGCGATCACTATTTGAGTAACCACATATGGTTGTTCACTTTTTCCGTGAAATAATCCGATAGTCGTTTGTGGAAAGGCAGACTTGATCCTAGGAAACAGCTCAATACAAACGTCCACTCTGGGAGAGCAAAAAGCGACTCTTTTACCCGAAAAAATGATTTCCGACAATAATGGAAAGGTCATTTCAGTTTTTCCAGCTCCAGTAACCGCCCAAATCAAATGATCACTTTGATTGTAAAATGCTTCAATAAGCTCTTTAGAGACTTTTTGTTGTAATTGAGTTAATGTACCACTCCATGTCATTGGGCTTTCCTGAAAGCCAAAATTTAGCCTTGTAGAACTAATTAACAACTGACTTGTACTTTGAATTTTACCCATATTCAAACAATTGCGGCAATACGCACTGTTATTGCTAATTTTCATTAAACAACGTCTGCAAAATAATTCTTGTTGCTTTTCAAAAGTGGCTGGTACGATTGTTGATCCTAACTCTAACAATTGCTCAATGATTTCGGGTTCCAAAGTTTTTAAATCTAAAATACGTCCGCCTAAAAATTCATTTAAATTATTCATAAATAAAATTACGTAAAGGAAATGATAGTTTTGCAAAATTATCGTACGATCGCCACAAGTGGCAGTTTTGAAAAAGATATTAAGAAATCCCGTTTCATAGCACATCTAGCACAAACAAATTCTGAAGATGAAGCAAAAACATTTATTCAAAAAATACGTGATCAAGAAAGTAGCGCAACTCATAACTGTACAGCTTTTGTCGTATTAGAAAATGTTCAAATCGAACGTATGTCAGATGATGGCGAACCAAGTGGAACTGCTGGATCACCAATTTTAAATGTGCTTCAACAAAATGATCTTCAAAACGTCACTGCCGTCGTAACAAGATACTTCGGTGGGATTAAACTAGGTGCTGGTGGTTTGATCAGAGCTTACTCATCAACGACCGCTGATGCCATCAAAGAAATCGGATTGGTAGAAAACAGGATTCAACAAGGTTATTTACTTTCTATTCCCTATAATCTATACGACAAATTTGAAAATTACGCCAAAAATGAAAAAATCACGTTGGAAGATAAGAATTTCTCTACCGACGTGAAGTGTAATGTTTTTTTAGATTTAACTGAACAAGATAATTTGATTCAAGATATAAAAGATCAATTTCAAAATCAGATCACATTTGAAAAAACAGATACCGAATTCAAACAGGTACCAATAAAGGACTAAGCCTTAGGCTTAGTCCTTTTTTTCTAGTCGTTTAACAAATTTTTGAATTGCATGCAACAATGGCTGTCGATTATCTCCAATAAGTCCGATCGACTCGACAAATAGTTCCAATCCGATCAGAACACCTATTGTTAGCAGAACACTGCCCCACAAAGTTGATAATGGATATAACAGTGAAATAAAGGCAAACACCAACGCCAAACCATAAATAACTAATACTGTCTGACGATGCGATAAACCTAATTGCATTAATCTATGATGCAAATGATGTTTATCAGCTTGTGTTATCGGCTTTTTATTCAAGAATCTTCTCAACATTGCATAAACCGTATCAGTAATTGGTACTCCTAAGATGACAACTGGAATAAGCATTGTAATAAAAGTTACATTCTTCAAACCCTTAAGTGAGAAGACAGCAATCATAAAACCAATAAACAGTGCCCCAGTGTCTCCCAAAAAGATACTTGCCGGATGAAAATTGTGCGGTAAAAATCCTAGTAGAGAAGCTACCATGGCAAATACCCAAATTGAAACGTAGACATTAGTCATGTTTAAGAAGAAATATCCAACAATTCCCATCGTAAACAGGGCAATTATTGAAACTCCGGTTGCCAAACCGTCAAGTCCATCAATCAAATTAACTGCATTAGTAATGGCTAAAATCCAAATAATGGTAATTGGGAAACTCCACCAGCCTAGTTTAAAGGCCCCAAAAATCGGTAGAACAACCTCATTCATCTTAATTCCTGCTAAGAAATAGATAACCAATGAGGCCACGAAGATCCCACCCATTTTAGCCTTGGGAGAGAGTTCTCTAATATCATCGATGATCCCCGTCAAAATAATAATACATTCAGCCAAAAATACACTGAACAACTCATGACTAGGAAACTGATTTCGTAATAAGACAAACGTGGAAAATGTAAAGGCTATAAAAATAGCCAACCCGCCCATTGTTGGCATTGGCTTTTTGTTTACTCGACGTGCATTAGGGTTATCAACAGCCCCTAAAATATAAGCAAGTTTAACAACAAAGGGTGTTATTGCAGCAGACAATATCATCGTCAAAAATAATTTTACTATTACACTAAACATACTTGGTATACCCTGAAACTCACTTTCTAATTAATATTTCAATTATACAATACTCATTTACGGTATTTAAATACCCAACTGCCATTGTAACAAAAAAAGGACTGTAACAAACGTTACAGACCCCCTAATTATTTCGCTAACTCAACTTTTCTAACTTCTCGAACAACTGTGACCTTAATGTGGCCAGGATATTCAAGGTTATCTTCAATTTCATTTTTGATATCTCGAGATAAAATTGCAGCTTGATCATCTGAAATTTCCTCAGGTTTAACCATGATTCTAATTTCATGACCAGCTTGGATAGCATAACTGTGATCAACACCATCATGCTTATCAGCAATATCCTCAAGTTTTTCAAGACGATGAATATAGTTTTCCATAGATTCTGATCTTGCCCCTGGACGTGCAGCCGAAATAGCATCAGCTGCAGCTACAATAGTTGCAATCAGAGAAGTTGGTTCTACATCCCCGTGATGAGAAGCAATCGTATTAATGACCACTTCTGGTTCTTTATACTTAGTTGCGATATCAACACCTATTTCTACGTGTGATCCATCAACTTCACGATCAATAGCTTTACCTATATCGTGTAATAAACCTGCTCGTTTTGCTAACATAACATCTTCACCCAATTCGGCAGCCATTACGGCGGATAATTTTGCTACCTCAATTGAATGACTCAAAACATTTTGACCATAACTCGTTCTGTATTTCATACGTCCGATTATCTTGATTAAATCAGGATTGATCGAATTGATACCCAAACTGTAAATAGTTTGTTCCCCAACTTCACGAATGTGATCGTCCATCTCGCGACGAGATTTATCAACCATTTCTTCAATTCTAGCTGGATGGATACGACCATCTTCGATTAATTTTTCAAGTGCCATACGTGCAATTTCACGTCTGATTGGATCAAATCCACTCAAAGCTACAGCCTCAGGTGTATCATCAATGATCAAATCAACTCCGGTAAGAGCCTCAATCGTTCTGATATTTCTACCTTCACGACCAATAATTCTTCCCTTCATGTCCTCATTAGGCAAGGTTACAGTCGTAACGGTAGACTCTGAAACTGTGTCTGCAGCACTTCTTTGAATAGCAGCAACGATCAATGCTTTGGCATCTTTGTCAGCATATTGTCGTGCTTGCTCATCACTTTCCTTAATCTTTTCAGCACGTTCATGTGCCAATTCTTGATTCAAATTATCTAAGATAATCTTTCGAGCTTGTTCACGAGTTAAATTACTTACTCTTGTTAATTCCGCCTTTTGTTCATCAAGAGTATCAGTCAATTGTTTATTCTTTTCATCAAGTTTGTGTAGTCGAGCCGTAATATTGTTTTCGTTCTTTTCAATATTCTCTTCTCTTTTTTCAAGAGATTGATCTTTACGATCTAAAATATCCTGTCTTTCAAGAGCACGATTTTCTTGTTTCTGAATGTCTTGGCGACGTTCTTTCAACTCGTCTTCTTGTTGTTCACGATACTTATGAATATCGTCCTTAGCTTCAAGTAAAGTCTCTTTTTTCAAAGATTTAGCGGCTTTATGAGCATCGGAAACAATATCTTCAGCAGTTTTTCTAGCTTGTGAAAGTTTTTTTTCATAGGAGTCCTTGCAAAAAGCATATCCAAAGAATACCCCTACAATTAATGTTATCAATGCGAAAGAGAAGGTTATGATAGCACCATGCATGCCATCACCTCCAATTTTAATAGTACATAATTGTTTGTAAATAAAGAACTGTTACATTATTTTTACATACAACACCATATTATAGAATAAATAATTCCTGTCAATCAAATAAAATGAAAAAAGAGACCTATTTGGTCTCTTTTTCCTCTGGTTTTGTTGATTTAGAGCCATCAACATCCAATTTTAAATCTGTTGCATCGGCTTTCTTACCGGTTGCTTTAGCGGTCGACTTATCGTCAGATTTTTCGTCTTTTTTATCAGACTTTTTATCTTCATCAGATTTTCCGTCCATATTGTAGGCATCACGAACTCTTTGACGGATCTCTTCCATCTTCTCAGGATTATCAGCAAGAAACTTCTTAGCATTTTCACGTCCCTGACCAATTCGCTCGTCTTTATATGAGTACCAAGAACCACTCTTATTAACGATATCTTTCTCAACAGCCATATCAACTAATTCACCTGTCTGTGAAATACCATGTCCGTACATAATATCAACAAGAGCGACCTTAAATGGAGGCGCAACCTTGTTCTTTACAACCTTAATTTTGGTACGGTTACCAATTACATCAGAACCGTCTTTAATTTGCTCAGAACGTCTTACTTCAAGTCTGACAGTCGAATAGAACTTCAATGCACGACCACCAGGAGTTGTTTCAGGATTACCAAACATAACTCCGACTTTTTCACGGATTTGATTGATAAATAAAGCAATAGTTTTAGTTTTATTAATTGTTCCTGATAACTTACGTAAAGCCTGTGACATCAAACGAGCTTGCAAACCAACGTGAGCATCACCCATATCACCATCAATTTCGGCACGTGGTACCAAAGCAGCAACGGAGTCGACTACAACGATATCAACGGCACCACTGGATACCAAGGCATCGGCAATTTCCAAACCTTGTTCACCAGTATCTGGTTGTGACAATAGTAAATCATCAATATTAACACCCAAAGCGGTAGCGTATGCTGGATCCATCGCATTTTCGGCATCAATATAAGCAGCGGTTCCACCTTGTTTTTGTACTTCAGCAACGGCGTGTAACGCTACAGTTGTCTTACCAGAACTTTCAGGTCCATATATTTCTACGATTCTACCACGCGGAAATCCACCAACACCTAGAGCATTATCTAGGGCTAGAGAACCTGAGGAAACGGTTTGGATCTGCATATCCAAATCATCACCCATACGCATGATTGCACCCTTACCAAAATCCTTTTCGATCTTCTTTAGGGCTTTATCAAGCGCCTTTTCTCTTTCATCATTAGCCAAATTGTCTTCCTCCTAATGCATTCATCACTAGATATATTATTAGTAATTTAAATAAAAAGCAAGAAAAAAGCGAACAAATGTTTGTTCAGTTAAATAATTTCTTCGACGAGGGCAAAAGCGGCAAGTGTTGACTTCAAACGAATCGAATTTCGATCACCACTGAAGTGAAACTCTTTAACTTCCAACTTATTACTTGATTGATTAAAAGCTCCGATAAAGACTGTCCCAACAGGATTTCCTTCCAAAGCATCCGGACCAGCAACACCAGTCAAGCCAACACCAATATCAGACTTAACCACTTTGGCGGAGAATCGTGCCATGGCTTCAGCAACTGGTCCACTAACGACTGTATACTTCTCGATCAGTTTAGGGTCGATTCCTAGAAATTGTGACTTAACGTCATCGGAGTACGTTACGAATCCACCACTGAATACTTGAGAAGCACCAGGAACTTGTGTCAAGGTCGACTGAAACATTCCTGATGTTAAACTCTCCGCAGCCGTGATGGATAAATGCTTTTCTTTCAGCTTCGTAACGACGTTATGAGGCAGGTAATCCAATGCCTCTGGAACATAATCTTTAAATTCTACTTTATCAATTTCTTTTAATAACTCTTCAGTATTATCCATTGTCCTCACTTTTAAATTACGTTTTATTTTTTAAAGACATCTCTACTTTGAATAAAGTAATCCGCACCAGAGTAAACAGTAAAGAATAAGCAAATATATAAGAAAATCAATCCCATAGGGAATCCAAATGTTCCAAAGAATACATTATGCAATAGCAAAAGAATGATAGCAATCATCTGTGTAGTTGTCTTGATCTTTCCAGGCATTTGAGCGGCCATAACTTTGCCACCTTCTTCGAGAACGATCATTCTCAAACCTGTGACAGCTAATTCACGACAAACAATAATAGCAATTACCCAAGCTGGAGCCATTTTCATTTCTACTAAGAAAATAAATGCAGTCATAACTAACATTTTATCCGCTAATGTATCGGCAAATTTACCGAAGTTGCTGACCAAGTGATACTTACGAGCAATTTTGCCATCAGCTAAATCAGTTAACGATGCCAAAATAAATACTAAAGTAGCGATGAAATGATTCATTGGGATCAATGTTCCAAAAATGAATACGTCTCCCCAATTAGCAAAATTAAACGCCAACAAGATAATAAAGACTGGTATCAAGATAATTCGTAACATTGTAAGTTTATTTGGTACATTCCAAACCATAAGATATTCCTCCATAAATTATACTGTGAAAAATTTAACTACTATATAACACTAGAAAAATCTCGCCATTTACAAATAAACAACGAGATTTTTGATGAAACTAATTATTACTTTTCAATATTGAAAGTCAAAGTCTTAACGATCGACTCATCACTGCCAACAGTTCCCAAGTTAACGTTCTTCCCGTCAATTGTGATCTTAGTATGATTTACATTACCAGTTTGAATGGTAAATGAATCTGTATCTGCTGAAATCTTAGTTGATTTCTTTTCGTTTGCGCTAAGTGCTTGTTGCCATGTTGTAGTTGAACCTTCTTTAAACTCGATCCAAGCTTGACCGCTCTTACCAGAAACGACAACATTAGTACCATCTGAAGGTACATTTTTAATATTGTAAGTACCATCGGTACTTGATTCCTTAACACTAAGTGCTGTTGATTTTTTAGCAGTTGCTTTCTTTGAAGAAGTTTCCTTTTTAGTGGATTTCTTTTTAGAAGATTTCTTAGTCGTAGACTTCTTTGAAGTTTGCTCAGTATTGTCTTGTGGGATATTTACCTTAGATTCATTTTGGCTCTTACTGATCATTCCATAAGCAATTACACCAATGATAACTAAGATAACAATTCCTACAACGATTTGTGGAATGTAGTTACCTAATCTAGAGAAGATTGAACCCTTGTCTTCCTTAATTGCACGAGTACTATTCTTTTCAGAAGTTTGAAGTGGTTCTTTGGGTTGTGAATCAGGAATTTCTGACTTGTATTCTTCAAGCAAATCATCACTTGAGACATCTACTGCGTCTGAATACTGTTTAATAAAAGCTCGTACATAAAAATCACCGGGCAAATGATCAAATTGTCCTTCTTCAATTGCAATCAAATATCTTTTTTGGATTTTTGTGACTTGTTGTAAGTCATCAATTGTATATCCTTTTTTAATTCTTGCATTTCTTAATTTTTGGCCAATTTCGTCCATTATTTACCACCGATTAACTAATTTTATTATCTATAATATATCTTATTAGAGAGGTACTAGCAACGTTATAGCAGCCAGCCTCCCGCAAAATAAATTGTCTGTCCTGTTAAATAATTTGATTTCATATTTATCAAATAACTAACAAGATCAGCAATTTCATCCGGCTTGGCCAATCTATTGGCCGGGATCTCTTCACGAATAGTTTCTAGGTCTTCACTAGAGAATTCTTGATTCATCTTCGTGTCTACCGCACCGGGAGCCACAACATTTACCGAAATACCTAATGATGCGACTTCTTTTGCATATGCATCAGCGAATGATGACATAGCGCCTTTAACTGTACTATAAACAACTTCCATAGCAGAACCAACTTTTCCATAAATCGAACCAATGAAGACAACTCGTCCTGATTTTGATTCAGCCAATTTATCTTGAAGCTCTTTCAAGAGCAAAATTGGTAATTTAATATGTATCTTCCACAAATTATCAATTTCTTCCTCTTCAATATCTACAAGTAATTTATAGTAGGTATTGCCTTGAGCAAAGACTATCGCATCAAGTGTAAAGATCTGTCTAGTTAAGACTGACACATGATCGTGAATCATATCAAATTTAACAGGAATGAATTCCTGCTTAGGATATTTTTCATTTAATTCTGCCAGTAACTTACTGATCCGTTCTTGATTACTATTGTAATGCAGATAAAGCGACCAGCCTTTTTCTGCCAATTGTTTGGCGATACCTGTTCCAATATCGCCAGAACTTCCTAAAATCAATGCATGCATAATTATGTCCTATCAGGTAACAGATTGTAGTAGGTGTAATTATCTTTCTTTAATGAATCTTCAGCAACTTTTAGAACATCTTCACGTTTAATAGAATCAATCAAATGGATCAACTCCAAATAATTGACATCATAGAAGTGAAGTTCGGCCATTTGGTTAGCTATGGCATCAGGTGAATTCTGAGCAAATAAATATGCTCCAATTGCATCACGCTTAATACGTTCAAACTTTTGGTCATCAAGAACTTTATCTAATTGTTCATATGAAAGGTGTTTTTGTAAATATTGTTGAAATTTTTCGGGATAATTAGTTGACCCACTAATTATGATAAAGCAATAGTCATTTTCTGCAACCACATTATAAGAAAAACTATCATCAATTATTTCTTGATTTGTCAATTCTTGATAATTTAGTGAAGATTCACCAACTAAAGTTTCCATGATCATATTCAATTCAAACTGTAATTTGACTAAGTCACCATTTCGTAATGGTGTATCGATCCTGATTCCAAATGAAGAACGGCCTTGGCTGATCTCCATCTTTTCAGAACCACCTTTGCCAATTGGTGCCATAGTCTTAGACTCAGTTGCAGGTTCACCGTCAAAAGTTTCAAATTTTGATTCAGAAACAATTGATTCAATTTTCTCTGGATCAACATCCCCAACGATTACTAAATCCATATTACTTGGTCGATAATTATTCTGATAAGTTTCTAAAAGATTCTTATAATTTATTTTTTGTAACGACTCGCTACTACCAGCAATATCTTCTGCAATCGGATCTCCAGGGTAAAGTTGATTCAATATTCTCTGCTCCAAGACCCACTCAGGCATATCAAGATACATTTGAATCTCTTGATCTATGATGCCACGTTCAGAAGCAACATTTTCTTCAGTAAAGTTGGGATGCTGAATCAAATCAAGCAAGACCTTCAAATTATCATATGGATTGATCAGTGTTTGGAATAGATAAGCCGTTTTGGTGTAACTAGTATAAGCATTAGAGTTGGCACCGTATTCAGCAAATTTTTCAGAAACATCATAACCCGGTTTGGCAAACAATTTATGCTCAATAAAGTGTGCGATCCCAGCCGGTAACTTCTTTTGGTCTGGCAATAAAATATCAACTGATCCAAAGTTAGCCATTGCCACGCCGTAAGTCTGATTATAACCAGGTAGATTAACTACTTCGATTTGATAACCATTTTTGAGTTTTTTAGAAAACTTTTGTAATTTTTCTGCCATTCTAATCTCCAATCAATCTGTACTGAGCAATATCGTGAATTCCCTGGGCAACCTTAATAATATGATCCTTATTTAATTTATCCAACTCTTCTTGATAACGGTCGTCATTTAATAATGATTTAGGATAAATATTTTCCCAAATATTATGCATTATATAATACTGAATTGAGTCTGAACTTATCTTACGACGTGTTGAAAGGACCTTCTTAGCATGCTCGATCTGTGAGTCATTAAATTGCCCTTTTTGAACAAAGTCAATCTGTTTTTCAATCAATTCCATAGCTTGATCAACTGTTTTAGCGTCAAGTCCAGCTTGAATCGTCAGCAAATGACTTAATGGATGATATGAACTAGAAACCGAATAGGCCAAACTGTTCTTCTCACGCACCTGCAAGAACAATTGTGACTGATCATCCCCACCTAAAATCAGATTCATGGCTTGCGGTGCCAAATGACTTGAATCTGGATCTGTTTTCTCGGTCACATAGGCTAGAGCCAAACGGCTTTGATTAAGGTGCTTGTGTTCTTCTTCATTAAGCGGATGGTCGACTAAATTATCAAAACTGTCAAAAGTAATCTTACTATCATGACGTGCTTCCTTTAAGAATGCTGCCATAACACTACTATCCAAGGCTTTGGCAAATTCATTCTCATCTACATCACCGACAACATTTATGATCACAGTATCTTCTTTGATAACTTTTTGATAATGATCGTAGAGATCTTGATTAGTTAACTTATTAAGATGAACCATATCTCCAAAAATAGGAACTTGCTTGTCAGGATTATCGTGATGGATCAAGCTTGAAAGTTTCAGCATACTGACAAGATCTTGGTTATCGTCAACCGATGCCAAATTCGACATTAAGTTACGCTTTTCAGTTTCAAAAGAATCATCAGAAAATTCGTGATCATTCTTCAAATTTGGATCAAAGATGATTCTGCTTAACAGATCAATATTCTCTTTTAATAGATCATCACTATTCAATAGAAATTTAGGATCAGCAAATTCAATACTAAAAGCCAAATCATTGAGATTCATCAAACTTCTGGTATAAACATTTATCTCCGAACCGTATAGATCCATCTCACGATCATTTAACGTTCTAAAGCTAGGATAACGCTTAGTCGAATTTGACAAAACATTTGCCAACAAACGTCTAGTTGTCGTCTCTTCTTTATCTAATGGACGTAAAAAATCGATTTGAACTTTGATAGTTCTGAATTTTTTTATAGGATCAATATTTAAAACTACATTTTTAGCAATTTCTTGTTTCACTTTTTCACCTGATTCTTCTTAATTGCGTCTAATTGTTCTGGCGTTAATAAAACTTTTCTAGGCTTACTACCTTCTGATGGTCCAACAATACCCTTTTCTTCCATTTGGTCAACCATACGTGCGGCACGGTTATAGCCTATTTGGAATCTTCGTTGCAACATTGAAACACTGGCCGATTGTTGTTTAACGATCAAATCAACCGCATCATCCCAATGTTCATCATTTGGAGTGTCGCTGTCTTCACCCTTTTCTTCTATATCTGTTGGGATCATATCTTCATCGTATTCCGCTGATTGTTGTTCACTAACAAACTTAACAACATTTTCAACTTCTGACTCCGAAATATATGCTCCTTGAATACGAACTGGCTTACTCTTACCGATTGGTTGAAATAGCATATCTCCTCGTCCCAGCAATTTTTCAGCCCCAACGGAATCCAAGATAGTTCTTGAATCAACACCACTGGAAACAGCAAATGCCATTCTAGACGGAATATTTGCTTTAATCAAACCGGTAATAACATCAACAGACGGACGCTGTGTAGCAATAATGATGTGCAATCCTGCAGCACGAGCCATTTGAGCCAAACGAACAATCGCAGCTTCAACCTCGTGTCCAGCTACCATCATCAAATCTGATAACTCATCAACGATAACAACGATGAATGGAAGTCGTTCCATTTGTTTATCTTTATCAGCGGTTTTATTAAATTTGTCGACATCATCGTTGTATTCACCAATATTACGATGGTTCGTATCAGCAAATAATTTGTAACGACGTTCCATCTCTTTAACAGCCTTCTGTAAAGCCCCAGCTGCCCTTCTAGCATCAGTTACAACGGGTATCAATAGATGCGGTATACCGTTATAGATATTCAATTCAACCATCTTAGGATCAATCAAAATCAGTTTGACCTCATTGGGTTTAGCCTTCATCAAAATACCAGTGATAATAGTATTTATGGCAACGGATTTACCACTACCTGTTGAACCAGCTATCAATAAATGGGGCATTTTTGTGATGTTAGCTTCAATAATGTTACCTGAAACATCTTTACCAAGCGGCACGATCAAAGGATGCGTCTTATCTTTTTGATTCTCAGTAATATCTCTAAAAGAAACTGTTGAAATAGCTTGGTTAGGAACTTCAATACCAACAAATGACTTACCAGGGATCGGTGCTTCAATTCTGATATCCTTGGCTGCTAAAGCTAAAGCCAAATCATCAGATAAATTAACGATTTTACTTACTTTAACACCGACAGCTGGCTGAACTTCATACTTAGTAATTGTGGGACCTAAACTAGCTTTTTTTACTTCAACATTGACACCAAAACTTTTGAAAGTCTGTTTCAATTTATCCTTATTCTCATCGATCAAGCGAACTTCGCCACTCTGATCAACTTGCGGAATCTGCTTTAATAAATCAGAACTTGGTAATTTATAATCATCATTCTCAACTGCCTTAGCACTGACTGGAGTTGGTAGATCCTTTTCATCTCCTACTGTATGAGGAGTAGTAACTACTTGTTCCTGGTCAACTGAAGATTTCTGTACAGGCTCCTGTGTTGAAGTTTGACTTGGAACATCAATATGAAATTCCGGTTCTGGGTCTGCCTTTTTAGCTTTGGCAAAGCTGTTTACATCTTGGAACTTATCGTCATCACGTTCTATCGGACGCTCTTTTTTCGGCTCTGGTTTAGGTCTATTGTTTCGTTTATCAACATAATTATCATAGCCACCTGACAGAGCTTCCTTAGCGCCGACGATTCCATGTTTAAAGTGCAACAGAATATTTGTAAAAACAATCCCGACTTGCTTCATTGTGACATTGAACAACATTAGGATACCAATAAAAATCATTAAGAAAATAATGAAATATGTCCCCAACGTAGAGAACAACGGCATACATAGACTAAATAGATACGAGCCGATCATACCGCCACCAACTGATTCAGAAACTGAAAATTTAGCCATATCAGCCGATAAAATATTCCAAGTTATCATATTGTAATTGTGATACAAAGCTAATTTCGAAAACAGAATTGCATGCAAAATTAACAGTACCCCTAAGTAGGTGAAAAACAGGCCAAAATTTCTCTTGGGTGTCATCATTGGGATCCTGCCTGTTGCAATAATGAATACTGCAATAAAGATACTGATGATCAATAGAGCTGGATAACTGTCACCGACAAAAATTCGATAAACATTATCGAAAAACTTACCGACCATCCCAAATTTAAATAGTCCTAAGAATGACAATACGATCCAAAATAAACTAAGGATCGACTTTGCCAAACGACCATTATTGTTTTTTTTGGTCTTAGCAGTTCTAGTTGATTTTGTTTTTGTTGTTGTCTTTCTAGGCGTTGTTTTTGCCTTTCTTCTTGCCATAAAAACCTCACTAATTCTCGATTACTCACTAAAAATTATACATTATTTCCAATACAAAAATCTCTTTTGTGTAAAAAAATAAGTTTGGGTTTATTCATCCCAAACTCAAGCAACACTGTTTATCTTTATTTTATTTTTCTTCTGTCTCTTTATCAGGTTTTACTCCCGAGTTAGCTGTAAAGTTCAATGAAATACCTTGATTCAAAGCTACTGCTGTAACTTGATATGTCAATGTTTCAATGTACTCTACGACCGGACGTGAAACTTGTTCGACTTCTTTTGGTTTCAAATCTTCAGGATTATCATGGAAGTCTGTTAATTGAACCACTTGTCCGATCAAACCGGATACTTTAAAAGGTGCACCCTCTGGATGAACTTCAAAGGGAATGATAATTTGAAAAATTTTTCCCTTACTTTCGTCCATTGGTTTCCCCTGCTCATCTTTTAAATCAGGATGTTCAATTGAGATATGTAAATCCTGCTTAGCGTCAGCCGATGGTGACTCAACGTCATAATGGAATGCGTTTACTGTTACAGGACCCTTTAATGTTTTCATGTTCAATACCCCTTTAGTCTAATTTATCGTGTTCGTAATGATGAGATAATTCCAAACCAGCAAAGTTTTGTTGGCGTACTGCCTCATAAATTACTAAAGCACAGCTATTAGACAAATTCAATGCTCGAATGTTATCGCTCATTGGTATTCTTAAACATTTCTCAGGATTTCTACGCATAAAGTCTTCAGGTAAACCTGTTGTTTCCTTACCAAATAAGAAGTAATGGTCTACTGAAGTATCACTGAAATCCTTATCTGAATAAACCGTATCAGAGAATTTGGTGATCAAATACAGATATTGGTCATCAGGGATCGATTCGATAAAATCATCCAAAGTATCATGGTAAGTAATATCGACTTTGTCCCAGTAATCCAATCCAGCACGCTTCATATGGGCGTCATCAGTACTAAAACCTAGTGGACGGATCAAATGCAATTTAGTATTTGTTCCGGCACAAGTTCTAGCAATGTTTCCAGTATTAGCTGGCATAAGTGGTTGATACAATACAATATGATTAGTCATTTTTTGCTCCTTTTGAATTAAAAAAACGCATACCCTCGGTGACACTCACGGCAAGGACATGCGTTAGTTAAACCCGTCAAATTTACTTGCTTTTGTCAAAACGACTTCTGAGAAAAACAAATAACCACAAAGTTTATAAACAGTATAGACGATAAATTTGGACTATACAATATAAATTTGAATAAATAATGATTATTTTTTGACAATTTTGTCATTTTTCGGTTCATCAAGCTCTTTTATATCCTGCTCATCATACCAAGTCGAATTACGTTTAAACCAATTAAAGATTCTCGTACAGATAATTTTTAGGATGGCAAAGATTGGAATACCAGCAATCATTCCGATCAGTCCAAACATCCCTGCAGCGACCAATAACACTAGAATAGTGGTAACCGGGTGCATCTGCATCTTATTTCCCACGATGATCGGCGAAATAACACGTGTCTCAATTGTCTGTTCAACAATAAAGACGATCAACACCTTAATTACCATTGATGGTGAAACGAAAGCCGCGATAACAAGTGAAGGTATCAACGCCAAAGTTGAACCAACATATGGGATCAGGTTCAAAATACCGGCAGCGATCCCCAAGACCAACGCATAACGTTGACCAATAATTAAATAGCCGACAAAGAACATTACCGCTACCCAAAAGGCAACTGTCAGCTGACCTGTTATATAAGAACTAAGTGACTGACTCATTTCCGTCAGCATATCAGTAGCCGAACGACGCAATCTCGTTGGTACAAATCTAACAATTGAACTTTTGAATTTTTTATCATCCTTCAACATGAAGAACAGGATAAACGGTGCCGTAAGTAAAATCACAATTACATTTGTTACAACACTCAAAGCTGAACCAATATTATTGAACGTTTGTGGCAAAATATGATCGATCGACCTTTCAAAGTTAGAACTAAACTTGGCATTAGCATCAGCCAGTCGATTCTTGAAGACATGTAACTTAGGATCTTTAAAAAGATCTTGCAATGATTTATTCAAAGAATCCCAATACTGTGGCCAGTTCTTCAACAAAGAATTAATTTGATTTTGGACAAATGGAATCAACGACATAACTCCCCAAACTAACAACGCCGCTATGATAATAAAGACAAAAGCGATTGAGATCACCCTTTTAATATGGAACCTCGTCTCTAAAACATTTATCAGTGGATTAATCAAATAATATAAGATCAAAGCCAGAATAACTGGCGGCATAGTGATACCTAAAATTTGATTGATCGGTGTGAAAACAAATTTTATCTTTGAAAATAAGAAAACTATCAAGAAGATCAAAAAGACATTCAATAAGACGACCGTTAATTGGTTATTCAAAAACCATCGATAAAATAAACTTTTTTCTTTCTTCGGAGATTCTTTCATATACTCACCCGCGTACTTTTCTATAATAATTGGTTTACGCCATTTATAATGTATACTATACAATGTTTGGAGGTAATTATAAATGTTAGAAAAGGTGCTACTTAGTGGCTACACCAACCGAGGAAAGGGAATTTATCAAGCCGAGCTTGACACAGATTCCAAAACTCTCTCAGAACCAACACCACTGATCAACTTGGATGGCCCAACTTATGTCGATGTTACGAACGATTTAAAATTGATCACAATGGTTAAAAAAGATGGTCGGGGCGGTATCGCAGTCTACGATATTAATTCCGACCCTAAATTATTAGGCGAAGACATTTCAGAAAAGGCTTCACCATCTTACGTAAAATTTGATGCTAGTCGCAACTTGATCTTCAGTTCTTACTTTCATTTGAGCAAAGTAAAGATTGACCACTTGTCAACTGATGGAGAGATCGAACATTATTCAACATTAACATTTGAAGGTTCTGGTCCTAGACCTGAACAAGATCAATCAAAACCACATTTCAGCGCTTTAACACCTGATGGTAAATTAATTATCTGTGATTATGGAGCTGACCGTATATACATTTACAGTTTGGATGATCCTAAAAATCCTCAATTGTTAAATGAATACATCGTTCCTAGTGGCTATGCACCTAGACACCTTGTCTTCCACCCAACTGAATCTTACCTATATGTAGCTTGCGAATTATCATCTAAAGTTTTGGTCTTAGAATATAGTCCCGAAGATTCACGATTAACTTTAGTTGATGAAGTAGATGCAGCTAAAGATGAGCAAAAAAATACAACTGCTGCCATTAGGATCAGTAATGATGGTAAATTTCTCTACACTTCAACTAGAGGAGCGAATGTGATTACTGTCTTCACAGTCGATCCTGACGGTTCACGCCTAAAGAAAATCGATACGATCAAAACTAAAGGCAAAGGACCTAGAGATTTTGATCTCGATCCTTCACAAAATTTTGTCATTGCAGCTAATCAAGACAGTGACAATTTGACGCTTTACAAGCGAAATTCCAAAAAAGGAATTTTAACAATTATTGCAGATGATATTGCTATTCCTGAGTGTGTATGTGTACACTTTATCTAGTTTTAATTAATTTTAGGAGAAAATTTTATAATGTTCATTGAAATAATAAAAACTATTATTCTGGGTATTATTGAAGGTTTTACTGAATTTCTACCTATCAGTTCAACTGGACATCTTTACCTAGCCAATGATTTCGTTAAACTAAATGAGACCTCTGCTTTTATCCACATGTTCATGGTTGTTATCCAGTTCGGTGCGATTTTGGCAGTTATCTTGATTTACTTTCACAAGCTCAATCCTTTCTCACCCAAGAAATCCAGTCACGAAAAGAAATTAACTTGGAATATCTGGTTCAAGGTTCTTGTTGCTATTATTCCTTCAGTCGTTATCGGATTTCCATTGAATGATTGGATGGATGCCAATCTAACAAGCTGGCAAGTAATTGCAGCCACACTTTTGATTTATGGTATCTTATTCATCGTTGTTGAGAATTACTTTAAAAATAAACGTCCTAGAGTAACTGACCTTGATAATCTTTCATATAAGACAGCCTTTGGGATTGGACTTTTCCAAGTGTTATCACTTGTTCCCGGGACATCACGTTCTGGTGCTACGATCCTTGGTGGTATCTCGATAGGTACTTCAAGATTTGTAGCAACTGAATTCTCATTCTTCTTGGCAATTCCAACCATGTTTGGTGCTAGTCTCTTGAAGATCCTCAAATATTTCAAGAATGGACACACATTTACATCAAGCCAAGCAGTTATTTTACTTATTGGTACTCTTGTATCATTTATCGTAGCTTATGGATCAATCAAGTTCTTGTTAAATTATATTAAACGTAATGACTTCAAGGCCTTTGGTTGGTATAGAATCATCTTAGCTGTTATTGTTATCTTATACTTTGGACTCATGAAAGCTTACATTTAGAACGCCGGTGGGCGTTTTTTTTATGACAAAATTTAACGAAAGAAGTGATTATTATCTTTAAAGAAATCGCTGTTGAAAACTTTACCAATATTCCTCAAGCCGTTTTAGCTGGTGCTAATCGAATTGAGTTAAATGACAATCTATCCGCTGGTGGAACTACACCAAGTTTGGGAGTTCTTCAAGAAAGTGCTAAATACCTTCAAGAGAAATCCATCCCACTAGTTGAAATGATTCGTCCTCGTGGGGGAAACTTCGTCTATAACGATTTAGAAATCAAAATGATGGAGGCCGATTTGTTTGAAGCACAAAAATTAGGTGTCGATGCTGTCACCTTTGGTGCCTTAACACCTACTGGTGAACTTGATGAAGATGCTATGGAACAATTAATTGCTGCCAGTGCTGGTATGCAAATCGTTTTCCATATGGCTTTTGATGATATATCAGATGATAAACAGAAAGAAACTATTGATTGGTTAGTTGATCATGACGTCGATCGTATCCTGACACATGGTGGACCATTTGAAATTCCCATAACTGACAATTTAGATAATCTTAAAAAATTGATTAATTATGCTGCTGATCGTATTACAATTTTGCCTGGTGGCGGCGTTACGTACGAAAATTGTGATGAAATTGCCAAGACTTTGGGTGTTAAAGAATTACATGGTACACGCTTGATTGATTTAGCATAATCGGGTTCCAAAAAAGAGGTATCTGCATAATATGCAGATACCTCTTTTTTTGGTTCAAGCTCCGACAAACGATTGTAGGAACATTCCAGCAATACTGAAATAAATCAAAACACTGGTCAAATCACTTAAAGTAGAAATGAATGGTCCGCTGGCAACGGCGGGATCAAACCCAAAGCTGGACATCAGCATTGGAATCAAGCTACCTGCTAAGTTAGCCACCGTTATAGCGGCACACATTGCCAATCCTATAACCATTCCCAAAATAAAATTATGTTTCCAGAATCCCACTAACAACAGTACAGATGCACCCGTTACAACGCCAGTAATAAAACCAGTCAGCAACTCTTTACCTACCAGTTTAAAGAATTCACTACGATCTATTTCTTCAACTGCTAATCGTCTGACGGCGACAGCCAAACTTTGAGTACCCGCATTACCGGCTGTACCAGTAATAGTTGAGATAAAGACAGCTAAAATACTTGCTTCCGCTAATAAACTCTCATAGTGGTTAATTAACGTTGCAGTGATCATACTGAGCAGCAGCAACGTAATAAGCCATGGCAGACGTTTCGAGGCAGCCTTTAGAGGATTATCTTGTACTGTCTCATCAACGCTCACACCGGCAAGTCCTGAATAGTCTTGCAAGGACTCGTCATCAATAACTTCAATAACATCATCAACTGTGACAATACCGACCATTTGGTTAGAATGATCCACAACTGGAACGGCCAAGAATTCATAATCTCTAAAAACTTTGGCAACCTCTGCTTGATCAGCATCAACATTTACTGTAATAATATCTGAATTCATATTATCTTTTAAAATTGCGTTATCATCTAGTACGATCAAATCACGTAATGACATGACACCAACTAAATCATCATGATTATCCAAAACATATAGGTAATAAATCGTTTCGGCAGTTTCCGCAAATCTTTTCAAATTGCTGATAGCTTCCTTTGCGGTCTCTTCTTCATGAAATATTACATAGTCGGTAGTCATGATACCACCAGCGGTTTCAGTGTCATAATGTAATAATCCACGTAAATTATTAGCATCCGCTCGAGGCATTTGTCCTAAGAATCGATCAATCTCTACCTTATCCAAATGCTCTAAAATATCGGCGGCATTATCATCATACATATCGTTCAACATCTGTGAAGCATATGTTAGATTCATTTCGTTTAAATATTCAGGGATCTCAGGCAGATCATCTTCGAGGGTATCGAACATATCCCCCATTTCATCTGGCTCTAAAATCGTATAAATACTTAGTCTTTCGTCTTTATTTAAGGTTAGGTAGAAAGTACTCTGGTCATAAAAATGCATATCCAAATAGGTTTTTCGAAATCGTTTTTTATCACCCTTATCTAGATATTTCTTCAACTGGATAAATTTTTCCTGCAGTTTTTTTTCATTTTCATCCATTGTTTTCACCCCTTTAACGCACCCCTTAACAATACCATATCTTGGGGAATTGGTGCCGTTAATTTTAACAGCTTTTTAGTTACTGGATGTAGTATTTGAAGCTGATAACAGTGCAGTGCTTGGCGATTTATCCGTGGATTCTTTTTCAGGCTATACATCTCATCCCCAATGATCGGGTGTCCTATCGCAGATAGGTGCACTCTGATCTGATGTGTTCTGCCTGTTAATAATTTAAGCCTTAGCATACTGTCATTTTCATAATTTTCCACAGTTTGATAAAGTGTTCTTGACGGTTTGCCAAGTCGATGATCTATGGCACGCAAATAGAACGCCTTAGGATCTATTCCGATCGGCAAGTCAATTTCACCCTTAGACGGATCAACTTTTCCATAAACAATAGCCAAATAAAACTTCTGAAAATCATCCGAATGTAGTATTTGATCTAATAGTGAATGTGTAAATGAGTTTTTTGCGAATACCATCAACCCTGAAGTATCACGATCCAATCTAGTAACTAGATGAATCGAAGCATTTTCATGTTTTTCTTGCAAATAATACTTCACGATATTAGCAATTGTTTTACTAGAGCGAGCTTTTGCCGGTAAACTAGCTAACCCAGGTGGCTTATTGACCACTAATAAATATTCGTCCTCAAAAATAACATCCAATTTACCTGCCATAGGCTCGATAAGATCAGATGGTTCTTCATAATTTAGAACAATTAGCAGAGTATCCCCTGTTTGCATCTTAAAATCAAAGTGACGTTGTTTATGATTAACATAAATTTGGCCACCCTTATTTTTTAAATTATGCAATTGGCTAGACGAAAATTTGTGCTGAATCAAAAATTTACGCAGAATTTTCTTATCAGTCTCCTTGATTTGAAACTTTAAAAGACGATTATTCTTCATCTTGACCTAAGAACGCCGTTCCAACTCTAGTCCAGAAGTGGCGATGACGATACTGTGCAAATTGAGCTCTCTGACTATTCAAACGGATCGATATTCGCTTAACTTTCATCAGTTTAGTAGTAATACCATCACAACTAATAACATAATCATCTGCTACCTGTGGATAAAGATCGACTTGTTGATTGTGTGGAATAATGATCGGTGAAGAAATCGTCCGGTAAACTCGATTATTGATCGAAGCAATTTCTACCATTTGAAAAACACTTATCTTGGGATGAACTAATGCACCACCGATAGCTTTAGAATAAGCTGTTGAACCAGTTGGTGTGGCAAAACATAAGCCATCTCCACGGAAACTTTCAAAGAATTCACCGTCAATATCAATACTTGTTTTCATAGTCATAGAAGAAAGACGTCTGACAACTACTTCATTTATAGCAACTTCGTGTAAATAGCGTCCATCTTCACTTTCAACCTTAATGTCGATCAAAGGATAACTAGTTGATGGTATTTTATCCTTATAATCCTTGATTCTCTGAGTTAATTCAGGAATCTCTTGATCTGTCCAATCGGAATAAAAGCCTAAATGACCAGTGTGCAATGCCAAAAATTTAACTTTATCCAAATGATTTGAATAAGCATGAAAGGTACTTAAAAGGGTGCCATCCCCACCAACACTGATCACAAGGTCAGGACTGCGACGATATTCTTCTATTCCCAAATCTTTCAAGCTTGCCCGTATTTTATCCCCAGCAATAACTGACTGTTTCTTATTATTATTATTGACCCAAAATTTCATTAATTTTTATCCTTCGTAGAATTATTGATATCTCTTTTACTATCCGTAAAATATTGTTGGGCATCTTGAATTTCACCTCTGATTTTGGACATCTCTTCATCTAGCATGAAAGATGCTTCAGCGGCTCGTTTCAAACGTTCATTTATCTCTTCTGGAAAATCACCACGATACTTGTAATTCAGTGAATGTTCGATCGTTGACCAAAAGTTCATCGCTAAGGTTCTGATCTGAATTTCAGCGATAATATTTTTTTGACCCTTAGATGTCTGGATTGGATATTCGATCACAACGTGATACGAACGATAACCACTCGGTTTACTATTGGCAATATAATCACGTTCCTCGATCACTTGCATATCTTCTCTAGCATGCAAAAGTTTGGCAACATCATAAATGTCCTCTACAAACTGACACTGAATCCTGATACCGGCAATATCTTGCATATCTTGTTCCAAAAGATCCTCTGTAATATAACGCCGACGCATCTTTTCTTTGATACTGTCAACAGTTTTGACACGTCCTGTTACAAATTCAATTGGTGAATGTTCATTTTTCTCTAAAAATTCTTTTCGTAAGTTTCGAAACTTCAATTTAAGTTCGTCGACTGTTTGCGAATAGGGTATTAAAAACTCATTCCATTTAATTCTTGTCATATTAACCCACCTTACCACTCTAAATATATCGTAATTCAGACAAAGAATCACCTAAATAAGAAAATTGGTCCCTAGAGTTATTATTTTACCTTTTATAAGTTTGCTGTTATGATGACTATGCTAGAGAGATGGAGGGAAGCAAAATGTGGGAAGTATTCTTATATATTAATCCCTTGTGTTCGTATAGCTTGAAGGTCGAACAATCCATTATTGATTTTACAAGAAAACATGATATTGAAACTCAATACCACTTTGTTACCACGAATAATATGGAAACCATCAACGAATACATGCAATTAAAAGGATACCAACTTTGTGACCTACAGAACCGGTCAAAAGTTTCAAAAAATATTTCTGAGGCAGCAAGTCTGTATAAAGCTGCTTCCTGTCAGGGTAATAAAAAAGCTCGTAACTTCTTGATGAACTTGCAAGAGCAAGTAACAGTCTTAGATAATCCTTTTAATGATGAATCCGTTAAAGTTGCCATTAATAATAGTGGTCTTGATTACGAAGCTATAATGGAAGACAAAAAAAGCGAATGCGTTGAACAAGGTATTAAGCGCGATCAACAGTTAGCAATGGAAATGAACATTACCAAAGCACCAACGGTAGTTGTTTTTGATTTAAACAACGAAGATCGTCCTGGTGTCATGATCGATGATTTTGGAAGTAAGACTTCTGATGATATCATCAATAGTAATCTAACTGCGATGTTAGAAGCAGCTATACCTGAAGTAGCTGAACAGCCTACTATTAATAGCAGTACCGTAATCAGTTTAGATAAATTTATAAGATAGGAATCCGTTAGGATTCCTTTTTTTTGTGTAAAAATGGTTGATCTAAATATCTAGGGAGCTCCCCACAAAGAATTCTCCAATAGTGATTATTATAAATCGGCTTTTGATAATTGACTGATTTATTGACCAAAAAATCTTCAACCGTTTGGCCAGTCTGATTGAAGAACTTTTCTTTCAACTTATCCACTTTTACACCACGTAAATTGCGAATTCTTTGAATCTGATAGTGATCAACCTTAACCAGTGGATAACTTTTGAATTCAGATTTAAATTTGAACAGCTCCGCAATGTCATCTGTGCAAAAACTTTTTTTATTGTAAGTTATCTTATTGAACAGTCCCACAAATCTAACTTGATAGAACAAATGATAGATTTTCTTATCAGCATCCAACATTATCAAATAAAATCCCCAATTAAAATCATACGATAAGAATTTAAGATGCTTCTTTAGAAGCTTCTCGCTTAAATAATCTCCACCTAATATCCAAATATTTTTCACTTGCAACTCTTGATATCCGGCCACACGTTGCACTAGTTTTTGTGTATCAATAATCGCACACTGATACTCCAACACTAGATTTTCAGTTAACAAAATATCTGGCTTCTGCTTGATATCACTTAAAAACTGTTCTTCTTTAATATTGTCATAACCTAATTCTGTAAAGTTATCCACCAAGATATCTTTGCCCAATTTATGAATATCTCGCTCATTTATCTCATTGGATTTCTTTGTTAGATGTTGAAAATAAGCTGTGTCGTTCTTCTGAATCAGTTTAACTGGTTCCAGACATTTTGCACAGTGAAACTCTTCAATTGTTTGTACTTCAACTGCGTAAACTAACTCTTCATTTTTATTCAAAGCCGCATACATTAATATCACCTCAAAAGAAATTACGCAAAAAGGGCAAGACAAAGTCCTGCCCCCTAAGATGAAGTTGTGGTAGTCAACCTCTACCACAGATAATGAGTCTATCCTAATAAGCTCATTATCTGCGGAGAGGTTCCCTTCATCGCGACTCCTTCTCAAAATCTCTCATCGACAATTAACTAGATATTAAATCTTACACAAAAAAATCGTCCCTACATAGCCAGAATTTCTCTGCAATGTAGGGACGACCAACCGTGATACCACCCTAATTCATATTTTGCTCACACAAAATATCTCAACGACACAAACATGTCTGGGATGATATCGCATCCTTGCGTACCATTGGCTTGCACCTAGGTAAGACTCCAAGCTCATCTTCGATCAAGTTTTCATTCCGCCTTTGCACTAACCAGCGGTCACTATAAAACTACTAATTGATCTACTCTTCTCTTCAACGTCTAATAAGATTAAATAAATTTTAACTGCTTGATTGGTAATAAACTTACGCCTTACTTTAGTTATTGTCAAGTCTAACAAAAAACAGCATACCAATCAGATATGCTGTCCAAGTTTACTTACTAAAATAATATCTAGTTAATTCTAGCGCTGTTTTGCTCATTACTTCCTTGCCGTATTCTGATAATACAGCTGCCGTAACTTTAGTCTTGTTACTGTATTCGCTCATCAAGGCCATAACGTCGTTATAGGTCATATCGTGCATTTCATCTGTAAACAATACTAATTGTAGATAATATTTACCCTTGTATTCCCAAAGGTTTGAAACGCCACTTTCTAAATGCAATAAGTCAGTCAATTGAATGTAGTCTTCGAAATCATCGAATTCCACAATCAATGTCTTAGTAGGTGTATCAGGATCCTTCAGATAAGGTGAAGTGTCGCTGTCATATTCCTCAAAGCCTACACGGTCATCTGTTACATCATTACTGTCAGAGTCTGTGTCCTCATATAGTGATTCATCGGTATCATCAAGACTCTTGCTAATTATCAATTCCAGTCCTTGCTTGTTAGGCATGATTTGGAAAGTTACCGGTTCGTTGTTAGAGAAAACATGGTCCTTGTCAACTTCATCCAAAATACTGTAGAAAAATGATTCGATCTGTTTTTTGTTGCCCAAAAGGTCCAAAACAGTTACTCCACGATCTTGCAAATCCTGCGTACTAAGAATGACTTTGATCGTATTCTCATTAAGTCGATCCATTTCCATCATAGTCACCTCAATTCTGTATCTACATTCTAACAGTCTCAAAATTTATGTAAAGAAAAGAAACTCTACATTAAAGGCTATTTTGTAAGGTCCAGGTTAAGGTTCCAGAGTAATCTCCAGATTTGATCGTCGAACCATCAAAGTTCATTAAAAAACCATAGTTGCGATTCCAAGTTACAGTCGAATCATTCATTGGAAATGTTCGTGTTGCTAGTGTTGTATCATCGGTTCCAATTGTTTGATCAGACTTACCATAATCTCTAAAAATCAAAGCATTATTTATCACATCACCATCAGCATCTGTTAAAGGTTTTGAGATTTTTACTTTAATATCACTTTTGACAGATTGAGCTGGAAAGACATTATTTGTTACAGTTATGCCCCAATTGTCTTCTTGTCTATGAGCGACTACTTTATTTGATCCAACTTTATGGAAAGAAAGATCTGGGACATCCATCTTCATATCCATGTATGGTTGTTGTTGCCAAACATAAGTTGCGGTGGGGCCACCCATTTTAGAATACAAACTAGCTAAATCTTCATTAGAAACCAACTTACCTACAGGCTCATGAACTGTACCACCGTTGGCCTCATCAACCACTTGCCAGTGATCCGAAATACCACTATAGTCAGTATTCGTATCTACATCGGTGAAACCATTAGTTTTAGCAATAGGAAAAGCCATATCATCCGTAAAAAATGTCTTGGGTCCTAAGGAAATTTGCCATAACCCTGTACCATTAAGCATAGTTTTCATTGAAGTAACATTAGACATATCCCATTTAGATAAATTCAATTTACCTAACTGACTATCTGATTGAAACATAATATCCATATTTGTAACCTTAGATGTATTCCAATTAGACACATCCAGTTTATTCAACTTACCACAAGAATAAAAAGCACCGTTCATGGTATTTACATTTTCAGTGTTCCATTTAGATACATCTATGTTAGAGAGTTGATTATCACCGTTGAACATTGAACTTATATCTGTAACTTTATCTGTTTTAAAATTGGACACATCTAATTCAGTTAACCTATTATCCCCGGAAAACATTCCCCTCATGTTTGTCGCACTTTCAGTATTCCATTTGGATATATCTAAAGTAGTTAAACTTTTCATTTGACTAAACGCAGACGAAAAATCTGTCACAGAGCCAGTATCCCAGCCACTAATTGCGCTTAAATCTGTCAATGACGTATTAGAAAAAATATTACTCATAGTGGTAACTTTGCTAGTATCCCAATCAGATAAATTTAATCTAGACAAATCTGAAATAGAAGATGAACTAAATAGAAAGCTCATCATAGTTAATGATGGTGTTTTAAATTTTCCAATGACCCTGATTAAACTTTTAGTATTATAAAACATTTGTCTAATATCAGTTACCTTATCGGTCTGAAAATTCGATAGATCCAAAATCTTAAATCCAGTACCATTAAACATATAGGCCATATTAGTTACGTTTTTTGTATCAAAGTTTTCAATTCCCGAAAGATTATCATCATTCAAATTAGAATCGCCTGAAAACATACTAGACATATCTGTAACCTTACTTGTATTCCAATTGATCAAATTTAATCCATTTAATTTTATACAATTTGAGAAAATCATACTCATATTGGTTACATTTTCTGTATTCCAATTGTCAATATCGGATAAGTCAGTAAGTCTTGTATTATAAAATAATGAACTCATATCAGTGACATTGGATACATCCCAATCCGCTAGGCCATTTATATCCGTCAGAGAACTATCACCTGAAAATAAACCACTAATATTGGTGATCTTGGATTTATTCCATTTAGAAATATCTACGCTAGTCAACTTTGTCATACCACTCAACATATTGGCAACGGTCGTGACATTGGACATATCGAAATTTCCAATATCAGTAAAATCAGAAATATTGGTTCCATTAAGCATGTAGTTCATTGCAGTAACTTTACTAGTATTAAAGCTTGATAACCCAATTATATTTGCCTTACATCCGTTAAACATATAGTTCATAAGAGTCACATTACTAGTGTCGAAATGTGAAACATCCAATTCGGACTTTAATGAAGATATTGAAGCAAACATATAACGCATATCGGTAGCCTTACTTGTATCAAAATTTTCAATTCCGGTAATATTTTGAAGTTTTAGATCATAAAAGAAAAAATCACTAAAATTTGTAACATTACTTGTATTTAAATTAGAAACATCGATAGAAACAACATTTGAGAAATAAGAAAAAAGACTACCCGAATTTGAATTTGCTTCTACGCCTGGATCCACATAAATACTTGTAACAGAATTTTTATCCCAATTACCAGCTCCAGCACCTAAAACACCAGCATGAATCGTCAGCAATCCCGTATCATCAATATCCCAATTACAACTACCAAAAGTACCACTTTTGACAATTGAAGTTACTGCAACGGCTGAAGTTACCGGACTCGAAGTTGCGGATTCTGTCTTAGTTTGATCTGGCTGATTGACGACTAGAGAATCATTTTGATTAATCACATCCTGCATAGTACCCGCCTGCACAGATGTACCAACAAAGAAAAAGGCAAACACAAATAAACTGCCTAAAATAACCTGAACTATTGGCTTGTGCGCTTTCCTTGTTTTCATAATCTCCTCCAAAAAACAATTGATTAAATCTTATATATCCATAATATATAGGTATTTATAAAAGCGCTCGTCAAAATTCAAAAAATGAAATTGCCAAAAATGAGATATACCAACATCAAAGACTCATCCGTCAATTATCTTTTGTGACAAACAAAAAAGCCGTTCACTTTTGTGAACGACTCTCCTATAACCCAGCCATAAGTTGAGCTTTTTGTAATTCCATAGTTCTAACACTTCTAGGCAAGAATCTTCTGATCTCGTCTTCGTTGAATCCTACTTGGAGACGCTTGTCATCCATGATGATTGGGCGCTTCAATAATCCAGGGTTCTCTTGTACCAAAGCTAATAATTGATCGATCGTAAGATCATCAAGATCAACCTTTAAGTTTTGGAATGCTTTAGAACGTGTAGAAATGATTTCTTCAGTTCCGTTTTCTGTCATTTGTAGGACTTGTTTAATTTCTTGTTTGTTTAAGGGTTCAGAATAAATATTTCTTTCTTTGTAAGGAATATCGTGTTGTTCGAGCCAAGCCTTTGCTTTACGGCATGAAGTGCAACTTGGAGATGTATAAATAGTTACCATTATAATCTCTCCTTTTCTGTATATTGTGCATTTGATTACTAACACAATAATATTGTATCGTATTACTAATACAAAATCTATACTTTTTGTAATAAAAACTAACGAATGCTTGTTCTCACTTTTATAGATTGTGAACTTGACGACCCGTCAAATAAGCTATTTTGTGATAGATTCACATTTAGTATAATTTTTTTATTATACTAAAGATTATAGCCTATTTATAGTCTACAAGTGTAATACCTATGACACTAGGAACAGAATTTAAACTTGAACTTCAAGTCCTTGGAATGCCCTAATTACAGGGATATCGCCGGCATACTTCTGTGATTGTTCTAACAAAGTTTGCTTTTTGTAGGTTTGAGGAAGATGACTGATCATCATTCGTTTAACTCCTGCATCCTTTGCTAAGGTACCTGACTCTTTGGTATTCATGTGCCACTTTCTACCAGTAACTTCTTCAGGGAAGTTGGTATCGGTGATCAAGAGATCGGCTCCTTTAGCAAAATCTACTAATCCATCAAAATAAGTAGTATCAGCAGTATAGACTATTGTCTCATCACCCTTAGTTATACGCATTGCGTATGCAGGTACTGGGTGAATCGTTCTTAAAAACTCAAACTTAAATGGTCCGATGTTAGTAGGCTCATAATCATTATAAGCAATTCCTTTGGTAGCATTGCCCTCTGTCAATTGAGCAAAGTTAACAAAATCTTGTGTGTGACCATAGATTGGAAGTGGTTGTTCCTTATCTGCAGCTAGCCAATTATACTGCAAAACTCCAAGATCTGCGGTATGATCATGGTGATAGTGAGATAAGACAACCGCATCCAAATCAGTTGGGTCGAGATAGTTGGATAAGACGTTCAATACCCCACTACCGCAATCGATCAACACATTGAAATTGTCATCTCTTAGTAAATATCCTGAAGTTCCGATACCGTTATGTGGGTATCCTCCATAGAAACCTAATACTGTAATTAACATGTGAAAACCTCCAAAAATTTTGTTGAAAGGATTTCAATAATTATGAACATAACATTAAAGCTAGGAACATATAATTTTTTAAAGAATCAACAGACTAGTGCTGATACTTTATTAAAACCCTTATTTGATGATAAAGCAGATCATCTTTTAATAAAAGTATTAGCTGAATCTGGTCAATACCGTAAGAAGACTGGATCCGTTGACGAATCAAATCGGTTATTTTTATTAACTTATTTGAAATTTAACAAGGATCAAGCTGCTATTTTTGACAGTAAGATGTATTCTGATGATTTTGTCATCAATGACAGAGATTCAGAAATCTTTCAAAAAAATGATAATCGCTTAGAATATTTAATTATTACTACTTTTCCCGATGAATCATCACTGAAAAATTGGCGCTCATTCATCAAGAAGCAGATCAACACCGAGATCCAACGTTTTTCAGAAGAACCATTTGGATTCTTCCTCAAAGAATACGAAATCAGCTAAGTTTCTGATTAACACTGCGCCAAGATATCAGGTAAGTTACAAACCCTATTATCCCATAAAGTGCAATATAACCAAGGTTAATCAAAATAAATGGTATCACCATCGTCGTCTTTGGGTAACGGTCGAGCAAAGCAATTACGATATAGGATTGTAAGACGGCAAAAATAATCGGAATGACAAACGAATAAATCGTTTCTTTTTTGACAATTTCTTTAATCTCACTTTTACTTACTCCAATTTTATTCAGCGTTTTGAGCTGTTTCCACTCGGAATCATCCCTTAATAATAATCTCAAAGTTAACACACTACCCAGTGCAATCAGCAGTGATACGCTGAACATAGCAACGATAAATATCCCAAATCCGCTTATCTGATTTACCTGTACCTTAGCATTTTTTTGCCTTGAAAAGTTTGAATCCATATAAACAGAAGTATCAGAACTATTTCGTCTATCTGTATCAGTCGTCATCTTAGTATCAGCTAAGTTGGCGGCTTTTTTTATTTGGACGCCACTAGTATATTCCTGTTTATTTAACTTCTCGTATTGCTTATGCGTCAGTCGATCTCCATCTTTAAAGAACCATCCGTAAAATGTATTTCTCACTTCCGGCTTTAGTTTTTGATAATACTTATCCGGTGCAACAATCATCAGCCCTTGATACATAGTCGATCCATAAGGAAATGCTGAACCTATTTTATTGGTTTTGATAGTCTTGGCATTTTTAACCTTTACCACAGCTGTATTAGATTTATCTGATGCATATCCCGGAACAGTATATCCAAAGTCCAATACTAAAAATTCTTTTTTAGTTATCCGCGGATTTCTAGCAATGTTACTCTTAGGCAGTTTTTGATAATCTGAATACGATATAAAGGTACCTGGTAACATCTCATTATTCGATCCTCGCTGAATAACGGTTGTTTTAACGGTCGTTTTGTAAGAACGGGTTATTTGGGACTTGTTTTCCTTTAAATATTTTTTGATTGGATCGACTGTTTTCTGATTGGCAGTCAATTCAAAGGGATGTGCATATGCATAGTTGGTATAAATTGACTTATATCCAAAATAACAAAATGACAATAGTATCAAAGCTAAAGACGATAATTCAGTGATAAACCACAATATTGAAACATTTTTCGTTAACCGTTCTTTAAAATATTTGAATGAAAACATATTGATCCCAGCATAGGCAATTTTTTTAGTATGTTGCAGGATCGTCAAAAAGCTTGGTAAAAATCCATAATACATCAGATAAGTCCCTGCCAGATAGGCCACAAATAGAAAAGATAGTTCGGCAACGGCAGCGGTCTGATTGCTATCTTTCACATCTCCAAATAATATAACTGTTACTAATATGCCGCTAATAAACAGCAAAATACCGACAATTCCGCCTGGTAATCGGATATACCACCTAGGAGTTCGTTCAGATTTATCTTTATTCTTCTTTAACAATCTCCGAACTCTAAATGAGTTCATAATACTGAATACTATTGTCGAATATAAGCAAATTTGCCACAACATACTAAAAATATTGCCAGTAAATCGGAACATAAAGCCAGTTTTAACTCCCATCAAATATAGCAATAACATCCCAAAAAATTTTTGAAAGATAAGAGCAATAATTATCCCGATCAGCCATGAGATCAATTGGACAACGAATGTTTGGATAAAACCGATTACGATTACAGTCCAACGTGACATTCCAAATTTTTCAAAAGTTTTAAATTCATTAGTCTGCTGTTTGATAAAGAATCCACCAACAAACCCCATATAGACAAAGACACAAAAAATAAAAAGTACACTAAATCCTAAAGTAATATTGTTCAGACTAGCACTCCAACTTGAGATACCACTTTTTAGACGTGGATTGTCGACCAACGACAACAGGATACTGAACATCCCGACGGCAAAACTACAGGACAAGATGTAGATCAGATAGCTGTCCTTCATATTATAGAAGCTACGTCTAATTATTTTGAGAAACATTGAAATAGCTCCCCCCACCGATAGTTCGCTGCATATTGATTATCTGTTCAAAAAATTTATTACGATCGCCAGGGTTGACCACTTCAGCGAAGATAACGCCATCCTTAACAAAGATGACTCGTGAACAATAACTAGCTGTAAAGGCATCATGTGTCGCCATCAAAATAGTTGTCTTCTCTTTATCATTGATCAATTGCATATAATTCAGTAAGATCGTTGCTGACTTAGAATCCAAACTACCCGTCGGTTCATCTGCAAACAAGATTTCTGGACTATTTATCAAAGCGCGGGCAGCAGCGACAATCTGTTTTTGTCCCAGAGACAAATCGTCAACACTCCTTTTAGATAGCCCTTCAATATTCAATAACTTGGTCATATGTTTAAAGTTTTGTTCAATCAATCTTTTAGAAGCATGATTCAAGGCCATCGGTAGGATGATATTTTCTTTAACGTTCAGAGAATCCAACAACTCAAAACTCTGATAAATAAACCCCATCTTATTACGACGATATTTAGCTTGTTCCTTATCATGCAATCCCGTCATGTCGATTCCATCTATTAAGACTTGTCCGTGGTCCGGACGTTCATTGGTTGAAATGATATTTAACAGTGTTGATTTTCCGGCACCAGACGGACCCATGATCCCCAAAAATTCACCGTGCTTCACTTCTAAACCAATGTCCTTGATAGCATGTACAGCATTGAATCTTTTCCCATAATCTTTAGCAATATTCTTTACAACAATTTGCACAGCGTACTCTCCATAAATTAATAATTACTGTTATGATAATAGTTAGCTTTATTCTATCATGTGGGGGTTAATTCCATGGCAAAAATTATGATTATTGAAGATGACCCATCTATCTCCAAGTTAATCAGTGAGAATCTCGAAAAATGGCATTTAGACAACTATGTAACTGAAAATTTTGAAACAGTCCTTGAGCAATTCAAAGAATACAAACCAGATTTGATTTTGCTGGATATTAATCTACCAGTCTTTGACGGTTACTATTGGAATCAAGAGATCCGAAAAATCTCTAAGATCCCGATTATTATTATTTCTTCACGTAATTCTAATATGGATCAAATCATGGCTATGAATATGGGGGCTGATGACTTCGTCGAAAAGCCATTTTCCGTCGATATTTTAATTGCTAAGATCAATGCTCTACTGCGTCGCACATATGATTTTACAAAGAATAATAGTGACGTTATTGAGTACAACGGTCTAAAACTAAATTTATCAAACGGTACTGTAGAAATCGGTGACGAAAAGATCGACTTATCGAAAAATGAATATAAACTACTGCAACGTTTATTGCGTGACCAAGGCAAAATCGTTACACGTGAGCAGTTATTAAACTTCATGTGGGACGATGAAAGATTTGTTGATGACAATACCTTGACCGTAAATATAAATCGTCTCAGAACCAAAATTTCCCAATTTGGCCTCAATGATTACATCGTTACTAAAGTTGGCCAAGGCTATATTATTCCTTAAACGAGGTTGCTTATGACATTTTTTAAATATCTGCGTGATCATTTAGCTCTGATATTAGTTATCCTCTTTGGGATAACCTTTATCGAGATTGTCTTTTATTTGGACCCACAAGTCCATTTTCAGACTGGAACTTTGATCTATACCTGGATCTTAGCTATCTTGATTTCTTCTGTCAGTTTAATTCTGTCTTTTAATAGGAAGAAAGATTGGTATAAAATCCTTCAAAATAGTAATAATGACCTCTCTAAAGAGCTGTTTGGCGCCAAAAATTACGAAGAAAAGTTTATCCAAGAAAAGATCAACGATATTTCCTTAGAATATCGCAAAGAATTAACCGAACTCTACCAAAATCAAAAAGATCAGCGTGAATATACGGAGTCTTGGGTACATGATATTAAGGTTCCATTAGCAGCCTTGAAGTTGTCTCAAGATTCTGAATTAGATAAAGAATTACTTGATGAGGAAATTGATCAGATAGACTACTTAGTTGATCAGGCCCTGTATTTCGCCCGCTTAAATAATTTCTCAAATGACTATTTAATCCAAGAACAAGACCTGAATAATATAGTTAAAGCTTCAATCAGAACTAATAAGCGTATGTTTATTGCCAAACACATCGGAATCGAACTCGATGTTACTTCCGAGAAAATTTTGACTGATGAAAAATGGCTTAGTTTTATACTCAACCAAATTATCTCTAACAGTCTCAAATACACAGACCAAGGTGGAAAAATCTCTATTTTTACCACTGACAAAGAAAATAACGTTGCTCTGCATATTAAGGACAATGGTGTCGGAATTTCTGATCAAGACATTACTCGAGTCTTCAACAAGGGCTTTACTGGCAGTAATGGTCGTACTTCCGGCAGTAAATCGACTGGTATGGGATTATATTTGGTTAAAAAAATGGTGGATAAACTTGGTCATAAAATTGAAATCAATTCACAGGTGGATAACGGTACAGAAATTATTATTACTTTTCTAGATCTGCCATATTATCAACGAACTGTGTCATAGCCATGAGAGTAAATAATTGATACTAAAAAAGATATATCTACCTGATTTTATTCAGTGCGATATATCTTTTTTTAGCGACAAATACGAACGTATATTCTATAATGTAGGAAGATATTGTCCAAAGGTAGGATCAAGATGAAAACCAAGTTAACTAAAAATCTGGAAAGCACTCTTTATCAATACTGTTTAGAACAGGAGTCTTATGTTGTCGAAGAGGTTTCGATGCCTGATAAAAAAGGTATCGTTGATACTTTAAGCTACCGACAACTTCCAAATGGTGAAATAGAGTGGCGCTGTTTTGAACTAAAAATCACTAAAAATGACTTCCATTCTAAAGCTAAATTATCATTTATCGGTAACTACAATTACTTTGTTTTAACAAAAGAGTTATTTGAGGAAGTTAAGGATGAGATTCCCGACCATATTGGTGTTTTGATCTACCGTGCTTTTGATGAAGAATCAGTTGAATTATCCCCACAAACTCAACGGGCACCAGGATTTTTAACAATCGCTAAAAAGGCCCAATACCAAGATCTGCAAGTTGATGAAAAATATTTAACTAGTCATTTTGTAGCTTCTCTCTTTCGTGAAGTGGATAAAGCTAAACGTATCGAAAAAGGCCTGCAATTATATTCTGACGACCAACTTTTTAAAGAATTAAAAAAACGTTCTAAGACTGGATATAACGTATATAAACCTGATCATAACCTCTATGACCGTTTCATTGACGAATCCAAAGACGATAAACTTACAGCTTTACAGGAAGAATTAGATGCCAGAAACGCTGAATATCAGGCTTTGAAGTTGAAATTACAGAATCAAAATAAGCCTAATTTGGAGGATCTAATATGACATACTATCCCTATTTGCGTGGACGGATGTATGATTTATTAGCTTTAAAGGAACTTTGTGAATCCAATTGGTTAGGACCAGACATTGTCCCAATTATTGAACCCGTTCGCGACTCCAAAGAATTACAGAAAACTGTCCAAACATTTCTGGACCATCATCAACCGTTTAGTGTCGTCGCTAACCCGCAAGTCAGTGTCTATGGATTAAACGATACCAAATTGTATCCACTTCCAGATATGTCAACTGTTGATCACTTTTTGCCAAGCGCTATTTTGGCCTCCGATTTTTCTACTGAATATTTAACAACTAATCAAGAAACCCTCTTGATTGCTAAAAAATATCCGCTTTTGAAAGCCTATCAAAATACTTATCTCCTAAAAAAGATTGATCATGTCCTTATTCCTGAAGAAGCAAGATTGCACGAAATCGTTGGATCAAAAGCGGTTTCACTGACAGATCCATTGACCTTCGTCAAGCATGTTGAAGATTATGCTATTTTAGATGATGAATATTTTCAACCAGCTAGTTGGTATCAACAGATCGATAATTATAATGGATTCGGCGACTATTCAATGATCGGCAGCGTTTACTTTGATAAGGGGATGCCCAGCCGAGCTATTGCTTTACACATTATCTATGTAACCTCCGAAGGAATCTTGCGAATTCATCACTTTGTTTCCGATAGTAATGAAACTATGCGTGGACAAAAAGAGAAATTTTTTGAAGCTTTAAATAAACTTGACGATTGGGCAACAGTAAATCTTAATAGAATGAACAATACTCCAGCCCTACAAGAATTATTAAGTTATGCAAAACAAAACAAGTTTCCAGGATTAGGTATGGTCAAGAAGTTGTCACTTATGCATCACTTCCAATTGATGAAAAAATTATTTGAATTTAAAAATAATAATGAAAATTAGCTTTGCATTACAAACAGAAATAAGTTATCATTCTAAATGTAAAGAAGCCATTGACATTGGTCGTCAATGACTTCAAGCGTAAGCTGAATGATGATGTTGGCTAGTCCTTTCGGACTAGCTTTTTTAGTATCCGGACTGCTTTAGCATAATTTAAATATGCCGCCGACAACATCCAGACACATATGGCAAAATCCACCATATTTCTCCATCATCATTTCTTTTTTTAACATGATCATCACCTCGGTAAACTGTTTTGAGGGGTGAATATCATTCATTACTCACTAAGATAATCGTGAAGCATGATCATCCTAAAGAAATCTTATCATGCTATATAGAATTATTTTGGGCCATATTGGCAATTAAATTAGTTTTGCATTACAAGTAAAAATAAGTTATCATTCTAAATGTAAAGAAGCCATTGACGTTGGGTGTCAGTGACTTCAAGCGTAAGCTGAATGATGATGTTGGCTAGTCCTTTCGGACTAGCCTTTTTAGTATCCGAACTGCTTTAGCATAATTTAAATATGCCGCCGACAATATCCAGACACATATGGCAAAATCCACCATATTTCTTTTTTTAACATGATCATCACCTCGGTAAACTGTTTTGAAGGGTGAATATCATTCATTATTTACTAAGATAATCATTAAGTATGATTACCCTAAAGAAATCTTATCATGCTATATAGAATTATTTTGGGCCATATCGGCCAGCCAAATTGATCAAAATAAAACGTCTATACCTCAAGAACATAATGAGGTATAGACGTTTTTTGTAAATTGTATAAAAGATTACGAGTAATGGAACCAGTTGTGTCAGTGGAGTTTTACTCCACTGACGATTCTGAGATTTGCGTAGCAAAGCTCAAAATCGAGACTTTAGACCTTGGCTAAAGTCGGTCAAACAACAGGTGGAATTACTCGTAATCGGAAGTGACCATATCGTAAACGCGTTCCAGAGAGACAACTTTCTGCGCTTACACTCTCTTATTTCAATGTCATAGCGTTCAATGCAACGATAACGGTAGACAATGACATAATTACAGCACCAACAGCTGGACTGAGAATAAATCCTACGCCAGCTAAAACTCCGGCTGCTAATGGGATAGCCAAGATGTTATATCCAGCTCCCCACCAGAGATTTTCAACCATCTTTAAATATGTCTTATGTGAAAGATTCAAGAACTTGATTATATCGCTTGGATCACTGTTATATAGTACAACATCAGCAGAATCAATCGCTACATCAGTACCAGCACCGATGGCAACACCAACTGTGGCACTAGCTAAACTAGGTGCATCATTGATACCATCGCCGACCATCATGACATGATGGCCAGTTAATTCGAGGTTCTTAAGATAATCATGCTTGTCTTCTGGCAACAATTCAGCTTTGAATTCATCAATACCCATTTGTTTTGCCATAATGGCAGCTGATTCTTTATTATCACCTGTCAACATAACAGGGGTAATATTTCTAGCTTTCAAATCTTTAATGAATTGAACTGTATTTTTCTTGATACGATCACCTAAAGCAATGAAACCAATGATTTTGTTATCTAATACAAGGTAACTAATAGTATTACCCTTGTCCAAATATGGTTTGATAACTTCTCGATCGACTGGAATATTCTTTTCTTGGAGATATTTCATATTGATCAATAGGTATTCTTGTCCGTCTTTTTGACCAGACATTCCGTAACCTTTGATAGCTTTAATATTAGTTAACGTATCAGCAAGAATATTTTTTGATTTAGCATATTTGATAACACCGCTGGCGATGGGGTGACTAGAGCCAGATTCCATCCCAGCAATAAGTCCGAGAACTTTTTTATCGTCATATTTTTTATCAAGTGATTTCATACCATTAACAGTAAACTTACCTTCTGTTAAAGTACCTGTTTTATCCATGATTACATAGTCGATCTTACGACTATTTTCCATTGCCTGATTATCACGAATGATCAATCCATTTGTGGCAGCAATTGAAGTGCTACGCGACATAACTAGGGGAATTGCTAAACCTAAAGCGTGGGGACATGCAATAACTAGGACAGTAACTAATCTGTTTAGAGCAACATTCATATCTCCAAAAATTAACCAGTAAACAAATGAAAGTAATCCAGCAGTTACGGCAGCATAGAACAACCAACCTGAAACTTTATCGGCTAAAGCTTGAGTCTTAGACTTACTATTTTGTGCATCATTAACCAACTTACTGATCTGTGACAAATAACCTTCTTTAGAAGATTTAGTAACTTTTACTCTGATAGTTCCATCACCATTGATCGAGCCACCAACAACCTTTTTACCAATTTCCTTTTTAACAGCTTTTGATTCACCAGTTATTAAAGATTCATTGATGTAACTTTCACCTTGAATGATTTCACCGTCAAGTGGAACTGACTCACCGGCACGAATTTCAATAACATCGTCGGCTTTTACCATACCAATATCATGATCCATTGTTGTATCACCATGAACCAAATGAACTTGACTTGGAACAAGCGAAGCAATCTTTTGGAGCGCATTACCGGCATCCATTGTGGATTTCATTTCAATCCAGTGACCCAGCAACATAATAACGATCAAAGAAGCCAGTTCCCAGAAGAAGTCCATAACATGAGCTGATCCGAAGAAATTATTCATAACGAAAGCATATAAACTATAAATATAGGCAACACTGATACCCATTGTGATCAGTGTCATCATTGCGGGTTTTTTACTTTCAAGCTCACCTTTAGCTCCACTCAAGAATGGTTTACCACCATAGAAATAAAGGATCGAAGATAGAACTAAAACGACCCATTGTGAACCTGGAAATTGAAACTGAAATGGTAAATGCAGTCCCATAAATGGCGACAAAATTAAAACTGGAATTGCGACAATTAATGAGACCCAAAATTTCTGGCGGAGGTCTCCCATATCCATCATATGACCACCGTGATTCATCATGTGACTGTTACCTGCGGACCCCATGTCCATATCTTTCATATTATGCATATCATGATTTTTCATATTTTCCATTATAGACTTGCCTCCAAACAATCACATTCTACTTCATCAGGTGCTTTTTCTCTCTTAATTTGCAACTGTGAAATTAAATCATCAATATCGCTCTTAGAAATATCTGAATTATCAATCAAATCTCCAATGGCTTTTCCCTTTTTCATACAGCAGAGACTATCAAATAAATCATTGACACTCTCATGTATTGCGTCATTTTCAGCAATCAAGGGTTTATAAACATATGGTCGATTTGATTCATCAGCAACTAAGAAATTCTTCTTTTGTAATCTGATTATTAAAGTTTTTATAGTAGCTGTTTTCCAAGTTGTTTTTTTCTCTAAAATATCAATAACTTCTTTACCCGTCGCCTGACCAAGTGTCCAAATAATTCTCATCACTTGCCATTCGGCCTTAGTCATATTTTGTATCTCTGCCATAAATATCAAGTCCTTCGTTTACAAATGTAATCTTTATTACGATTCGTAGTTTACACTTGTAAACAAAACTTGTAAAGAATTTTATCTCTTAATAAAAATATCTTCCGATTTCATAGGAATTCAGAAGATTTTTTATTGATTAAATTCTTAACACTATAGATATACCAGCATTGAAGAGATTAAACACGTTGCTATCATATATTTCCATTCTCTTGAATCCTTGTTATTTCTCAAAATTCCAAGTAAAAAACCAATGACAAAATTAGATTCTCCAGATAATCCATTAAAATATAAAATAACCCCCGCAATCGGCCAAAATACTTCTATAGGAATAAAGTCCAGTATTCCAACAATCTTTCACCGTAAGTAATATACAAAATTTTACTTATATCAAAACTATATAAGTATTATAATACTTAAAAATATAAAATAATACGTACTAAAAGAAAATTAGAGTAAACAAAAAATAGTAGAAATCCGTAGATTTCTACTATTTTTTTATTTCCAATCTTTCTTCTTAAATCCTAACCAACCAAGAAATACTAAAACTACGGCTCCTATCCAACCTAAAAGAGTTGATTTATTACTTGTTTGAGGTAGTAATCCCTGAGTTTCTTGTGAAACAGGATCACTTGGGCTTGGGGCTGTCTTAATATTATTGGATTGAACAGAATTGTTTGCAAAAGTTATTAGTGGATCATTTTTTGAAGTTATATTGGTATTTGAACTACCATTACTTGAACTAGTTATGATTCCACTCTTAGGTGTTGCATTTGTAACTGTTTCCTTTGCAGTAATTGTATTTGGAATAACTGGTTCTACCGAATCAGTTTTATTATCTGGTATATCCACTCTAGTGGGTCCTTCTGAACTAGCACTATCAAGTGAAGAGCTATTATTCGAAGGATCTATTATATCTGGTGTTCCTGTGCTATTAGAACCACCCTTTGGAATATCAGGTTTACCTGGATTAACTGGTTCATTTGGAGTAGCTGGGTCTGTTGGCGTAACTGGAGTTACAGGGGTGACGGAAGTTGTTGGTGTCACCGGCGTTATTGGAGTTACAGGATCATCTGGAGTTGTCGGCTTAGTTGGATCTGTTGGTCCCGTAGGATCTTCGTGTGGCCCAAAGTCTGGCTCATAGTCGACTGATTCATTTGCAGTAATCGTACCATTATCATTAACAGTTGCTTGAATGGTTTTCTTATCTGCAATATATCCCAGAACTTCTGGAACATCAACAGTAACATCTGTACCAACTTGTCCCGTTACATTTTTAACAACTGATGTGACCCATGGCTGGTCAGCCAAATTACTTGGAATATTAACGTCAGCCGTAACCATCTTTTTAACTAATGTAAGTTTCAAATCTCTTGTCCCATACCATCCAGTATCAAGACCTCCAGAACTTAACTCGAAAGTAACAGTAACATTTTGACCGCGATAATCATTAGGAATCGTTAGTTGATCACTATATTCATCATAATCTAAAGCTGATCCGTCCATACTAAACTTCAATTGAGTCATTTGATCTGATGACAAGCCAAGATTTTTGGCAATGGCTGCCCTGACACCTAAAGCCTTTGTGTAAGTGGCATAAACTGTTGCTGCCATTTTCTTTTGATCAGAAAAAGCTTCATTACCAATTGTTCCAATTTTGCCATTGATCTTAACACTTTGAAGATTATTAGCAGAAAAGGCTTTATCACCTAAACTGTCCAAATCACCATCTAAAATAATCCCGGTTAAATTATTATTAGCAAAAGAACTATTACCAATACTTGCTACACTTTTAGGAATCGTTAAAGTTCCACTCAAATTATTATTAGTAAATGAATTTGTCCCAATTGTTACAACATCTGAATTCAAGGTCAAATCGTCTAATTGATTATTTGCAAAAGACTCATCACCGATATTTACAACATTATCAGGTAACACTAAAGAACCCTTTAGGTTGTTATTTTCAAACACGCCGGTGTTCATTTTAGTAATCAAACCATTAAATTTGATCCCCGTTATTTTATTGTTGGCAAAAACATAGTCACCTAATTGTGCTAATTTATCTGGTAATACAATCGTACCAGCTATTTGATTGTTTTCGAAAGCCGAGGTACCAACCGTTTCAAGATTTTTACCTAAGGTCAAATCTGTTATTTTATTATCTTTAAAAGCGTTTTCTGCTATATTTGTAGTTTTATCCGGTATTACTACCTTACTAATATCATTACCGCTAAAAGCATCACTATTGATCTGTGCAACTTGGTTTAAATCAACATCGACCAATTCATTATTTTTAAATGCATCTACACCGATCGACCAAATTCCATCAGTAAAACTAATTGAAGTTAGTTTATTGCCTTCAAAAGCACCGTTACCGATCCATTGAAGATTTTTACCAAGAGTAACTGAAGTCAATCCATCGACAACTGATAAATTATCATCACTGTCACCGTCGTTATTGAAAGCATTGGCAGCGATAGCTATAACTGGCATCCCTTTATAGTAGTCTGGAATTGTTATATCAGTAGAATATTTAGGAGTTTTCTCACCGTTAGCTGTCTTTTGAGCAGCACCAGTATAGCCTGTCACAATATAATTTCCATTAGCATCTTGACTATAACTAAGATCAGACTGCGAATCCGTATTAGGATCGGTCACATTATCTTTAGCAGTCACAGGATCAGTTGTTTCTGTTGTTGACGTATCTCCTGAACCAGAAGTTTTATCAGGATCAGAAGTTGCTTCTTTATCCGTAGTACCAGGATCATTATCCTTGGAATCTACCCCAGTACCTGTAGTTCCTGAATCAGATGTATCTGATCCAGCAGTTGAGTCTCCAGTATCAACAATACTAGAATCACTCTTATCACCAGTAGTTGCCGGTTGATCCGCATTCGCTTGTTTTGTTTCTAAAATTGAAGAATCATTTTCAACTGGAACCTGACTTGGTATTGATCTATCAGTCGAATCTGCCTTAACATTTGTACCTAACATCAGACCTGTACCCAATCCAACTAATGTTGCACTAGTTAATAACAAATTGCGTTTCAATTTACTTTTTTCTCTCAATTTTATACGCCCAAGCACCAGCTAACCTCAATGGTGTCCTCTCTTTTTAGTATTAAATAATTTATAAATCCCTCTGCGATCAGAATAACACTTATACCAAATGAGGATAACTTTAAACTACATTTTACTGACAGTCAACAAAATATTCTATATGACATTTTCATATTTTGTTAATTTAGATCAGTTTATGCAAATACTTTTTATATAATATGGATTATTGAGCATTTTTTATATGTTAAAATTATATCAAGATATTAACAAGGAGACGATTTATGCGGATAAAAAAGTTGTCTATCACACTTCTAGCCTTCTTATTGATAATAAGTTGTTTTCAATTTAATGGACTAAATGTATCTGCTGAAGATACTGATAACGATACCAATACTGAGGATGTCGGCTACTACAAAAAACCTACAAAGGATGTAAAAAAATTCTTTGGTATTTGGCTGACAACCGGTTTTGCGCTGCAACCAAAAGAAAATAATTACGTTGTAGTCGGAGATACTGTCACTTTAAGAACAGATTCAGCTCGTTCAATGGTTTACGCCGCTGCGACGCTAGATAGATGGGCCCGATATCAATGGTATAAATATACCCCTGGGGATAAAGACTGGTCTGAGGTCAGCAAAAGTGATGGAGGTAAAAAAGAAAATTTAGTCATAACTGGAAAAAATGCTGATGTAACTACCTACTACCAGTTGCGCGTACAATGGGTCGGTATTATTCCTAATCCATTCGCTAAAAAAATCTATTCTCATGTTGCAGCTGTCCACACGGTTCCTTATCCAATTGATGGAGAAAAAATGACTGTCAGAACAGACGATGATTATATTTATAGTACTTCATTTGATATGGCTGCGACTTCCACTTACGCTCACGCCGATATAATACCTGAGAATTACACTGGAGATGTCACATGGAGTGTTGACGATACTTCTTTAGCAACCATTGATAAAGACACTGGTCTATTGACCGCCGTTACTAAAAAGGAAGTTCACGGTACAGTCACTGTTATCGGTACACTTCATAATCCAGTCGGTGATGACATTCAAGAAACTACCACTGTCCGTGTCGGTCAAGGACTAGAGGATCAAACTGTCAAAGCCGGTGAAAAAGCCACATTCTCCATTGAAGGTAATCTAGGTGATCTAGAAGATATCGATGATAATGGGGACGATGGCGACGAAGGTGGAGACGGTAGTGATGGCTCCAACGAATATAGTGTCAAATGGTATCGAGATAATCCTGATGGTTCCAGAGTTCAGATCAACAAGGACGATGAATTAAGTGGTCCCTTATCTGTAACAACTGACGCCACAAATATGGAAGATGATAATCAGAGTAAATATCAGGCAGTTATCAACGTAAAACTCGGTTCTATCAATAAAAGCTATACAACTAATAAAGCCACTTTAACAGTTATTCCTGATGGTTCTCCAGATATAAAGGTCGATAACCATATTACAAATATTGATTACAGTGATGATTTAGACAATGACCTTCACTTATTCGGAGTAAATCAAGGTGACAAGATAACTGAAGAAGCCATCATAACAAATAATAGTAGTACCGGAATACTCACTTCAGGTTCATACCATTTACCTATCAGAGAAACCTCTACCATAAATTCAGTTGTCGTTGATGACAAGGAATTATCCGATGATGAGTATGAAATGGTGACCCGCGCTAAAACGGGTACTAAAGAGCTTGTCATTCCTAATCTAGGTTTTAGCACTAAACAAAGCCACTCAATCAAAGTAACCAGTAGTGTTGGATTAGTTGATGAAAAAGAAACTCTCCATACTACACCTTATATATTAGGTCAGGTAGCTACAGCCGATGATTACCGCAGTGACGGATCTGAAGAAGCTATCACCTACTCAACTAATACTATTCAAATGAATGTAGCAGACATTCATTTTGGAAATGTAAATCCACTCTCCTCCAATAAGACCATCTATCGACCTGACGAATTAAATGAACCAGAAAATGTTATTAATATTGATGATCAAAGACGCAATAAAAACCATGCCGAAATTCGTGCTCAACAAGATGGTGAATTCTTGAATTCTGACAACGTTAAACTCCTAGGCAATCTAACGTTTGTCGATAATGGGACCTCACATAACTTACTGGAAGAACAATTGATTCAGGCCACTGGTAATGGTAATTCCATTTCGTCAATTGGCTGGGCTAGAGAAAACGGGGTATTATTACATATCAGTGACACTAATCTTACAACTGGTAAATTCCAAACAAAAGTTAACTGGTCTATTGTTGAAAGTATCCAATAGATTTGTCGTCTCTTCCGACTAATTTTCAAACCTACACAAAAATAATAAGCACTGTATGACACCTTGTCTCATGTGTCATACAGTGCTTATTTGATATTGCATTTTTTTCTATTTAATTGGGCATGCGCCGCTTTCACAGTCTGATTGATCAACTAATTCTAAGTCTTTCTTATCATGATTGCCTGTTAGTTCAGCAAATTCTTCGGCTACATCACCATTGATTTCTGATTCACGTTCTTGATAAACTTTCTTATCAATTGGTTCTTTAGGAGCTTGTTTAAACTCACCACCACTATATGGCAATAGTGAAGTTGATTTTGTTGTGTGACGATACTGATACATCAATGGTGCAATCTCTTTAGCCTCATCTGGTTGGAAAGTTACGGTACAGCTAACTGCATTATCTGACCAGTAAGTTTGTAAGAAAGCTTGTGTAGCAAATTGTTCAGCAATGGAAACATTACCAGCTGATGCAAAGTTAGGATTATCTGCATTGACAGCTTTAACAGGGAATTCTACACACATTGTATGTTTGGTATAAACATCAGGTTCGATCTTGTAGCCACATGCCTTTAGTGCTGGAAGCAATGGATCACTATCTTGAAATCTGATTCTTTGAATCAAATATCCAGCATAGTGGAAATGCATTCCTTCTGAAACACCGGCTAGCTTAGCAACGGTACCAGATGGTTTAACAGTTGTATGTTTGATTGAAGGTTGGCAATTTAGAGCTTTGGAATAGTCAGCATCAGCTTTAACAACTGCATGATACAAACTATCAAATTTCTTAACGATTCTTTGATCATAAATAGGCTTCTTGATCTCTACACCATCGTCTACTGCATCTTCAAAACCAGTAACAACACGGTTACCAAAGGTATTTAAGATCCAGTCTTGAATACCTGACATTGAAACTCCGATACGACGATTCTTCTTGATAACGTTACGTGAAACTTCCCAATCATAGTTACTGAAGGTTACACGTTTAGTATATCTAGCAGCTAAACCAAAGGCTTCTTCTAGATTCCAGCCTTGTTTTTCAGCAATAACTGGGAACAACTCAAATAGATTACATGGTTCACCATTACTTAGAGAAATTTCACCACAAGGGTTAGTTCCCTCTACACCATCATCAATTCCTGGTTGATAGCCATCAGCAATACGGCCATAATTACGTGATAACTCAAGATTTACGATACCTGGTTCACCATTATGTGTAATAGAATCAGCAATTGGTTGATACTTAGTAAATTTAGAATCAACTGAAACACTATTATTCGAAGCCCAACGGTGATGGTAAAGTTTCTTTTGATCTTGTTTCATTGTAATAAAGTCGTCATCAGTTGCTCCGCCTAAAGCTAATTCGGCAGAACGACGCACGTTACCAGCAACAACTGTTTTACCGATCAAGTTACCCATATCAGTACAGTCAACAGATGTTAATTGTCTACCGACAGCTTCATCTAGCACTTGGTTAATATCATAAAACATTTCGATCAAAGGAACAGGACCTGAAGCTGTGCCACCAAAGCCCTTGATTTTAGCACCTTTAGCACGAATATCAGTAATGTCTAAGACGACATCATCAATTTTATCTTCATTAGTTGAAGCAAAATGAGCATCGATCATATTGGCATTGGCAATTACCCAGCCTTCACGAGTATCTGGCAACTTATAGAAACGAGTATTGTCAAGACTATTAACCTTCATCCATTCTTCACGGTCAACAGCACCGGCTTTGATTGCATCATCATAAGAAGCACTCTTTTTGTCAATCAAAACAGTTAAGTTAACATTTTGGTCAACAACTGGCATTTGTTTCATATTTTCAGGAACAACGGAGAATCCGACTCCGCCACCCTTCATTAATTGGTCAAACATGAATGAAAATGGCATCGAAACAGCGACTTGATCCTTCTTCAAGTATGAGGGAACAATATGACTATCACCATAAGCTTGTGGACGAATAGCAATAAACCAGCAGTTATTTAAGGCATCACCATTTCTATCTTGGTAATCTGTTCCAGAGATCCAAAGATTTCTACCTGAAGGAGTGGCAGCTAAGCCATAAACTAATTTATATAATTCTTGTGCTTCACCAACAAGTTCAGAATGCTCTTCATCAGTTAATGAATCATTTTGTAAACGAGGGTCCAGATTGATATTCCCTTCAACGACACGTTTAACGGTTTCAGACCAGTTTTCGGTACGTCTTAGTTCTGGTATCCAACGAGCATATGTACGCTTGTAAGTAACCCAGCCTAGTTCTCCCCAATGTGGTTTGACTGTTTCTTTAACATGATCAATAAAATTTTTTTTTAAGGTAATCTTCTTTAATAAACTCATTATGCTTCACTCCAATTAAAATAAATAACACAATATATAGTATCTCAAACCATTTGAGATAACAAGATATTGTGTTCAAAAGTTGATACTGCACAAAGTCATAAACCGAACAGAAGTTTGGTAGATTGGCATTTGTTACCATTTTTTTCTGAATAATTATTTTTAAAATTCACATAGGTGAACTTATACTTAGGTTTTTGAACTCGCAAATTCAATTCTAATATGTTTATAACTTGATAAGCAATGGTTTTTTTAATTAGCATTTATGTGAATAATTCAAGTGGTTGACAAGAAATTATCTGATAAAAAATATCAAAATAACCTTGACGGTTTTAATCGCCTCTATTCGCCCTCTGACAAATAAATGACCTCTTTTGGGCAATCACCTTAAATGAAGATTGACCGATTATAGCGTGTCAATTTCCTTTTTCCTAAATTCAAGTAAAAAAGTATCCCCATACTGGAGGATACTTTTAATTTTTTCTTCTATTAAAACCCAGCAATCCCAAAAATCCTAAAATGATTACTCCTAACCAAGATAAGCTATTAGATTTTTCACTAGTTTGAGGAAGTTGGGACGTAATTACAGGATTATTATTTTTTGTGAGATCAGTTGGTTCATACCTAACTGACTTTGAAATGACATTATCATAATTAACAGATATTGTTTTACCACTCTGATTGGATTTACCATCCGCAGAATTGGTAGATATACTTGAATTACTCTGTGCTGTTGTCGATGTATTCGAGTCAGTTATTTCCGAACCAGAATCACTATTTGAATCAGTTCCAGAATTTTTATTCGTATCAGTTCCTGAACCTGTATCAGTATTTGAACCACTATCCGGATCTGTGTTGGTTCCCGTATTTGATCCGGTATCTGGATTTGTGCCAGTACCCGAATCAGTTCCTGTATCAGAGCCTGTCCCTGAATTGCCATCATCTGGATCTGTATGGCTTCCAGTATTGGCAGTATATTCAACTGATCTATTTGCAGTTATGGCTCCGTCATCGTTGACTGTGGCATAGATAGATGTTGGACTTACCGAATATCCTGCAATATTAGGAACCTTTACTTTTACTTGTGCTCCAACTTGGCCTTCCACCTTCGGAACCACGGGATCAGTATTTAAATTACTAGGGATCGTAACATCCGCAATCACCATTTTTTTGTTCAAAGTTAACTCAAGATCCTTGGTTCCATACCAACCAGTATCTGGTCCATCTGAAGCAAGAACCAATTTCATAACTGTATCTTTTCCTTGATAATCTTTTGGTAGTGTCAGTTTGTCGTTAGCTTCATCGTAATTCAAGTCAGTATCACCCAATTTAAATTTCAATTGAGCTAAATGATCAGCGGATAATCCTAATTGTTTTGCTATAGATTTTTTAACATCTAAAGCTTGTGTGACTGAAGCGTATACAGATACAGGTAATGTTTCCTGATTAGAAAAGGCTTCATCCCCAATGGCTTTAATAGTTTGTTCAATATTAATGGTTTGCAAGTTATTGGTGTTGAAGGCCTTATTACCCAAATTATCTAATGACCCTGTCAAATCAACTCCAGTTAATTCGTTATTTTCAAATGAGCTTTCACCAACACTCGTTACACTGTTTGGAATAACCACATTATCCGATAAATTATTATTGGCAAAAGCAGAGGTTCCAATAGTTTTAAGACTCTTATCTAATGTTAAACTGTCAATTTCATTATTGTAGAAGGCACTGTTTCCAACATAAATAATATTTTCAGGTAGAGCTAAAGAACCCTGCAAGTTATTATTTTCAAACACACCGGTATTCATCTTAGTTATTTTATCGTTAAAGTTTAATCCAGTTATCTTATTATCTGCAAAAGCGTAATCACCCAATTCTGTTAATGAATCAGGCAAAGTTACTATCCCAATAATCTGATTATGTTGAAATGCTCCTGTTCCAATGCTTGAACTTTTATCAGTCGTTGTTCCAGACGGTTCATTATCAAAAACTACACCAGTTATCGCATTATCAGCAAACGCATTATCACCTACACGAATCAGTGAAGATGGGAAGGTTATTACTCCAGCAACTCCATTGTTTTGAAATGCTGAGATACCGATGGTTTGAAGACTTGATCCTAATGTTAAATCGGTTATATGATTTCCTTCAAAAGCATAATCAGCAATATTAGTTGTCTTATCAGAGATAACTAACTTACTGAGGTTATTATCAATAAAAGCATGGTCATTGACTTGTGTTACATGATTCAAGTCGATATAACTTAATTGGTTATTTGAAAATGCGTATGCACCAACTGACCATGTGCTATCAGGAAAACTTATTTTAGTAAGACTATTACCTGAAAATGCATAATCACCAATTTGCGTCACTTTATTGAGAGTAAGATCACTCAATTGATTATTTTCAAATGCGTGTTTGCCAATCGACCACGTACTGTCGGGAAAACTAATTGAAGTTAACTTATTACCAGCAAATGCGTAATCGCCAATTTGTTGAATGTTTTTACCAAAAGTAACTGAAGTCAATCCATCAACAATAGACAGATTATCATTGTCTCCAGCCTCATTGTTAAAAGCATTATTGCCAATAGCAGTAACGTATCCATCTTTATACGTATCAGGAATTGTTACATCTGTGGAATATGTTGGATCAACTCCACCATTAGCAGCCTTTTGAGCAGCACCTGTATATCCTGTAACGGTGTAATTTCCATCGCCGTTCTGGCTAAAACTAAAATCTGACTGGTCATCAGTTGCTGTATTTGGATCACCAGTAACTGAAGTATCAGTTTGACCGTCACCCGTATCAGTATTAGATCCGGTTCCCGCTGAACTTGATCCATCAGAAGCTGCTTCATCTCCAGTCCCACTGGCCGAATCTTCACCTACTCCAGACACAGGATAATTTGATTTAAGCAAAGATGCTGACTGCGTAGTTTGATCTTGAGTCGTATTTACCGTGTTAGTCGAATCGGCTTTTACATTTGTACCCATCATCATGCCAGCTCCAAGGCCGACTAATGTGGCACCAGTCAACAATAACTTTCTTTCAGCTTGACGTTTTTCTGTCAATTAGGAATTACCAATCACCTTTAAATTACAGGTGCCCTCTCAATTTATAAGTTTTTTTATCGGACAATTATTATCATACCACTGTAAATCAAGTTGTTTAGCAGAACGTTCTTACTCAATTGAATGGCCAATAAATCAAAAAGATAACCAATCATATTTCAAAATATGACTGGTTATCTTTTTTAACTTAATTAATCTGTAAATTTTTTGGAGATGGCATTTTCTTGATTGCCTGTTTCAACATGAATGGAGCAATAATTGTTATCAGAATAATTACTAAAATAATGTCGGAGTAATAATCTCCAGACAATAAGTGAGCTGAAAAACCAATTTGAGCTGTTATCAAAGCCATTTCGCCACGTGATATCATCCCAGCTCCAACTAAGTAATTACTGCTGTTAGAGAAGCCATTTAATTTAGCTCCTAAACCGCAACCGAGTAGTTTAGTCAAAACTCCAAGGATCGTCATAGTAATAATGAATGGAAGTGATTGTAAAACACCGGCAAAGGTCATATTCAATCCGACACTGACAAAGAAAATCGGAATAAATAACGTATAACCAACTGGTTCGATATTGGTATCAACTTCTTTTTGATAATCAGTCTGAGCTACAGCGATCCCGGCGAAGAATGCACCGATCGCACCACTCAGACCAACTAAATTAGCTAACCAAGCCATTCCTAAACAAATTATCATTGACATAATAGCAGGACTAACTGACATCAACAAGTGATTGCTTAAACTCATCAATAATGGTGCGATCCAGCGGAACAAGAGATATACACCAGCAAAAAATGCTACTTGTTCCAATAAAACTATCCCAATATTAGTTGAATTTTTGCTTCCCATCATCGAAATCATGATACTTAATAAAATGACACCAATAATATCGTCAGCCACTGCCGCTCCCAAAATGGTTGCTCCTTCTTTAGTATCCAGCGTATGAAATTCTTTGAGAACTTCAACTGAAATGGATACAGACGTAGCCGAAAAAATAACTCCGATAAACAATGCTTCAAATTGAGTAAAGTTAAATATCAAACTAACCCCACCCATGACCACCACTGGGAAAACAACTCCAATAATAGCGACAATAACAGCTGGACGAAGGTATTTTTTGAGTAATTGTAAATTACTTTCCAATCCACCGATAAACATCAAAACGACTACTCCAATTTCAGAAAAAGTATTTACCAATGTATTAAGTTGGACCCAATTTAAAATCGCTGGACCAACAATAACTCCGACGATAATTTCACCGATAACGGCTGGGATCCCTGCTAGATGTGAAAAATGTCCGGCTAGTGTTGTACATAATAATAAGAAACATAATGTACCTAAAAATGCCATGCTGATCCCTCCCGTTTATTAATCCATAATTTTAGAACGTTTTGTAATTAGTTGTGCATAATGGATCGTTACTCCTAATAATAATCCAATTAAAGCTGGAATAAACCAATCCATTCCTAATTCTGCAAAAGGAAGATACATTTTATCCCATTTTAAAATCAACTGTGCAAATCCCTGTTGAGAAATAATAGCTGGCGCTGAATTAAGCGCATCGATCAGGGCGGGAAAAATTGTAAAAGTTGTAGTTGTGATATAAACAATTGGATCACGATTGAACAATGGCGACATAATCGAAAGAATAATCAAAGTTATAGCTAATGGATAAAGGAACATCAACATCGGTGTTGACCAAGAGATTATCTGTTCCAATCCCATATTGGCAATTAAAAATGAAGCTGTACAAGAAAGAATATTCCAGAACTTATAAGACGTTTTAGGAAATTTAGCATGTAAAGCTTCTGCAAAGGAAGAAATCAAACCAACTGCCGTAGTTAAACAAGTTAATGTTGCCATAATGGCCAAAATAATTTCACCAGGTACACCCATAAAGTACGAGGCAATTTGAGAAAACCCAATCCCACCATCAGCTGAAATTTTAAAATGTGTTAAAGAAGTGGCACCGATCCAGATGAGGCCAAGATAGATAAAAGCTTCTAAAGAGATACTCATCAAACTGGATTTAGCGGCTGTCTTTGCAATTGCAGCGGGATTATCTTGTCCAAGACCACGAATTGATGTAACAACAACGATACCGAATAATAAGGCGGCCAAAGCATCCATCGTGTTATATCCTTGCAGGAATCCGTTTAGAAAGGCTCCATTTTGATAATCACTTGTAATGTGAGCTGTGGTTGCTGTGCCCATTGGATGTGTAAATGCGATTCCAAAAATAATGGCTAAAAGAATCAAGAAAGCAGGATTTAATAATTTACCGATCGTATCAATAATCCCAGTTGGTTTTCTAGAGGCCCATCCGGCAATTAAGAAGAAAATCAACGAATATCCAAGTAGATACCAAGGTTCTTGTGTTGCTGAAACATGAGTAGCAATACCAATTTGAAATGGCGTTGTAGCTGTTCTTGGTGTGGCAAACAGAGGTCCTAAAGTCGCACAAGTGAGGATCATGAAGAAAGTTGCATAACGATGTCCGATCGGTTTAGCTAAATCATAAATTCCAGTTGAACGTGTGATGCTGATAGCTATGATACCTAACAGCGGTAACAAGGTCCCAGTTAATAAAAATCCTAGTCCGGCTGTTAACCAATGTCCACCGGCTAATTGGCCCAAGTGAATTGGAAAAATTAAATTTCCAGCTCCAAAGAACATACCAAAGAGCATAGATCCAATAATTAGATAATGTTTAAAAGTTAATTTTTTATTCTTAGTTTCCATATTTGAACTCTCCTAATTGAATGTATAGTTTTTATAAAAGATTCATAACTATTCACTCGGACGAGTCCGCCATTACTATTAGTCAAATTAGTCATTATTGACCGCCTCCAGTTCAAATGAACCAAAAAAGCGTCCTCAGAAAATCATCAAAGATTTTCAAAGGACGCTTCTGCGCGGTACCACCCTCATTGCATTGCTTTCACAACACCACTTCGCGTACAAAAATACGCTAGCACTATAATGGGTGCACCCATGCAACACTTGCTTTCGTTTGCATTGCCAGCTCCGTAGTTACTTTCATTGATCGATCAATGCCATTTTCCAGATAACATGGCTCTCTGTAATCTGATCCAATCAATTACTTCTCCACTTTCTTGCTGTTAAATTCATTTATTTTTAATGACATTAGAATATTCTAATTTATCAACTTTGTCAACCTGATTTTAAACAAAATAAAAAATCGACCGAGGATTAACTCAAGTCGACTTTGAATTTACTTATTAATATATGATTCAACAAGCTTCTTGTTGTCTTCGTTAGTGATTGATTCGTTAACAGCACGTTCTGCTAATTCTTTAAGATCAGCTGTGCTTAACTTCTTCATCAAACTTCTAACACGAAGTACTGATGTAGCACTCATTGAGTACTCATCTAGTCCCATACCAAGAAGTAATGGAACCATGATATTATCACCAGCAGCTTCACCACACATACCAGCCCACTTGCCTTCTTTATGAGCTGATTCGATAACATGCTTAACCAGTCTCAAAATTGAAGGGTTGTATGGTTGATATAGGTAAGAAACATGTTCGTTACCACGATCGGCAGCCATTGTGTATTGGATCAAATCGTTTGTTCCAATACTGAAGAAATCAACTTCTTTAGCAAATTGATCAGCCAAAATAGCAGCAGCAGGAACTTCCATCATCATACCCAATTGGATCTCATCAGAAACCTTTACACCCTTTTCAACTAACTTGACTTTTTCTTCTTCAAAAACCTTCTTAGCATCACGGAACTCTTGAAGAGTACCGATCATAGGGAACATAATGCGAAGTTTACCAAATGCTGAAGCACGTAGTAAAGCTCTCAATTGTGTTCTAAAGATTTCTTGTCTATCCAAACTAATTCTAATAGCACGATAACCTAAGAATGGATTCATTTCTTCTGGAAGTGGCAAGTATGACAGATGCTTGTCCCCACCAATATCCATTGTACGAACAACAACTGGTTTGCCGTTCATACCTTCAACAACCTTTTTGTAGGCTTCGAATTGGTCATCTTCTGAAGGTAATTCTTCAGACTGCATGTACAAGAACTCTGTACGATACAAACCGATACCTTCAGCACCATTATCAATAACACCTTGAAGATCATCAGGTGTACCAATATTAGCAGCAATGTCAAAATGTTTGCCATCAGCAGTAACTGTGGCTTCATTCTTCAACTTTTCCCATTCTGCTTTTTGATCAGCAAAATCTTTAGCTAATTTTTGATAATGCTTGATATCTTCGTCAGATGGGTCCAAAATAGCGGCACCATTTAATCCATCAAGGATAATAGTTTGGCCTTCTGTAGCATCTGTTGTAATTGAATCTGTACCAACAACGGCTGGAAGTTCAAGCGAACGAGCCATGATAGCTGAGTGGGCAGTACGACCACCGATATCAGTAACAAATCCTTTAACATATTTTTTATTTAATTGTGCAGTATCACTTGGAGTTAAGTCGTGAGCAACGACAATAACTTCATGATCGATCAATGCAGGATTTGGCAATGCAACACCAAGAAGATGAGCCATTACACGTTTAGTAACATCACGTACATCGGCAGCTCTTTCTTGCATATAGGCATTATCTGTCATACCTTCAAAAATTGAGATAAAGTTGTTTGATACATCGCTTAATGCTTGTTCAGCATTAACACTTTGATCTTTAATCTGTTGTTCGACAGCTCCAGTAAATTCTGGGTCAGCCAAAATCATCTTGTGGGCATCAAAAACTTGAGCTTCCTCTTCACCCAATGACTCCTTGGCAGTGTCACGGATCTTAGTAAGCTCATCGTCTGATGTAGAAATAGCATCTTGTAAACGACTGATTTCAGCGTCCGCATCGGAAATACTCTTCTTATCAAAAGACAAATCTGGTTGAACTAAAAGGTATGCTTCTGCGGTAGCAATTCCATCACTTGCGGCAATCCCTTTGATAGTTTTAACCATTATTCAGCAAGTCCTTCCTTTGTCATTGTTTCTGCAATAGCAGCAACAGCGTCAGCAGCATCGTCACCGTCAGCTGAGATTGTAACATCTGAACCTTGGCCAACACCTAGTGACATAACACCCATGATTGACTTCAAGTTAACTGATTTACCGTTAAAGTCGATGTTGATGTCTGAGCTGAACTTGCTAGCTGTTTGTACTAACATAGTAGCTGGACGTGCGTGGATACCTGTTTCTGCAATAATGTGAAATTCTTTCTTTTCCATAATATAATACCTCACCATTTTTAAAATTATTCTGTAGTAATCCTACAAATATTCACTAATTAATTTAACATTAACTAGTTTTATTCACAAGGGTTTAGACCAAAAAATGTAACCAACCCTATATATATTAAGCTATTTACCGCTTACAGTTCAAGCTTTTTGTAAGCGTTAATATTTGTGATACACATTTACTATTAATATGTAGAAAAAATACCCAAGACTTAGCACTTGCATTCATCGAGTGCTAATTATATACTACCCTTGTATCCTTAAAGAGGAAAGGTGGGGTGCAAATGCTTTGTCAGAATTGTCATAAAAATGAAGCAACAATTCATTTATATACAAGCGTTAATGGTCAACGGACAGAAATAAATCTCTGCCAAGATTGCTATCAACGTCTAAGAAATCAAGCTAATGAAGGTATAAATAATATGGCACAAAATCCAAACGGTTTTTCTAGTTTCGAAGATTTGTTTAATGCCTTAGGTAATCCTCAAATGGCTAATGGTGTTGAACAAGGACCCCAAACCCAAACTGGCGGAGGTAACGGCAACAATGGTCGTGGCCGCCAAGGTGGTAATGGAATCCTAGATCAATATGGTGTTGATTTAACTGCACTTGCCAAAAAAGGTCAAATTGACCCTGTTATTGGCCGTGACAAGGAAATCCAAAGAGTTATTGAAATTTTAAACAGAAGAACTAAAAACAATCCGGTACTTATCGGTGAAGCAGGTGTTGGTAAAACAGCTGTTGTTGAAGGACTCGCTCAAAAGATCGTCGATGGCGATGTTCCCGAAAAATTACAAAATAAACGTGTTGTACGTCTTGATGTCGTCTCATTAGTACAAGGTACTGGTGTCCGTGGTCAATTTGAACAAAGAATGCAACAATTGATCAAAGAATTACAACAAAATGACGAAATCATCCTATTTATAGATGAAATCCATGAAATTGTCGGTGCTGGTAATGCCGAAGGTGGAATGGACGCTGGTAACGTCTTGAAACCTGCTCTAGCTCGTGGAGATTTGCAACTAGTTGGTGCAACTACCCTTAAAGAGTATAGAACCATTGAAAAGGATTCCGCCCTGGAACGCCGTTTACAACCCGTTCAAGTTAATGAACCTAGTGTTGAAGAAACAGTTCAGATCTTAAAAGGTATCCAACCTAAATATGAAGATTATCATCACGTTAAATATTCAAATGAAGCCATAAAGGCTGCCGCAGAACTATCTGCTAGATATATTCAAGACAGATTTTTGCCTGATAAGGCAATCGATTTGATTGATGAAGCCGGTTCTAAGAAGAACTTACAAATCAATCACGTCGATATGGCCGACCTTGATAATAAAATCTCTGATGCTGAAGTTCAAAAGCAAGCTGCTTTACGTAATGAGGATTACGAAAAAGCTGCCTACTACAGAGATCAAGTAACTAAGTTCCAAGATATGAAAGATTCCGCTAAAGATGAACCCGTTGATAAGTCCATCGTTAACGAAAAAGAAATCGAAAAAATTATCGAAGAAAAAACTAATATTCCTGTCGGTGAATTGAAGTCTAACGAACAAGCTCAATTAAAGAATCTTGAACCTGATCTTAAGGCTCATGTCATTGGACAAGATGAAGCTGTTGGACAAGTTGCTAAATCAATCCGTCGTAACAGAGTCGGCTTTAACAAATCTGGTCGTCCAATTGGTAGTTTCCTATTTGTAGGCCCTACTGGTGTTGGTAAAACTGAACTTGCTAAACAACTCGCACGTGAACTATTCGGCACAGAGGATTCAATGATCCGTTTCGACATGTCTGAGTACATGGAGAAACATAGTGTGTCTAAACTTATTGGTTCGCCTCCAGGGTATGTAGGTTACGAAGAAGCTGGTCAATTAACTGAACAAGTTCGTCGTAATCCATACAGTCTAATTTTGCTAGATGAAATTGAAAAAGCTCATCCAGACGTAATGCATATGTTCTTGCAAATTCTTGATGACGGTCGTTTGACTGATTCACAAGGTAGAACTGTCAGCTTTAAAGATACCATCATCATCATGACATCTAACGCTGGACAAGGTTTACAAGAAGCTAACGTTGGATTTGGTGCTGAAGCATCTGGTAATACACATTCAATTATGAATCGTTTATCAGAATTCTTTAAACCTGAGTTCTTGAACAGATTTGACGGTATCGTCGAATTCAATTCTCTAACTAAGACTAACCTCTTGAGTATCGTTGACCTTATGCTTGACGACACAAACAAGATGATTGCTGATCAAGGTTTGAGTATTCACGTTACTAAAGATGCCAAAGAAAAATTAGTCGACCTTGGATTTAATCCTAAGATGGGGGCTCGTCCATTGAGAAGAGTCATCGAGGAACAAGTTGAAGATAAAGTCGCCGATTACTACTTGGATCATCCAGCTGATAAGCACTTGGAAGCAAGAATAAATAACGGTGAAATCAATATTACTAAATATGATGAACCCGCTCCTGCAAACATTAAAGAAGACAAGTAATTTAATAAAACACGAAAGAATTTAAAAAATTCTTTCGTGTTTTTTATATTTCTATTAAGTTATCTGATATCCAGTCCGCTAAGCATTGTTTCTTATTTTAATATGGTAGAATTACTGTAATTTATATACTGCCAGAGTAACATCTGAGAAATTAAATCGGGGGAATGGAAATGACAGATAATTTAATCTCTCAAAAAATCAAAAAAATACATCGTAATGACGTTTCAATAACAATTAGATACATCGATTCAGTTGGCAATCCTGTTTCTGATTCAGTAACTATGGAAGGTCACTACCTAGACAAACTCGATATCCCTTGGAAATCGATCCCTGGCTATGTTTTGTCTTCAATTCAACACTTTCAACAAAACTTTATTCCCAGTGAAGAAGGAATATCCCTGATTTATTCACAACAAATAGCTGCACCAGTTATCATTTATCACCGAAACACAAATGGTGAATTGATCTCGAATCCACAGTATTTAACCGGAGACCTCAATAAAACTTATCAAGTACAACCTTTAGATGATGCTGCTAAATATTTAGTGAAGAACCAAAAATCAGCTAACGGTACCTTCTCTAATGAAGTAAAAGAATACGAATTCGTCTACAATACCGCTTCTTTGGAAAAAGTCGATATTCCTGACAACCTATTCGTACAAACATTGAGTAACTCAGATGTTTTTGAAAAACCCAATGCTCCTTACGCACTAGAAAAACAATTGCCGTATAACACCTCGTGGCATGTTTATGAAGCCTTAAAAGAAACATATCGTGAAATTTATTGGTATAACCTAGGCGGAAGTACTTGGATCTCCAGCCAAGAGAATATTAAAACATTGAATATCAAGAACTATACAATGACTCAAAAAATGTTAAATACTCCCCTAGCTTCAAATGTCGATAATATCAGTTTTACCTATCAAATAATCGATAGCATCGATATCAATAAAAAGGTTAAGATACTCTACTATTCTGATCAGAATATCACTGCTTGGGAAACTCCCTATGGCGATATGAACAGTAAACGCTACAAGGGTGGTCAACAAGTATTTGTTATTCGTTTGATCCAGCTTGATAATCAAAGCGTTTGGGCTCAGATCGATGATGGGTATTATATTGAGAGTAAGTATTTGAACTTGTAGTTGTATTTGGTGTGTTGCCGCCAAAGGTGCTGAGTAATTCCACCTGTTAATCGAGTAGGAGGTAAATTAATTACCGACCTCTCACACCACCGTACGTACGGTTCCGTATACGGCGGTTCATTAATTTAAGCATTCTTAATAGACTGGAGTTTCTTGGACATATTCATTAGTCCTAGAGA
>NZ_RHOR01000008.1 GCF_003946625.1 Companilactobacillus kedongensis | reverse complement strand
CAAATCCTGGTTTATTGTGTTTGAAGTTAAATTCGGTAACACAGTTACCATCACTGTAGTAAACGCAGTAACTGTGTCCTTTGGACACGTCTAAAGCAATTATATCTGACATATTATTTCCTTTCTAAAGCTATCCGTATCAACATTTCTAATCTCATTTCCTATACACGGACTCTAAGTCCAACAGCCTAAAAACAAATTAAAGAAATGAAGATAACGGAAACCATTTTTTGATTCGGACTCTAAGTCCCGAGGTCCATCTTCGATTTTAGCTTTATCTTCAGTGTACAAAAAAGTTCTGAGTAAAGTATTTTTACTCAGAACTAATCTTAGGTTGTTTTGAAGCCTTGTTACACAAGTCTCCCAACTCTCCCGGTACTGTAATGGCTAAAGCCATAACACTACTCTCACTGCCAGTAAATTTTTTTCATATCTTCCGACTTGTATTTTGAAGGGTTTTGGATATAAATGTAAAGCATTATCGTTATTGATGTTTGATCAAAGGGGGTTATTTCTTACTTCAATATGAAGTTAGAGATGGTTCTCTTTTTTTATTCTTTATTTTAAATTCTATAAGTTATAAATATACTTATTTATTTTGATTATCTTCTGATAAGAGTAGTATAGAATTTATACATAACAAGAGAGGAAGAGGGCCATAATATGAGAATTCAATATAGAACGGGTCGTTTGAGTTCTGTTTCACTGTTATCTTTAGCTAGTGGTTTGATAATATTGGGAACTAATGTGGATGTAGCTAATGCTGATGTTTCATTGGATGCGGCTACGACAGGGACTGATTCTAATCAGGTTCAGACTGAATCTGTTGCTGCTCCTACTAACTCTGGTAATGCTGGATCAGGTCAAAATTATAGTGAAGGTAATGGTTCTGATGGAAGTGCCGATACTGGTGCTAGTGCGGTAGCCACTGATGAGGGTTCATATGGTACTGGTTCTACTGGAACTATAACTGAAAATCAGGGTTCTACTATTCAACCTTATTCGGCAAATTCTGCCCAAGATACTAACGCAAATGCTTCTACGTTTTCTATTCCTGCTGATACTGCGGCTGATCATCAAGGTAAATTATCTGGTGATGACGGTAGTGACTGGTATTTGGACAATAACGGAACGCTCTATATTGGTGCTGGGACTGTCAGTGATCCAACTTTTGATTCAACGACTAAATCAGATGATCTAAGCACTGTTGATGATGTTTGGAATAATTACAAATACGCAGATGATATTACTAATGTTACTTTTGAAGATGGAGCCGTTGCAGGCACTAGTTTGGCCAAATATTTTGATAATATGAAAAATTTAACTTCGGCTGATGTTAGAAAACTAGATGTGTCTAATACTACGGACTTTTCTGAGATGTTTGCTAATATTGTGAGCCTTCAAAGTTTAGATATTTCTGATTGGAAACTGGCTGATGGTGTGAACTTTACAGGTTTTGTTAGTGGAAATTCTGCACTCACTAGTTTAAATATATCTGGTTTAACGATGACTCACCCTAATTTGGATCGTGCTTTTGGATTTAATTCAGGCTTGACAAACATTGATATGACTGGCTTTTCGGCAACAGGGATTACTAGTGCGGAAACGGTATTTTATAAGGATGCTAAATTAACGAGTCTTGATTTAACGGGATTTGATTTTTCTTCAGCAAAGACTGTTGGTAGTATGCTGGGAGATATGAATTCTTTGATGAGTTTAAAAGTTAATAACAATACCATTTTGGAAGGTACTGGATTGATTAATCCAGATGGCTACAAAGGGTGGAGTGACGGGACTCATATTTATAGTTCTGATGATTTGATGGGAGTTTATGATAATGCGGGTACTCCTTCCGCTGCTAGAACATCTACTACTTGGGAAGCTGTGGGTTCAACTGACGTCAACTATACTATAAATTATCATGACGCTTTGACTGATAAGATAGTTGGAACGGTCAGTGGTACTGGTGCTGAAGGTTCTGGTGTAGACTTGAAACCTGATTATCCCGGATATTCAAGGGTTGCAAAGGATAATAATGGCGATCCGGCGACTTCAATTCAATTACCTGTAACTGATTTAGGTCAAGTTGCATCAGACAGGACCTATGATTTTAAGATTATGCCAGGAAGAAAGATCAATGTTACTGAAAGTGATACTAGTACAATTAATAGCCAGGATATCTACTTATTCGATGATGATACTGCGGATAGTGCTGCCAACGTTGCGGCGGTCAAAACTAATTTAGCGGCTGATCGGACTTTAGATTTAGCCAATACTACGGTTGATTTCACACTTTATGGCAATCATATTCAAGGGAAATTATCTGATAAGTCTTTAGAAGGATATACTATTGGACAACTTATACAGATGTTTTCTACTGGAAATATGGAGGAGGATGGAACAACTCCCTTGGATTTAGGCAGTGATACGACTAGAGAACAGTTGATCGATTATTTGGTCATGATCTCTGATACTTATTCTGTACCGGTATCCTTAGACCTAGTCTATAAGCCTTTGACAACTACTGGCGGTAATTCTAGTTCTACAGGTGACTCTAATTCTACAATTTTAAAAGATCAAAGAGTTGCTACAACGACGACGAATGTTAGTTTGTACGATGCGACTGGTAAGATGGTAACTAACCGTGGGTTGGATATCAACACTGCTTGGAAGAGTGATGCGGAGTATAACTTGAATGGCGTATTATACTATCGTGTCTCGAGCGATGAGTATGTTAAGGCTAGTGACGTTTATGTTTATGTAGATAATATTGCTGATATTGAAGTTAAGGCTGACCAAAAGGGTGATCTGGTTGATTACTTGGGTGGTGAGCTTGATCGCAAACTTGGAGCTTCTACTGATTGGAAGACTGATCGAATTGCTTTGATTGATGGTAAGAGGTATTATCGTGTTTCTACTGATGAGTTTGTTCTTTTTGATGAGGCTTTTGAATATTAGTTTTTTATATGTCGTTTCCAGAGATGGAAAATATTTTCTGGCTGTGCGGGACGGTCCCAGCCTTGGTCTGGGTCCTCGGTTTGAAGCCTTGCTATGCAAGTCTTTAAACTCGTCCGGTGCTGTAATTGCTACAGCAATAACACCACTTTCACCGCCAGTAAATATTTTCCATCTCTTCCGACTGGTATTTGCTGGGATTTAAGATGTTATGAATATAAAATAAAAGGGAGCTGTTTCTTACTTCGTGTTGAAGTTAGAAATAGTTCCCTTTTTTATAGTAACTAAAATATTGCTCCTCGTTAATGGAGGTAAAAAAATAACCACCCTATTCACAGTAGGGTGGCTATTTATGTTTTGTGACATACAATTGATTGCAAAATTATTGTAACACATGGAATATTATTATGCATTGCTAAAATATATTTTGCTCATTTGCCAAGTTGTTTTAAAAGTTTAACAAATCAAAAATAGTCATCCCATTCCGTTTAGGATGACTATCAATGTGAATCTTTTGTACTTAACGATCACCGCGCCCATAATAGTGGGTATAGTGATATCACTATTTGACCATTGGTTGAATGGCAAGCAGTAATCAAGCAAGTTGTCATCGCACCTATTGATTACTGCGGACAAAGTGTAACACGTAATGTGTTGATTGTCTGTGTATATTTTGATGTTTGCCGGTATGCCAATACTGCTATTAATTCAGATTAGTTCTGTATAATTAATGATGGCAGCTTGCCCCGTAAGGGGGTGATTTACTTGGATATTTTGTACGTAACAATTATCGCGCCCATAATAGTGGGTATAGCTATAACGCTATTTGATCATTGGCTGAATGATAAGCGATAATTAAGCAAGTCTGCCGTCAGCACGTAACGCCCAACATTGCACGGGTGAAAAAAATAGCCATCCTATCGCAAGTAGGATGGCTATTTATGTTTGATTTACCTGGATATTTTGTATTCGAAGATAGTATACCATATGGAATGTAATTATTCTAATTTGATCTATAAATCTAAAAAACTATAATTTGGCGGTATGCCAATACAGCTATTAACCCGGACTAGTTCTGTATAATTAAGAGTGGCAGCTTGCCCCGTAAGGGGGTGACTTATATGAATATCTTTTTTCTAGCAATTATTGCGCCCATAACAGTGGGTATAGTGATATCATTATTTGACCATTGGTTGAATGGCAAGCAGTAATTAAGCAAGTTGTCGTCAACCCATAACGCTCATAATCATACGGCGAAAAAAATAGCCATCCTATCACAAGTAGGATGGCTATTTATGTTTGATTTATATGAATATCTTTTCTACGAAGATAGTATAACATATCCACTTCACTTATTCATCATTGTAACTTCCATTGCATACCGATTTTGTGACTATTATAATGTTATTTAGTGGAAGTGTAACTACCCTAGATTTCCCAAGAATCTTTATACCTCGGAGGGGGATACTAATGAAAAAAACTATTAAATATGCTGGAATTGCAGCTGCTGCTTTATTAGCGGTTGCTCCAGTTGCTGCACCGGCTATGACTTCGACAACTACTAATGTTCAAGCTGATACTAGTTACCCATCAAGTGACGATGTAACTGCATATTCTAAGATGTTCAAGGAATCTGCCACTTATTCAGCTAGTCAAGCTGCTAAATTCAGTGCTAGTGATCTTGATACAACTATCAAAGCAGATGCGTTTTTAAAGAATGATTTCTTCAGTCAATTTACTACTGGAACTTACAGTGGCAACGTTGATGACACTAATGGTTCTGTTAAAGTTTCAGCTTTTGGTGAAAATGACAAGCCACTAGATGCTGATGGTGTTACGGCTGCTTTAAAAGCTGCTAAAACGGTTAAGTTCATTGCTGTTTTGGAATACGATTCTGGCAGTGGTATCACGGCAACTGTAAGTATTCCGCTTACCTTGACACCAACGAGTGACCAAACGTCAACCATCACAAGTTTGGCTGCTAATTTTACGACACCTTATAAAGTAAATTATGGTTCAAAAACAGATGACGCTAAAGCTCAATCTTCAACTGATCTTTCTTTAACAGATCAAGATAATAAAGCTTTATTATCTGATAATAATGAAGTCAGCTCATACTCATTGGGAGGATTTTTCAACTCATATTCAGATGCTCTAAATGGCGGTACAGCAGCTTCTGTTGGTTCAACTTTTACCAATGACGATGGATCAGCTACTGAATATTATCAACCGATAACAGTTACAGTTAGCGCCAATTCAGCATTGGATGTCTACCTGGCAACGAATAACAATAATTCAACTTATACTATAAATGGTACTTCCAAGGCTGCAACTGACAATGGAAAAGTTTCCGTTGATGCCAATGGCTACAAGACGATTACTTTTGTCCGTACAGTTGATGTTTCACAAGCTTCCGAGTGGACTGTTAAAGATGTCAAAGGTGTAGTTAATACGCATAGCGATAAAGCATATTACACATTGCACAATGATGATGACGAATTAGTTTCAAATCGTGCTTTGGACAAGAATTCTTCATGGCAAACCGATAAAGTTCGTACTGATCGTAATGGTAACAAACAATATCGTGTTTCGACTCATGAATGGATTCCTGCATCGGAAGTCGATTTTGAAGGTACTGAAATTGACACTGGAACCGACACTGATACTGGTTCAACTACTGATCCAGAGGGTGGATTGACTGTTACTAAGTTAGCTAAAAACAAGATAATCAATGTTTCTACTGAGGGTATGGTTTACTATTTGTACAACTCTAAGGGTGTTATTTCAGATACTCGTGCACTTGGTGGCGGTACTTCATGGCAAGTTGACAAGACTGCGGTGGATGCTGACGGTAATGTTTATTATGGTGTTTCAACTGACGAGTTCGTTAAAGCTGGCGAGGGTGTTTCGCTGGTTTAGGTGTTTTATTTCCGCAGGAAAATTTAATAATTATAAAAATATTGCTTCCTAAATTGTATATTTAGGGGGCTTTTTTAGTGGTGTTTTATCTGCCATCTCCAGAACTGAGTAATATTTAATGGCTGTGCGGAACACTTTGAGCCAAAGTGCGGTCTCAAAGCTCGGTTTAAAGCCTTGCTACGCAAGTCTTCAAACGCGCCCGGTGCTGTAAGAACGGAAAATCACCGTTCTAACACCACTGTCACTGCCATTAAATATTACTCAGTTCTTCCGATTAGTTTTCTTACGGATTTTGAATAGTTGAACAATACTAGTTAAGTAGTATTAAAATAGTATATTTCTATTTTTCGTGTACTAAATATGATGAGCCGGAAGGCACGAGGGAGTTGGCCAGCAGTAAAAATTCCGTTGAATGGCGTAGCCGTTCTTACGGAATGGACGATTATGAGATTTGCGAAAGCAAAGCTCGTAATCGAGACGGGAGACCTTGGCTCACGTCGGTCCTATTGCAGGCCAACTCCCTCGCGCCTGTAGGCGGACACACCAAATCTAATACACACGCGTTCCTTTTTTAAGAAAGTCTTTAGTATTACGATAATCGTTGATTCAAAAAATGATGACCCATATACTGGAGAACAGTGGGAAAGACCTGCGCAAAATCTTTTTTTATCTCAGGGGGATAATATGAAAAAATCTATCAAATATGCTGGAATCGCAGCTGCTACTTTGTTAGCCGTTGCTCCAGTTGCTGCACCTGTTATTAGTGCAACTACAACAGTGCAAGCTGCTGATGCCGCAACAAGCATTAAAAAAGCTGATGCTGACGAATGGTTAAATCAATTTAAGGATAGCTATACTTTAACAGCAACTCCAATTGATGATGTTCTTACAAATGGTACTAACTATGGTACTGGTCTTAATGTGAAACCATCAGATTTCTTTAAGGATTCATTCTTTGGACAAATGCATCACGCAACATTGGAAGACAAGACTGTGAATGATAAAAATGCTAAAATCACATCTGTTACTGCTACGGCAAATGACAAAAAAGTTGCTGGTACATTAGATGCTGCTGGTGCTAACAAGATTTTGAAGGATGCTAATGGTTCTGGTGTTACATTCACAATTACTATGACATTTAATAATTCAGCAACTACAACAGCAACTACAACAAAAGAAATTACTGTTCTACCTGTTGCCAAGACAACAGATACAGATGCTATTACATCATTAGCAGCAACATACTCAAAGGATTATAACGTTGCTTATGGTTCAAGTACTGTAAACCCAACACTTACAAATACTTTGGATCTTACTTTGAATGACAGCAATAACAAGAACTTGGCTAACGATACTGATAATGTTACATCAGTTGCATTAGGCAGTTACTACACAACATATGCAAATGCTTTGTCAGCTAGTGGTAGTACATTTACTGATGCTACATTTGGTGACAAGGATGCTACTTATTACCAACCAATCACTGTAAATGTTAAATCAGGTTCAGACTTACAAACATTCCTTGGTCAAATGTCTGCTAAGGGTTACTCATACACAGTTAACGGTGTAAATGCTTCAACAACTGACAATGGTCAATTGATCAAAGATGCTTCTGGTAACATCACAGGTATCAAGATGGTCCGTGCAATCAATGTTACAAAAGATGGCGCTAACTCTGACTGGACTGTAAAAGATGTTAAGGGTGTTCTTAACACAAAGAGTGACAAGGCATTCTACACATTACACAACGATGCTGACCAACTAGTTTCAAACCGTGCTTTGGACAAGAATTCAGCATGGCAAACAGATAAGGTTCGTACAAATGCTTCTGGTGCTAAACAATATCGTGTATCAACACACGAATGGATTCCTGCAGAAGATGTTACTTTTGAAGGTAGCGACGTTGACACTGGTTCAACTACTGATCCAGAAGGTGCTTTAACTGTTACAAAGCTTGACAAGAATAAGATCGTAAACATTTCAACTACAGGAATGGTTTACTTCTTGTACAACTCAAAGGGTGTTGAATCAACAACTCGTGCCCTTGGTGGTGGTACTGCATGGCAAGTAGATAAGACTGCTAAAGACGCTGCTGGTAATGTTTACTACGGTGTTTCAACAGACGAATTTGTTAAAGCTGGCGAAGGTGTTTCATTAGCTAACTAATACTATTTAGAAGATAACTGAAAATTCAGTTATCTTCTTTTTTTATCGCTAAAATTTATAATTATCAGTAAAATAATCACTATTATAGAAGACAACTGGGTATTCGGTTATCTTCTTTTTTTATTACATCAGCATATACTTAAGTTATTAAATATTTTTTACGGGGAGAAAAAATATGAAAAAGTCAATTAAATATGCAGGGATTGCCGCGGCAACGTTATTAACTGTCGCACCGGTTGTCGGTCCAGTGTTTAATATCGTACCAACAACTGTAAAAGCTGCCACTCCAGCTACGCATACGGATGAGGAGATCAGTACAGCTATCGAGCATTTGATGTCATCCTACAAAGATACTAGTTTTGGGACTGAAACTTCAGATGTTAAAACGCCTTACCCTAATTTAATGGATGATTATCCGTCAACAGCAAATTCTTCAACAGGACTTTACGGTTACGGGATATATCCTAAAGATTCATCTTTTAATAAGAGCAGTGATGCTTCACTTCGCTTGATCGCCACTAGTGTAGAACGAAATTTACCAGGTAATATTTTGCCTGAAATTGGTAGTAGCAATCTAACTGCTACTGATATTCAAGTTTTAAGGGATATGGGAGATTCCGGAGCATATGCTTCTACTTCTGTATATGATGGTGATAAAGAGCTAAATTTGGGAAACGCGTGGACATCTTCACCTAATTATTTCAATCTTTTAAATCGTATTAAGGATGTTCGTGATGATGGCGGATCGTTGAAGCTTAAAACGACTGTATATTATAAGGATAGTACTGGCAATAAGACTGCTGATAAAGAATATACTTTAACTAATAATAACTATTTGGTTAGTGACAAAGATGCTGTGACTGATGCTGTTAATGATTTTAGTGATAAATTGACAAATGTTACTAATTTAAGAGCGGGAGATAATTATCCCAATTTACTTCTGGACATGCTTGGCTTCTACAATTCCGATATGGCTAATTGGCCCGGTGAAACTATTTTTAGAGGCTATAAGAATGGTTCGGATGATGCTTTTAGCAGCTATGATTTATTTAAAAAATTGTCAATAGGTGCTGCGGTCGGTGATATTTCACCTCAATCTGAACAGGCATTTATAGATAATAAAATAAATATTAAAGTCGGTGTTGAAGACGCCGATGGCAAACCTGTAACTGATAATGCTGGTTTGCAGGATATATCAGATAATAATAAGCCATTTAAATTGACATTTGGCTTTGAATATCCCGGTAAAAATGGAAGTATTCAATCGATCAAAGCAACTAAGGGAGTTTCATTTGAACCTGCGCAAGAGCTCACTAGTGTAAAAGCTACCTATAATGATACGATCCATGTAAAAGATGGTTCCAATGTTAGTGATGTTCAGGCAGAAACTTCAGATTTTAAATTTGAGGGTGCTGATGGTGAAGAAAGTAGTGCTACTTTAACTCCAAATGTTCGTTATGGATTTTATTCTTCACGTGATGATGCATGGATTACGTCTAAGGGTATGGATGATAAACATTTTGATCTCAGTGGAACCTTTGATGCCAAAAAAGGTACTAAATATTATCAAATAGTCCAAGCAAATGTTCCAGATTCCTTCTTCACATTTATGGGAAATTGGATGGGTGATCCAAGTACGTATAAATTATCTTTTAATGGGAAAGAACTGACTATTCCTAATGATTATGATGATACTACTCAAACGTTTGCCAATAGTAGTCAAATTACTTTTATACGTGAAATAGTAGTTGGAGACACGAATACTAACAATAATAATGGGTCAAATAGCAGTGCTCAAACTATTTCGGGTATCGTTACAACCCATACTGATAAGAATCATTATGCTTTGTACAATGACAAGAATGATAAAGTAGATAATCGTGCCTTGATGGCAAATTCTTCGTGGAAGGTTGATGGTGTTAGAACTGTCAGCGGTGTTAAAAAGTATCGTGTTTCAACACATGAATGGGTCAATGCCTCAGATGTTGACTTTATTGAAAATGGTCAAGTTACGGAAGGTATGACGGTTAAGAAGTTAGATACACCAAAACAAATTGATCTAGCTACTAGACATAGTCGCTATGGTTTACAGAATTCTAAACGTGAAACTTCTAAGACTCGTGCTTTGGCTGGTGGAACAAGTTGGCTAGTTGATAAAGTTGGAACTGATATGCATGGGGATGTTTACTATGGTGTTTCAACTGATGAGTTTGTTAAAGCTGAAGATGGCGTCACACTAGTAAAATAATCACTATTATAGAAGATAACTGTGTATTCGGTTACCTTCTTTTTTTATTCTGTCAGCTTATACTTAGGTTATTAAATATTTTTTGCAGGGAGAAAAAATATGAGGAAATCAATTAAGTATGCAGGAATTGCTGCAGCAACATTATTAACTGTTGCACCAGTCGCAGCACCTGTTTTTAACTTGGGACCTGTCACTGTTAAGGCTGCTACTACGCCAACTGATGATGAGATAAAGACTGCTATCAATGATTTGGCGGCATCATTAACAAGTAAAAATTATGTTAATGATGCTGATGATCCGTTTCCTAATTTGTTATATGATAATCCAGATCCGGGAGAACTTGTCAGCGGTACGTATGCTGCAGATCCGTCATTTAGTGGTGGTATTGGTGGAACTGCTGCGGCATTTATTAATGAGAGTAATCCCAATTATTCTAAGTATATTCTTCATGCAATGGATACTAGTGCATTAAAAGATGATGATAAGAAAGTATTATCGAATAATAGTGTTTCTAGTAATATAAAAGTTACCACACAGGTAAAGGATAGTGATGGTCATCTGATAAGTCTTCCAGAGGTTTCTTTGTCCCCTGACTTTTTGCGTTTCTTAGATACCATAAAAAATGTTCGTGATAACGGTGGAGTTCTGAAGCTTGTGACTACGATTAGTTACAATGGTACAGACAAGGTAGTTAATTATGAATTGGCTAATAACAAAGCAGTGTCCGCTAATGTAAGTCAAGTTCAGGATGCAGTCAAAGACTTTGAAAGCCAATTACACGATGTGACTCTAAAGAGTGAACAAAATCGTAATTTAGCAGGAGACATGCTTTACAATTATCCTACTTTGTTCACGGGTTTTACTGGTCAAAGGGTATTTAGAGGGTATTATAAAGATCTGCAAGGTCAAAATGAGAAGTTTAGTAGTTATGATTTATTCAAGTCAATGAAAACGCTTGGAGTTTCATTAGGTGATATTTCTGAAGAATCACAGAAAGCGTTCTTGAATAATAATGTAAATATTGCAGTTACTGCTAAAGATCAGAATGGAAAAGTTATCGGTACCACGAATGCTTTAAACGAAATAGCCGGTGATAATAAACAAGGATTTAAGTTGGATTTTAGTTTTCAGTATCCTGGTTCAAATGGAAATATTGAAACAATTGATGATGATAAAGAAGTGAGTTTTGATCCAGAGCATGTAGCCACTAGTCTTAGTGGTACTTATGATAATACGGTTCATGTAAAGGATGGTTCACAAGTTAGTGATGCACCAGATCCTAACTTCACATTTAAAGATTCCGATAGTGTGAAGACTGCTGTTAGCTCAACACTGTATAATTCATCATTTTATGCCAATTCTGATGACGCATGGAATGAAGTGGTTAATGGTGGCGGTAAAAATAAGATTAATATTGGTGATAAATTTGATGCTAGTAAGGGTACGGAATACTATCAAATTATGAGAGCTGATTTTGATAAGATGGATTCTATAAATTCATTTATATCCAATTGGGAAGATGGTGGAAATTGGTCAAGTGGTGCACCAATTACCTACAAATTGACCATTAATGGAAAAGAAATGCCACAACCCCAAGATTCTGCAGATATAAATGATCCGACTCAAACATATATAAATAGTCAAATGGCTTTCTATATTCGTAAAGTTGTCGTAGATAAAGCTGCTTCAAATAATAATAACAGCGGATCAAACAATGATGTCCAATCCATTTCTGGAATTGCCACAACACATGCAGACAAGAATTACTACGCTTTATACAATGATAAGAATCAAAAGGTGGATAACCGTGCCTTATTGGCTGATTCATCTTGGAAAGTTGATGGTGTTAGAACTATCAGCGGTGTAAAGCAGTATCGTGTTTCAACTAGTGAGTGGGTCAATGCTTCTGATGTGGACTTTATTGAAAATGGTAAAGTTGTTGAAGGTATGACGGTTAAGAAGCTTGATACGCCTAAAGAAGTCAGTTTAGCTACAAATCATAATATTTATAACTTGTATAATTCTAAGCAGGAAGTTTCTAGTGTCCGTGCTTTGGCAGGTGGAACTGATTGGTTGGTTGATAAAATCGGAACTGACATGCATGGGGATGTTTACTATGGTGTTTCAACTGATGAGTTTGTTAAAGCTGACGATGGAGTTAGTGTAGTTAAATAGAGTTTGGTTTTGCCGCCGAAGAGAGCGGGGGATTTCTACCTGCGGTTGGACCGCCTTCAGCCAAGGTCTGAAGGCTCGATTGCAAATCTCTAAATACGTCCTCGTCACCGCTGGTAGAAATTCCCGCACTCTTCGGCTAGATATAATTAGATAAAAATAGCACGACAATTCTTAAATGAATTGTCGTGTTTTTATTTTGAGCGTTTAACTTGTCAAAGTGGGGTTAGGGTCTGTCTTGTGGTGTTAACAGGTAATAAATTATTATTAAATTACAGATAAAAATTCAAATTTGGAGGAAAGACATATGAAAAAGACGATGAAATATGCAGGTATCGCCGCTATTACACTAGTTGCCTTATCCCCCGTAATTTCGGTGGTTATACCGAGCAATATGATTACTGTTGTGCAGGCTGATGAAGCGGGATTCCCAGGAGTTGATAATATAAATATTGTGTTCCCATCTAAAGTATTTGTTGAGGAGGGGTCCAAAATTGAAGATATCGATGACCCAGAATTTTTTGGAGCTATTTTGGATAATAAAAATGGAAGAGAACTGGCTACGATTTATAATATAAAGCATGTATATGACGATGATATCTATAGTGACGATGATGAGTTTCCACTGCAAGACCTGCCAGTGGGGACCCGATTTTTTGAACATGCCACTTGTCATGAATTATCACGTTCAAGTTTAACCATAGGTGACACATTTAATTTGAATCAGAACGGGAAACTCCATAGAAAAATTTCATTAGATTTCTATGGTGATGAATTGAATTTAATTAAAAAAGTACGGTATTACCTAAATGATAACGTTTATTTGAATGGACATAAGTATGATTATTCATCGGAACATTTAACAACCATGAATCAAGTAAATATACACGTTAGTCAAGAAATTGAAGTTGTTCCAAAATCAAATGGTGGTGGAAATATTCCTAAACCAGAAGTAATTTCCGGAACAGTAACAACTCACTCAGATCAACCGAAATACAGCATCTACGATGACAATAATTCTGATGCAGAGCACAGATCTTTAATGGCTACATCATCATGGCACACAGATCGAGTACGTACTATTAATGGTATCAAGCAATATCGTGTATCAAGTCACGGTTGGGTGAACGCTTCAGATGTGACTTACGTTCCAGATGGTGAGATGCATTCAAAACTTGTTGTTACTAAACTAGATAAACCTATTAAAATTCATGTTTCTAACGAACATCCTCACCACTCACTGCAAAATGTTGACAGAGATTTCATAACACATCGTGCTTTAGATGGTGGAACAGATTGGATGGTTGACAAAATTGGTAAGGATATTCATGGACGAATCTACTACGGTGTATCTACAAATGAATTTGTTCATAACAGTTATGGTGTTTCAGAGATTAAATAGCATTTGATTTATAAAATAGCACGACAATTCTTAGTTGAGTTGTCGTGCTTTTAATTTGGGCATTTAACTTGCAAAATGTTATCTAGGGTCTGTCTTGTGTGATTAACAAGTAATAAATTATTATTAAATTACAGATAAAAATCCAAATTTGGAGGAAAGACATATGAAAAAGACGACGAAGTACGCAGGTATCGCCGCTATAACACTAGTTGCCTTATCCCCCGTAATTTCTGTGGTTACGCCGAGTAATATGATTACTGTTGTGCAAGCGGAAAATGTAGATTTTACAGGTATTAATGTTGTTGATGTTTCTTATCCTGTTATATACGTTGAAGAGGGTACACCGTTCAGTGAATTAAATGGTGATCAAGGTACTGAAATAGATATGAATGTAAAAGTTTTAAATGGCGAAACTGGTGATATTATTGCTCAACCCACTAGGGTTGAAATAGTTAGAATTGGGGAAGGGACTCCGCATAATGATGAACCCTATATTTATAATGCCCCAATTACTAATAATGGCAATGTAGTAAAAGGTTGGGATAAATTTTCTTCGGAATACGGATTAGTATTTTATAGACAAATTCGTATGTACTTTAAAAACAAACAGCTTGTTGATGATATAGTGAAGTATAAGAGTGGAAATGAGGGAAAGACACTCACTATTAATGGTGAGAAATATAACTCAAGCAATATGGTTTTTGGTAACTCGCATTCAAGTGGCCCTTCAGGTGAAACTCATTTCATAAATGTAGCTCAAAAAATAGTTATTGGACAAGATCCAAATGAAAAAGAAGAAAATAATGGAAGTACTAGTACTCCTAAACCAGAAGTAATTTCCGGAACAGTAACAACACATTCAGATAGACCAAATTACAGCATATATGATGACAATAACTCGAATGCGGATCACAGATCTTTAATGGCTACGTCATCATGGCACACAGATAGAACTCGTATAATTGATGGCATTAAGCAGTATCGTGTATCAACTCACGGTTGGGTCAATGCATCTGATGTAACGTATATTCCAGATGGCGAGATGCATTCAAAACTTGTTGTTACTCCGTTGGACAAACCTATTCAGGTACGACTTTCAAAAGATAATCTGTACTATCAATTACAAAATGTGGATAGAGATTTCATAACACATCGTGCCTTAGATAGAGGAACAACATGGATGGTTGATAAGATCGGAACAGATATCCATGGTCGAATCTATTACGGTGTATCAACAAATGAGTTTATTCATAACAGTTACGGTGTATCGGTCGTTAAATAACTTATGGAAATGAAAGATTTGCTTAGTAGCAAGTCTTTTTTTATTTGTCTTAGAGTATACTTAAAATTGTAAAGTAAGCGCTTGCAAAAAGGGAGGCTCGACATGAAAAAATCAATTAAGTATGCAGGGATAATAGCTACATCATTTTTAATGACGGTACCACTTGCTTCACCAGAAATTAATTCACTTAATGTAGTTAAGGCTGATGACGTGGCGCCAGATACTGATGATAATAGAGTAAACGAAATTGCAAAAGAACTTCAGGAAAATTTGAAAGATCAATCATTTGTTACAGGCAGTATGAGTAGTGAAGATATGGAATTAATGTATACTGCGATTTCCAATGGATACGATTTTGGAAACCAAATGAGTGCAGACACAAAAGGTTCGTCGTTAATAAGTTATGGTGTTAATGACGAACACAGGTTACCGATGTTTCAAGGAAGGCATCTACTATCTGAAGACAGTATTAATTACCTTAAAAACAATGGAGTATATTACCAAATAAGAATAACGGATCCTTATATTGACGACTTTAAATCTCAGTTTGATAGTTTACTCCATAACAAATCTGATAATAGTTTTAAATCTTTTAAGGCAAGCGTTAAAATTATTTATTTTAACTTAGATAGTGACGGAAATCCTGTTGAAAAATTAATTGATGTAAGTCCTGAAGTGACTGCAATCAATAATATATCTGAAATAACTTCCGCAAATATAAATTATCCGTCATCGATCAGTGTTTCCGATGGCACGGCTGTTAGTAGTGTTCAGGATAGCTCTAAGATTTATACCACTTTGACTGATACAAGTGGTGAAGGGACATTTTCTAATGGGACTGTTTTAGGAAAATCAATTGATGATCGATCTGATAATATTTTATATAAAGATTTAGAAAGCGCTAAGAATGCGTTAGGTACAGGATCAACAGATGGACAAGTTCAGATTGGCGATACATTTTCACATAGTCAAGGCTCAACTTATTATCGAATCGTTAAAGTTGGTATGACACCTTTGGCTACAGAATATCTCAAAGGTTCTGGCAAAGTAACAATAAATAATGAGCCTAAGACTGCAGAAAATATTACTTCTGATGGTGCGATTCAGTATATTCAGAAAATTGTTGTTGAACCTAGGCCTAGTACTGTGGATCGGACGACAGGTGTAGCAACTACTCATAATGATAAAACTAGTTATGATCTATATAATGATGACAATAAAAAAGTTGATAATCGTGCTTTGGCTGCCAGTTCTTCATGGAAAGTTGATAAGGCTAGAACTGTGAATGGTGTAAAACAATATCGTGTTTCAACTCATGAATGGGTCAACGAGTCTGACGTTGATTTTGTTTCTAATGGAAATATTTCTGAAGGGATGACTGTTAAAAGATTGAGTAATCCTCAAAAAATCAGCTTGAGTACTGATCATGATATTTATAATATACAAAACTCTAAACAGGAAGTTTCTACGACTCGTGCATTAGCTGGTGGTACCAATTGGTTGGTTGATAAAGTTGGAACAGATTCGCATGGTGGGATATATTATGGTGTTTCTACTGATGAGTTTGTTAAAGCTAGTGATGGGGTTAGGTTGGTTAAATAGTATTTGTAATCCCACTATCTTCGGCTAATTATATATCACGACAATTCTCAATTGGATATTAGAAAATATTTATCATAACTATTAGTATATTTATTGCGTAACTTTTCCCAATCAAGTATTATTTACTTATGGACATAACCAGGAGGAAATCGCATGAGAAATAAAATAAAGTATGCAGGTATATCCGCAATAGTTTTACTCACAGCGGCCCCTATGATTACGTCTTCGCTTAGTTCGGCAACGATACAAGCAAGTCCTGTCGTAGATGCTAATGTTAGTAGTTTAGTAAATAGTAAAGTGAATGTAGCTGATATTAAATCAGCTGATCTGCAATATCCAACAGAAACTACAGTTGAAGAGGGCAGTTTGGTTAGTGATAGTGTTGATGACAACAGACTGTATAACTATAAATTAGTTAGTACAGATGATAATTCAAAAGGGCAATTAATTGGTATTGCCGACAAAATTCAGGCTCCGATGGATCAATATCATTCTTCACCAGATATGAATCCTGACAGTTTAGTTGAGATGGGGGATACTTATACATCTGAGAACCCTGTTTTATACAGACAGTTGATTGTTAGGCTGGATAAAAGTGCTGGAGAGTTCGCCAGTAAATATGCAGCTGGACAAGCTACAATGACAACTAATGGTCTGGCTGAAAATCCTACATTTTTAGGTGAAGGCAACGAAGATATGTTTGTTTTCAATCAAAAAGTAACGGTAGTGCCAAAGGGAACTGCTAAAGAAATCTCCGGAGTAGCAATCACAAACTCTGATAAAGCTTACTACCACTTATACAATGACAAGAATGAGGAACTGGACCACAGAGCTCTGTCAGCCAATACTCATTGGCAAGTGGATCAAGTGAGAACTATCAATGGTATTAAACAATATCGTGTTTCAACTCACGAGTGGGTAAATGCTAGTGATGTAACTTTCTTAGAGCATGCAGAATTACCTAAGGCATTGGACATCACTAATTTACAAGAATTACAGAAGATCGATATCGCTGAGGGTGCTTCCCAAAGATTGTACAATGCTAACTTAGAGTCATCATCAACTCGCGCATTAGGGGGCGGAACAAGTTGGTTAGTCGATAAGATCGGTGTGGATGAGAGTGGAGCAATTTACTATGGGGTTTCAACAAACGAATTCGTTAAAGCTGGCAATGGTGTAACTTTGGTAAATAAATAACAGGTCTGACACAAAGACCTGTTTTTTTCTGCATTTAGGGTATAATTAGGATAAAGCTTAAAAAGGTGGTAATACAATGCTAGAAAACGTAAACGGTATTGTTAAGGTAAACCAAGATGACCGCTACGTGGTCTTCCTATTCGATACATACGAAATGGATCGCAAAATGTTACAGGACAAGTTTGTCAAAGGACAATCAGCATGGTATACAGATGCCCGTGGAATCGGTGATGACGGCAAGGCTTTCTATCGTATTGCCAAAGATGGCGAATGGATCGAAGCGGATTACGTTAACTTTATCGATCGTAATGAGTAAATTGGTTTGTGCCTACGAGTTTTAGTAACTACATCTGTTGCGCAACCGGTCCAAGCCTCGGTCTTGGACCTCGATTGTGAGCTTTGCTTACGCAAATCTCACAATCGTTGGTGGTGTAAGAAGGAAAACCACCTTCTAACGCCACAGTCGCAACGGATTACGTTACTAAAACTCTCTGGTTGAATTGTTTGTTTCTATATTTATAGTAGTAGTTGTAAACGTAGTTAAAGTTGGAGCTTTAACTGGAAATTTAATATAATAAAAGTATTGCCTGTTAGGTACACCTATTTGAAAAAATCCGTGTTCTTGATGGGCTTTTATTATCTCTTGATAAGCCTACGGTGGAGGAGAAATCTGATAGCAGAATTTTTCCTCCACCGCAGGCGGCAATATTTCAACCATATTAATTTTTTGCTCAAAATGTTTAGAATTTATTACGGTTTAGTTGATTTTATTGAACAGAAAACCGTTACATAGTAGTCTGATATTAGACAAGAAATTTTTAAAAACAGGGGAAATTAGACATGAACAAAAAATGGGTAGCTTCAACTGCGCTAGCTAGTGTTCTGGCCGCAGTTGGCATTTCTTCAAATACGTCCCACGTAAGAGCAGCCGTTTCAGCAGACGATAAAAGTAATGATACTGATTCAGATAAAATTGGTTCAACCGGCAAAGATACTGGTGTCGCTAGTGTTATGGATGAACAAGGAGCACCAGTTTCCGAATCAAATGACACTCCGAGTGAAGGATCAGATGTTTCTGACGCTAAGGCTGCCAAAAGCAGTTTGTTAAGGGCGCAAACTTCAGCTTTGACACAAGCAACTACTACTGCCGGAGCAACCTCAGCACAACAACAAGCATTCTTAGCAATGGCTGTACCTATGGCCCAGAAAGCTTCCGCTAAATATGGTGTCTACACATCCGTAATGTTGGCTCAAGCTATTCTCGAGAGTGGTTGGGGTACTTCTGAACTAACTACTGAAGCAAATAATTTATTTGGGATCAAAGGCGACTACAATGGCGCTTATATTACTATGAAAACGTCTGAATGGAGTGCCGCACAGGGATGGTACTACATTTATGCTAATTTTTGTAAGTACCCAACCTATTACGAATCATTTGCCGACAATGGTAACAAACTTCGTAATGGTGTATCATGGGATTCTAAATATTATAGTGGTGCTTGGAAGGAAAATGCTGCAACTTATAAAGACGCTACGGCAGCTTTGCAAGGTAAATACGCAACTGCTCCGACCTACGCTTCGGTATTAAATAATATGATCGAATCAAATAATTTAACAAAATACGACGGTGAAACCGAAACTGATGGCGGATCTGAAGATAATAATGGTGGTACAACTCAACAAGTGAATGGTACGCAAACAAAGATCGATGACATTGCGACTGTAACTAAGAAGGGTGCGGCAGCTTTATATACTGACGCTTATCCTGACCAACAAGTAAGTACTCGTGCTTTAGGTGAAGGTACTCCTTGGAGAGTTATTTCTAAAGTAGTAACTCCAGAAGGCGAGACTTATTATCAAGTTTCAACGCATGAATTTGTCAAATCTTCTGATGTTCAATTGAAGTCAGAAGAAGGATCAACAACAACTCAACCCCCAGTATCGATCAGTGATACTGCGACAATTTCAAATACTAACGGTGCAGTAGTTTACTCATCTGGAAATTCCAACGCTGCAACTGACCGTACTTTGCCTTACAAGTCATCATGGGTCACAACGGCCTATGTACTTGGTGACGATGGCGCAAAGTATTATTTGGTGGGAACTAATTCGTATGTCAAGGATTCAGACATTCAACTAGCTTCAGAAACAACAACTGATGTATCTGATCAAGATATAGTCGTTGACTATCCTGATGTAGTGCACGTTATTGCTTCACCTAGTGCCAGATTGTATAATTCCAAACATCAAGTAAGTACCAACAGAGCCTTGGCAGCCAACACTGATTGGAAAGTTGACAAGAAGTCAACTCATGCTGATGGTTCAATTTGGTATCGTGTGTCATCTGACGAATGGGTCAGTGCTAATGATGTTCAAGTTACGGGCTCAAACTACGTAACTTCTGTAAATGGTACGGTTAAAATTAACTATATTCCAGGTTATGGTATCAATGTTTATAACTCACCATCTGAAAACCATAAGTTTAATGGTACACGTCTAGCCGATGGAACAACTTGGAAGGTAACTTCTAAGCAAATCGTTGACGGGACGACATGGTATCAAGTAGAAAATGGTTGGATCGACGGAAAATATTGTATCTATACTGCTATCTAAGACGCTGCGGCGTCTTTTTTTGTGGGAGCGTTTACGCGTGTCTGTACCACGAGAAAATTTGATATTGGAGCAGTGAAGAATGGATAATATTTATCAGTTTTCTGGTCAAGTGATCGACAAAACATGGTTGCTGGATCAGGGGATAAAGCTCTTATATATTGACGATGACTTTGTAGTAGATAAGAATATCGTCGCACTGCTAGATATCAAAAAGGATAAATCGATCCACGGAAATTCGATCGTGGTTCACAATACTAAGGGTGTTTTCTTCGTTGAAAGAACGACCAAGCAATTGATGAATGAATTTCATCTGACTAATCGAGTTGGTTTTATGGTTTCCAGAACCTTGACCAGTTTTTTTAATTTAAAAAGTTTTCTACCAATGATCCATGGCAACGTCAGTTACATGCCGATGACTGGCGGCAGTCGCAATAATGCTGACTGGATCGGATTACATTTTGTTGAAGGTTTTCAGCAGACTGATCAAGTTGCTCGTTTTAAATCCACGCAAGGATTTGAGATTGAGATGAATTTTCCCAGAGGAAATTTGAGTGATCGCATGCACGATGTCAGTGTAATGACTCAATATTTCGTATCGTCCGCAGAAATATATTTAAGTTCAATGAATTTAGCAGTTAAGACAATGAATGATAATTGTATTCTGACAGCATTCTCAAGTTGTATTTGTTCCAAACACGAAAAAATTCCACGCAAGTATCGGGACGTGGAATTAGGAGTTGATTATTTAGTAGATTCAGCTTTTCAAAAGATGTGTCGTGGCGAACTGGGATATAAAGAAATGATAATCACTTACAAACAAGTATTTAGTAAAAATAAACGCAATTATTAGCTAAGGCGTCCAAGCTGGACGTCTTTTTTATATGGAAAAGTATCTGTGACTTTTTATAAATTGTATATATTTTTTACTTGCTGTAATAAATTAGTTAACGTTTTTTCATTAACTTTGCTAATCACTTTAGCATGACGAGACTCGTAATCAAAGTTGGGCAATGACCAAGTTAAAATATTTCCATGTATTCCGCCTTTAACATCAATTATAGGAATGCACATTTGAGGAAATTTTAATTTTGACGATGTTGATATAAACATGCCAGTAACTAGACCAGTTAATTCGTTATAACCTGTGGTGGAAAGAACCACCAGTGGACGGCGTATATTGCCAGATCTTAGGTCATGACCACCCGTTTCTTTTCCTGAATGTGGTTCCGCATCAATGTAGATGATATCCCCTTGTTCGATTTTAATCATTTGTGTTTTCCTTTCCAACAGAGTTGGAATTTATAATTTCAAAGTCTAATTCGTTTCTAAGCTTTCGAAAATCGTATTTACTATATTCTCCATTTTCCCAAGGATTATTATTCTTTTTTATTGGCTTATATATTAAGTTCCCATCAATATAAGACAGGCTAAATTCTTCGTTTTCTTGTACTCCAATTGTTTTAGGTACTGTTAGGCTTATACTGTTTCCATTTTTTCTAGTTTTAAAGTTACCAAGATTTTTTTTCATTATGCGCCTCCGTGTGTACCTGTATGTACAATGGAATTGTATCATAAATTAAGATTAGTTGATATGATTATGAATTACAGTTGATATATGCGCGATTATCGATAAGGTATTTTCTACTACTTTACGAATATACGTATTTAAACGCGATCATGGCAACTAATATTACAAACACGTTATCGTTATTATTAGTTCATTCACAGGCCTGTGGGTAAAAAATCTTAGGAGCTTACTCACAATGAATGAACAAGGATTTATTTCAGCAATTGAAAACGAACGTCTGATCCACGGTGTTTTGAAACGAGTTCATATCTATCCGACTCGAGTTGATTATGAAGATTACTTTCAAGAAGCAGTGATTCTATATGCTTTAGGTTTTGAACAGGCTCAGACGCAGAATAATCCGAAAGTCTATCTCTATCAAAAACTAGTTTGGAAACTAACTGACTTATTGCGTAAGGAAAAACAGTATAAGGACGTGCATTCTTTGGAGGAGTTTGATTTTGGCAGAGTAGAGGCTGAAGAAATACTCAATTTGATCCAAGATGTGGATTTAAAAAAGCTCGCTAAAATGGAAATTGTTTTGTTGCAGGAACATTTCATAAATCAAGAATCTCTAGTAATATTAGCGAAGCGTTACAACTGTTCGACACGGAACCTCAGGCATTGGCGCAGTAAGCTTCGCAGTAAACTACAAATGATGGTAGCGTCATGAAGTTTACCATCTGATTACAGCTTTATTACTTTTGTCAATTTGACAAAGAATCTTGTTATAATTTAGTGGTTAAGAAATTTAACGGTGGGAAGGATAATTTATATGGTATCAAAAAAGAGATTAATGGCTACTTTAGCAACTTCTGTTGCTTTAGCCGGTGCGGGATATGTAACGGTGAACCAAGTGGTTCCCCAAGTATCAATTCAACAAACAGTAAAAGCTTCAGCAATCAATGACTATATTGCAGCTAATAATATTAAACCTGTTTCAATTCAAAATGAAGAAGGAACTTTTGATCAATGGTTCGGTTACGCTAATGGTGTTGGTAAACCGATCGGTGTTGTTGTTCACGAAACAGCTACTCCTGGTGCATCTGCACGTAATGAGGTAACTTACTTCAATCGTGAATGGAGAAATGCTCAAACTTATGTTCATGCTTTCGTTGATGCTAATGAAACTATCAACATTCACAATACTGACTATGGTGTCTGGGGTGCAGGACACACAGCCAATAACAACTATGTTCAAGTAGAACTTTGTGAAGTTAACACAACTGACGAATTTGCTAGATCAGTGTCAAATGACGCTTACTATATTGCTTCTAAATTGATCCAATACAACTTGCCATTTACACCTGGCGTTACAGTTGTATCACATGATGATATTTCTAAGATGTATGGTGAAACAAACCATAATGATCCTGTTGGTTACTTCAATAACTGGGGCTACAGTATGTCACAGCTTAATGAACTTATCGGTCAATACTACAACAACCTAAAGAACTCAGGTTCAGTTGATGGTGGCGGCGACAGTTCAACTAATGGCGGTGGCGACTCTAACAACAATACTGGTGATAAAGATGTCATCGGTGTAACACAAGTTAACAATCCAAATGGTTCTTATGTTCCTATCTATATGTTCAATGAAGATACTGGTTTGCCCGAAAAACAAACTGTTCGTGCTTTAGCTAATAACACTCCTTGGGCAGTTGCTGAAACAAAGACATTTGACGGTCACGTTTACTATCGTGTATCAGTTAAAGAATGGGTAATGGATACTTATTCACAATATTCAGCATTCTAAACAAGATTTTTGAAAGAATCCCGTAAGGGATTCTTTTTTTATACTTTCGTTTCGGTGCTACGTTGTATAATATCCTTATATATATGAAAGGTTTTTGAAATATGTGGAAAAAACTTTTAGCAATTTTGACCATTTTGGCTTTTTTTAGCGTAATTTTTGGATGTAGCAAAAAAGACAATGCGGTAGTTACTGCTACGGATCACACTTGGTATTTATATCAAGATCAAGGCGAGGACGATGTTGTGTCAGTTAAATTTGCCAATAAAAAAGCTAATGTGACTGATATGTCCGCTATTGGAGACAAAGTTGGGATTCAAAGACTTAATGTACATAATAAAAAGCCGTCTTATACGTTGGATGACAATGGTAAAACTATCACTGTTAATTCCACTAATAAGTTAGTGTTTACACTGGGTAAGACGTATAAAGAAAACGTTTATGGACGCCATATGCAAGGATATTATGTCAAATACAATGGCAGTACTTATAAATTTGCTTATATCACAAAGACTGACAAGAAATCTAAGGCCGTTCAGGTCAATAAAGATCGAGCTCAAAAAATCAGTTATAGTCAGATGAAAAACCATATCGTTGATATTGGTTATGGTGCACAAAAGCCTAAGAACACCGATTTTGTTGGCACGTATGACTTTAGAACAATCATAGATTATCGTCGGACTGATGGTAATTTGACTATTAATGAAGATGGAACCTATCAGATGACTTTGACAGAGCATGCTGCTCAAACGATCGATGATAAAGCTGATAATCCAACGGTCATGACTACTTTGGTCACATCGGGTCAAATTAAGAACCTTTATGGTAAGTATTATTTAGTACCGAAGAATCTTTTGACGATCGACTATTATTTCCATGGTCAAAATCAGGATCATCTGTTGCCAAAGGGTGTTAACCTCAAAGTTAACTCGAAGGCAACTGGTAATCAGATCAATTTGGCTAGAACGCGGATCGAACAGGATTCTGACCAGATATATTTATTCTCAAGTGACTATACAGTTAGGGAACAGGAAGGTCAGACTAATTCTAAGGGTAATCTGTTGAGTAAATCTAGTTCTAAACAGACTTCTTTAGAAGATGCGATAACTCAAACTAACAATTACTACTTGAGCTATTTGTCTGATCCGATTCAGTCAAATGCTGACTTCATGCAGATGGTAGCGGCGATTTCTGATAATAATAAGCAACAAGTCGGCGATGTCGAAGTTAACTTTGGTGGTAAGTACAGTACCAATCAAAATGTTAGTGATTATAAGGGTGTTGATATTGACGGTAATAGCCAACCTGATATGCAGTATATCTTTTTGGTGACAGCCGCTCAAAATGGTGATAACAGTCCGACCGTTACGACAAGTAAAGGGAAGTTTCTAGTTTACGGCATGCTCAATAACAAATTGTATTTATTAAGACAACCAGATAAGGATTCTACAACAATTACGTGGACGCTGGTTAAAGGCGTTTCACTCAAAGTTCCAGCCTTGAAGTTTACCGTAAATTAGTTTTTTGGAGGAATTCATGTTCTATATTTTAGGAACAGTCATCATCTCAGTAATAGAGTTTTTAATGATTTACAAGGCTCGTGCCATGTACAGTCGCTGGCCATTTCTATATATGAGTATCGCAGGGGTTTTTCTGGTTGGGTTAGGAAGTGTGCCACTTTGGGATTCTTCACGATTGTTCAACTTAATTGTGGGCATGATGTTTTTTATTAATCTAGTATTCTTTATAATCATGGCAAACTACATGATCCGGATGTCACTTTGGAAAGATTCTACTATTAAAGATGTCGATTATATTGTCGTTTTGGGGACTAAGATCATGAGTACCCGAATACCTCCGAATCTTAAGAGTCGTTTGGATAAAGCTATCGAGATATATCAAAAATTTGATAGTCGTCCCAGAATTTTGGTCAGTGGAGGATTTAGCTCAACTAATCCTAAATCTGAAGCAGAGATGATGCGAGATTATTTAGTAAAAAATGGTATCAAGCCAGAGGTCATTATGACTGAAACACGATCGCTGAATACGATGCAGAATCTGGAATATTCATCGATCAGAATTAGGGCTGACTGGCAGAATAACTATTTTCCTCAAATATTGATCATTACCAGTGAGTATCATGTGCCAAGGGTAAATAAGTATGCTAAAGATTTACATTTGCGTCCTAATTTTGTGCAAGCAAAGACCTGGAAACTGTTCAAATATCCAGCCATGTTTCGCGAGTTTACAGCATTTGTTTGGTATCAGCGTTACACTCTTTTGACGACATTTCTAATGATGTTTGTTATTCTAGTTAGTACATTAGTAAGTTAGGGAGATTTTTATGTTTTCATATGATAAGTTTGTTGCCAACTTAAGGCTCAGGAGAGTAACTTTGTTGATTGCGGTCATGTTAGTGTTCTACTTTTTCCGCAGTATGATGAGTTTATTTCTCTTAACTTTTATCTTTACGTTTTTATCGGTTCAATTTGTTCGTTTTGTACAAAGAAAGATCAATATTAAGCCGGTCTGGATCATTGTGCCAGTGTATTTATTGATCATAGCAATGCTGGTCTTTGCGATAACTAACTATGTTCCGCAATTAGTTAGCCAAACCGTCAAGATGTTTTCTTCTCTGCAGGATTTTTATCAGAGTAAAGAAATGCGTTCCAATCCCTATCTGCAGGTGATCTATGACTACTTAAAGCAGATCAATCTTGATAATCAGATCAAGGTTGCTGTTACACAATTGGTCAACTATATTACTAGTGTCGGAGCAGTAGGATTGAATATTCTTTTGTCATTTTTGCTCAGTTTCTTCTATACTAGTCAAGTAGAGCAAATGAATGACTTTGGACGTCAATTTTTAAATAGCAAGTACGGTTGGGTATTTGAAGATCTTCGTTACTATGGTCAAAAATTCATCAATACTTTTGGAGTTGTTATCGAAGCACAACTTATGATCGCCATTGTGAATACAACTTTGACGACTATCACGTTGATCGTCTTGAAGATGCCGGGGATCATTGCTTTAGCCGTTATGGTCTTTATTATGTCGCTTATTCCGGTAGCCGGAGTTATCATATCGTTGGTACCGTTGAGTTTTGTGGCTTATTCGGTTGGCGGAGTTAAGTATGTCGTTTATATAATTATTATGATTATCGTTATTCATATGATCGAAACATATTTCTTGAATCCACAGTTCATGTCCAGCATGACTCATTTGCCGATCTTCTTTACTTTCGTTGTTCTTTTAGCTTCGGAAGAATTGATCGGAACTTGGGGATTGATCATCGGTATTCCAATTTTCGTCTTCTTCCTAGATATATTGGGAGTTCATTCGATTGGCGGAAATAAGAAGAGAAATAAAATAAAACTAAAGAATTACCGGAAATCCAAATAGAATTTAATATCGTATATTATAATTAGGTTATTGAGTATAGAGGAGACACGCATATGTCATTTTTTGATAGGAAGAAAAAAGATAGTCCAGATACAGGCAACTATGAACAAAACAATATGGCGCCTTATCAAGGATCACAATTTCAGCCAGATTTTAATAATGATCCTCAACAATTTCAACAGCAGCCACAGCAACAAGCACCTGCTGAACCATATTCTCAAGGTCCAGAGATGCCTGGTTATTACTACGAAGAACAGGAAGTTCCTGAAGCTGAAAACGCTGATGACTGGCAATACACTGAACAAAATTTGGAGGATGTGTTAGATCAAACAGATTCTTTGAAGAGTAAGTTGCGTCATGAATTACTAGCTGAACGCAGTTATAGTAATCATATCTTGCGTAGTGCCGGAGTTGATGATGAAGACATGCGTGACAATGCCGCTGCTAAAATCAAGACTATTAACGATTCATTGCGTAAGTGGTTTGATACCGATGAAATGGCTAATGAAATATTCTTAGATCCAAATCGTAATTACTTTATCTTTACTGACCATTTGACCGATACACCGGATCATCACGTTGAACAAATGTGGAAACAGATCAATCAAACTTTATCTGAAAAGAGTTTGATTGCGAATGCTATTTCTGTTTCCTATGATGATCACGCTAATCAAACATGGATCGATTATCAAAATGAAGGTCTGGCTAACAATAGTGCCTACTTACTAAATATGTACAATGATCTTCAAGATAGAAACAACAATGTTCCCATCACACCGGCAGAAGTGCCATTTGAAGAAGACTATCATGTTGAACATATGGCAGATAATAAGGATCGTATCCTTAATTCTGACAGTGAGTTGATCATGGAAGTTTCCCGTGATGCTGACCAAAACTTGCAAGTTATTCGTCACTATAAGAGTGGTAAATTGTTGAGTCGTGATATCTTTGACGTTAATGGTGTTATCTCGGCCACACAATTTTATGATCATCATGATCCAAACAAAGTTGTTCGTGAGAACTTCTATCGTCAGGATGGAACCTTAGTTATGATCAAGAGTTACACCGAAAATGAACCATTGATCCAGTTATTTACACCGGGCAATGTCTTGATCAATACTTTTGAATCAGATGATGAATTGATTGTTTGGTGGTTAAAACATCAAGCATTACGCCAAGTTTCAGCAACTATTTTTGTATCGATCGATTCTAAATATTATAAGGAATTGCTCAATTTGAGAAAGTCCGGTTTTGAGATCATTCCGGTAGTTATGACACAAGATCAAAATGCTAAATCAATTTCTGAATTACTGAACGGAACTGATAAGATCACAGCCGTCTTTGCTGGTAGCGACAAGGTAAATGGCTATCTTAATAAGAACGCCAAAATCAAAATGGATATTTCAACATTGTCAGATATTGAAACTCCAGTTTATAAGCAATAATAATCAAAATGATTCTCTTAAGTCTATTTGACTTGAGATGATCATTTTTTTGATTGGCCAATAATGAAAAAGTTCACAAAGTCTAGGAAATTCCTGATATACTTAGCTTACTTAATAAATATAATTTTATATTTTTTAGGGATGAAATTTATCAATATGATTGGGAGGAAATACTTATGTCTAGTAATGACAAGCATTCACCCCATCAACACAGGGGAATTTCTAAAATTAGTAATAATTTGGTCTTAGCATCAGTGGCCACAGTTGGGATTGCGGGAGGACTTACCATTAATCAGGTAACAGTTTCGGCGGAGACAGGAAGTACAACGCCGGAAACTACTGCGGTCTCACAACCGGAAAGTTCAGATTCAGTCGATTCAAGTGAAACTGTGCAGCCACCAGATGCGCCAACTACTTTATCAGATCACTATACAAACGCTCAGGATCAGGTCGATAATGCCAACGGAAAAGCAGACGTTGTGAACGATAGTCTGGCTAAGTTGCAGGAATTGTTGAATGATCCCAATTTAACATCGCAAACTGATTGGCAAACAACCTTACAGAATGCCATGAGTGAGTATCAAAATAACGCGGCAGAGTTCAGTGGTACAACAACTAAGACGCAAGAATTGATCAACGTATATCAGGCAAAAATCAATGAGACAATTAAGGATCAGCCCAATGCCGTCAATCAAGTCACCGATACTGAAACGACTGGAACACAATTATCAGATTATCAACAATTGACTGATAACTTCAAGAAGAATGTTGCCGATCAATTGCAGACAGTTCAAACTAATTTGGATAATTATACTGTATCGGATCAGGTTAATCAGGCCAGTGCCAGCCTTAATTCGGCAGCTGCCGCGTTGAATAATGGACTTGCTGATTCGACTAATACCAGTGCCGATTTAGAGAATTTGAAAACGACCTATGATGCGGCAGTAACGGAATATAATACTGCAGTAACTGCCTATAATGATAAGTCTGGATCAACTATGGCAACAATCAGTTCAGATGATGTTCCCGATATAACACAGATCTTAGCTGATATTAAAGTTAAAGAATCCTATGATACCGCGGTTGATGCGCATAGTGATGTTCAGAATAAAGTTGATTCATATCAGGGTACAGTTACATCTTGGCAGGATGCCGTCAAGGCCTATAATGATGCCTTAAATGGATTGAAAATGTCAGATAAAGCTAACGATTCTGATTTGAGAGCTGCGCAAAAGGCTGTAGAAGATGCAGCTAATAAGATAACCGAGATGCAAGAAAAATATAATACTGTTATTTTAGATCCAAATAATAAGGACATTATTTTAAATTATGTTAATCTGTCTAAAATTTTCCCAAATGAATTCGAGAGTTATGAAACTGCAGAAGCAGATCACGCTAGCAAAGTACATGCTTTAGAGACTGCAAAGAATAGCTTATTAAAGGCCCAGCAGAAAGGTTTGGAAATTAGTCACTATGAGGAGCAGGTATCCTTGAAAGAAGCAGATTTGGCTACAGCTGAAGAAGTTCTGAAAGCAGCAGAGCAAGTAGTTAATGATGTTTCAGCTCCATATAAGCTGAAATATGTCGATTTGTTGCAAGCAAAACAGGACGTTATAGAACAATATAATAATGCTTTGATTGACTTACATGATAAATTGACGGCTTGGCAAACTGCCTATGGAGAATATAATAAAGCAGTGATTTCAACAAGTAATTCTGAACAGACATTACCAGATTTTGATAAATTGCAGAAGGCTGTTGATACTTCTCAAGCGGAAGTTGAAGAAGCACTTGGAGAAATTAGTAGTAGTCAATCTGATTATAAAACAGACTTGGATTCTTACCAGACGGCATTAGATAATGGTGGTCAGAATATTAAAGCAATCGATGATGCATTGCCAGATTTGTCTGCTTTACAAAAAGAATTGACAGAACAATTTGCTCAGAATACAGAGGTCATGAATTCCACGCCTAAATTACTTGCGGTTATTAATGCAGAATCACAGTTACAACAAAGAATTGTTCAAATAAATAATATTGTTTTGGCAGTTAACAGTGATCAGGAAATGCTAAAAACAATTTATAATGCAGCTTACCAAGGAGACACTTGGTCGATTTTGACAAGTGAATTCAAGGCTATTGGGGATGACTTAATATCGAAGGCAGCAGATTATAAGGCAGCAATTAATGGTGGAGATAACAATCTTAGCTATGCTGACTTGGTAAATACTTTGGAAACTGCCAAAGCTGACTATGATACTAGCGACATTACCTATACTTATCCTAATGTAACGAATGTGAACGAACAGTATGAAACATTTAACACCAATTTTACAAACTTTGAGACTAGCTATAATGGTTTGCTGAACTTTTTAAATAATAGTTCGCCTAACGAGAAGAATAATGCGGACGCTGTTAAAAATATGAAGGATGGGTCTATATTATCTACTAGTGGTGTTGCGGCAAGTGTTGAAGACTCTGATGAAGGTAATTCACAGATAAATATATATACATATTTAGGAGAAGATCTAAATTACTTTGTTGGTAAAAATAATAATGATTTGCATAGTTATATGTATGAATACTATAAGGATGATGACGGATTCTTAGTTAACGAAGAAGATAAAATACTATCAACAAGCTCCACCGGTACTGAATATTATAGTGTTAGTCAAAATCTATTAGACGAACTGAGAGGCGTTCTGAACTGGATGATCGTGCATTCTGTTGAAAAGGACGGAATTACATATCATTTGACTGGAGTTAAGGTTCCAGGGGCGGGAAGTAATACTGATACAACAGTGAATAATTTGAGTGATATTTATACCTTTACAAGCCTTGATCCAGTTGAAGAACTTATGAATATGTTTACTGGTATCAGTATAAATATTAATGCAAATACCCAGTTTCTTTTCTTTTATACTGCGTCACCTAAAGACGGTACTGGAGATAATACCAATTTAGCTGGTAAAGATACATTGCCAGGTCTGAAGACATTTTCGACAGAAACATTAGATTCTTCAGGTGATTGGCATAATGGCTCTTTAATATCCGGTAGTGAAATAGACAATCCTGCTCCAAACAAGGCTTCTAATAGTGGTGGAACTATTACTGGAACATATTCTGGTGGTGAAACGATCGACAATACTTTTGATCCATTGACTATTAAACAGGCGCCGACAATCACACTTAATGAGGTTAAAGAAATCTCGAATCCAGATAATCCAGGTACGACTGATCCAAGTACTCCAGAAATTCCAGATCCGGACAATCCGGGCACAACTGATCCAGGTGAACCAGAGACCCCAGATCCAGAGAACCCGGACACAATTGACCCGAGTGATCCGGAAACACCAGATCCAACAGACACTAATGATCCAGATCCTGATATCACTATTCAAACCCCATCGGGGAACGAGGGGCATGGATATAATGATATTGTTTATATCCCCGAAACTGGTCAATTCTATGACTCGACTGTTAAAACGTCACGGAATGATTTGAATAAAACAGCTAAAGTACTTCCACAAATGGGTCAAGAAAGTAGAGGAATCTGGGCACTATTAGGCAGTCTATTATTAGCGATTTCTAGTTTTTCGTTGATTAGTTTGAAAAAGAAAGAATAGATAAATATCTGAAAACGTTTTTATAAGAAAGTTGTGTTGCTTTTAAGGAACATAACTTTTTTTTATTACTTTTTTCGTGTAAAATGTGGAGTTGTATAAGAAATGAAAAGAGGATTTTTAAATGTCAAAATTAGTTTTCATTCGTCACGGACAAAGTGAATGGAATTTATCAAACCAATTTACTGGCTGGGTTGACGTTGACCTTAGTGAAGAAGGCGTTAAGCAAGCACAAAATGCTGGTAAACTTCTTAAAGAAGCTGGAATCGAATTCGACCAAGCATATACATCAGTATTGACACGTGCTATCAAGACATTGCACTATGCTCTTGAAGGCTGTGACCAATTATGGATCCCTGAAACAAAGACATGGAGACTTAACGAACGTCACTATGGTGCTTTGCAAGGATTAAACAAAGCTGAAACAGCTGAAAAGTATGGTGATGAACAAGTTCATATCTGGAGACGTTCATACGATACATTGCCACCATTATTGAAAGCTACAGATGAAGGCTCAGCAGCTAACGACCGTCGTTATGCTAACCTTGATCCAAAGATCGTTCCAGGTGGTGAAAACCTCAAAGTTACTTTGGAACGTGTAATCCCATTCTGGGAAGATGAAATCGCTCCTAAATTACTTGATGGCAAGAACGTAATCATCGCTGCACATGGTAACTCACTACGTGCCCTTACAAAATACATTGAAAACATTAGTGATGCTGACATCATGGATGTTGAAATGGCTACTGGTGAACCAGTTGTTTATGACTTGGATGACAAGTTGAATGTTGTAAGTAAGAAGAAGTTAAACTAATTTTAGAAATACTTAGTGACTTTGTCACTTAGAATTTCTTATGGGGTCGTCACAGACGGCCGCATACCTTTAGTTGCATAAAAAATACGACCGCACATATTGTGTCTGGTCGTATTTTTTTGTCATTTAAATTGTTGGTTTTAGTAAAGCTGATATAATAGTACATGTTAAGAATGAAATGTCAGACTTTACATAGCTGAGAGTAGTTTTGTAAAGCTGAATAAAGCTTTACGTAGCTGAGAGTAGTTTTGTAGAGCTGAATAAAGCTTTACGTAGCTGAGAGTAGTTTTGTAGAGCTGAATAAAGCTTTACATAGCTGAAAGTAGTTTTGTAGAGCTGAATAAAGCTTTACATAGCTGAAAGTAGTTTTGTAGAGCTGAATAAAGCTTTACATAGCTGAAAGTAGTTTTGTAGAGCTGAATAAAGCTTTACGTAGCTGAAAGTGGTTTTGTAGAGCTGAATAAAGCTTTACGGAGTTGAGAGTAGTTTTGTAGAGCTGAACAAAGCTTTACGGAGCTGAAGGCAATTCTTTAGAGCTGGAAAAATTTGCAGAGCATGAAGTGGCTTTGTGTAAGAAATATGAGGTATGGAATTGAATACTCCTAATTACGAAGAAAAAGATTTGTTAAGCATTCCAGAAGGCAAGACGTTCGATCGAAAGAGCGCCACGTACGACTTAAATAAACTTGCTAATATTTTGATAGCATTTGCTAATGCCGATGGTGGAACGGTTGCATTGGGTATTAAAGATAAAAAATATGAGGGAATTAATTTATTATCGTCACAAAAGAAGAATGATATTCTTCAAATTGGATCTCAGCGAGTAGTACCAACATTAGAGATAGAGAAAAATGTGAAATATGTACTCAATAGACAAGGGTTATCCGATGAAATCTGGTTACTGACAGTGCTGCCTACTGATAATAAACTATATATGAACAAAAGGGACGAAGTATATCTTAGATTAGGGGATGAAACTCATCACGCTACATTTGAAGAACGTAAAAATTTGGAATTCGATAAGGGGATTCGTGAATTTGAAAGTCAAGCTATTGACGAGGCAATCTTAGATGATTTGGACAGTGAAACGGTTGAAAAATATAAAAAACTGTACGGGTTTGATGGGGATAATCTTTGGGATCTTCTTTTCCCTAAGGGTCTAGCTAAACGTATTAGAGATAAGAATGATCGAATGCATTACAGGCTGACAGTGGCTGGGGTATTGTTACTTTCTAAGTATCCAACCGCATTTATTCCTGGTGCAAGAATCAGATTTATTAGATATGAAGGTCGAGAAGCAAAAACCGGTTCTGATATGAATATTGTTAAACAAATCAGAATTGAAGGTCCATTAGATATAATGTTAGAACAAGCCAGTGATATTTTGGAATCACAACTTCGTACGTTCTCTAGTTTGGATACTAAGTCGGGTAAATTTGTTGATGTTCCAGAGTATCCTAAGGGGGCGTGGCTTGAAGGAATCGTTAATGCGGTAGTACACCGTGGTTATAATTATACTGGTGATGATATTAGAGTATTGATGTTTGATGACCGTTTGGAAGTCCATAGTCCTGGTAGTTTGCCTGCAGTGGTTACTACTGAAAATATCAGACGAACACATTATTCAAGAAATCCATATATTGCAAGAGCATTAACCGATTTTGGTTGGGTACGTGAATTTGGTGAAGGTGTTGATCGTATTTATAAAGATATGAATGAGTTCTTTTTGGATGATCCTATTTATGAGGTGGACGCCAACAGTGTTAATTTAGTTTTAAAAAATAACATCATTATGAGATCATTTAGGAAAAATGATGACTTAGAATCAAAGATTGGAAAGGATTGGCAACAGCTTAATTTTATTGAACACACTGCGATAGGATTAGCGTATGAACATGGTAGTGTTCGTACACGTGAATTATATGAAGGTATTAATGGTTATAGTATGAGTTCCGCTAGAAATGCATTAAATCATCTGACTAAAATGGGAATTTTTGAAAGAGTCGCCTCAGCTCCGACATCCCCAAATCAATATTATAAATTGATAAAGTAGTTTGGATTATAATCCCATTCTGGGAAGATGAAATCGCTCCTAATCATCGCTGCACATGGTAACTCACTACGTGCCCTTACAAAATACATTGAAAACATTAGTGATGCTGACATCATGGATGTTGAAATGGCTACTGGTGAACCAGTTGTTTATGACTTGGATGACAAGTTGAATGTTGTAAGTAAGAAGAAGCTTAATTAATAATTCTTAGTGGCTATGCCACTTAGAATTACTTATGGGGTCGCTTCAGCGACCGTATACCTATAAAATACGACTAACATAAAATGTTGGTTGTATTTTTTTATGTTCAGATTATTAAACTTGACCGTCAATTGTATGAAATTTATAAAAAGTCTATAATTATAAATATATTATGATGTTTAACTTGATAAATAAGACGTTGCACGGAGTGTGAGTCTTATTTTTTGTTGGAATTTAATAGGAAGAAGTAGGGGTATGAGTAGAAATCGTAAAATTTTGGTGACATTTGCGCTAGTGCTGTCTAATATGATGGCGGGCTTGGATGCAACTATCATTAATACTGCATTGCCGGCTATCATCAGTGATTTGCATGGTATTCAGTATATGGGCTGGATCGTTGCCATTTTTCTTTTGGGGATGGCAGTTTCCACTCCGTTATGGAGTAAGTTTGGGGAAAAGAAGGGAAATAAAGTTGCCTATATTACGGCAACAATTGTTTTCATGCTGGGAGCGCTGTTCCAAGGATTAGCGCCTAACATTATTTGGTTCATTACGGCCAGAAGTGTTATGGGTATCGGTGCTGGTGGGATGAATACCATTCCGTTCATTATTTATTCGCAAATTTTCAAGAATATTAAACGTCGTTCGCAAGTTATTGGGATTGCTTCAGCCGGTTTTAGTGGGACCTCGATTGTAGGACCTTTAATTGGTGGTTGGATCGTTGATACTTTCAGTTGGCATTGGGTATTTTATATTAACTTACCGTTGGCTTTATTATCGATCGTGATTGTTTCTCTATTCTTTAATTTGAAAGAAAAACTAAATGAAGAAAAAGTCGATTATTATGGTGCTATCTTGATGGTTTTAGGGTTAACATCAATTTTAATTGGTATTCAATTGTTAGGAGTTTCATCGATCTTTGTTACGATCGGTTTTATTGTCATAGGTGCAGGATTGATTTATTGGATGTCACGTATTGAAGCCAAAGTCGCCGATCCGATTGTTCCCAATCGACTGTTTAAAAACGAAAAATTAGTCATTGATTTAATACTGTTTGCTTTGTTATGGGGCTCGTTTGTGGCCTTTAATATTTACATTCCAATGTGGGCACAAGGTATTTGGGCTTGAGTGCTTTGATTGGTGGAATGACTCAAATACCTGGTGCAATCGCTAACTTTGTTGGTTCTGAATTGGAACCATTTATGCAACGTAGAATGAGTCGTTATTCAATTATTGCAATCGGAACGGCAGCCTTTTTGATTTCCTTTGCTGGTTTGTATTTGGCTGATCAAAATGCCAGTTATACGTTCTTATTGATAATGGGAGTTTTTGAAGGATTTGGTGTCGGAGTTTGCTTTAATGCCTTATTGATTGCAGTTCAATTTGATGTTGAGACCAGGGATGTTCCAATTTCAACTTCTTTTGCTTATTTAGTGCGAATCTTGAGTCAAACATTTATGTCTTCGATTTATGGTGTGATTTTGAATTTGGCCTTGATCAAAGGGGTTCGTGAAAGCCATGGTCATATTACGATTTCGATGTTGAATAAATTGAGTAATGCGGCAGTAGCTAAGGAGTTGCCACAAGCTTATGTGCCACAGATGAAACGGATCTTCTTCTCGGGGATTCATAATATTATGTTAACGGCTTTGATTTTGATTATTGCTGTTATTTTGATTTTAGGTTATTTATTTAGACGTGAAGCTATAAAGAAACGCTCTTTACGGGCAAATTAAAATTTTAGGATTGCACATTTTGTGCAGTCCTATTTTTTTGTAATTTATACTGTAATTAAAAATTGACTAATTGAGAAAGTCTTACTATTTTGGTAAGATAAATTATAATAACGGTGGTAACTTCCAATCAAACTGAAATATGGTACTAAAAAAGTTGAGAAATTATGTACTAATTTAAAAAAATCTAGAAGAGAATTAGGATCACGTACTGCCGATGTTTTATTTGGATTAATAAACTTACTTGAGAGTTCAGAATCTTTAGAAGATGTTAATGCATTAAGGATATATAAGCTGCATAAGTTGGCTGGAAATAGAAAAAATTACTATGCTTTGGATATTGATGGTAGATTTAGTAGTTACCGATTGATAATACAACCACTAGACAAGAATGACACAGTAATTGTGAATGATAAAAATCTGAATTTGAAACTCTTTTACAGCAGTATTAATATCATCAAAGTTGAGGAGGTGTCGAATCATTATGCTTAAAATTAGTAATGACAATTTAATTGCTTTTCATCCCGGATATTATATTAAGCAATATCTCGATGATCAGAGTATGAACCAGCGAGAATTGGCGGATCGATTAAATACTAATGAAAAAAGAGTTAGCGAGTTAGTTAACGGGAAAATTGAATTAGATAGTAATTTGATTGAAAGCTTAGCGTTGGTTTTAGGTACTTCGGAAACTTTGTGGAAGAATCTTAATGATAAATATTTAGAAACCAAAGCACAGATTGAGAAGCAGAATCGTTTAGAACAAGAGAAAACCATCCAGAAAGAAATTGACTATAAATTTTGGAGTGATCTTGGACTCGTTAAACCAACGAATAATACTTTGGAGAAGATATCTGAATTAAAAAAATTCTTTCATATATCAACTTTGAAAGTTTTAGAAAATAAGGATTTTTTGGTGCAATATCAAACTTCAATACCAGAAGTAAAAAATAAAAATGTAATAAATTCAAATGCTTGGGTGCAAACTGCTTTGAATATTGGATACTCAGAGACGGTTGAACCAATGGATTTAAAATACTTAAAATCGATGTTGCCAGAAATTAGAGAAATGACTACTAAAAATTTAGAGGAAGTTATACCCAGATTAAAAGAAATTTTTAAAAATTCTGGAGTTGCATTCGTCATGTTACCTAATTTAAAAAATTGTGGCATAAACGGTGCTATCAAATGGTTTGGTAAAGATAAAGTGTTACTGGCGATGAATGATCGAAGAAATGACACTTATGTATTCTGGTTTGCACTTTTTCATGAGATTGAACATGTGTTTCAACAAAAAAAGGGTCATATTATTATTTCTGCTGAGGATAATATAGGTCTTAAAAGCATTTTGGATTCAGATGCTCTGGAAAAAGAAGCAGATACATTTGCACAAAATTATTTAATTGATCCGATGCAATACGATAAATTCGTTAGTGAAGATGATTTTTCAAGCACTGCTATAAAGGCATTTGCGAAAGAAATTAGGATTCATCCGAGAATAGTTGCTGGCAGGCTGCAACGAGAAAAACATCTTCAGTTAAACACTTCAAAAAAGCAGTATAACAATATAGATATTAGTAATTCCACAGATCACACATAGTCGTGTGGTCTTTTTTTACCCTCCCAAAAATATCCAAATAAGAAAACCACCTTTGCACTTTACCAATCGGTGCTTTACAATAAAGTTGTAATTGTAAGCGCTTACCAAAGCTTGCGTTATTAACTTTTCTAAACATAAAAGGAGGTAATTTCATGAATAGTCGCGATACAGCAAATGTTTTATGGTTCAACGAATTACATCGAGAAGATGTTAACTTGGTTGGGGGCAAATCTTCATCATTAGGAGAGATGACTTCTTCCATGGATGTGCCAGTGCCTTATGGTTTTGCAACTACTGCTAGTGCGTACCGATATTTTATGCAAGAAACGGGGTTAAACGACAAAGTTAACGGATTGCTCAAGGGTATGAAGGATTATGAAGATTCAGATGAACTTCGTACAACTTGCAAACAGATCCGTGATTTGATCGTTGGTGCCACAATGCCCGCCGATTTAGCCGCTGATATTAAAAAAGCTTATGCGGATCTCTCCAAAAAAATGGGTCAAGATGATCCGTTTGTGGCAATTCGTTCTTCCGCCACAGCAGAGGATCTTCCGGATGCTTCATTTGCCGGCCAACAAGAATCATATCTCAATATTAAAGGTGAAGATGATGTAGTTAACCGTGTTCAAGCTTGTTATTCATCATTATTCACTGACCGTGCTACTTATTATCGTCACAAGCAACAATTCCCATATGAGAAAGTAGCTTTGTCAGCTGCTGTTCAAATGATGGTCTTTTCAAAGGCATCAGGAATCATGTTCTCAGTCGATGTTTCCAATGGTGATGATTCTAAAATCACTATCGACGGAATTCGTGGTTTAGGTGAATATATTGTATTAGGTAAAGTAACACCAAATCATTTTGTTATTGATAAGAAAACTAAAAAAATTGTCGAAAAGAATGTCGTTAAACAAACGATTCAGTTGATGAGAGTCGCTGATGGAGGAACTGTTGAGAAGGCAGTCCCCGAAGAATTACAAGATAAACAAGTTCTGACTGATGAACAAGTAATTGAATTAGCCGGATATGCACAACAGATCGAAGACCATTATGGTTGTTATATGGACATGGAATATGCTCTGGATACCAACACAAATCGTCTTTGGATCGTGCAAGCTCGTCCAGAAACGGTTTGGTCACAAAGTAAGAAGGATCATGATACTGATACTGGAGATGATAACGTGGTTGCTCAAGCAGATGCTAAAGTTGTTGTTCGTGGATTGCCAGCCAGTCCCGGTTTAGCTAGTGGGGTCGTGCATGTGATCGACGATCCAAAGGATATTGATCAATTCAAGAAGGGTGAAGTTTTAGTTACTTTAATGACATCACCTGATTGGGTCCCAGCTATGAAGAAAGCCGCAGCCATCATCACTAATAATGGTGGTATGACTTGTCATGCTGCAATCGTATCTCGTGAAATGCAGATCCCATGTATTGTTGGTACCGAAAGTAAACAACTCGCCGCAACAGATGCCCTTCATAATGGGGATGTCGTTACTGTTGATGCTAAAAACGGAGTTGTTTATCAAGGTAAAGTTGAAAGCCTATTAAAGAAACCTGAAGCAGCTAACCAAGCTGGTCAAGTAGTTGCCGCAGAGACATTTGCCCCAACTGGAACCGGAGTAATGATGAACTTGGGAGATCCCGATTTGGCCGACAAGTACTCGTCACTACCAGCTGACGGAATTGGTTTAATGCGTGAAGAATTTATTTGGACATCATATATTCATGAACACCCACTATATTTGATCGAACAAGGACATCCAGAAAAAGTCGTCGACATGCTCGCTGACGGAGTTTCTAAAGTTGCCCGTGCTATGGCACCAAGACCAGTAGTGTTACGTTTGTCTGACTTTAAGTCCAGTGAATATCGTAACCTTAAAGGTGGAGATAAGTATGAACCACAAGAACCAGCTGATTTGTTAGGTTGGCGTGGAGCTTCACGTTACTACGATCCTAAATATATCAATGCCTTTAAACTAGAATTGGAAGCAGTTAAGAAAGTTAGAAATGAATTTGGCTTGAAGAACTTGAACGTTATGATTCCATTCGTTCGTAAAGTTGAAGAAGCCCAAAAAGTTACCGAAATTATGAAGAACCAAGGCCTAGTTAGAAATGCCGACTTCAAAGTTTACATGATGGCAGAAATTCCTTCTAATATTATTTTGGCCGACAAATTTAATGAATTTATCGATGGATACTCAATCGGATCAAACGATTTAACAATGTTGTTACTCGGCTGTGACCGTAATAATGACACAGTATCCGGATTGTTTGACGAACGTAACCTTGCCGTTAAACGTGCCATTCGTCACTTGATCAAGACAGCTCACAAAGATGGCAAGACTGTTTCAATTTGTGGACAAGCACCATCAGAATTCCCAGACTTTACAAACTTCTTGATCCAAAGTGGAATTGATTATGTTTCAGTTAATCCAGATATGGTTAAAGAAACAAAACGCAATGTTGCTCACTTTGAACAGAGAATTATGTTGGATAAAGCTACTGGACATGGATTAATTGATCCTGTTGATTATGAATGGTAGGTAAAAAATTAAGACCTCACATTGTGAGGTCTTTTTGTGTAGAGTGTCTATTACTAAATAATTGAATTAATGTCTAATTTGTAACAGAAATTTATGCTTATTGGAGGGAATATGGTAAAAAAAGAGTTCGAAATTAGAAAAGAAATGGATAAACTTAGTCATAAATCATACGAAGGAGTATTGGAATATTTAAACTCAATATTACAAATGTTTTTTTGGGGAATGATATTAGTTCCCCAAAGTGAAACGATAAATGTGATTGAAGAGATTTGGCTTGTAGTTATTATTTTATTATCTATATTTGTTGTTTTTAGGCGTAAAATATTTTGGGAATCATCTAATAAATATTTTAGTATGTTCAAAACTTGTGGATTGATAATAATAAATACAATTGTTTTGATATTATCAATGGTATTTTTGGCAGCTTTTTTTATTAAAATGCAGAAATGGTTAATTTTAGTTATTTCGCTTATATTGATGCTAATGAATTTTATTAATTTTGCTTTTACGATCCAAATAGAAGAAATAAGCAAAAATTTACCGGAATCAATCAAAAATAGTGTTAAAAGAAATAAATTATTAGATATGTTGGAGAAAAAAGATGTAAATATAAATACTAAAATCTTTGAAAATATATGGGACACAGATTATAAAAGTAGTTCTAAATATTCTTCGTATATTCATGTATCTTATGATAAAAGAAAATCATGGATTCTATTTTTAAAAACTTTAGATGATACCACAATTTATCATTTAGAGTATATAACTAGATCAAGGGTAAGAGATAGACCTACTAGTTTAAAGCTATATAAAGATACTTTGTATTTTTTAGGCTTTTTAGTGGATATATTGCCAATCATAAAAAAAATGACCATTAATACGGGCGATCTTGCAGGTATAAATTTTTATATAATAATTGCTTCCTTATTACTTCTTATGACATCAGCCGAAGCGGGATATTTAAAAAAGCATGAAGATGACCTGACTAACGACCTGATTCTCTCAATGATTGAAGAGATAAAAAAATCGTAGGATTTAAATAGTATTAAACTAATTACCAAATTGTTTGACGAACATAACCTCGTTATTCGGCACTTAATTAAAATAGCTTATAAAGATGGCAAGACTGTTTCGATTTGTAGACAAGCACAATCGGGATTCCTGACTTTACAAACTTCTCGATTCAAAATGTAATTGATCTCGTTGAGTATGAATGTTATATAAAATATATATGTAATTCAATAATTAATTTCTTATGGCTTGATAAGTGAATAAAATCGATTATACCTCAAACCGTACGAACTTGAGTTCGTACGGTTAATCGTATATAATGCTGATAATAAATAATATAAAGGGAGTATACTTTTTGTCTAAATTATTGATTACAGAAGAGGAAGCTAATATTTTACTTGTTAGTAAATTTATTAGTGAATCTGAGGAACTAAACTATGTTTATAATCTTCTTAATAAGTACAATCGTTTAGAAGATGGGATAATAAAGGATAATACAAAATCACTAGAAATAAAACGTAGAGTCAATGACTGGGTACGAGTATCTCTTGGTGAATGGCATGTTGACAATACAAGGTCTCCACATGAAATAACGAATGACGAAAAAAATAGTCACAAGTTTAAATGTGCTTTCTGCAAAAGAAACTTAAAATCGGAAGTTTATTTTGCATCAAATAGATTAGGAAACACCATTACTTTGGGTTCAAGTTGTGTACGTAAGTTAGGTGATAACGAGTTTATGGCTAGTGCACATATTGCGAATGGTGATAAAGAGCAATTAAGATATGAGCATCTTATAAAAAGATATCCACATATTGAAGATGTTATGAATGATGGTCGCAATAAAGCATTGTCTGGGGAATATATAGCATCTCAAAAGTTAGTAGATATGTTTAGAGCAAAGTATGATTCGTTAAAAAAATACACTAGATCGTATTTAAGAAGTGGAAAATTTGATAGAAAGTCAAGAAATATTCAAAATGATTTAAATGACTATTATAAAGTATGTAGTATGATTAAAGATTATCAAAAAGAGTGTACTGTCAATCCGAATTTTCATTTGGATAAAGAAACTATATCTAATGAACAGAGAATAGATAAAGAAAAAACCGACAGAATTATAAAAAAAGTAAGAGAAAATAATGGCATAATTACAAATAATCTAGCATCTAATATAATAAATGTTCCTTATTTAGAAAAAGTTTCAGAAGTATATAGTCATGTTGATGTTATTTCAAATCTAAAAATTACTGTTGTGAATAATGGCCTATTTAGTATCATTTTTATAATAGATTCCACTCCATATAAATTTAGAGTGAGTTCCCTAAAAATTGTTAATTTGTTTGGATTTCCATATCTTAATACTGAAATTCCATCAGGATTGAATGTAGCAAAATCAATTGGAGATTCGTTTGAACCTGATGACAGTACTAAGTTGAAATTATTTGAGGATTCAATCCAAATTTTAAGTGACAATTTAGATTTGTCAAAGTTGTCATTTGACACTAATGAGGTTTGGAATAATGTTAGTAGTCGACAAGGTAATTGGTTTGATAAGAAATATGGAGAGAATACAATTTTTAAAAATAAATCCGGAAATGTCCTTTTGATAAGTCAAAAGGATATGATTAATTTAGCCATGTGGACTAAATTAGAGTTGAAAAGTATTAAAGAAGTAGCGGAGTTTGTAAGTAGCAAGTCTGCTCAATTTAATTCTAAAGATGAGTTATTTAATGACATTAGAAACTCGTATGATATTTTTCAATCCTTTAATTAGGTAATATATCAAATAACTTAAAATGTATTTCATAATATCTATGTAGTTTTTTGGATACAAATTTATTTCAATAGTATATTTAGTTATAGATAACTCTTGAATTGGAGAAATCCAACTTAAACGGTTTAATTCAAAAAGTTATGAGTCCTTTCCACAAAAAAGAGCTAATGGATTTTTCCATCAGCTCTTTTTTTAATTATTTAAAATACCATCAGATACGGTCCAAGTTAATGTACCGGTATATGTTCCGACGGGACTTATTCCTGATTGTTTCAAAAGCAATCCTGTATCGGCGGTCCAATTACCTGAAATATTATTGGTTGTTGATGTGTCATACGAATTACTATTTGATTCGACGACGACTGGGGTAGTACCAAGCGTCTTGTAATCTGATGATGTGTCTTTTTTATAGACCAAATTCATATTGTTATTGAGACTGTTACTACTGCTATACAGTCCTTTAGTTGTGACTGATAGTTCCCATGGTTCACGCAGACTAGTAACACTCAGATCAAAGGTAGATTTTCGTTTAAGATAATCTGATCTATTACCAAAGTGGATATCCTGGAAGGCTAAACTATCGGAAACGTTCAGCGATAGGGATTTATTTGGTTTAACGGTAACGTTGTAAGTAAGTGTATTAGATACCATTCCGTTCGTTCGATCAATGGCGGTGACTTTTACAGGTTGGGTAGAATTCAGTGGGAAGATATTCCAGAAATCATCGCCCATACCTTCGATGACTTGTTTAATATCCATGTTTGTCGACGCTGTTGAACCACTTTCAATATCTATATCTTGAGCAGCTGTATAAGTGTGACCGCCGACTTCCACTTTAAAGACAATATCAGAGCCCTCAACGCCACTGGGAGCACTGCTACTGTAACCTAAGTTAAGGTCAGGATTGAAAGTAGAATCATCATTCTTGTAAAGCAGATCGTAGTTGGTGCTTGAATTAGTACCAAGGACTAAGCTGTAATCTTTTTTTCCTGCAATGATAAAAGCTGGCGAACTAGTCATAGCAATGCTATTGGTACCTGTAAATGAAGCAGCAGCTTGTTTTACATTGATATCACTGGTTGTATCGTTATTAGCCACTCCATGAATGGAAACCGTAGCCGAACTATCTGTAGCATACAAGTTATGGTCTAGGGTAGCTTGAAGATTACCGTCGGCATCTAGATCAGTTTGTTTAATATGTTGTACCTTACCATCGGCATATGTGATAGTGGCAATATCTCCATTTGCGTCAGGTTTCAAAGTTACGTTGCTAGGGATCTTGATTTTAGCGGCAATAGACTTCCAATCTTCATCACCTCGAATATAACTAAGGTTGTAATCGAGTGAAAGGTCATCACCACTAGAAACCGTTTTGTCTGTAGCAGAATCGGTTATTTTTTTATTTAAAGTTGTATCGGTTATTGAAGCACTAGCGTCTGTCGTAGGTGATTCTGGTGTTGAATCTAAAGCCACCAATTTAGTAGCAACATTTTTGTTAGTACCATTGGCGCCAGTGAATCCCCAACGAACTTTGCCTGATGTTGTGTTCAACTTAGTAATATCAACAGGAATATCAGCTGTCTTTTGATACTTACTACTATTTTCTAGTCCATCTTTACTAATATCGTTGTAAATGTAGGAAAGAGTTCCGTTATTGGATCCACTAGGAGCAGGAGTCCAATTAATAGTTACGTGATGCCAGAAAACTGATTTTTTATCTGCGTCAATATCATCTACTAAACCGGCTGACTGAGAGTTTACCTGAACCATGACAGTTCCCTTATCAAATCCAGGGTAGTTGTTTGCGGAAGCTGTATCTGCCAAATCAATTTGATTGTATGTATCTTTGTATGCAGGATATGTCACACCAATACTACCAAAATTTCCGATGCTACCATATATTATGTTTCCAGGTATATCCACAGAAGATGGAGGTTTAGTACCCAATTGAGTATCAAAACCATTTTGTGAGAAATTTGTGGTAAGTGGTAGAAATGTAGTATTTGTTTTAATTGGAGCATTTGAAGCTTTAAAGAAATTATTTTTTTCGGCATCAAATCCGAGTGCAACACTGTTTTGGATGGCCGTTTTTTGAAGATAAGACGTGTTTTCAGCTATACTGTTAAATGTATTCATGGCGGATCTGTCGTAGCCGTAAACACCCATACCATCGTAGCCAGCGCCAAGAGCGGCAACACCCCTATTGTCATTTTGAAGGACAAAGGCAATACCTTCACTATTAATAGAAGCATCATCAGTCGCAGCTCCAAAATATAACCAAGCAGATACAGTTTGCGGCTTGCTTATATCAAAAGTTTGATTTGTAGACCAAATAGAGCCATAGGTATCCGCACCATTGGCCAAAGAAACGATATTACCATTTGCTGAATTAGCACCAGTTTTATCAACTATCTGTGCTGAATTAGTGGTGTAAGGAAATCCAGATGTTGGAGATACTGGTTTGGAGTTAGACATATAAGAACTAACAGGAATACCATTTGGAGCGTCTTTTAAAACAGCTAGATCTGTGCTGCTCGTTAATGAAGCTGAAACATTATTTGTGCTCGTTATAAGAATAGCAAAAATACTCATGAGAAAGAGCAATTCCCATAAGCCTAATTTGTATTTAGTTTTCATTAAATTGCCCCCGTCAAGAACAATTAATATAAATTATTTTACATTAATTTAACTATTTCATTATATCATCATAAATGAAAGTTTGCTAAGGATGAATCCTACTGCAAGTAGGGAAACTGGCACTTCTGTTTAAACAATTATCTAGAGCTTAAAAGATATTAATAATTTTTGAGTATATTAGTGTTGAATATAGTTCTATACCATTTTTCACTGTAGATTTATTGTTTTCATTTGTCAGATTTGAAGAGGATAGATCAATTTAATGGTTGCAAAGTATCAGGATCACATTAGAGAAGCTGACACGTTTCTACCTATTATGGTTATTCATTTAACGAGTTTAAACTTTCTAGTAATGGAACCAATTGTACAAGTGGGGTTTTACTTCATCGACGATTGTTCAACAGGAGGAATTACTAGATATTTTGGACGGTAAGATTAAACATCTTCAAAAAATAAACCACAATATTTCAACATTATCGTATTACTTTCTATATCTCGTTGAATATTTTAAGCCTCTGGACTATATTATAACTGTCATAAATATTTTTATGAAAAGGTAAAAAGCCTTGATTTACAACCGATTAGATAATGTAAAAAGTACAATTGCTTTTCCATCATCCGAAAAGTTGGTTATTTGAATTGCAGGAAAAATGTGCATTAGAAATTATCAAAATATCAAAGTTAATTTAAGGGAAAATAGATATTGTGTCAGCAACTTTAGCTGAACTAAAAGGGGATTTAAACTTTGGGACAAAAAGTAACCAATGGTGATGTTAAGAAGAGATTCATACTATATAAGGGACATACTGGGTGGAAAATCAAAACAAGAATATTCGGCAGCTTATTGATCAGTTTTTCTGCATTTGCAATTGCCGAAAGTATTGGTACTGTTGATGTTCATGCCGCGGTGGCTAATACACAAACAGCTATGTCGAGCAGTGCGTCCGAATCACCAACGCCGACTGAAAGTAACTCAACAACTCAATCGACTCCACAGAGAGTAGCTTTAAGTCAAGCAACCGTGCAACAGCCGACTACACAACAAACGAGCACACAACAAAATAACGTGACACAAGATACTACGAATAATACTCAGTATCCAGTGTTATCACAAAATCAAAATGTGAATGTCGGAGTAGATACGTCACAAGTAGAATTGACATCTGATCAGGTCGCGGGCCACTTTACTGCTACCGTTGAAAATAGAGACAGCGGTGATAAAGATTACAATACAAGCAAGAATATTTCTACTCAGCCAATTGGATCGGATGGTTCAATTTCATTAACTACCAATGATTATCATAATAATTATTCATCGTCAGGCACTGCAACTAGTATGCAGGGCCACCAAGCTTCTCATGTATCCTTTGAACATGAAATTGATTTTGGTCACAATTTCTATATGTCAGGTGCTTTAGGAATTGGTAGTAAATCTTATAATGGTGCAGATAGTGTCGGCTTCATTTTTGCTCCTGGAGATCCTTCTGAAGCTACCAAAGGTGGTTCAGGGGGACAATTAGGACTAGGTGGTTTGAGTAATGCCTTTGGGTTTATTTTTGATGAATACCATAATGGCAATTTTAATGATCCATCTACTTCACCCTATGTTGGCTGGAGAACTACTGATTCTAATGGTAATTTGCAGAGTCCAATTTCTAGCGATTATAAATCAACTACTTATATCGGATTGCAACGCAGTTCTAGTCCAGTAAATGATTTTACAATGAACTATGATGCATCTACACAGATGTTAACTGTTGTTTTAAAAGGACAAAGCTTCAGTCGTAAAATTGAAGATGTTACTACAGGTTATTCACTTTCAATTTCTGCTTCAACAGGTGGTAGTTGGAATGATTATTCTGCGAAAATTGATAACTTCACCTATACACCTAAAACAATTCCATTAACTGTAAATTTGGTTGATTCCGCTGATACGGGTGCTTTATTGGATAAAACAAATGTAAAGGCTATTGCCAATATTGGTGATACGATTTCGATTTTTTCAACTCAAGCAGCAGCAGCTCGTGCTGTAGCAGTCGATTATATTGATCCTTCACTAGTAGCTGTTATTCCAGCTGATTCAGCAGGTAATATTTATCTGATAGATAGTGACCAAGTAGTTACTAACAACAACGGGACTGTACATTATATCGGTGGAGATAAGTCTATAGGGGATAGCACGTATTATAGTTATACCGTTACTGATGCAAATAGTCAGAATATGACAGTTCCAGTTAGATTAGCTTTTAAAGCTAAAGTAACACCAGTCGATTCTAAAACTAATCAACCGATCACTGGTTTACAACCTGTAACAGTTGTCGCAGTGGCAGGTAAATCGGTTTTGGTTCAAATCCCTGGTTATACAGCAACAACGGTTAAATTAGCTGCTCCAACTGATGGTAGTGCAATTGCACAAGATAATTTGCCGATCGATCAAGGTAATACTTCTACAGATTCAAATACTACAGCTAATACATCTCAACCAATTGGACATTACTATACAGGAACAGGTACAACGGTTGATGGTCAGACAGTTGTAGATAACGTCACAGTCGGAACTGGACAATCAATTTCTGATGATTTAGGCAATCAGACTTATAAAGATGCTGAAGGTAATCCAATTACTAGCGGTGGTAAAACGGGCATTAATGGTGCTGATTATCGTTGGTCAGATGTTGGTAATGCTAAAGCAACTGACTCATTGGATAGCGCTAAACCTCAAGCTAGTGGCAGTATTCTTTTGCCAACTACGGCAACGTTAGATTATTGGGAACAACAGGCTACAGCTAACCAAACTAAAGCTGATGATTATAAACAACAGGCACAGACTATGTATGATTCATTTGTAGGCCTATCTGGTTTAACTGCTGACCAAAAATCTGCAGCGGATCAACTTTTACAATCTGTTGTTAATATTTATGCAGAAGTTTCTGATACCAATGGTAAAGCTAAAGTTGCCTTTGAAAGTGCCAAAACTGCAACGGTTGCGAATGATATTTTTGACGACGGTCAAACAGGTTATGCGGATTTGGAAGCAGTTAAAAATCTACTGGTCAACTTCCAGGATGATTTAGGTGCTTTAAAGACCACTAATCAAGATGCACAGAATAGCTTGGCAACCTTTAGTTCATGGCAAGTTCCATATAAAACTGCTGATATAGGACACCCTACAATCAGTTTTGGTAAAGATTTTGGTACGGTTACTGATACGCAGATGAATGGTTTCTTTGATGATCCTACTAACTATCAATACTTTACCTTTGGTGCTTCAGGTTCCGGTACCACACCAGTCACGCCTAAAGATGCTGGTCAATATATCTTTAAGTTGACTGATTCTGGACGTGCTAATTTGAAGAGTTGGAGTAAAAATTCTAATGCCGGACTTTATGTCTCTGGTGTTTTGACTATTACACCCTTGAATGTTGCAGCCACTACTAATGACGCAACAGTAGTTTATGGTGATGATACACCAGCATTTGGCGGCGACCTGGATGGGATACCTAATGGTACTGATGATTTTGAAATATTTGATAATACAGCAAACAAAGTAGTTACAGCTTCACAATTACAAGTTGATGGAGACTATTCAATACGCTATACAAATAAAGCACAAGCTGATTTAAAGAAAAATAGTAATTATAATATTACCACCTTTAATACAGGCAAATTGACGGTCACTCCTAGACCACTAACCGTCAAGGCTCCTCAAAATATTGGTAAAACTTATGGTGATACTAGTGAACCAGCCATAAATGGATCAACAACTGGGTCGATAAAAGGCTTAGTCAATGGTGATACATTAGCCAGCATAGGCGTTAAATTAGTTCGTGTAGCTGGTGAAAATGCTGGTAAATATATTATTGATCAAGATACATCTTCGAAATTTAGCGATAACTATACTGTTACGGTAGAACCCGGAGTTTTCATGATTGCTAAGAAACCAGTTGAAGTTAAGGCTTCGGACAGCGGGAAAGTTTATGGAACAGATGATCCAACTGAATTTTCATTAGATCCTGTTCCTGCGGGTGTACTAATGAATGGCGATTCAATTGATAAATTAGGTGTCACTTTGACACGTGTTGCCGGTGAGAATGTTGGTGATTATGCAATTAACGGTGTTTCTACTGACAGTCAAAATTATGAAGTGACAGTTGTTCCTGGTACATTTACTATCACTAAAGCACCAGTAACTATAACAATTTATCCAACTTCGATGATCTATGGCGATACGCCAAAATTTAGCGATACGATTGATACTAGTGACGCTACTCTAGAGCAGAGTGACTTTGAAATTGTCGATAAAGATGGCAAGGTTGTAACTTCACCATTACAAGTTGGTGGAGATTACACTGTTAAATTAAAATCGGGTGTTATTGATAACTTAAACAAAACAAATACCAACTATAGTTTCACAGAACCAGAAGGTGCCAAACTCACTGTAAATCCACGAGCAATAACGGTTGTAGCAGCTAATGCTGATAAAACATACGGTGACAGTGATCCTGATAGTTTCACATTAACAAGTGATTCAGCTAGAGAATTAGTCAATGGTGATACATTAGATCAATTAGGTGTCGTTTTGAAACGGGCTGTCGGGAAAGATGTTGGCACGTATCCTATTGAAATTGATAACGATAAATCAAATCTGAACAAAAACTACACGATCACAGTTACAAGCGGAAACTTTACGATCAATAAGAAACCTGTAACTGTCACCGCAGCAAACAGCAGTAAAATTTATGGTGCTGAGGATCCAACGTTAGCTTTAGCTGATGACTCAAAGAGTGTACTTGTTACCGGAGATGATATTTCTGCTTTAGGCGTAACTTTAAAGAGATCAGCTGGAGAAGATGCCGGAAGTTACGTAATTGACGCTGATAAAATTGATAGCAAAAATTATGATGTAAAAGTCACAGATGGTAGCTTTACTATTACTAAGGCTAAAGCTGACGTAACAATTAACCCTGCAACTGTGACATATGGTGATAATCCAGAATTTACCAGCGATACTAAAATTACTGGCACTACAAATCCACTTTTAGACAGTGACTATAAGATCGTTGATTCAGACGGTAATACAGTAACTGCCAAGGAATTACAAGTTGGCGGAGATTATACTATCAAACTAAATGATGATGCTTTGGCTCATTTAAATGCTGCCAATACCAATTATGATTTCAAGACATATAACGATAATAAATTAACTGTAATTCCACGCTCTATCGTAGTTACAGCTGACAATGCCGATAAGAAATATGGTGAACCTGATCCGAAATTTACTTTAACAAGTGATTCAGCAAAGGTTTTAGTCAATGATGATACTTTGGCTCAATTAGGCATTGTTCTAAAACGAGAGACTGGCGAAAACGTTGGAACTTATTCAATTACTTTGAATTCAGAAGCATCAACATTGAATAAGAATTATAAGGTTTCTGTCAATCCTGGAATATTCACTATTAATGTTTTGCCAATTACTGTTAAAGCCGCTGATAGCGAAAAGACATATGGACACACTGATCCTGAATTCAAGTTAACAAATGACTCAGCTGCTGGCTTGAAGAATAATGATCAGCTCACAGATCTGGGTGTTAAATTGATTCGTGAGGATGGTGAAGAAGCTAAGACCTATAAGATCAAGCTAGATCCATCTTCCACGTTGAATAAGAATTATCAAATTACAGTTACTGACGGTATATTTACGATCAATCCAGCAGGAGCAGAAGTCACAATCGCGCCTACTGAGGTTTCTTATGGTGATGATCCGAAGTTTGATAGTTTCATAAATATTAACGGCACTACAAATCCACTTGCACAAAGTGATTATGAAGTTGTTGATACATCTGGTAATGTAGTTGATTCTGATTTACAAGTTGGCACAGATTATAGTGTTAAATTAAAACCAGGTTCTGTAGATAAATTACATACAGCCAATCCTAACTATACTTTTGCAGACCCTAAGCCGGCTAAACTCACGGTAGTTGCACGTCCAATTACAGTGACGGCTGATAATGCAAGTAAACAATATGGATCAGATGATCCTACAAGTTTTGCATTAACGAGTGATTCTGCCACAGGTTTGGTAAATGGCGATACATTAGATCAATTAGGCGTTGTCTTGAAACGTGATACTGGTGAAAATGTCGGCACATATAGCATTGGTATTGATTCAGATAAATCAAAATTGAATCAAAATTATGCTGTTAAGGTTGATACAGGAAAATTATCTATTACTAAGAAACCTGTAACTGTCACAGCCGCAAATAATAGCAAAGTTTATGGTTCTGAAGATCCAGCGTTAGCTTTAACAGATGATTCAAAGAATGTGCTTGTTACCGGAGATGATATTTCTGCTTTAGGTGTAACCTTAACGAGAACAGCTGGTGAAAATGCTGGAGGTTACACAATCAGTAGTAGTAATATCGATAGTGAAAATTATACTGTCGCAGTTATTAACGGTACATTTACGATCAAAAAAGCCGGTGCAAAGTCGACAATTCAGCCTGCTAGTGTAGTTTATGGAGACACTCCTAACTTTACCGATACAGTTAGTGTTGGTTCAACAACATTTAAGCAGAGTGATTTTGAAGTTACTGATCCTAGCGGAAATGAAGTGAATACTCCTTTGCAAGCTGGTGGAGATTACAGAATTAAATTAACCGATGCCGCAATTGCCAGATTAAAGTCTGAGAATCCTAATTATGATTTTGGTACGGTAACTCCAGCTATATTAACCGTGACAAAGCGTCCGATTACTATTCTGGTCGATGACCAGACTGTTTATACCGGCGCAGACGATCCAAAGAATGAATCGACAGTTAAGAATTCTAGAATAGGCGACAAGGACGTAATTTCAGACCTAAACTTAAAGTATAATGAACCAGATTCTTCAACAGTTGGGACCTATAATATCACCGCAACAAGTGCTGACTCGAATTATAATGTCACAGTTGTTCCAGGTAAGTTAACGGTTTTGGGTAAAGATGTTGATGCTGACGGAAACGTCACAATAACTGAAAAGGATGCTGATGGTAATATTGTTAAAGTTACTAAACAATGGACTGATGGCACTGGCACAGTTTATACATATGACCCAATTACTGGTACGAGAACGGCGGTCGAATCAAAAGATGACAATACCGTCAGTCAACAAACCATTGAACCACAGACCGATAAAACAATTTTGCCAGATGGTGACGGAGCCGCAACAGTTGTTACCCTAGATGATTCTGGAAATCCTGATATCGTTCATTATCAAGTTGATCCTGATGATGATGGATTGAATAGTGAAGATGAGTTGAACGATGGCACTGATCCATTGAATCCTGATACCGATGGCGATGGAATGAGTGATGGTGATGAGGTCAAAAACCACACTGATCCGCTAGTTCCTAACTATCCTGATAATGACACTGCAAAGGTAGTAATGAAGAATCAAACCGTTGGTACCACCACACAAATGGTTAAACTTTATGATAAAGACGGTAAACTGATCACCAATAGACAACTAGGAATCAATACTGATTGGCGTAGTGATGAGGAATACACCTTAAATGATATTTTATATTATCGTGTTTCAACCAATGAATTTGTTAAAGCCAGCGATGTCTATGTTTATTTCTATCAAGGACCAACCTTGATCAGAGTTTATAATAATGAAACTGGTACGCTCATTAATTATGAAGGTACAACGGTCAGTCGTAGTTTGGCTCCAAGTACAGAGTGGAGAACTGATCGTATCGCAGTTATTAACGGTAAAAACTATTATCGTGTCTCAACTAATGAATTTGTTCCAGTTGAAAAAGTTTATGAATATTTAGATGCTAAAAATACGGTAACAACTGATTCACCAACACCAGTTTATGATGAACGCGGTGTCCAACAATCTGTAACACTTCCTGCTGATGCATCATATAAAGTAGATAAAGTTGTAGTTATTGATGGAGTTGTTTATTATCGTGTTTCAACTAATGAGTTCATTAAAACTGATAATTTAATAGGTAAGTTTTAGTTTTGAGATCCCACATATTGTGGGATCTTTTTGATATAGTAATGGTAAATAGCTTCAAAAGGAGTTCACATATGGAGTGGAAATATTTATTTGAACCGCGAATTCTTGACCGAGGATTTGACTATTACAGACAAGGTTTAGTAAAGAATTTTAAGAATACATCTGAGCGTATTACGGCAACAGTTGTAGGGACGAAAACATACAATGTTTCCATTGTTATTGATCACGGACAATTTGAAAGTGCAGAATGTGACTGTCCATATGCGTCGGAAAATAAGCTTTGTAAACATATGGCCGCGGTATTGATGTTATTTGACGAACAGGATAGTAATTTAGAAAAAATTGATGTAGTTCAAAATTCCGTCTCAGAAGCATCAGAAGAGCAAGTTAGAGATTTCTTAATTGAAGTATTATCTGAAGATAAGTCATTATTTGATCAATTTATGACGATGTCGAAAGATACTTTTGATGTAAGTGATTTACAAAGTTATAAATCGTTAATAGATGCCATATTTGACGAATATAAAAATGAATATGATTTTGTTGAATACAATGATGCACAACGTTTTGAAAGAGATCTGGTTGATTTTATGAATGGTACTATCGATAACTGGATCGATGAGGGGCAGTTGAGGTCTGCATTTGATATTATTACTTATATTGCTACAAAACTTTCATATCTTGAAATTGATGATTCAGGCGGTGAAACTGTGGCATTGGTTGATTATTGTTCTCAATTTTGGTTGGAAATACTTGATAAGTCCGATATTGAATTGAAAAGGCACATGTTTGATTGGTATACCCAAGACGGTGTAAAATTGGAAGTTTTTGAGGATTCTATTGAAGAAATTTTATTCAGTGATTTTGATGAAAAAGAGTTTTTACAGAGTGAGTTAGATTGGACAGAACAAAAATTCCTTAAATATAAACAGGAAAAAGATGAATGGATCAATGAATACATAGCTGGTAAATGGGCAATTTATCATATTCAAACTATGGAAAAGTTAAAAGTATCCGCTGATATAATTGAAAAATTTTGTTCAGAAAATAGTAATTATTCGAAAGTATGTAAGTATTATATTGATATTTGTATTAGAAATGGAAATTATGAAGTTGCAATTCAAACATTGATAGATGGAAAAAAACAATTTGATGAATATCCCGGAATCGTTAGTGACTTTAGTAAAAGATTAAAGGATCTGTATAAGAAATTAGGACGTAAAGATGAATATCTTCATGAATTATGGATCTTATTGACAAAGTATAGTCCTGCCGATGTATTATTATATCGAGAGCTTGAAAAACAATATTCAACGGAGGAGTGGCCAAAACAGCGTAAAAAACTATTTGCGCAGTTACCTGAACGTAGTGATGTTCAACAACTATATGCGGAAGATGAATTGTATGAACTTCTTTTAGAATCAGTATTAAAGGAGAGTGGATTGTGGGGCCTTCAAACATATGAAAAGAAATTAAAACCACTTTATCCAGATCAATTGTTAAGGAAGTATGCCGATGTAGCTAATAATATGGCTCAACACACTGGAGATAGAAAATATTATCGAAGGTTAGTTAAGATATTAAAGCAAATGCTAACTTATCCAACTGGAGATACAATGGTTCAACAAATCTTGAACGATTGGCGAGTAGAGTATGCCCGTCGACCCGCAATGATGGACGAGTTAAGTAAAATCAATATTTAGTAACGAGGCGTATTTTTGTGTTACACTAGCCATCTGTGAGAGTTTAAGGTAGTTAGATTTCACACAAATAACGCAATCAAAAATATATTGCGGAAATCTAAGGAAGATCGAAATGGCAATGAAACCTCAAAAAATCGTTAAAATGCTTAAAGATAACGGTTTTGTGGAAAAGTCACAAAAGGGGTCTCATTTGAAAATGTACAATCCAACAACTAATGTGACTGTACCGGTTCCGATACATCATGATAAGGAATTGGAACACGGCATTGAAAGTAAGATATTAAAGCAAGCTGGGATCAAACAATCCTGATGAGATAATAATGTGACTAGAAAGTGTCCTATAATCAGCTGATTATAGGACACTTTTTTTGTTTTACTCGAATAGCTGCAGCAAGAGTTTTAGGTAATAATTGCTTACTGTTGGTTCTCAAATTTAAAATTACAACGATGTCGTCAGTGACATTCATAACTTTAATCGCGTCATTCAATCTAATATCAACGTTTTCTAAAAGCTCGAATATATAATCATCTTCAGAAAAACTCTGAATTGTATATTCTTGGTCTTTTTTTAGTCCGTCCACTAGATTAGTTTGCTTTTCAGTAATCGATTTTGCATTATTGGGGATGATATTTCCATGGGGACATAATTTGGGAGTATTGAGATATTTATTCAAATTTTCTATGAAATGTTTGCTAACTTGGTTTGACAATATGTCAGCTTCTTTGTGGCAATCCAAAAGTGAATAATTCATCTCTTGAACTAGCCATACTTCCAATAATCTCTGTTGTTGAACATAGGAATCAAGGGTTTTGATACCCTTTTTGGTTAACATCACACCGTAATAACGCTTATAAGATAATAGGTCCGTATGAGTGGCCAAATTCTTTATGCGTTCGGTAACAGAAGCGTTGCTGAGGTCCGCTTTCTTCGCTATATCGCCGTTATTGACAGCGTGAAAAGTACCACCTAGTTCGTATATTAGTTTTAAAAAATCTAAATCACTCATTTTTGATCACCCTATTTTTTAATAGCTCCATCATATTTTTTTACAGATATTCTGTCAACAGTATAAATTAGGCTAGTCTAACTATTGTGATTAATATAAAAATTATTTTTAAGATTATGAGTTAATTACTGTATATATTTACGAACTGAACATTGATATATAAGCAATATTAGTGAAATGACTATTTTGGCATATGGCGTACCTTTAGTTGCTTGATAAAGTCAAATTGTATTTATCTTTTTATTAGTTATCCTTAAAAAAAACTTTACAGTTCATTAATTTGTACTAGAATGGGAATCGTAGAAAGGAGCAATTCAAATGACAAAAGATAAAAATACTTTCAAGAGAGTGTTGGTCGGTGTTGATGATTCTGATGATGCACAATTAGCATTTAGATATGCAATGAGACGTTGTATCAATGATGATTCAACAATGATCATTACTTCAATTTTGGAAAATGATGAAATGAATGTTTATCAAGCATTAACCAAAGATTACGTTCATGGGGAACGAAAAGAACTCGAAGAACATATTAAAGAATATCGTCAAGTTGCTTTAGATGCCGGTGTTAAACAAGTTGAAATGTTTATCGCCGAAGGTGATCCTGGTGAAACCATTGTTAAGCAAGTTATTCCTGATACTGAAGCTGACTTGTTGGTTATAGGTTCGCTATCTAAAAAAGGCATTAGAAAATATTTTGGATCACAAGCTGCCTATATGGCTAAGCATTCACCAATATCAATCATGATCGTTCGTTGATAATTGAATATCGTAATTTTGTACTAAAGGGAGATTATTTATGGCAAAGGAAAATGAGCCACGTAAGCATAAGCTGATTCAATATGCTAATGGTCCTTCACTAGAAGAGATCAATGGCACGGTTTCAGTACCTAAGAACAAAGGATTTTTTAAGACGTTATTAGCATATTCCGGACCGGGTGCATTAGTTGCGGTTGGTTATATGGATCCAGGTAACTGGTCAACATCAATTACCGGTGGACAGAATTTTCAGTATTTACTAATGTCAGTTATTCTAATTTCTAGTTTAATTGCCATGTTATTACAATATATGGCAGCTAAACTAGGGATTGTAAGCAGTATGGACTTGGCGCAAGCCATTAGAGCCAGAACGAGTAAGGCATTAGGAATCGTTTTATGGATTTTAACAGAGCTTGCCATTATGGCGACTGATATCGCTGAAGTAATTGGTGCGGCGATCGCTTTGTATTTGTTATTCCATATTCCATTAATGATTGCGGTATTTATTACCGTTTTAGATGTTTTAGTATTGCTATTATTAACCAAAATAGGCTTTAGAAAAATTGAAGCCATCGTGGTCTGTCTTATTTTAGTTATTTTATTTGTATTTATTTATCAAGTTGCCTTATCAAATCCCGATTGGAATGGTGTCTTTAAGGGATTGTTGCCAACTACTAGAACATTTTCTACTAGTGAGAAAATTGCTGGTATGACACCGTTGAGTGGTGCTTTAGGTATCATTGGAGCAACTGTTATGCCTCATAACTTATATCTGCATTCAGCTATTTCACAGACTCGTAAAGTGGATCACAATGATGAAGAATCAGTTGCTCAAAATGTTAGATTTTCAGCATGGGATTCCAACATTCAATTGACGGCTGCATTTTTCGTTAATGCTTTGTTATTGATCATGGGTGTTGCTGTATTCAAGACTGGTGCTGTTAAAGATCCATCATTCTTTGGATTGTATGAAGCCTTATCAGATACTTCTACTTTAAGTAACGGTATCTTGATCGGTGTTGCTAAATCAGGTATTTTATCAACGCTTTTTGCGGTTGCCTTATTGGCATCTGGTCAAAACTCAACTATTACAGGTACATTGACTGGACAAGTTATTATGGAAGGTTTCGTTCATATGAAGATGCCTCTCTGGTTGAGAAGATTGGTAACACGATTAATCTCAGTTATTCCAGTTTTGATCTGTGTTATGTTAACTAGCGGTAAGAGTGCTATTGATGAACATACAGCTTTGAACAATTTAATGAACAATTCACAGGTTTTCTTGGCCTTTGCTTTGCCATTTTCAATGTTGCCATTATTAATGATGACTGACAGTGAGATGGAGATGGGACATAGATTTAAGAATAGTCTTTGGATCAAGGTTCTAGGCTGGCTGTCAGTAATTGGATTGACTATCTTGAATTTGATAAGTTTGCCTGATCAAATTTTGGCATTCTTTGGAGATCATCCAACCGCAGGAGACGGAGATATTTCTAAAACTATTGCATATTTGTTGATCCTAGCCGTATTGGCTTTATTGGTTTGGACCGTAGTAGATTTACATCATGGAAATAAACGCTTGGCAGCACAACTTAAAAAAGATAAACTTGCTGCAGAAAAATAGAAAATAAGGTCGCACTGTTGTGTGATCTTATTTTTTTGTCTAGAATAAAATTTATGAAAATAATAATTGCACCAGCTAAAAAAATGGTTGTTGATACAGATACATTCAATTACGAGAAATTGCCATATTTTATGGACGAAACTAAATCGATTTTAGATAAAATGAAACAATTATCCTATAAAGAAGCTAAAAAACTTTGGCAGTGTAGCGATAAACTAGCCGAAGAAAATTATCAACGATTACAGGATTTGGACTTGAATAAGCATTTAACACCAGCTTTGATTGCCTTTAGTGGAATCCAATATCAATATATGGCACCAGATCTATTCACTGAACCGGCACTGGATTATGTACGCAAAAACTTGCGCATATTATCTGGGTTTTACGGGATCTTAGGCCCGTTTGATGGAGTAGTTCCGTATCGTTTAGAGATGCAATCTAGATTGAAAGTTTCAGGATTCAAGAATCTGTATGATTTCTGGGGTTCGAAGATCTATCATGCGTTAACCGTTGATTCGGAAACAATCGTAAATCTGTCGTCTGAAGAATACGCTAAAGTGATCACGCCATATTTATTACCAGAGCAAAAATTTGTGACTGTCGTTTTCGGCAGTGTGGTCGATGGAAAATTAAAGACAAAAGCTACTCTAGCCAAAATGGCACGTGGAGAAATGGTTCGTTTTATGGCCGAAAATAAATTAACAAAAATCAAAGAAATTGAGCAGTTCAATCACCCGGATTGGAAATTTTCGAAGAGCAATTCAACTGAGAATCGGTTAGTATTTGTTTATCAAAAGTAGAAAGGGGGTTATTTTAAATACCGACCTAGTCCAAAATATTACTAAAATTTAGATTATAAAAGGATAAAATAATGATTTTTTGTGATTTAAAAAGCTTTTTCAATGGTAAAATCGACACTTTATTTCTATCATCAAGTAGATTATCATAAGGTTTGTCGTGCGAAATAGTATATATAATATTTCGCAATAAACTAAATATACAAAGGAAGGTTTGATAGATGACATGGTCTAACTGGCAAGTGCCGCCATTCGTGACGAGTGTATTCTTTGTCTTAGGCGTTCTTACCTTGTATTGGGTCACATTTAATTGGATCGCGTCATGGATCCATAATCGCAGGATCAATCTTTCGGATGATGTTATAAGTACTTGGTATGGAGTTATCTATATGTTGGTATTTGTATTCAGTATTCAGACCTTGGTTGTTGGAAAGAGCGATTCATGGCAATTTATGAACTTTCAATTAATTGCAATTACCTTTTGTGCGTATTTCTTAAATATTTATGTACCGTATTATTCTTTCTTTCCTATTGTTTTAGTCTATATGGTTTTTAATCAATCGCTGGGCTATTGGCAATCGTGGGGACATGCGATAACTTTGATGCTTTTCTTTTGGACACTAAATATCATTAGAGTTAGATTTCATAATAATAGTTATGCATTCCCGATATACTTGTTGACGACGATTTCATTTGGTGGGCCGTTATGGGTCTGGATGAAGTGGAAGTTTAACTTTTCTTGGGGAACATTTTGGCAAGAATGGATCTATTTAACCATTTTTGAAATTCTCCTATATATGTATGTCACAATGATATCTAATGATAGTGAACTTAAGTTGCGATTGGCCCAATTTGCCAGTCACGATGCTTTGACTAAAACTGAAAACTTTGCTGCATATAATGACGATATCAAATATTTATTTGAAGACAGTAATCAAAATGATCAATCATTGTCGATGATGATGTTTGATATCGACCACTTTAAAAATATCAATGATACCTATGGTCATTCAGTGGGAGATCATGTATTACGTCAGGTATCCTCAGTCGTAAAAACCGTTTTAGCGGCTAATGATACTGAAATTAAATTTTATCGAACTGGTGGAGAGGAATTCAATATAGTGTTCCCCGGCTATGATGTAGATGAAACTCGAGTCGTCGTCAACCAAGTTTTTGCGGCAGTGAATAATATGGAAGTTAAATCTAACAACGACAGTATTAGAATATCTATCTCAGTCGGAGTTTCAGAAATGTGTCCAGATGATAAATCACCTATTGACTTTTATAATCGTGTTGACCAAAATTTATATCATTCAAAACGAAATGGAAGAATGCAAGTAACATTTGCTTAAAGATCTCATTTATATGAGGTCTTTTTTATTTGTTATGATACTTAAGCGATGATAATGTAATCAAATGTGAGTATAATCATACCTAAAAGGAGGTCATAAGGATGCAAATGAAAGCACATGAGAAAAAGCGTGTTCAGGCTAACCTTGATAAACAGCTAGTTGAACAAGCAGATCAGGTTTTTAGTGATATAGGTTTGAATACTACCACAGCTCTTACGGCCTTTTATAAACAGGTTGTAGCTAGTGAAGGTATGCCTTTCAAATTGACTAGAACTACTTCGTCAGAACGTCTTAACCACACCATTCAAGAGGAAATTGATTCAGGTAAATTTAGAAAAATAACTTCGAAAGAAGAACTATTGGCATGGTTAGACGACGATGATAAAAGCAAATGATATAGCAATTGTTTACGTTAATTATGTTACCAGCAAAGGCGGCAAGCGTAGGCCAGTATTAATAGTTGGATTAGATGATAAGTCCGTGTATCTGTATAGAATTACTTCAAAATATAAAAATAAATCTGAAGGAATCAAAAAGCTGTACTATCCGATAATTGATTGGCAGAAATCCGGTCTGGATATGCAATCATATGTTGATATTGGATCTTCTATAGAGGTTGATATTAAATATTTAAGTAATATTAAATCCGTTGGTTATCTTCAGAAATCAGATCAAATAGGGTTGTCAGATTTTATTAATAATGCAAATAAATAGTTTTAAAGATCTCATTTATATGAGGTCTTTTTTATTTGTTTAAACAACTAATACAAATTTCATAAAAATAATTATCCAAATATGATGTTTAAACATCTTTTAAATATAGTATCTTATAGGTAAATAAGAGCTAGGAGGTGTTCAACCATGAAAAGCACTACGGATATGCTCTCTCCAGTAAGTGGGGAACTTGTAAATATTACAAAAGTTCATGATCCCATGTTTTCCGAAAAGGCTATGGGTGATGGATTCGGTGTTCTGCCCAATGACAGCAGGATAGTTTCACCAGTTTCTGGAAAGATCGTTTTGATTGCCAGCACTAAACATGCTATCGGAATCGACACTGATAATGGTATGGAAATTCTGATCCACATGGGTGTTGATACTGTTGAATTGGACGGTGAACCTTTTAATATTCTTGTAAAAGAAGGGGATTCAGTCGAGGCTGGTCAACAAATAGCCACAATGGATATTGGTATGATCAAAGATGCCGGTAAGATAACTGATGTAATTGTAGCAATTACTAATACCGCAATGGTCCTCAAAGAAATAGACGTTCATCCAGGTGATATTCAATCTGGAGATCAGGCGGCAACGGTTAGTTTATTGGCTCAAGGTGAAGGTGAGTTTGATCAGGCACCTAGTAATCAAAAAGTTGATTTTGACGTTTTAGCAACAGATATTATCAAAAATATTGGTGGAGCGGAGAACGTCGATAACGTTATTCACTGTATAACTCGTGTACGCTTTTATCTAAAAGATGAATCCAAGGCAAATGACGAAGTTATTAAGAACTTGAATGGTGTTTTAGATATCGCTAAAGCTGGAGGTCAATATCAGGTTGTTATTGGACCAGCTGTTGAAGATGTTTTTGGCGCAGTGGTTGCACAACTTGGTCCTGGTATTGGTACGAATGATAATGAAGCAAAAGTTAAAAAAGAACCAGCACCTAAAGGTATTTGGCCTAAGACAAAATATTACTTCAGCTCATTGATCGGCGTTATAACGGCTAGTATGATGCCAGTAATTGGTTTGTTAGCTGCAGCCGGTATTTTAAAGGGATTATTATCTTTGATCGTATCTGCCAAATGGTTGTCAGATACAAGTTCAACTTACATGATCATCAATGCAATGGGAGACTCAGTCTTTTATTTCTTACCAATATTAGTAGGGTTCACAGCTGCGAAACGTCTGGGGGCTAACCAAATAATCGTTGGTGTTATCGGTGGTGTTTTAGCCTATCCAACTTTGGTACAACTAGCTTCCAAGACAAGTTCCGTTCAAATGAATATGAATGCTGACTTCTTTGGTATGCCGATCCACGTTGCAAATTATACATATTCAATTTTCCCAATGATCGCTGCAGCATGGTTGGCATCGATGGTTGAACCGTGGTTGAAGAGACATATTCCTGCAACAGTTAGGATGATAGTTAGTCCTTTGATCGAAGTTTTTGTAGTTAGTGCGGTTATTTTAGTTATCGTTGGACCTGTCATTACTTTGATGAGTTCGTACTTAGCTTTAGGTATCGTAGCATTATTGAAATTTAGTCCAGCATTGTCGGGATTAATTATTGGTGCTTTCTATCAATGCTTAGTAATTTTTGGATTACACTGGGCTGTTATTCCAGTTGTTGCCAATCAGATTGCTACAACAGGACATAGTGCTTTAAATGCTATTGTTTCAGCAACAATGGTCGCTCAAGGTGCTGCCGTTCTAGCAGTATTTTTCAAGACTAAGAAGAACATCGCTATGAAACAAATTGCTGGTGCTGCAACAATTTCAGCTTTTGCGGGAATTACAGAACCTGCAATGTATGGTATTAACTTGAAATACGGTCGTATTTTCTGGACAGCCAATATCGGTGGTGCAGTTGGTGGACTACTCACAGGGTTATTGCATGTTGATATGTGGGGCTTTGCTGGATCATTGATTGGATTTGCTTCATTTATTAATCCTAAAGGAATTGATAGTAGTTTTACAGGATTCTTAATTGCATCAGCTGCTGCTTTAGTCGTGTCATTCACATGTACTTACTTCTTTGGATTTAAAGAACAAGACTTAGAAGAAAGTGTTCATGCTGTTGAGAAAGTAAGATTAGGCAGTCGCGAGCCAGCTGTTAAGGATGCATAGTTTTAAGTAATCGAAAGGAGTTAGACTAATGATAGTATGGGATGATTTACAAGATGACGCTACACTTATTTCTAAAGATGAAATGAAGGTAGTCGAGACTTTATCACAATTACATAAAAGTCGCATTAAGTCAGGCGTTACGCAAAAAGAATTGGCAGAACGTATTGGCATGCAACAGCCGCAATTAGCCAAGATCGAACGTATGGACTCAATGCCGACACTAGTCACACTAAACAGGTATGCGCGTGGATTAGGGATGGAGATTAAAATGTCATTAGTCTCTAACAAGTAGAAAAAATAACTCTTAGGTACACATGATAGTGTATTTAAGAGTTATTTTTATATATCTAAAATTTGTTTATGAGCTTGAATAACATACGCAAAAGAAGCATCATCTAAGAACTCACCAGAGCTTTTTATGTTTCTGCCATTAATACTGAATGTATGAAATTGGAGTGGATTGATAAACCCATTAATTTTATGATCCTTTTTTATAGGGATAAACATTGATCGTAAGTTGTTGTTAGCTGCATGTGTTATAGGTGATACGGCGGCTTGTCCGGTTATTATTGAAAAGCCGATCGTGCTAATAACAACAGCGGGATGTCGACCGCGCAATTCATTGCTTTTTGAAGGTTGAAAGTCAACCCCATACAATTTCCTGTTGACTAGGGTAATATTTATCTTTCATATTAAAATTCACTATTTAATACGTCAGTTTTTATGAAATCCTCGTCTGAAAGTGCACCTTTATTCTTTTTAATGAAAGCAGGGTCTGTGAATGGATTATTTGATTTTGGCAAAAAAACAATTGCTCCGTCTCGCCCAGAGAATACATCAAAATTTTCATACTTAGTTTTTATTTCTTTAGGTACGGTTAGAACTTTTGAACTTCCCACTTTTCTTAACTTTACGGATTTCATAATGATCACCTCTTATATATATTCAATGTATATCAGTTGCTTACATTGGTCAATTTAATTGTTCAAATATAAATTACGTATTTTTCCTATGACGTTTAGGACTTTCCCAAGTTCCTTGCCCGTGTCCCATAATAGTTCTGATGGCGGGAATAAAGGTTGTAACAACGGAAAATGAGTTCACTTGCCAATATACCAGTGAGTAAAACGGCATAAATAGTAAATATTTGAATTTGCGCCCACGTTCATCAACAATTAATGCCGCTCCTAATTGGATTATTCCGGCAATCATTTCGAAGGTTATAAAGACAAATGACATTGCAAATAGGAAAATCACTTGTTGCAGATTACCTGTAAAGATAAATCCGATCAAAGAAGCAATGAATAACATTAAACTGATGAAGTAGAAGAACGACCAGACGATACTGAAAGTTTGATCAACTAAGAAGGCGATTTGCCGAGTGCGTTTAAATGGGTGTAAGGCAATTTTCCAAAAATTTGATAGCCAAACTTCAGTACCACCTTTAGCCCAGCGTTTTCTTTGATGATATAAACTTTTCAGATTGTCAGGTACATTCATATAGAAAATAATATTTGGTGCAAAGACGGTTGACCAGCCGCTAATTTGGTGGTCCCAGGCAATACTGATATCTTCAGTTGCACGATCTTGTCTGAATAAACCAACGTCGATCAAAGCATTACGACGATACATAGTATTAGCACCACTGTATGCGTACATATTACCGAAAACACCAACTTGACTACGTTTTATGATGCCAACGATACTTGAGAATTCTACGGTTTGAGATTTGCAAATGATCGTATCACGATTTTGGACATCCATATTGGCAGTCACGGCCGCAACATTTTGTCCCTCAGATGTATTGAAATAGTTCATGTATTTCCAAAGTGCATCTGGTTCAGGTATAGAGTCTGCATCATTACTCAAGATGAATTCGCCTTTAGTGAAGGCAATTCCAATATTGAAGGCGTGAGCTTTACCCTGATTTTTTTCGATCCTAATAACTTTAAGGTTGTTGTATTTTAACATCAATCGTTTTAGTATCTCAGGAGTGCTGTCGGTTGAGCCGTCGTCAGTTACAAGCACCTCGTAGTTTGAATAATTCAAGTCGTTCATTAGATAGTTTATTGTATCTTCGATCATAACTTCCTCATTGTGTGCAGGGATCATGATCGTGATGAAAGGTTGATGTTTTTTATCTATTTTTTTATAGTTTGTGATCCTGTGTGCATAGAGAAATTGATAGCATGTCATTCCGATGAGCCAACAAAAAGATCCTAGTATCGGATATGCAATTAACATCAATAGTAAGAAATTTGCCACAGCATCGAAATTTGAGATCCCAGTATTAATCATAATTTTGCACCTTCAAATTTGCTGTAGATTTTGTCGATGGCCTTAATTTCAAAATTGTTCTCAGGAGTGACTACGTAATATCTTATTTCATTACGGCGATAAGCACGTTCTCCAAATTTAGAAGTATAGAAATCCTTGATGGCCTCACGACGTGCAAAGAGCTTTTTCTCATTATAAATTGCGTGGCGTTTTACGTGGTGCTTAGTGTAGTAATTATTGTATAAGGTAAAACCAATAGTAATAACTGCCAGTACCAGAAATGCTTTAGATAGAAAACTTCCAAAGAATTGAAAAAGAGCTCGTCCTTCAGGTACCGACCATGGTTGACCTTTCAAATTTTTATTGACGAAAACTGTCATGGATAGTGTCCAATAAATTGGAATGATCATAATTATCCACGATAGAATAGTGAGTATTATCTGTCTGATTTTTAATAACCAATGACCTTGTTCAAAAAAAGCATCATGGATGTAATTTTGCATAGGGTTGTAATTTTTTTTAGTTCTCATTGTCATCACCCATAACTTGTACCCATTTAGGTTATTTAAGAATAGAAATTAAATAATTCCTTTTAAAAATCCGAGGGTGAAAATATATGTACGAAAACGAGATTATGTAGTTTTTACTAAGCTTTTTAATATACATATATTTATAATTCATATTTCTTGATTTTTGTTAAAAAATGTCTGAATCGTTGATATGACGCCCTTTGATTTCCCTTAATAATAAATAGTTCTTTAGTAAATGCAAGAAAAATGAATTTATAAAAAAAGAAGTCCCGAAGGACTTCTTTAAAGATCTTATTATTCTTTACGACGTCTGAAACCAAATACTTCAGTAATAGCGAGTAGAAACATTCCTAAACCAGTCGCCCAGAAAGCAGATTGATTACCAGTTTGAGTAGTTTGTGTGTTTGATGAACTATTCGTGTTTGTACTATGTAAAAGCTTCTTTAGTATTTATCCTCATGCTGGTTTGCTCCCGTCAAATGTATATCAGTAATTTTACAATAACATAAAAATATTTATTAATTTTCGCTAAAATGGTAAATTTAATTTACGAGAAGTGGAGAACTTACTTATAGAAAATTTTCCTTATATTCTGAAGATAATCGCTTTTGCGGTTTATTTTTTTGCAAATAAGTTGTTATAGATATATAGTGTATTAGTAAACTAGTACAGTAGAGGGGAGAACGGAAATGAATTTTGACGACAAAGTTCCTATCTATTATCAAATCAAAGAATATCTATATCATCAGATAGTCACAGGCACGCTTGCTCCTGGTGTAAAATTACCATCAGTCAGACAATTGGCGGTGGACGTAACTGCGAATGTTAATACGGTTCAGCGTGCTTTAACTGAAATGTTGGATGAAAAAATAATTGAATCTCAACGCGGCAAAGGTAATTTTGTTACTGAAGATGTTTAAAGTATCAAACAGTTGAAAGATAAATTGGTTATTGAACAAATATCTTTGACCTATCAACAATTGCGTGCATTGAATTTAACTGACGATGAGATCATAACTGAATTTAAAAATTATATGAAAAATAGGAGTGAAATTGATGAGTGAACTATTAAAAATAGAAAACTTAAATTATAACCATAGTTTAAAAACCATTCTACATGACGTGAATCTAACTATCGACAGTGGAAAAATCATCGGATTACTAGGCGAGAATGGTGCTGGTAAAACTACCTTGATGCGCTTGATCACTGGTAGTGCCCATGGAAAAGGCAAGATAACCGTTAAGGATGCTACAACGGCAACTAAGAGAAAGAGTTACGTAAGTTTTACTGAACATTTAGGTGGATTTCCAGCTGGAATGAGAATTGAGAAGCTACGTGATTTTTATAAGAATGTTTATCCTGATTTTGATGAAGAACGTTTCAATGAACTATTAGAGTTTTCTCAATTAGATAAAACTGCTAAAATTTCTGCATTATCAAAGGGTATGAAGGAAAAACTGATCATCACTTTGACTTTGGCTCGTAAAGCTGACTTATATTTATTGGATGAACCATTCGGTGGTATTGACAGTATGAGCCGTAAGAAAATCATCAGCAGTATTCTTAAATGGAAGTCAGAAGATTCCACAATGATCATCAGTGATCACTATGTGACAGAGATTGCTCCAATTTTGGATGAAGTCGTTGTTGTTAAGGGTCAAACCATCAACTGCCACAAGAAGACCGACGAAATTCGTGAGAAAGATGGTCAAAGTATCGAAGACTTTTATGAAAGCTTATATGAAGGGGGCAATCAAGATGACTAGTTTTGGAAAATTTTTTAAAGTAACAATCAGTGAAAGATTTAAGGCAATGAATTTTATTCTATTGATCAATTTAATTGCCATTGCAGTTACATCTATTTGGATCGCAATTACAGGTACATTAAGTTCGGCAACTTTTTCCAGCATTGTATTTTCTTGGTCCTCGATTGTGTTTATATTTGCCTTTGTCCGTTTGTCAGTCCTTCAAGAACGGACTTTTACACGAGACAGTTATCGTCTGATACCGATCAGTGATATTAAATTTTATCTCGGTAATTTAGCTTCAACAGTAGTTTCATTTCTCTATGTAATGTTAGTTGAATGCATTCTTTATGGAATCGTTATAGCAATGAATTTGAAAAGTGTTCAAGAAATGTACACTTACATGAGATTGATGAATCCTGGTAATAATTACAGTGCTTCAAGTATGATATTAGGTGCTCTATCCATGTTATTGATCGTATTATCAATGATGACTCTAGGTTGGACAACTATTAATTTGATCCACCTAGTTGGACGTTCAGCTGGAAACTTTTTGCCAAGTACAGGTCGCAAAGCTTTAAATGTTGTGATGTACATTCTAGTTATTTGGTTGGTACTTCGTGTTGTTAGTTTCTTAAACACACAAATCGGAAGTTCGATGGCATTTATCGGGAACTCAAATGATACTCTGACATTCTTCTTAAATATTGCTGCATTCTTAGTAGTTGCCGCAATTGAAGCTGCGGTAAGTATTTATCTAATGGGTCGTTGGGTTGAGACTATTACTGAATAGTATAGTGTTGTTTTGCCTACGGTGATGATGAATTCGGCCTGCTGTGGGACCGACTCGAGTCTTGGCCTATCGTCTCGATTTTGAGCTTTGCTGTCGCAAATCTCGAAATCGTCCATTCTGTAAGCACGGCGTTGCCGCACTAACAGAATTTTCACTACTGGCCAAATTCATCATCTCCTCCGGCTTGATTTATCCATAATTTATATAAAAGTTTTATAGCTGTATTCTGTTTTTTACAGGATATGGCTATTTTTTTGTATTTAGACATATAAAAATCCCATCATAAAGTTTATTAACTCTATGGTGAGATTTTTTTATATCACATCTATATTTAGCTGGAGGTTTTTAGTAATGGAACCAGTTGTGCAAGTGGAGTTGAACGGGTGGTTTTATCCGTTCTTACTCCACCGACGATTATGAGATTTGCGTAAGCAAAACTCATAATCGAGATGAGAGACCAAGGCTCGAATCGGTCGCATAACAGGTGGAATTACTAAAAACCGGAAGCGGCATCCAACGAACTATTCCTTTTTACGTCTAATTCCAAACATACCACCAATAGCAAGTAATAACATCCCTAAACCGCTAGCCCAAAAGGCTGACTGATTGCCGGTTTGTGGGAATTGACCTGCTTTATTAGGGGTAGGGTCAGATATTGAAACTGAATTAGATTTAACTGTATTAGTAGTATTTGCTGAATTGTTTTCAGGTTTAGTAACAGATTCTTGAGTTGCAGTGTTAGTTACTTTAGATGAATTGTCGACAAGACTTGTACCACTATTGTTGGATTCATCTGTTGTTTGATTATTGTCTGAACCTGAATTTGTATTTGGATTATTTCCATTAGAATTGGGATCTATTGCGGTACTTGATCCGTTTGACCCATTATCAGGATCAGTACTTGTACCGGAACCATTCGAACCAGAATTATTATTGGGATCAGTGTTTGCACCTGAACCGGTAGAACCGGAATTTGATCCAGTAGTAGGGTTCTGGACGGTTAATATTGATGTGGCAGTCAATGTTTTTCCAGTTGCATCAGTATACTGATAATTGATAGTATATGTGCCTGTTTTTGGAGTAGTCATTGTACTTGCATCAACAGGATTACCAGTACTATCGGTAATTGTAGTGGTCAAAGTTTTGCCTAGTGCATCTGAAGCGACAACTGGATTGCCATCTGTATCTTTAAGTTCAGTTATATTTTGTGAAGGGTCCCATGTTGACCCAGTATTAATAGTTTTAGGTGCAGTGGTTAAAGCACTCAAATTATTTTTAATAGTAATCGTTACTGGATCTGAAGAGACGACTTTTTTAGAAGTTGGATCAGTATATTTAAAGGTTACAGTATATGTTCCGGGTACAGATGTATCAATTGGATCATTATTTTGATCAACTGCCGTTAATGTTCCTGTTTTAAGAGCTGTATTGGGGTCAACATCATCACTATTACTATTTTTTAAAGTTGTTACAGCAGTGGATAAGTCGCCGTTTGGATAGATGGATTCATCTGTGGCAGAAATCTGGCTGCCATCAACAATTACAGTAACGGGATCTGACTGAACGGTGCCGCCATTAGAGTCAGTGTAACTGTAAACTACGGTATAGTTTCCGGGTGTTGAAGTATCAATGCTAGTTTCGTCAGTACTTGTTCCATCTGGATTATTTTTCGTTATTTTTGTAGTAATAACATTAGTAGTGCCAGTATTACTGAACGCCGTTTGGGTATCTTGTGGGTTCAATGGATTACCATTTACGTCATTCACAGAGACACCATCTGAAACGTTCCAAGGAGTGTTTTTAGTTATGGTTGTATCAGTTCCAGCTATTTTCGCATTTGTTACGTGGACGGTTGTATTTAAGTAAGAAACCCTTCCAGTAGAACCATTTGAAAAATAATTATTTCCTTGTGCATCAATATATTCATATTTAACATTGTAGTTTCCAACTTTCGTTGGATCTACTTTGGATGTAACGGTTAGAATATTATTTTCTGAATCCTTGTAAGTATAAGTTCCAGGAGTAGTGATTTTAGTACTATCTCCAGTCATATCAGAAATCTTTATGCTATTTCCACCTGGTGCTGTTATTGTTACATCGTTATCAGGGTCAAAACTTGCATCAGGATCTGCGACAATTGTTGAATCATTTGGAACCAATGTCGTTTTAATATGGTCTAACCAAAAAACATAGGTTTTACCAGTTACGGCAGAGTTACTAGATAAAACTAGGGATGTAGGTTCTAAATAAACATCTCCTGGCCAATCAAGACTTGTTGAACTTGGTGTTACGGTCTTATCAGTTCCCATATATTTTAAGGATGGTAGCCAATAATTTTTTTTGAATTCGTTTATCTTTGTGTTGGCATTTATGTCAGCAGTAACTTTGTCTTTAATATTATATGAAGAACCCGCAAGGCCAGTATTAAGCGGAGAACTATCTGGATAAATGACAGTTTCTTTATCACCTGCAGTACCAGTAGTGAAAACAGTGTATAAATCATTAACATTTAAATCAGTATAGTCAAGATGGGCTGCACCATTATGAACGGAGATTCCTGCGACGTTTTTATCAAGCCAGTCACTACCAAAATAGCTGGAAGGGATGTTTGTATATCCGTTATTGATATCATATGTACCATCACCAATTCCAGCATACAAAACATCATTGTAAGGAACTGATCCGGATGGGAAAATAGTTGTTCCATCATCTTCCAGAGCATTGATATTAACTCCGGTTATGCCAGTGTCTGCCGCTGGAGTGTGGATTTTAACGCTCATTTTAGTTTGTCCTATGAATCCTTTACTGGGATCGACTGTACCGAGAAGATGCGCATTGTCATCAGGTCTAAAGTAAAATACTTCTCGGTTACCCGTTTCTACTGATGTGTTATTCAATTGAAATGCGGTTAGACTACTTATTTGAATATAGCCCCTAGCAGCAAGATCTTTTACATATTGGTCAGCACCGGCTTGCATATCAGCAACTGTTGACGTTACGCCAGTAGGTAGAACAATGTAAAAACTGTATAGTTCTTGATTGGGATTGTAATTGTTACTGTCCATCCAATGTTCTGAACTGTATGGTAAAACGGAAGCATAACCATTAGAATCGTAAGGAACATATTTATTTTGGGAACTGACATTTACATAAAAATTACCCAAAGGTGGAATAGAATCAATCGGTTTAGCCGTTGGAGTTTGTGAGACCGTATCTTGAGCATTTGATTCTGGTGTTGTTTCAGAACCAATGTTGGTATTTTTTGGTGCGGCAGCAGAAGCATAGCTTACGGCATCACTTTGATTATTTGTATGGATAGTTGGAGTTGGTAACGTGGTTGTTTTTGGTGTAATAGGAGTTTGGTTATTATCTTCAGGTGTAGCAGAAGTATCATCTGTATTTTCATCAGCGTTGCTTGATGTATTTGCATTCATTGAAGAATTGTCAATAACTTGGTTACTTGTATCAGTTTCAGATGATTCAGGTTCAGTAGAATTAGGATCAGTAGTTGCGGCATTAACAGGTGTTGTGATAGCTAAGCCGGCAACAATGGAAGCAGTAGCTATCGGGACAGCTAGCCATAATTTATCTGTTTTAAAAGGTTTTGAATTCTTATTGATCCCTAAATAAAGTCCTCGGTGTTGTTTCATAAATGATTCTCCCTCTCGTACTTAGGCCGTATACGAGCTCTGTTTAAACAGAAACGGGTTAACACTGCGGTCTACAGTATTTTCATAGTTAGATAATAACATAAAAATATTTATTTAAATTATCTAAAGTTTGAAAGAAAATTTATCAAAATTGATTAGTGGTGGAGTGGAGGACGCCGGAGGCGATGAGAAATGTGGTCTGCTGTGGGGCCGACGTGAGTCAAGGCCTCCCGTCTCGATTTTGAGCTTTGCTGTCGCAAATCTCGAAATCGTCCATTCTGTAAGCACGGCGTTGCCGCACTAACAGAATTTTCACTGCTGATCACATTTCTCATCGCCTCCGGCTTGAGGTTTTATGGTGTAAAAGATGCTTATAGTACAGTGTATGACTGAATTTTGTGTAATTCAGTTTATATATAATACACATTAGCTGGAGATCTTTAGTAATGGAACCAGTTGTGCAAGTGGAGTAGAACGGATGGTTTATCCGTTCGTACTCCACCGACGATTATGAGCTTTGCGTAAGCAAAGCTCATAATCGAGATGAGAGACCAAGGCTCGAATCGGTCGCATAACAGGTGGAATTACTAAAAATCTCCAGCGGCACACCCCTCGGCAAAAAGATTGCAATTAAATAAATTCAAAATAATTATAACTTATGTATATTAAACGTATAATGACATTAATACGGAAGGAATGATTCTAATGGCAACTATTTATGATTTTTCAGAAGTAGAGATGAATGGTGACAAGATCGATTTTAACGGCTACAAAGGCAAAGTAGTTTTAATCGTTAATACTGCTAGCAAATGCGGTCTAGCTCCACAGCTCGAGGGTATTGAGAAACTATATAATAAGTATCATGAACAGGGATTAGAAGTTTTAGGCCTTCCTTCTAATCAATTTCATCAGGAATTAGGTTCTGATGAAGAAACAAATGAGTACTGTCAAATGCATTACGGTGTGACTTTCCCTATGACTAAACAAGTTAAAGTCAATGGCGAAGATGAAGATCCATTATTCACTTACTTAAAGGAAAATGCTGGTAACGGTCGTATCAAATGGAACTTTACCAAATTCTTGTTAGGACGTGATGGTCAGATCATCAAACGTTACGCACCTGTTACTAAACCTGAAAAGGTTGAGCCGGATATTGTTGAAGCCTTGGGTAAATAGAATTAAAAATGGGATGCTTTACTGATTTTTCAGTAGAGCATCCTATTAGCTTTATTTAAAAGTTATAGTTAATTTTTTATTTGATGATTGTGCCACTTGACTCTTTATTAAATAAATTACGAAAAAAAGCCAGCAATCGTCAAAAACGAAGATTGCTGGCTTTTACAAAACTATCCTTCGGCGTTGTGGACGTCGTCGATAATATTATCTTTTGAAAAATCATGGTTCATATATTCTTTATTATCAGTAGGTAGATGTTGTTCTAATGTGTCGAATTGTTGAAATGAAACTGATCCTGTAACTGAATCAAAATTTAGGATATGTCCACCAAAACTACGGTCATCAGATAAGAAATGACTGTGGAAACCACCAACCGCGGCTCCGTCAAACAAACTAGGTGAGTGATAACTAATCAAAGTACCAGTTACGTTATCTTTACTGAACATATTTTGCTTCTCGGCTGTTTTGGAAAGTGAATCATATGGAGCAGATGACTTTCTAACGGCACGAGTAGTTATATTTTTGAAAGTACCAGTGATTTTAATAGAGAAGAAAGTGTTGGCACTGTTGGCTGCTTCTTTGATCTGCGATTGTAGGTCGTCACGATTGATATTTTCAACTTCCATCATTTCGGCATAGTCAGCAAAATGGCTATTGGCAAAGGGCATGGTAAAATCTCCATCAAGGATATTGATTTTGCCATCACCATCTAGTTGATAGGGTGTGCCATCCAAAATGATCAGTTCTCCATCTAGTCCTTCACCAGTTCCGATACCAGTATCACCATGTTGCAATAGTTCATTCATAGTCAAAGTTCCATCGAGTAGACCAGGGACTAGTAAGGCTAAAGTACCATGTTGATAAAGAATATTTGTATTTGACATAATAAATTCCTTCCTATTAGTTCAATACGTCTTCAAGCAATGTTGAAACGAGTTTGATGTTATCACTGTAATCAACAGGGATGTCGATCACAACAGGACCAGATGTCTTGAAGGCTTTTTCTAGGCTGTCTTTTAGTTGATCAGCAGTTTCAGCGTGCATACCAGTAGCACCAAAACTTTCAGCATATTTGGCAAAGTCAACATTACCTAAAGTAACACCAGAATGACGGCCATATTTAGCTTCTTCTTGGAATTTAACCATGTCGTAATAACCGTCGTTCCAAACTAATTGAACGATATTTAAATTCAAACGAACGGCTGTCTCTAGTTCTTGTCCTGAGAATAAGAATCCACCATCACCAGCAACAGAAACGATTGGTTGTTCTGGTCGTTCCAAAGCAGCGGCAATAGCCCAAGGTAAGGCCACGCCAAGTGTTTGCATACCATTACTAAATAGTAGGTGTCTTGGTTTGTAACTTCTGAAATGACGAGCCATCCAGATGTAATGACTACCAACATCAACTGTAACAGTAGTGTCATCATTAACTTGATTTTGTAAAGCATTGATGATTTATAGTGGGTGTAGACCTTTACCAGAGGTCTTTTCAGGAACTTCATCTTGAGAAACGAAACTTACTTGCATTTGGTGTAGATGTTCTTTGAGGTCATCACTTAAACCGATATCTGCAGGAAGATTGTGAGCAAGATCTTTCATTGTTTTGGCAATGTCTGCTTGAACAACTAGATCAGGTTGGTATTCATTAGAAATTTCAGGGGCAATACTGTCCAAATTAATAATTTCACCTGTACGGCCAACGTTCCAGATTCTAGCTTCGTATTCAACGGGATCATAACCAATGGCGATAACTAGATCGCTTTCTTTAAGCATGGCATCACCTATTTGGTTTCTGAATAAACCAACACGACCGTAGTAGTTCTTTTCAAGATCACGTGAGATAACACCAGCGCCTTGGAAAGTTTCAACAACAGGAATAGAGAATTTGTGCAAGAAGTGATGAATTGCTTCAGTTACTTCTTCACTAGATGAACGCATACCGGCCAAAATAACTGGTAATTTAGCATGTTGGATCTTGTTGATGATCTTATTGATAGTGTCGCTGTCGGCACCACCTTGTTGAATAGGGGCAAGTGTTTTGATCTCCTCTCCGTTAACAGGGTCATCTAAGACATCCTTTGGCAAAGAAATGAAAGTTGCACCTGATTTTGGAGCCATGGCTGTTTGATAAGCATTGGCAAATGTTTCAGAGATATTGTTAGCATCTTGAACTTCGACACTGTCTTTTGTAGCAGAATTTAGAAGCTCTTTACTAGGAATACTTTGATGTGTCAATCTGGCCACATCATTACGAGGAACTTGTCCACCTAGAGCAACAACAGGATCACCTTCAGAAGTTGCTGTGATCAAACCAGTAGCTAAGTTTGAAACACCAGGACCTGATGTTGTTGCGACTACACCAGGTTTGCCAGTTAGACGGCCGATACCTGACGCGATAAAAGCTGCATTTTGTTCGTGGCGTGTAATGATAAGTTTAGGAGCTTTAGGATTGTCGCTGTATTCCAATAGATCGAAAAGTTTATCTACTTTAGCGCCTGGAAGTCCGAAAACATACTTGACCCCCTGGTTGACCATTGAATTGAATAAAGCCTCAGCACCATTTTTTTCAGTTGACATTGATGTGTATCCTCCTTGAGTATCTCGGTTAGTGATGTTATTGTTAATAACATAAATCGCTCGTGTTGATTTGTCAACACATAAAGCTTGGAGAATTTTAAAATGAAAAATATTGGATACTTAGCCCAAGATATTTCGATCTTGCACAGAAAATACTATAAAGATACAAAAGAACAATTTGATGAATTAAAGCTCAATCCCACAGCTGCCTGTATTTTACTGTCCGTCGGTGATTATAAAGAAGTTAGTCAAAACCAAGTTGCTAGATTATTAGTTGTTGATAAAGGCTTAGCAACTAGAGAAATCAATAAGATGCAAAAACTTGATTACCTTAGCAAGTCAGATGGTGTTGGTAAGACTAAAATTTTGAAGTTGACTGATACTGGGAAAAAGATTGTTGAAAAAGTTCAACAGATCCGCATTGATTGGTGGGAAAAACGATTTGCCGATACTGGTATTAAGGCGGATAGTCCATTGGTTGCTGCAATTGAGAGTGTGGTTGATGGGATAGTTGATCCGGTTGACTCCGGAAACGATTAATCGTTTCCTCCAGCTTTTTTCTGTAGAAATAGTAAAAACAATTAAAAAGTCTTGGCAATTTTTGCCAAGACTTTTTTAAATCAGTATTCCTTCTAAATGATCCATTTCATGTTGAATGATTTGAGCTGCGAATCCTTCAAAAGCTTGTTTGTGGGGGTTAAATTCTGCATCTAAGTAACTTACTGTTATTTTCATAAATCTCTTAGCTGGTCTTTCACCAATCAACGATAGGCAGCCTTCTTCTACATCATAGGGCTCCGACTTACCGATGATACTGGGATTTATCAGGGGCATAACTAGATCTCCGAGTTGTAGGGCGATAACGCGTTTGTTGATACCGATCATATTGGCGGCCATGCCAACACAGTCTTTTTTATGTGACTTTAGTGTATCTATTAGGTCAATTATAACTTGAGTGTCTTTTGGTGTAGTGGGTGCTGACTTTTGTGAAAGCAGCGTTGTATCTTTATTAATTGGTTTTATCATTAATTTCTCCTTTAGTAATGTGAATCAATCATATCAAAAAATATATCATGAGCATAACGGTTGACTTATCCAAAATTCCCGCTTAATCTTTATATATAATAAAAGAATTTATATTTATATAATTTAAGAATAGTCGAGGGTGACTGAATGAGTACAAAAATTGGAATTATTTTAGGTAGTGTGCGTGGTGATGCTTTAGGAAGTAAGATCTTTAAACATCTTAAGTCAATGATGAAAGATACAGATGATGTTAAATATACGTGGTTGGATCTGCACGATTTTCCTTTGCCAGTTTATGACCATGAGGAGATTCCTTTAATGGCTAAAGTATCGAATACAACTGAAATGGAAGAAAAATGGCTTAATGCTGTTGATGAACAAGATGGATTTATCATGATGACTCCAGAATACAATCATGCAATTCCGGGTGGATTTAAGAATGCTTTGGATCTGGTGGGATCTCAAGTAAGTAAGAAACCTGTTCAAATCCTTAGTTACAGTTGTTTTAGTGATGGCGGTATGTTGGCCGCTGCTTCAATGGTTCCAATTTTACAAATTATGGACATGATCGTTCTACCAAAGCCAGTCCTTGTTTGGAACGCCGAGCCAAACTTTGAAGCTGACGGAACTTTGAATCAAGATGTAGAAAATAGTCAACACTTTGAAAAACGTTTTGGTGAAGCTTTCCACGATATCAGTTTCTACGCTAAAGTTTTAAAAGATAATCCTTACAAATAATGTGTGTGAAGTCACGATTCGTCGTGGCTTTTTTGTTTGTTATACTAAATTCAGAGGTGGGATGATATGAATCTATTATTTGCGATCGACGATAATGTTGTTAAACAAATGCTGACGACACTGTATTCAATTAAAATGAATACGGAAGGTAGTTTTGAAGTATATGTTCTTCAAAAGGATGAATTAAAAGAAACAAAGATGATCCAAACTTTTTGTAAGAAATATGGGATGACGTATCATCCTATCATTGTAGATGGAGCGCGTTTCAAAAATGCACCAATAACGGATCGCTATCCAGCTACGATTTATTATCGATTATTGGCACAAGAATATTTACCAGATTTGGATCGAATTTTATATTTGGACGCTGATATTTTGATTATTAATGATCTAAGTAGACTTTATAATTTGGATCTCGGTGATAATCTCTATGCGGCTGCCAGTCACTCGGCTTTGTCGAGTAATATGACGGAACCATTTAACAAGGTACGCTTAGGTAATTATGAGGCTGAAAGTTATTATAACTCTGGCGTATTATTATTTAACTTACCTAAGATACGTCAGACAGTTAAAGCTGAAGATATTTTTAAATATATTGAAGAAAACAAATTAACCTTATTTTTACCAGATCAAGATGTTTTGAATGGGCTATACGGTCATCAAATCATGAAGATACCTGATGAATTGTATAACTTTGATGCTCGAATGAGCGCTTTATACTTTGCTATCGGTGATGGACAATGGGATCTTGATTGGGTGATAGATCATACTGTGGTACTTCATTTTTGTGGGCGTGATAAGCCTTGGAAGAGTGATTATCGTGGTCGTTACGCTGGATTGTACAAACATTATATGCATAAAGCCCTAATGTAGGGCTTTTTATTTTGGAAAAGTGTTGCACTGCAAACGCTATCAGAATATTATAGAAAGGTTCGTGAACTTTTAAATCGGGGAGGGATCACATGAACTTTTTAACACCTCCAGTGGCTAAGAAAAAAGTCGAATCATCTAAAATTGATCCAACGTATAAAAAATTACGTTGGCAGGTTTTCTTTGGTATTTTTATTGGCTATGCTGGATATTATTTATTACGTAATAATTTTTCGATAGTTATGCCTAAATTAATTAATGAGGGATTCTCTAAAACTCAGTTGGGGTTTGCATTTTCGGCGGTTTCGATAGCTTATGGATTCAGTAAATTCTTTATGGGCATCATTTCAGATCGCAGTAATGCTCGAATTTTTTTGCCTCTAGGATTGATTTTGACAGCTTTGATCAACTTGGCATTTGGATTTATTCCTATTTTAACCAAATCTATCACATCAATGTTTATTCTATTATTTTTGATCGGTTGGTTTGAAGGTATGGGCTGGCCGCCATCTGGTCGTGTGATCACGCACTGGTATTCAGTTTCAGAGCGTGGTTCTTGGACGTCAGTTTGGAATGTGGCCCACAATGTTGGTGGGGCAGCAATGGCACCATTAGCCGCCGTCGGTATAGCATTCTTTGCCTCAAAGATTCCGGGAACGAAAGCATATAATGGAGCTTTTATTATTCCAGCTTTGGTCGGTATAGTTATTGCCGTTATTGCCTATATCCTAATTCGTGATACACCTGAATCACAAGGATTGCCTCCAATTGAGGAGTATAAGGATGATTATCCCAATGAGGAACACATTATGTATGAGAAAGAGTTATCTGCTAAAGAGATTCTTTTCAAATATGTTTTGAATAATAAATGGGTTTGGATTATTGCTTGTGCAAATATTTTTGTTTATTTTGTCAGATATGGAATTGAAAATTGGGCACCAGCATATTTAACAGAAGTTCGTCATATTTCATTGGCCTCCAGTTCAGGATCATATTTCTTGTATGAAATAGCCGGTATTCCTGGTACGATCTTTGCAGGTTGGGTCTCTGATAAATTATTTAAAGGACGTCGTGGCCCAGCAGGTTTTTCATTTATGTTAGTGGTAACCTTCTTTGTCTTTATGTATTGGCGTTCAACAAATATTATGATGGTCAATACGGCCTTGTTCATGATTGGTTTCTTAATTTACGGACCAGTTATGTTGATCGGTTTACAAGCTTTAGATTCTGTACCTAAAAAGGCCGCAGGAACTGCAGCCGGATTAACAGGATTATTCGGTTATTTATTCGGATCAGTTGCCGCTAATGCAATCATGGGTGTTATTGTTGATCATCTGGGCTGGAATTCAGGCTTTATCACTGTAATGGCATCTTGTCTGATTGCAGCGGGATTGTTTGCATTGACTTGGAATCTTAGAGGACAAGAAATTGTTAAAAAATAGGTTTTTGGTTGTTGTTGTCGCTGAAAATTACAAGTAATTCCACCTGTTGTGTGGTCGCCTTCAGCCAAGGTCTGAAGGCTCGATTTTGAGCTTTGCTTTCGCAAATCTCGAAATCGTCAGTGGTGTAAGAGGGTAAATCGCCCTCTAACGTCACTTGCACAACTGGTTCCATTACTTGTAATCTTCAGCTTATATTTGTGGTATATAGAAAAATGAATAATGTATTTTGATAGCATGATTTCGACACTTTGTTGGGATCGTGCTTTTTTGTTTGTATTAAAAATATATAGTTCATCAATATAGCCGGAGGTTGGGCGAAGTTTGTCGGCACTTACAATGGCATTAGAACAGTGGTTTTCTGTTCTTAGGCCATGGACGATTCTGAGATTTGCGAAAGCAAAGTTCAAAATCGAGATGCCAGACCTTGGCTGGGATCGGTCCAAGTGCAGACAAACTTCGTCCAACCGGAGGCAAAAACCTTTCAGTAACCCAGCCACCAAATTTCAGAATTTAGCACAAAAAAATAGGCCAGCCATCAAGCTACCCCATTTTAAAATAATTAATTATCATTCTCATCTTCTACAATATGTTCCTTAGTCTGATTAAAAATAGTAATAATATGCTGATCACTCAAGCGATAATGAATATTACGTCCTTTTCTCATACTGGAAACAAGATTCAATTGTTTTAACAAGCTCAATTGATGTGAAATAGAAGACTGACTCATTTCTAGTGAATCGGCTATTTCGCCAACGCTTAACGGTGTTTGTGACAGTGCCAATATGATCTTAACTCTAGTCATATCACCGAAGGCTTTGAAGACGTTGACCATGGCTTCTAGCTCGTCATTATTGGGTATTTCGTTGTTCAAATTGTGTAGAGATTTTATGTGTTCATTTTCGAAGTTATTATCTGTCATAAAATCGCCTTTCTTACTCTAGATGGTTGAAGTTTACCACCGAATATTATATTATAATTGATGTATGAATGATTGCTCATATATTCATGTAAACGCTTTACACGAGGAGGATAACGCGATGAAATTATACAAAGTCGAATCAGATTACCAAACTGACAAAAAAAATCATCCGATCAAGAATGCCCTGACCAGAGAGTCGAAATTGACAATTATTAAGTTAGTTCTATCTGCAATTTTTCTAGTGCTGGCTATGAATGATTCATTTGCCGATTCAGTTTCGATCGGGCTTTATTTAATTGCTTTCGCTATCATCGGTGGAGAAATTGTTGTTAATGCCATCAAGAATCTCTTTAAAGGAGAGGTCTTTGATGAGAACTTTCTGATGAGTATTGCCACAATAGGTGCTTTAATAATTGGTCAATACCCTGAAGCTGTAGCGGTTATGTACTTTTATAAAGTTGGCGATCTGTTTGAAGATATTGCCGTTAACCGTTCTAAACGTTCTATCTCTGCATTATTATCCGTTAAACCGGAATTTGCAACCATTAAAGATGGTGCCAAGACTTTAGTCGTTCGTCCTGATCAAGTAAAAATTGGTCAAACGATCTTAGTTAAGCCTGGCGAAAAAATTCCTCTTGATGGAAAAGTTATCCTTGGGCAATCAAGTGTCGACACGTCCGCTTTAACTGGAGAATCTATGCCGCGTGAAATTACGATCGGCGACGATGCATTAAGTGGTTCGATCAACCAAGCTGGAGTTCTTCAGATTAAAGTAACTAAAATTTATGATGATTCAACTGTTGCTAAAATTTTGGACTTAGTTCAAAACTCGAGTAAACGTAAAGCTAACACAGAAAAGTTCATTACCAGATTTGCTAAGATCTATACACCGATCGTTGTAGCAATGGCCTTATTATTAGCACTAGTACCACCACTACTTTTCCAAGGTGAGTGGAGTAATTGGGTTTACCGTGCACTAGTATTTCTAGTTATCTCATGTCCATGTGCCTTAGTTATTTCTGTTCCACTGAGCTTCTTTGGCGGAATCGGAGCTGCCTCAAAACAAGGTATCTTAGTTAAAGGTAGCAATTACTTAGAATCACTGAACAAGGTTAACACAATTGCCTTTGACAAGACAGGGACATTAACTAAAGGTCAATTCTCTGTAACAAGTGTCAATCCTCAAAATATTTCAAAAAGTGAATTATTAGAAATTGCAGCTGCTATTGAAAGTAACTCTAATCATCCGATAGCCCAATCTATCGTCACAGCTTTTGATAAAGAGATAACTTCAACTATTGAAAACTATAAAGAGACTGCCGGCTATGGTGTTAGTGCCGTGATAGACGGTCAATCTGTAATTGCTGGTAATTATAAAGCCATGAAAGCTAATGACATTGATATTGATGAAGCTAGCGATGTAGGTACGATCGTATATATTAGTAGAAATAAACAATATTTAGGAAATATCGTTATTGCCGATAGTCCTAAATTTGATGCTAAAAATGCTATTGCCAGTTTAAAGAAACGTGGTATTAAGACAGTTATGCTAACTGGTGATAATAAAGTTATCGGTGAAGATATTGCTAATAAACTTGATCTAGATAAAGTTTACACAGATTTATTGCCAGAGGATAAAGTTAAAATCGTTGATAAATTAAGAGCTGACAGTGACAGTAAAGTTGCCTTCGTCGGTGATGGGATCAATGATACGCCGGTATTAACTCAAGCTGATCTTGGTGTTGCCATGGGTGGACTTGGATCAGATGCCGCAGTTGATGCCGCTGATATGGTAATTATGAGTGATGAACCTTCAAAGATTGCTAAAGCAATGGATATTGCTAAAAAGACTAGAGAAATAGTTGTCGAAAATATCACTTTAGCTTTAGTTATCAAAATTTTATTCCTATTGTTAGGTGCAGTTGGGATCGTTGGTATGTGGCAAGCGGTTTTCGCTGATGTCGGAGTTACGATCATTGCTGTATTGAATGCAGTTAGATTGCAATTGAAAAAGTTTTAATTGGGTTTGTCTGGTCGTCTCCAGGACTGAGAATATTCACCTGCTATGCGGACCGGTCCCAGCCTTGGTCTGGTGCCTCGGTTTTAAGGCTTGTAAAGTTCGACAAGTCTTAAAACTCGCCCGATGTTGTAATGGCTAAAGCCATAACAACATTTTCATAGCTGGTAAATATTCTCAGTCCTTCCGACTAGATTTGTTTATTATGAAATTAAAGTTAACCTCTTGGTTTGAATATTGAATTCAAATTGAGGGGTTTTTATTGTGTCGGTATTTGGAAATTAGGCTATTAAATCCAATCTATGCTTTATATGTATAATTTTTTCTATAATTACATGATTTATTTTTAATACCAAATTAGTCGGAAGTGATGGAAATATTCTCCAGCTATGGCAATGGCGTTACGGCTTCAGCCGTTACACCATCGGGCGAGTTGGAAGACTTGTTTACAAGGCTTCCAACCGAAGAGCGAGACCTTGGCTCGATCCGTCCCGCATAGCAGGAGAATATTTCCATCACTGTAGACGGCAACCAACCACCACAATCTAAAATTCTTTACAACCAAAAAAAACGTACTAAAATGTTGGGCAAAGATGAGTAAATTGACGTCTTCGATTTGTTATAAGGAGGACTATATCATGTCAAAAAAAGATCATTCATCTGAACGGGTACTAGTAGGAGTCGATGACTCTGAGGATGCTCAACTAGCTTTTCGTTATGCTTTAAGATATTGTTTGAAAGATAAATCTACGTTGATCATTACTTCGATTTTGGAAGATGAAGATATGAACGTCTACCAAGCCTTGGACAAGGATTATGTTCACGGTGAACGCAGTGATTTGGAAGATCATGTTAGAAAATATCGCCAAGTGGCACTTGATGCTGGGGTCAAAAATGTTGAGATCTATGTGGCTGAAGGAGAAGCCGGTGAAGCTATCGTTAAAGAGGTTATTCCCTATGTTGATCCGGACTTATTGATTGTTGGTTCCAACTCTAAAAAGGGTATAAAAAAGTATTTTGGATCACAGGCCGCTTATATGGCTAAATATGCTCCAATATCAGTTATGGTCGTTAGATAGTAAAAAAAATTTGTAAAAACCTACGCAAAAAAGGTATAGTGTGTATGTAATCGTTTACATTGTGGTGTGCAAATTGTGTTTAGGTGGGTGATTACTGTGTCTACAAAGCAACAAAAAGATTCTAACTCACTCTTAGAATGCAAATCGATCGATAGATTAAATAGGTCTATTGACCATTTATTGGAACAAAGTAATATTGACGATACGCTTTTAGATAATTTGATTCAAAAAGTTGAAATTCTAAGAGACAAGGACTCGTAAGCTATGAGTCCTTTTTTTTGTCGCTTGTGAAACCGAATACACTAATGAATTTGAGATTTGCCCTTAATTTCACTACCTATAAAGTAGTAAACTGTTATTGTTTACTTACTAAAAATTAGGGGATGTAATTAAAGTTTTGAAGATAAAATCTATTCTATATATAGTCATACCAATGTTCTTGTTTAGTTCTATGGAGATTGCATTGAAAATAGCCGGGGGGCATTTTAATCCGATTGAATTGAATTTTATTCGTTTCTTGATCGGTGGATTGGCACTTTTACCATTTACAATCGTGCATTTGCGACAGAATCATATTAAGTTGGCGATACGAGATCTATTATTATGTGCGCTGACTGGTTTTGTCATCGTGGTTGTCAGCATGACCTTATATCAATTTTCAATTCAAATATCGAAGGCTTCAGTTATTGCGATTATCCTAAGTGCTAATCCAATATTTGGTTTGATGATCGGATTCATTTTTTTACGTGAGAAACTTACTCGTACTAATACATTTGCTCTGGTTCTTACTTTAGTAGGGTTATTGGTTATTATTAACCCATTCAATTTAAGCAAGCCAATGGGTATTATCTTGGGCTTACTTTCATCTATTATCTTTGGTGTTTACGGAGTTATGTCTCGTATCTACGGTGGCAAGATTGGTATTAATGGTTTGTCGATGACTTGTTTGGCATTCTTGTTTGGTGCCGGTGAACTAGGCATTCTAATGGGTCTGACGCATACGAGCTTGGTCAGCAACTTACCAGCTAGATACAGTGAATTTGTCAATGTACCATTCTTTAAAGGATTATCATTACAAACATTGCCATTGATTCTATATATTTCTGTCCTTGTTACAGGTGTTGCCTTTGGTTTATATTTCTTATCAATGGAAAAAGTCGGTATCGTTCAAGCTTCATTGATTTTCTTGATCAAACCAGCTTTGGCACCTATACTATCGTTATTTATTTTAGGTGAGGAGATCAGTCCTCGTACAATTATCGGAATTGTTATCATTTTAGCTGGTTCAGCAATTACTCTTGTTGGTGAAGATATTGCCTACCGTGTTATTGCATTAGTTAAAAGAACGACTCCTAACAGTTAAATAGTTGTTTCAGATAGTCAGCAGAGATGCTGGCTATTTTTATTTTTATTAAAAATTAGTTGCTTTAGTTATGTTACTTTCTTTAAGATTGAAGTATTACTATTCACAAATTATACTAATTTTAATGAAGTGAGGTGACACCAATGAGTGAGGATAAAAATGTAGATGCGAATGAAGTAGTTGATACTTGTCTTTTAGCCGGACGTTTGATGATCGAGGGTGGATCAGAAATGTATCGTGTAGAAGATACAGTTAGACGAATTGCTTATAATTCTGGCCAAAGAAATAGTGCTTCATTTACTACTTTGACGGGCGTCATGATGAGTATTAAGGGCCAGCCAGTTACTCAGTTTGGAGCTGTGAATCATCGTGGTATCGATATGGAAAAAGTTGATCGAGTCAATACACTGTCACGCCGTTATGGTAATAAAGAACTGACCTTAAACGAGTTAAAGGACGAGTTAGAAAAGTTAGATAAGAACTTGCCAACCTATCCAATGTGGATGCAGTTGCTGGGGGCATTTTTGGTCAGTGCGACAATGATGATCGTCTTCACACAAAAATACGACTGGTTTGATATTCCGCTAGCGGGTGTTACAGGTACGATTGGATATTTAGTGGCATTTTATGTTACACGAACAACCTCGATCCGATTTATAAGTGACTTCTTGGGGTCATTTATTTTAGGAGCATTAGCGATGTTAGGAGTTCACTTCGGACTAGGACATAATTTAAATAGTATTCTAATTGGGGCTGTCATGCCGCTAGTGCCGGGTGTAGCCATTACTAATGCTTTACGTGATATGTTGGCCGGACATTTACTATCAGGGCTTGAAAGAGCTCTAGAGGCCGGAATGAGTGCTTGTGCAATTTCAGTTGGTATCGCTGTTTTGTTCAGATACTTTTAGGAGGATATTATGAACTATTTTGTAAAATTAATAATTCAAGTCGTACTAAGTTACGTGGGTACGGTTGGTTTTGGACTAATAATAAATATCCCCAAGAGGGCACTGAATTTAGCAGGATGGTCTGGAGCCTTAGGTTGGCTGACATATTGGGTCTTATTTGAAGCTGGTTCAGGAAGAATGTTTGCTAATTTGGTGGCCGGTATCAGTGTTGGTATCGGGGGAATAATTTTTTCCCACATTAAACGAATGCCGGTTATCTTATTCAATATTCCCGGATTGGTGCCATTAGTTCCAGGGGCAACTGCCTATCAAGCTGTCAGCAGTTTAGTTTTGGGGAATTTTAATCAAGCGATTGCCTTAACGGTAAAGGTATCAATGGTGGCCGGCTCAATTGCGACTGGATTTATGATTGCTCAAATAATAGGCGAGTGGTATTACAAGACACAACTAAAATTATAGGAGAATATGGGGATGAATTTTATATTTAAACTTGCCGGGATTATTTTTATGATTTCGACAATTTATTATGGGGTAAAGCTTTTACGCTCGAGAAATAAGCGCAGGCAAGGACTTAAGAAAAGATTTTTTGTAAGTCTGTTTGTGTTCTTATTGTTAGGCGTATTGGGCAACCAAACTAATGAGGTTAAATCTTCTTCCAATGATAATGTCAAAGTTATTAAAAAATATATTGGAAAAGATAAGTATAAATTAGCTAAAGAAGAACATGCGGCCTTGGTTGCCAAAAAGAATAAGTTAACTAAGCAGTCTGATAAGACGCAGGATAAAAAAGACGATTTAGTTGCTAAGAAAGATCAGGAAAAAGAAGCAGCTGCCAAGGAACAAAAAAAGCAGGCAGAAGCACAAAAGCAAGCTGAAAAACAGGCACAAGAAGAATCAAAGAAGCAAGAACAAAGTCAGCAAGCTGCACCGGCAAATGCCAATGATGGTGCCAAAGGTGATATGAATACATCGAATACTGGTCAAATTGTTGGAAATAAGAACTCTCATATTTATCATGTACCTGGTCAAAGAGGTTACAATATGAATTCATCTAACGCTGTTTATTTCCAATCCGAACAAGACGCTATTGCGGCCGGATATAGAAAGGCCAAGGTATAATCATGAAGAAATCATTCAATATTTTTATGTCTCTGATACTTTTATTCACCTTGACAGGATGCAGTAGCTCTAATACTGAGTCGGCTCCTAAAACAAGAATAGTTAAGGATTATTCATATCAGAAAAAGGCTGATAAGCTAGCTAAGCAAAATAAGAAATTAAAATCTGATATTAAAGAACTACAAAATAAAATTACGCAAAATCAGAACTATTTGAGTGAAAATGATCAAGGAACATTTAGTAATAATAGCTCAGATACATCTAAAGAAAATTTGTCCAATCTTGAATACACGGGAATACAAGAAATCGTTGTGAACAATAATCAACCGGAATTCTCTGATGATGATTTATCGACCGCCAAAGGAGCATGGCAATCTTATGGTGATTTGGATAGCCAAAATCGTCCAACCGCCGCTAACGCATTACTTAACAGTTCATTGATGCCGACAGCCAAAAGAGAGGGACTTAACTGGAATCCTACTGGTTGGCATAATAAAAAGATCACTTCCGGTTGGCTATATAATCGGAGCCACTTGATCGGTTATCAATTGACCGGTCAAAATAATAATCCTAAAAACCTGATCACTGGAACACGTTCTCTGAATAGTCCAGAAATGCAGGCCCATGAGATGGATATAGCTTATTATTTGAAACAAAGTAGTAGTCATTACGTCAGATACCGAGTTACTCCAGTATTTCGTAATGACGAGTTGTTAGCTCGTGGTGTACAGATGGAAGCACAATCGATCGGCGATAATGCGGTTCACTTTAATGTTTATATCTTTAATGTCGAGTCTGGTGTGACTTTAAATTATAATGATGGAACTAGTCAGATAGGGTAGTAGTGTTTTTTGTTTGCTGTCTCCAGATATAAGAAATACTTTATGGCCGTGCGGAACGGTTCCAGCCTTGGTCTGGAACCTCAGTTTGAGGCCTTGCAAGCAAGTCTCCAAACTCGTCCGGTGTTGTAATGTCTAAAGCCATAACGACACTTTCACTGCCAGAAAATATTTCTCATATCTTCCGATTTATGTTCAGTAAATTTATGAATAAAACAGTGTACGAATCAATTAAAGGAGAGCTATTTATCACTTCAATATAAAGTGATAAATAGCTCTCCTTTATTTTTTTAAAATTAGCCGAAGGTTATGAGAACCACATCAGCATTAAAAAGGGTGTTAGAACGTTTCGTTCTTACACCCTAGACGTATTCTGAGATTTACGAAGTAAAGCTCAGAATCAAGGTTCAAGACCGTGGCTTGAACCGGTCTTAATGCAGATGAGGTTATCGTAACCGTAGGCGGCAGACTACACCAAATTTCTATTAGCTTTGACGACTGCGACTAAACCACGGTCAATTAGATTACGTTCAATAAATCTAGCAATCTTTTTTCCACCACATTTAGAGGTATGTATGTGATCACCACTGTCAAACTCGTATTCTAAACGTGTTTGTGATGCGTCGCTGACAAAAGGCGCTAAATCAACAGCGTAAGGGAAAGACTGCATGATATATCTGTTAAATTCTTGACGAATGACTTCTTTTTTAGCATTCCAAGCATAAATACCATTATTGATGTTGCCCCGAAACGGTGTAACTGTCATGGGTACAAAGATGATGTTCTGTTGTGAACACTTCTGATTTAATTTATTAATACCATCGATTAGCTCTTTACTCGTAGGGAGTTCGGAGATAGGACTGCCGGCACCAGGATGTAAAAGGTCGTTAACACCTTCCATAAAAATAACGATGTCGGGTTTAAATTCATCGATCATTTCGTCAAATCGTTCAACGCCTGCTGGACCAAAACTCTTGACCCATTGTGATTTTCCACTGCCAGAACGCAGTAATCTATTCCCAGAAATACCATAGTTTGCGGTAACAATACGATTAATATAGGTAAGTTCTTTGGAAAGCGGGGCACTGAAGAAACCCTGATTTGTTAAGGAGTCGCCAAAAAAAGCAATTTTGATCGGCTTTTTGTCTACTTGTGCTTGAACTGCTGAGACTCCAAAAAAGAAGCCGTCATCCCTGTCGGTAAAATTATGTACTTTAGTAAATGATTCAGACAAATTTGAGCCTAATGAATGGATCGTTTTGTTAGGTGAATAAATTTCGATTGATAGGTAGTCGTTAGCCTTAATGTCAATGTCGATCCAGTCAGTCCACTTAGTAGTGTGAGGTGCTATTTCAAAGGAATCTTTGCCGTCAATATGAACAACAATATCTGATTGTCCCTTTTTATGTAAAGCCAGTCGAGTGAATTTTAAAGGAACATCGTCATAAAGGTTATTCAATAGCAGACGGATTTTTTTAGTGGCCAAGGGTTTAAAAATATTGATTTCTTGATGACCAGATTCATTAATATTATAGATATTATTATAATCAGAAAATTCTTGTAACCACGTGTCAGTAGTAATCATAATTTTCACCTTTGATCATTTGGATTTTTTTTAATTCCCCAGAAGTAAACTAAAATAAAGGTAATTAGTAATGTAGCTAGATGTGCAATAATTGCATTTAGAAAATTGGTATTTATACCTGCTTGTGGATCAACGAATGAGAGAACACCAACGAGTGATCCGGTTAATGCGTAATTGTTCACGCGCAATAATCCACAGATCAGACCACCGATACCACTACCAAGATTAGATAGGATAAAGACACGTTGATATTTAAGGATAAATCCATACATTGCTGATTCTGTTATGCCACAGAATGCTGATGTAGCGGCTTTGAGAGTCTTGTTGCGAGTCTTTTTATCGTGTGTTCTAAGTGCCAGTGCCAAAACAGCTCCACCTTGAGCAACCATAGTGATCGATAGAAGAGCATTTAGATAACTGTGTCCGTTTGTAGCGAGGTCGTTTAAAACAATGGGGATGATGATCCAATGTAGTCCTAAAGTTATTAAGAATTGGTATGAACCATCAACCACTAGACCAACTATTCCTGGATTTAAATTGTATAAACTGTTAACGCCGTCGGATAATTTGTAGCTGGCAATGAGGATCAAAGGACCGGTGATTGTAACAATTACTACTAATAGAATAATTATTTCTATTATTGGCAAGAAGAAAGTCTGTAATATATTTGGGATGATTTTTTTTAGTAATCGTTCTAAGTGTTTTGCAAACCAGGCGGCGAAAATTATTGGAAAAATTGAAGAAACATAATTAGTTACAATAGTAGGAAATGGTAAGTACCTTGCTACAGTTGAGAAGTAGACCAATATTGCACCTACGACTGCTAAAATAACTGGATTAGAATGAAGCCTTTTAGCAGATGTATATCCCAGAAGAACTGGTAGGAAATAGAAAGCACCTTTGGGGATGGAATTTAACATCATGTAGGTTGCACCTGTTCTATTGAGTAGGTCGAACTGAACTAAAATGGCCAGGACACCTTTGAACATTCCGGCACCACCGATTATTCCTACTAATGGTGCAATAGATTCAGTCAGAACACTTAGAAAACGTGAGAATTCTCGTTTTACTTCTTGATTAAAGGGCACTTTCTTGGCGGGTGAATCTTCAATTGGTGCATCAGCCAAATCATTACCGATCTGTTTAATGATTTCGTCATAGACATTAGTTACTTCTTGTCCAATAACTACCTGATATTGACCACCGCCTCGAGCTACGTCAATAACCTTGGGGATTTTTTTGAGTTCCTCTTTATTTGTTAAGGATTCATCCTTTAAGTAGAAACGCAGTCTAGTGATACAGTGAATCAGAGAATTGATGTTTTCTTTGCCGCCAACATTTTTTATAATATCTGTGGCAATTTGGGAGTAAGAGACCTTTTCTTTAGTTGGAGATTCTTGCTTGTTAGGAATGACAATTGCAGCAGTTTTTTTGGCTTCTTTTTGGCCAGTTTGGATATGAATATCTTTTACATAGTCAGCTGTGTTAGTAATCGCAACAATAACAGTAGTCGGACGTCCAGAATCTTTTATCTGTTCGACATCCATAGTACCGATTTCTTCTCCAGCAGTAACTGTTTGATCCGCTGATATTTTTAAATTAAAAGGCTTTCCAGCCAGTTCCACAGTATTGATACCCATATGGACCAATACTTCAGCACCGTCATCAGTTTTAATTCCAAATGCATGCAGAGTTTCAGCAACATAAGCAATTTTTCCACTGACTGGGGCATAAACTTTATTATTATTAGGCTCTACTCCAAAGCCTTTTCCCATTAATTCCTGAGAAAAAACGGGATCATTTACCTGTGTAAGAGGAATAACATTTCCAGATACCGGGGACAACAAAATTAATTCAGTCATTTTAGGCATAATATTCCCTCCGTATCAATAAAGGTTAAGTTTATGGTTTATAATAAAAGTATATTTTTCTAAAAAGTCGAAAAATTTGGGTTTCATTGATAACGGTTTCACTGTTATTATAATACCATGTTTAAACATATTATAATAGTTCTGTTTAAACAAATAATTCTTTTAAAATCTAAGTTGAGGAAAATCTGATGCCAAAGAAGTTATATACAGAAATTTACGAAACGTTGAAAAGGGAAATACATACTAATGTATATCAACCTAAGACCTCACTTCCTAGAGAAGAGGATCTTTCAGCCCGCTTTGACGTCACTCGTAATACAGTCCGACGTGCTTTAAAACAGTTGCAAGAAGAAGGTCTTGTTTATGCGGTAAAGGGACGCGGAGTGGTAGTTTTAGAACCAGTCCACAGCAATCGAGTGGTTTTCTCGGCTAATAATTCCGAAGGATTCCAAGGATTACGTTCGTTTCCACAAAACAAGTTCATCCAAGAACTGGACACTGATGTCTTAAATTTTAAAGAAGTTGAAGTTGACGAGAAAATTGCTAACTTAACCTCATTTAATATCCATGATAAAGCATTCTATCTGGAAAGGTTACGTTTATTTAATGGTAAAGGCTTAGCAATCGATCATAGTTACTTTAGAGCCGATGCATTGAGTGGATTTACAAGAGAAGATGCTCAAGGTTCTGTTTATCAATATATTCGTGATAATGAATTATTCAAAGTTGCCGCTCAGCGTTCACTTTCTTCAGTTGTTTCAGCTGATCAAAGAGACAGAGAAGTTTTGGAATTAGGTGACATGAACTGCGTTGGTTCATTGACAAAATTTGTGTATACCGATGCTGGAAGTTTGTTTGAATATACAGAAACTCGTTACGTGCCTAACAACTTCTCAATGTTAGGGTTCCAGTATTACTAGGAGAAAAGCATGAAATACGAATGGCGTAAACAAGAAAAGCAATTTTATTTACCTAAGCAAAAACCGATTGCTCTAGATATACCAGAACAAAGATTTATCTCATTAAAAGGTATCGGAGATCCCAACGGTTCTGAGTTTAAGGAACGGATCCAAGTTTTGTATCCTATTTCTTATGGAATAAAAGCTGCTTATCGTAAATATTGTCAGGACAAAGAAGTTGAGTTTGATGATTATGTTGTCTTTCCTTTAGAAGGAGTTTGGTCATTGACTGATGCCGGTCAAAAGATGGATCATCTGGATAAGAATGAATTCGTCTACGATATTATGATACGTATTCCTGATTTTGTACCAGAAGAAGTTGTTCAGATTGCTATAAAGAATGTTAAAGAGAAAAAGTATCATCCATTAATGGAAGAATTAGAACAAAAAACTTATCCTGCCAAGCAAGTTATGGAAATATTACATATTGGAAAATATGATGATGAACCAGCCAGCTTTGAAATTATGAATCAAGAATGTTCAAAACTTGGGAAGGTAAGAGTTTCTATGGTCCACCGTGAGATATATTTATCAGATGCTAGAAGAGTTGCAGATGATAAATTAAAGACAGTTTTAAGGTACGAAATTAAATAAGATAAATTATTTGCTATATTATTACAGCTTTGATATTGTCATACATGATTCGATAATTAACTAGCGAGACTTCCTCACAAAATATAGAGGAATAGGTAAATAGATATGGCAAGAAAAGCAAAAATCGAACGTGAAAAGCGACTACAAGAAACAGTCGCTAAGTATGCCGATTTACGTCAAGAACTAAAGGCTTCTGGAAATTATGAAGAGTTAAGTAAGCTTCCTAGGGATGCTTCACCGACAAGATTGCGTTCTCGCGATTTGATCGATGGCAGACCAAGAGGGTATATGAGCAAGTTCAAAATGTCTCGTTTGAACTTCCGTTCATTAGCACATGCTGGTCAAATTCCAGGTGTAAAAAAAGCAAGTTGGTAATAGAAAAGAGCAATTTAGCCATATTTTGGCTGAATTGCTCTTTTTTTTAGTTTTATATAAAAAATTTAATACTTTTTGAGAATACTTCAGAATGCCCATAACACAATAATGCACGCGTTTTATTTCATTTTTCGTAAGACAGACTTACGAAAAATGGAATTTTTTATTGTGTTTTACTTCTAGGGTGTGTAATATAAGTGGTGAAAAGAGATTTACATGTGTGGTCGATCTCTTGTGTGTGTGCAGAATAATGTGTGGTTATTCTGTGTATGTTATTCGTAATTTAAATATAAAGTCGAGGGTATTAAACATGAAAAAAACATCTATGTTATTCATAGCTGCTTCCGTTTTGGGAATCGGATCAGCATTTGCAACAGCAACAACAGCGCAGGCGGGTTCAGTCACTGCCAAAAATTACACCGCAGAAGTTTCATCAAACCAGGCAACACTATATGATGATTCAGGTGACAACATTGACGTTGCTTTACCAGCTAAGAGTACATGGGCTGTCGGTAATGTAACTAACATCAATGGTAAAGATTACTATGAAGTTTCAACAGGGGCATATTTAAGTTCAGATGATAGTTATTTATACAAAAAAAGACCCGAGGTTATCAAAGTAGCCTCAGATCATTCAGTTCCTATTTATAATCATAACTTCGAAGAGAGAGATGATTTATCTGTTACTCCTGGAAGTTCATGGTACTCAGATTCTGTTATAACTAGCCAATCTGGAATACCTTATGTACGTATTTCTACAGATGCTTACGTTTCAATGTACGATGTCATTGAACAAAAAGTTACATCTTCAATTTCGTAATATACTTAAATATATGTGTGTGTTGTGTGTGTGGGAAGCCTGCTGATGTGTGGTCAGTGGGCTTTTTATATTACTTGTTAAATGTGTGTGTATGTTACTTTTTTTATTTCGAGGGTTAACATCTATTACAGTTATTACTATACAACCATAAGTCATTTTATATATCCCAACTTTTGAAAGAGTTTCTTTCAAAAAATGGGATTTTTTGATAAATGCCTATTTATAAGGTTTTAGAACGTTATAAATGTGAGGTATATGGGATAATATAATATATATTTTCTCCTAAAAACTTAAATAACTCCATATCTCATGTTGCTAGTGTTTACAGATTAGTTTGTACTTTTTGGAGAAATGAATTATATTCTTGATACGTTCACAAATACTTGCTTAAAAATTAATTTTTCATAGGGTAAACAATATGACAAAACAAAATTATACATCTGAAGATAGTATTAAGATATTTAAGGCCTTGGCCGATCCTATTCGTTTAGAAATCATCAAGTATCTGAATCAGCTGAATCATGAAGAGTCTTGTGGTGAAATTGGTCAAGCTATGGATATTAGTAAGACTTCTGGTTCATATCATTTTAAAATTCTGCAAGAGGCCGGATTGATCACTGTGCATAAAATTGCACGAGAAAAATATGTAAAATTAGACCGGCCAACTTTTGATTACTATTTGACCCATTTCTGGCAAAACTTATAAGCAATTAGACCAATGAAGAGAAGATCATTATGATCCTCTCTTTTTTTATTTGTCACTTGTCAGGGAATTTAGTCAATGCTATCTTTAAATAGTTCAAAAATATTTGAACTATTTATTAATACTAGGAGACGGAAAATGGCAGGCAAAGAAATTAGTTCCAGATGGGTACTTTTACTGACTTCATTAGGATTTTTCATGGCCATGATGGATGCGATGATCGTGACCACAGCTTCTACAGCAATTAGAAATGAATTTCAAATTTCAGTGAGTACATTGCAGTGGGCATTAAATGCTTACAATATTACAATCGCTGCAGTTTTATTGGTAGGTGTTTCTTTGGGCGAGCGCTTTGGACGCCTGAGAATATACAATTTGGGTATTTTGATTTTTACCATAGGATCAGTACTTTGTGCTTTATCAAATGGTATTGACTGGCTAATTTTAGCTCGGATTATTGAAGGTTTAGGTGCTTCAGTTATGACGCCGATGTCGATGGCGATTCTTACTAATGCATTACCGACCGATCAACGTGGGCGAGCACTGGGTATCTGGAGCGGTATTGGTGGTTTAGCATTAATTGTGGGGCCTTCACTAGGTGGATTCATTGTTGCAAAGCTTACTTGGCAATGGATATTTTGGATCAACGTGCCAATTGGCATTTTGTCTATTCTGTTATCTAAACATTACTTACCAGAGAGTCACGGACAAAGTGATCCGATACATTTAGTTGATAATTTGCTAATTATTGTCGCGTCAGCAGGAATTATTTGGACACTCTCTGCAACGACAAGCAACTTAAAAATGGGACAATTAATTTTGGTATTATTAATTGGAGTAATTAGTTTAGGTTGTGGTATCTGTTTTGTATATCGTCAATCTTATGAGAAATCACCGATGATCTCCCTGGATCTTTTTCGAGAAAAAAGCTTTACTGGCGGTAATCTAGCAACCGCTTGTCTATATGGTTCCATGTATGGAGTTGTTTTCTTTTTGCCACAATATTTACAGATAAATCAACAAGGAACAGCATTAACCGCAGGTTTAGAACTTCTTCCATGGACAGGTACGCTGGTAATTGTTGCGCCTTTTGCAGGTCATGCGGTCGATAAATTTGGAGAACGTTGGATAGCCACATTGGGCTTGTTGTTTCAGGGAATTGGCTATTTTCTAATTACACTGTTTGTTCACAAGAATTATTCTTGGATAGTTTTACCGCTAATGCTGGCGGGCGTCGGTTTATCAATGGCAGGACCAGCTTTACAAAAATCCGTTATCGGATCTGTTCCAAAGTTGATGATTGGAAAGGCTTCTGGAATTTATAATGTTTTTCGTTTATTAGGCGGCGCATTGGGAACAACTATTGCCGTGATCATTTTTTATCAGTTTTATAGGACAAATTTTATAAGTGGTTTTCAGGCAACAATGATTGGAACTGCAGTATTGTCGTTATTAGGAATCGTTTGGTCTAGAAAATTAAATTGATGTGTGTTGTCCGTCTGCAGGTCTGATAGTATTCACCTGCTATGCGGACCGGTCCCTAGGTTTGAAGTCTTACCAAAGACTGGTAAGTCTCCAAACTCGCCCGATGTTGTAATGGCTAAAGCCATAACGACATTTTCATAGCAGGTGAATATTCTCAGACCTTCCGACTAAGCGAGTTCTAAAATTTAATATAAGAAATAGGAGTTGTATCGCACTAATTCTAAAGTGCGATACAACTCCTATTTAGTATTCAAAATTTATGATATTTCTAAATAAAAAGATCCTTCCATAGAAGTTAAGTGAAATATTCCATCTAACGACTATAAAAGAATCATCAATATATTTATTCTATAGAGTCGGAAATTTTCTTTCAATCGGAGACGGCAGAAACGAGCTACACAAGACAACTCTTTCCGCTTACTACGAATAAGGGCAATGGTATAAATCACCATTGCCCTTATCCTAGGTAATGCTCGAGAGCTAACCGTCTTGTTTCGCTCTCTAATACTTATCCTCATCTGGTCTTTGAATATGTTCAGGGAATGGGTGCTCTGTAGAAACTTTATTGATCTGTGGCATAGCGATTCCAGGTAAAGCACCTTTAGGCATTGGTTCTTTGTAATTTTTACCACATGATTGATAATCAGGAAGAATACCTAACTTGATAAAGATTGTTTGTTGATAAGCAATCTCAGCATTCCATTCTAGTGTTTCCATAACTCTTGTAGCAACGTGTAAGTCGGTAGCTGTGACTAAGATTCCGTGACTATTTAATAGGAAAACATTTTCCATAGCTTTGTCACCGATCTTTGTCAAAGCTTCGTGTACAGTATCAGCTAATTCTTGTGTACATGCTGGTGCGTATGGTAGACATTTGATCTCACCTAATTCACGTGTTACTTCAGTAACGTTTGGCATATCCATTCCGGCAGTTGCCCAGAACATTGCCTTGGGAGCGTGTGAGTGGTAGACACAACGGATTCCAGGATGTGCAGTATAGGCTTCTTCATGCATGTTGACTTCTCTAGTTACATCACCGACACCGTCGATCTTTTCATAAGTTTCGGCGTCAATAACCATAATTTGTGCGGCATGTAGTTCAGCAAAGTATGTTTCTGACATAAATGTTGGTGTCATTAAGATGTAAGGGTGGTCGTTTTGGTCAAAGACTTTAACTGACATGTTACCACCGGCAATATTTGTATCTTTTCTATCGAACATTTTACGAACTGTGTAAGCTAGATCTTCACGTTCTGTTTGAAACATCATTTTCATAATAAAAGACTCCTTCTAATGAAATATTATTTTCTATATATTTTATGTGGATAAAATACAATACTTGATGTCAGTGCTCATTATATCCTGCTGGAGTAGAATAGAGTCATTGGTTAAAAAGATTGAATAAAGTTCAGATGGTAACCGTAATACAGTTCATAGGTGTTCAAAAAAGTTCAAAAATTGGAGGAATTAGATATGTATCGAAAAGAACGATTAGATAAAATAATGGAAATAATGAGTAAAAAGAAAATTGTAGATATGAAAATCTTAGAGGACCTTACCTACGAGAGCCGTTCTACTTTAAGACGTGATTTGATTGTTCTAGAAGATGAACATAAAATTACTAGAAATTTTGGACAAGTTGAATTAGTTAGCGACAATAATGTTGAATTTGGTTATCAAGTACGTGTTGGGGAGAATTTATCTGACAAGAAATACATTGCTAGTGTCTGTGATACTTTTATAGGTAATAACCAGGCATTGATAATTGATTCCAGTACAACTGCTTCTTATTTAGAGCCTTATTTAAGTAAACGTAATAATTTGATCGTTATCACTAATGGTTTACATCTAGCTATGAGTCTGAATGGCAATCCAAAGATCAAGACTTTTATTGCCAGTGGCAGGTTGCGTCCATTCTCCGGTTCTATAGTAGGAGACTCTGCCAGACAATTTATGGAAGGATTTCATGCTGATATTGCGATCATCTCTTGTGCTGGCGTTGATAAGAATGGCGTCTACATGGCTAGTGATGAGCAGTCAGCCGTTAAGTCGCAAATGTTGAAGCAAGCTGAGAAGACAATTCTTTTGTGTGACCATACTAAAATAGACCGCGTTGATTACTATAGACTGTGCGGCCATGAGGATATTGATGTGATCGTAACTGATAAATGTCCATCAGAGGAATTCATACAATCAGTCGAGGACCAAAATGTGGAGATCGTGTATTAGAAAAATGAACTAGTATGGATAAGCTGTTAAAATTTGTTCAAAAAATGAACAGCTTATCTGACTAATTTATGCACTTTATTCAAAAGTGTTGGAACTCATTGATTGAGGTAATGTAAGCGTTTTATACTCTAGGCGTGGATGAAGTACAAACACAAAAATTGGAGGGTTTACATTATGTTAAAAACTGAATTTCCTAAATTGGGTATCCGTCCTACGATTGATGGCCGTAGACGTGGTATTCGTGAATCACTTGAAGATCAGACAATGGAAATGGCCAAATCAGCTGCTAAGTTGATTGAAAGCACATTGAAATATCCAGATGGAACTCCTGTTAAAACTGTTATTGCCGATACAACAATTGGTGGCGTACATGAAGCTGCTATGGCAAAAGCAAAATTTGATAAAGAAAATGTTTGTGGTACTTTAACTGTTACACCTTGCTGGTGCTACGGTAGTGAAACAATGGACATGTCCAAGAACTTACCTCATGCTATTTGGGGCTTTAATGGTACAGAACGTCCAGGTGCTGTTTACCTAGCTGCTGTTCTTGCTGCACATACTCAAAAGGGTATCCCAGCATTCGGTATTTATGGTAAAGATGTACAAGATGCAGATGACAAGTCAATCCCTGATGACGTCACAGAAAAGATTATTCGCTTTGCTAAAGCTGCTTTCGCTACAGGTATTATGCACAATAAAGCTTACCTATCAATTGGTAATGTTGCCATGGGTATTGGTGGATCAATCACAGATGCTGATTTCTTCCAAGACTACTTAGGTATGCGTAATGAATACGTAGATATGTCAGAAATCGTTCGTCGTTGGGACGAAAAGATCTACGATCCAGAAGAATTCAAGAAGGCTCTTGCATGGGCTAAAGAATATACACCAGTTGGACCAGATGTATATAACGAAGATGATCCTAATAAATTTACTGATGAAGAAAAAGAAGCTCAACTAGAAAAATGTGTCAAGATGTACATGATTGCTAAAGACTTGATGGATGGTAACACAACTCTTGAAGAGTTAGGTTACAAAGAAGAGTCAGAAGGACACTACGCAATCGCTGCTGGATTCCAAGGTCAACGTCAATGGACTGATCACTTCCCTAATGGTGACTACATGGAAACAATGATGAATTCACAATATGACTGGAATGGAATTCACGCACCACACGTATTTGCTACTGAAAATGATAGTTTGAATGGAACATCAATGTTATTCAACTACTTACTAACAAATACACCTCAAATCTTTGCTGATGTACGTACATTCTGGAGTGCAGACGCTGTTGAAAGAGTTACTGGAACTAAGTTAACAGGTCTTGCAAAGAACGGATTCTTACACCTATCAAACTCAGGTGCTCAAACACTTGATGCTACAGGTGATGAGAAGATCGATGGCAAGCCAGCTATCAAACCATTCTATGATCTAGAAGAAGACGAAGCTAAAGCAAACCTTAAAGATACACGTTGGATCCCTGCAAATATCGGCTACTTCCGTGGCGGTGGTTTCTCAAGTAACTATGTTACAAAGGGTGGACCAGAAGGTATGCCTGTAACAATGTCACGTATCAACCTTGTTAAGGGTGTTGGACCAGAATTACAAATCGCTGAAGGATATGCTGTTGACTTACCAGAAAATGTCTTTGATGCTGTCAACAAACGTACTGATCCGGGCTGGCCTTCAACATTCTTCGTTCCAAAACTAACTGGTAAAGGCGCATTCAAGTCAGTATATGACGTAATGAACAACTGGGGTGCAAACCACGGTGCAATCAGTTACGGTCACATTGGTGCCGACCTTATCACATTAGCATCTGTTCTACGTATACCAGTCAATATGCATAACGTTGACGAAGACAAGATCTTCAGACCACGTTCATGGGCTTCACTTGGTACAGCTAATCTTGAAGCTGCAGACTTTAATGCATGTAAAGCATTTGGACCACTATACGACTAATATGAATGGATGTGTATCTAATGAAACGAAATGTAATCGCGGTTGATTTAGGTGCAAGTTCAGGAAGAATAATTTCAGCATCTTTAGAAGATGGAAAAATGGAACTGAAAGAACAGTTCCGTTTTTCTAATCAACCGATAGAATTGACCGATTCACTATATTGGGATTATCTAAAAATATTCCAAGAAATCAAATACGGCTTGATGATCGCCCAACGTGATCTTAAAAAAATCGATAGTTTAAGTGTTGATACTTGGGGTGTCGATTATGGATTAGTAGGTCATGATGGGAAGATGCTTTTAACTCCTCATAGTTATCGTGATACACGAACAGAAGAGTTTGAAAATAAACTTTATGAAAAACTTACGCCTAAAGAATTGTTTGCTTTAACTGGTGTACAACCTAATTTAATTAATTCTAACTTCCAATTATTCGCTGATATGAACTTACATTCATATCTAAAAGATGAAGTCGCAAATATCATGTTCATGCCGAACTTGGTAGAATACTTCTTCAGCGGAGTTAAGTCTAATGAATTTACAATTGCTTCAACAAGTGGGCTTCTAGATGGAGCCAGTCGTGAATTAAGCGATGATGTCTTTAACCGTTTAGGTTTTAAGAAAGAATGGTTCGGAGAAATACAACGTGGTGGACATGTTCTAGGTAGTGTATTGCCGGATATTGCCAAAGAAGTACATTTGGATTCTGACATTAAAGTTATCAATGGAATTGGACACGATACAGGCGCTGCAGTTTATTCATTGCCTATTTCAAGTCAAGAAGCTAAAAATGTTGCCTTTATCAGCTGTGGTACATGGTCGATCGTTGGTCAGCAGACTGATAAACCAGTTGTAACTGAACAAGCCTTTGAAGCCGGTTTAACTAATGAGGGATGCTTTGACGGTGGAAATCGTCTACTCCAAAACATCACTGGACTTTGGATAGTTCAGGAGCTTCAAAAGGAATGGTCATTCGAAGGTGAAATGGTTGAATTCAGTAAGATGGTTGACGAAGCTGAAAGTGCTGAACATATCGGTAGTTATATAAATCCAAATGATCCATTATTTGCCACTCCAAGTAATATGGAAGAAAAAATCATGAAGTTCTTAAAAGAAACTGATCAAAAACTTCCAAATTCCCGTGGCGAATTGCTACAAATCGTATTCGAAAGTTTAGCTCTAAGCTATCGCGATACGATCAACAATCTTGAAAGTATTACTAATGAAGAAATTAAACGAATTTATATGTTTGGAGGTGGGATCAAAAATAGATTACTTGTACAATTAACGGCTAACTTCTGTAAGAAAGAAATTCAAACAGGACCAACTGAGGCCAGTGTTACAGGTAATGTACTAGCTCAATATAAAGCACTTGGATATTTCAAAGACGATGCTGAGCGTTTAAGTATTGTTAAGAGTTCTTTTGACACTAGAATAATAACCCCACAAGCTATGGATTCAGATGAATTGAATAGTAGAATCGACGGTTTTACCAAAATTTTGAAGAAAGAAATTGCTAGTTAGGGGGGTCAAATCATGGAAGAAGTCCAAGATACAGAAAAGAAGATGAAAACTGCACCCATAGTTTATGTCTTTGCTATCTTAGGCGGGTTTGCCGGATTACTTTATGGTTATGATTCAGGTGCTATCTCTTTGGCACTTCCATCAATCACTAATGCATTCGGCTTGAACGCTGCGGAAAAAGGATTGGTTGTAAGTTTCCTTCTATTTGGTGCTTTACCATCAATCGTTGTCTTTACAGCTCTCGAAAAGAAAATTGAACGGCGTAATGTTTTAATCGTCGGAGGTATTGTCTTTATTGTTGGTAGTATTATGTCAGCAATTGCTGGATCAACGGCATTCTTAATGTTTGCTAGATTGGTACTGGGTGTTGCTGCAGGTATTGCTAATATGTATGGATTGATTTATTTATCAGAATTAGCTCCTAAAAACATTCGTGGTTTAATGTCATCGCTTTACCAACTAAGTGTTAACATCGGTATCTTAGGTGCCTATGGTGTTGGTGCTTATAACTTAGCAAACGATGCATGGCGTTGGACATTAGGACTTGGAGTTGTTCCAGCTGTCATCTTTACAGTTGGTATGATGTGCAGTCCTCAAAGTCCACGTTGGCTTATCAGAGATGGACAAATTGATAAAGCTAGAAAGGTCCTTAAAAAAGTTCGTGTTACAGATCAAGAAGTTGAAGATGAAATTAAAGATGTTCAAAACAGTTTAAAAACTAAAGAAGCCGGTTTAGGTGAATTATTCGGCAAGTTTAGACCAGTATTGACTTTGTTATTCGTCTTAACAGCTTTCCAAGTATTTACAGGTATCAATGCTGCCGTTTACTATGCACCAGAGATTTTCCATAATTTGGGATTAGCACATGCAAGTATCATTGCTGACTTTGGTGTTGGTGCAGCTTTGGTTATTTCAACCTTAGTATCACTACCATTTATTGACCGTTTAGGTCGTAAGAAATTACTTGAAATTAGTTTGGGTGGTCAAGTATTACCTGCCATTGCCATGTGTATTTGGTCAAATAATGCTACCATCGCCGTCATTTCGATCTTCCTATATGTATTTATGTTTGGTTTTGGTTTAGGACCTGTTTTCTGGTCATATGTTCCAGAAATTCTTCCTCTAAAGGCTAGAGCCTTGGGAATGGGTGTTATCACCTTTACACAATATTTATTCAATGCCTTATTCTCATTAGTTTTCCCTATCATTTTGGAAGCAATCGGAATTAATATTTTCTACTTCTTCGCTGCCTTATCACTATTTGCCGTTTGGTACATTCATAAATATGTTCTTGAGACAAAAGGTAAGTCATTGGAAGAAATTGAATCTTATTGGGAACAAAAGGAGGCTTAAAATATGTTAAACAATATTCCTAAGGAATTATCTCCAGAGTTAGTTAAATGTCTTATGGAAATGGGACACGGAGATGAGATCCTCTTAGCTGATGGAAACTATCCTGCTTTGACAAATAACGATCGTGTTATTCGTGCCGATGGGCTAGGAGTTCCAACGCTATTGGAAGGAATCCTCAAGTTGATGCCACTTGATACATATTCAGACTATCAAGCCATTCTAATGGAAACTGTAAAAGGAGATCCTCGTCCAGATATTTGGGACACATACAAGAAGGATATCGGAGACGCTTTTCCAAAATACAATATTAAAACCATTGAAAGACAGAATTTCTACGAGTATTCCAAAGGGTGTTTCGCAATTATTCAAACTGGTGAAACAGCTCTATATGGAAACCTGATCCTTAAAAAGGGTGTAGTTATTCCTAAAGATTAATAAATTTGCATAAGTTGCTTTCTACATATGAGGACACGGACGGAAAACGTGTCCTCTTTTTTTGCGTTAAATTTAGCTTCGCATAGTTGCTGGTTCAAAGAGATCAATAATTGGACCAAAGTTCTTTATTAATAACGTTTAACAGCGAAAAGCATTTGCTGAAAATAGTAAAAAAGTATTGAAAATGCTGATTTCATGGGGTTGCCGTATTGTCAACAAGCTTGTAATTAGATGGTAATTGGATAGAATTGTTCTTGTCGAGGTTAGCAGACTGGGGAATATCACCTAGAGGTGAGTATTAGTTTGTGACACGACATTAATCAAGATCAAATTAAGCATTCTGATTAAATTGAACTGGGGATTTAGGTATCTGAATAGAAGTGAGGATGTAACAAGAAGTACCTCAATTAAATAATACTAAAGTTATTTGTTTAAACAAATAACAATAAAATCCCTAGAGAGACTAAGAATGCGTCAAAAACCGCAAATTTTGTTTACAAAAAAGGCCTCTTTTATAAGAGGCCTTTTTATTATAATGATTATAAATCAAGTAAATAAATATTAATCACTGCCAGATTGTACTAATTTACTTTGATTGAACACAGTGTTTTTGAATGATTGGGTAGTTTGTCGAAAGAGATTCTTCCGAAAGGTGTAGATTATGAAAAATAATTTGTTTATTTTTTTAAAAAAGCCAGCTACGATTTTCGTTATCAAAACCGTTGCCTATTTCTTCATTTTCCTATTGCTCCTATATATCTACGGATACAGCGGGGTAGGTAGCGCCAAATTTATTTATAACGAGTTCTAGCTAGAAAGAAGGGGAAACACATGAATGAAATAATCGAAAGAATTACTGAATCTGCGGTAAGAGATCCTAAAGGTATCTGTTACCAAAACGGTTCAGAACAAAGAACTTATCAAGAATTGATCCAAGAATCAGATCGAATCGCTAATTTATTGCAGGGCAAATTTTTACCAAAGAAAAGTCCCATCATAATCTATGGTGGTCAACAATTTGAAATGTTGGTTATGTTCCTGGGTGCTATTAAAGCTGGACATCCATACATTCCTGTTGATGACGCCTCTGACCCATCGAGAATCATTCAAATTAATTCAGTTGCACATCCAGCATTAGTTCTGAATTGGAGTGAAGTTGAGGATTTCAATATCGACACTCCGATGGTTTCTAAAGCAGAGATAGAAGAAGCAATGCACTCTGATAACAATATCTATGACTCTGCATTAAGCATCGGTGATAAAGATAATTTTTATATCATCTTTACTTCTGGAACTACTGGTACTCCTAAAGGTGTTCAAATTACTACTCACAATTTACTCGACTTTGTCGATTGGGCTTGTGCAGAATTTGATTATGACAATAATCATGAACTCATGTTGCAAGCACCATTCTCATTTGACCTATCAGTCTTTGATATCTATCCAGGTCTTGTGAGTGGCTCGACACTAGATATAGTCGATAAAGATACAACAAAGAATTTTGGAAAACTAGAAAATGCCATTTTAAATTCAAACTTTGATACATGGATCTCAACACCATCATTCTTTGAAATGTGTCTTTTGTTTAGAAACTTCAATCACGAAAACGTTCAAAATCTTCATAAATTCATTTTCTGTGGTGAAGAATTAACTCATGCTACAGCTCAGAAATTACTCAAGAGATTTCCTAAAGCTAAGCTTTACAATACATACGGACCAACTGAGAATACTGTTGCGATAACTTCAGTTCAGATCACTCCAGAATTTTTAGTTAAATATGATCGTTTACCAATTGGTTATATAAAAGGTAATATGCATCATTTCTTAGACAATGCGGTGAATGAGGCCAATGGTTATCAAACTGGTGAATTATTAGTCAGTGGGCCTGATGTATCCAAAGGATATTTAAATAATCCACAACAAACAGAACGTGCTTTTGAAGAGATCGATGACAGAATTTACTATCATACGGGCGATATGGTCAGTGAATCTGGAGACGGAATGCTTTTCTACAAAGGCCGGACTGATTTTCAAATTAAAATGCACGGTTATCGGATCGAACTTGAAGAGATCGACTCACTACTGGGTAATCTTTCGCAAGTTAAGCAATCCTGCACTGTGCCGCTTTACAACAATAAGAAACAAGTCAGCAAGATCATTGCTCACATTGTTTTAGAGAATGAGTTCAAAGAACTCAACCAACAACAACTTAATCTCCAGATCAAAGAAGAATTGAAGAAGACAACAATGGATTACATGATTCCAAACGTATTGGAATTTGTTGAAACATTACCGATCAGTAGTAATGGAAAAATTGATCGTAAGGCTTTGATGGGCAAAGTTAATGCATAATATTACACCATACAGCAGCCCAGCTTACTTTCTTTATCTGATCGTATTACTTCTTCCAATCATGATCGGATTGTATTTCGGCAAACGCTTTAGATGGTATGAATCCATTGCAACATTGATCATTTTGTCGATTACTTTCTTCGGAGATAAGTCTTTACAGGGTATTTCGCTGATTTTCTATATTCTATTAGAGATGTTGGTTGTATTCTCATATTTGAAATATCGAACCAATAAAAACAATAAAAATAGTTTCTGGATCTTTACTTTATCAGTTATTTTGGCAATTGTACCGTTGGTATTTGTCAAAATAAATCCCCTATTACATAACGCAACGATCTCACTATTCGGATTTTTAGGTATCAGTTATTTAACCTTTAAATCAGTTGAGATGATTATGGAAATTCGTGACGGGGCCATTAAAGAAATTAAGGTAACTGACTTTTTGAGATTTATTCTCTTCTTCCCAACAATTTCTTCTGGACCGATCGATCGATTCCCACGTTTTCAAAAAGATGTTTTAAATATTCCTAGTCGTGATAAATATATGGAAATGTTAAAGGGCGGAACTAATAAGTTGATGCTCGGACTAGTTTATAAATTTATCATTGGTTATTTCTTCGGTACATTGTTGTTGCCAAAGGTTTCAATCTTGGCACTATCGTATAGAGGTGAAACTCCACTAGGATTATCATGGGCTTTATTGGCCTACATGTATGTTTACAGTATGTACTTGTTCTTTGACTTTGCAGGATATTCACTCTTTGCCGTCGCAATCAGTAATTTCATGGGTGTGAATACACCAATGAACTTCAAGCGTCCATTCCAGTCAGTTAACATTAAAGATTTCTGGAATAGATGGCATATGACTTTATCTTTCTGGTTCAGAGATTTCATCTATATGCGTTTGATGTTCTTTATGATGAAAAAGAAATTGATCAAAAGCAGAATAACGATGGCCAACATTGGTTATATTACATTGTTTCTAATCATGGGATTCTGGCATGGTGAAACTTGGTACTACATCGTTTATGGTATTTTTCACGCCACAGCTATGATCACAAATGATGCTTGGTTGAGATTTAAAAAGAAGCATCGTAAACAGGTTCCAAGTAACAAATTTACTAAAGCATTCGCAATTGTTTTAACTTTCCACGTAGTTTGCTTCAGTTTTCTGATTTTCTCAGGATTTTTAGATAAATTATGGTTCTAATAAAGGAGAACAATTATGGACACAAAAGAAGAAAAAATCATTAGTATTTTACAAGATGTAACAGGATTGGATAATGTCGGCAGCGACCCAGATGAAGATCTATTCGCTGATGGAATTTTAGACTCAATGGCAACAGTCGAAGTACTAGTAACATTACAGGATGAATTCGGTATTCAAGTTCCCGTATCAGAGTTTGATCGTTCACAATGGTCAACTGTCAACAAAATTTCCGCACGTGTAGCAGAATTGGAATAAACTATGAAAAAAAAGTTGTGGATGACTTTTGGACCTGTAATAGTTGCAGCTGTCGCCTTGTTATTGCTTTTGTGGACACCGATCAAATTTAAGACAATCACACCGACAAAAATAGATCAGGCGTCTACCTCTCTAGATATTAGAGTTTTAAAGGGAGAGGATGTAAAGAATGCGGCTGAAAAAGAAAACTACATTCCTATTATTGGATCATCTGAACTTTCCAGAATGGATCCATTCCATCCATCTTCCATGGCACAAAAGTATCACTGGAAAAATAAACCCTTCTTACTGGGAAATCCCGGAACAGCCTCTTTAACCCAAGCCTTTAATGTTAATGGGATGTCGAATTTAAAAGATAAAAAAGCTGTCTTTATTATTTCACCACAGTGGTTTACTAAAAAGGGTGTTCCATCAGATGCTTTTAAATATTTCTTATCACCATTGCAATTAAGTGGATTCATTTTAAACGCTGATCATGGGAATAAGGAAATGAATGAATACGTTGCTCGTCGTGCCATTGATTTAGATATCAAAGAAGGACCAATTGAAAATCAAGCCCTTCAAAGAATTGCCAATGGTCAAAAAATTACTAAGCTACAACGTTTTTACATTAAGCACTTCACCAGAATGAGTCTTAAAAGCCAAGACAATTTATTTGGAACGGCCTTTATGAATGATCATCAAGAAAAAATTGATAAGGCATCTTCAAAATTACCTGATGATTATGATTATAAGAAATTAAACAAATTGGCAGGTAAGATGGCCAAGAGTCACTCTCGTGAAAATGATCTACAAATCGGCGATTCATTTTATAAGAGACAATTGATAAAACAAATTTATAAATATAAAGACTCTCATACGCATGCCGATTATCTGCATTCTCCTGAATATAATGATTTTCAAGCCTTGCTGTATATGTTTAAGCAAAATCATGTACAAGTAATGTTTGTTATTCAGCCAGTTAACCCTAAGTGGGTCAAGTATACTGGGATGCCAGAGAGTGCCTTGATCAACTTTGATAAGAAGATAACTTATCAGTTGAAGTCACAAGGATTTAATGACATCGTTGATCTAACTGATGTTAAGAATAAAAATTACATTGCTGAAGATACTATCCATATGGGATGGCGTGGTTGGCTAATGTTGGATAAACATTTGAAGAATTTCTATAAGGATAAGAATGCTGATCCAAGTCAAATCGATCATCACCCAATGAATAATTACTTCTTCACGGATACATGGGCCAATAATACGAAGTTTTAACTTCCCAAGCCTGGCAGGTAAGGGAAGTAAAACCCGCAATAACTGGATACCGTGTTTCCCCTCAAGCAACGTATCCGAAGCCTCCAGAATTTCTGGAGGCTTTTTTTATTATGCCTTTAGGCCCAGTTGAGTGCGCGTAAGCGTGCGAAACAAAAAACCACCCGCTATGCGGGTGGGCGTTAATAGTTATACGAAAAAGCCCCCAATAGTTTTAAAATGAAGGTGTCGAAGCCAAACATTAAAAAATTAAAG
>NZ_RHOR01000007.1 GCF_003946625.1 Companilactobacillus kedongensis | reverse complement strand
TCTCTAGGACTAATGAATATGTCCAAGAAACTCCAGTCTATTAAGAATGCTTAAATTAATGAACCGCCGTATACGGAACCGTACGTACGGTGGTGTGAGAGGTCGGTAATTAATTTACCTCCTACTCGATTAACAGGTGGAATTACTCAAACTCTTCAGCGAAAAACAACGCACAAAAAAAGTAGCACGACAATTCGTCGTACTACTTCTATTTATTATTATTTTGTATTAATTAAGGTATCTGGTGTTTGTCCTTCGATCAAGGCTTTATTAGAATCAAAGGAAATCTTGATCATATTATGGACAGCTGTTTCAGTATAAAAGGCATTGTGAGGTGTGATTATAACATTTAAACGTTGTGCTAAATTCTTAATATCTGAACTTGGCAAGTTATCAATGCTGCCCCATACTTTACCGAAGACTCTGTTTTCGTTGTCTAATACATCAAGTCCGGCACCGGCGATTTTCTTGTCATCCAAACCTTTTATCAAAGCTTGAGTGTCGATCAATTCACCACGTGCACAATTGACGATGAAGACACCGTCTTTCATTTGTTCGATAGCTGATTCGTTGATCATATGTTTGTTACTGTCGAATAATGGAACATGCAAGGTGATGACATCAGATTGTTTATAGATATCTTCAAGAGAATCTACGTAAAGTCCTTGTTTTTCAATATCAGGATTGTGATAGACATCATAGGCGATGACTTTAGCACCAAATCCTTGCAAGATTTTTATAACGACACGGCCAATATGACCAGTACCGATAACACCGACTGTTTGTTCACGGTATTCTTTACCGATTGTTGGTGCCCATGTAAAGTCACCGTTATCGAATTTAACATCGACTTCAGGAACACGACGTAATAGGCGTCCCATTAATAAAATCGTATGTTCAGCGATAGCATTTGGCGAATAAACTGGTACGTTGGTTAACTTAAATCCTAATTCATTTAGATCTTTGAAACTAAAATTATCAACACCAACATTGCGAATAGAAATAGATTGGATACCTTGTTCCTTTAGAACCTCCAGAGCACCTCTCTCGTAAGGCGTTGTTTGAAGAGTAACTACACCGTTGGCACCATCAGCTAATTTAGCTGTTTCTGGCGTCAACAATTGATCGGTATAATCTACCTCTACATCTGAATTTTCTTTCTCCCATTTTTCCATAGATGGCTTTTCGTCATCACGAATTCCATAAGCAAAAATTTTCATAACTTGGTGTGACCTCCTTATCAGTTTGTGTTGGTATCGTACCTGTTTAGAATGTAAATAGCGAAGACAACAATTATTGAACCGATAATTTCGACAAAATTGACGCTATATGCAAGGAATATGACACTCAATACTAAGGTGGTGAATGGTTGCACCGCATCGGTGATACTTATTGTAGCGGCTGTAGTGTATTTAGTACTGAAAACCATCAACAAGAATGCAATAACATTACTAAGCAGAATAACAGCACCTACACCTAGTATACTCTTAGTTGACAGGTGAGGGGGATTAATCCAGATCGGTGTAAAACAGTTCGAAATGAGTCCTGCGACAAGCATTCCCCAGCCGGTAACTAGTAGACCGTTATGTCTAGCAATAAGGCGTTGTGGTATAACGATGTAAAGTGCCGCTGTAATACCACTACCAATCCCCCAAAGTACTGATACGAAAGGAATTGAGAGGTGTCCAAAGTCTCCTCTAGTAATTAATAAGAAAACACCTAATAGAGCTAGTGCAAATGAAATAACGTCAATTCTTAGAACTTTTTTGTGTGTAAATAAGACTGCTCCGACCATAACGAATAATGGTGATAAATACTGCAGAATCGTAGCGGTTGAAGAGTTACCAGTTTGAATCGCATAAAAGAATGTATACATATTGGCAAACAATCCAAAAGCGGAAAAGGCTATCAAAGTTAAGGTATCTTTCCACGATTTAAAGATCGAGAAAAACTCCTTTTTTGGTAGAACGAATAGTGAAATGACCAATAAGATCACTCCAGCAATAGTAGTTCTAGTACCGACAAACCACATGGCAGGGATATTGGCATCTTTAGCGACGATCTGTTGAACGGCACCGGAAACACCCCAAACCATAGATGCAGTGAAAGCAAGAAGAAATCCTTTTCTCAAGGTCTTCTTGGCAAGCGACTTACTTTCTTCCATAATTTCCTCCTAAAAACTCATACCCAATATTATACATGCAACCGCAGAAATGGTTCATTATTTTTTTGATTAAACTGATTATAGGTTTAATTGTTCAAAAAATAAAAAAACACGCTTCGGACTTTTCCGAAACGTGTGATTATTTTATAAGTTTTTATCCATATTGAAAGTTAGTTTAGACATGTTGATAGCTTTAGTGAATAGTTCACCATAAAGTTTCTTTGTCTTGTCTTCAGTTTCAGCAACGAGTTTTTGATTTCTGTCAGTTAAGAATTGTGTTAATTCTGCACCAGAATGTTCTTTTGACAATTTGTCAGTTTCAATGATACTTGCACGGAATTTTTCGTTTAATTCAGTCAAGTAGTCAGTGTCATCTTCAACAAAATGCTTGTAATGAGATTCAACTAAAGCTGAAAGTCCTTTATACATCCAGTATGAATTGTTAAATTCAAAGGTCATTGATGTATCTTGGTAACTCTTAGCAGTGTCGTTCATATTTGTATAGAAGGGAATATATGGTGAGAATGAAGGGAAACCAACACATAACCACATAATAGCGGCTACTTCTTCAGGCACATCATTTCTGATTTGAAGAACATGTGAGTTTTGAGTACGATTCAAACCAATTGGACGGTAACGATATTTATCATCGTTTGCGGAATCAGGACTGAATGGGTCGAATTTTGTTTCATTATAATGTGAGCCTAAAACGTATTCGATATCTTCAACAGAAATCTTGTGATCTGTCTTCATAATGAATGGTAGTTCACCATCTTCTGGATCTTGTTCAATTTCTGGGTTGAAATATCTTTGACCAAACCAAACACGTGGTGTGTTGTAGTGACGGTCTTTAACATTATCAGTACCAAAAATGTGACGGAAGTTCCAGCCAGTTTTGTCAGTATTTAAATGATTTTTTTCAACGAATTCTTGGATTCCGTCTGACCACATAAATTGTTTAGGGTCATTGAAGTCTACTTGTTGAATTGAAACACGGTTAGCGGCAACAGCATAACTGTCATCAGGGATTCTTTGAGCGACCCAGTGATGTCCAGTAACTATTTCCATATACCAAACATCATCTTTGTCACTGAATAAAACTGAATTTCCGGCTGGTGAACCATATTCTTTGATCAAGTCACCGGTACGCTTAACAGCATCAATGGCTGAATCTACGAATGGTAAAACCATTCTGACGATAACATCTTCATCCATACCATCTTTAACTAGTGGGTCACATGATAAGGCACGTTCATTACCATAAGTACTCTCTGTGGCAGACATAGCAACGTTAACGCCGTTAATACCACTTTCGTCATAATAACCTTCGGATTTGTAATCAACATTAGGAACGGCAGGCCATGAATATCCATTTTCAGGGATAGGTGCTTCAAATTTATTAAGCCATGACTTAACAGTACGATTTTTTTCTCCCTTAACAGCTGGGTTTAAAACGAAGTTGTGTGGTGAAACTGGAAGAAAAGTATCATCGTTTCTGGCGATCATTGTTGATCCATCCAAACTAGCATTTTTACCAACTAAAATAGTTGTACATGCGTCATCCAAATGATTCTTCTTCATATTATATAAGTCCTCCTCTTTTGCATACGATAGAACATTCTATCACAAAAGGTCCAAACCAATGAAGAAAAAAACTCTTATTTATCAAGGCCATGTTATATATTTTCTGAAAAAATGCTATAATTTGTGTAATTATTAGGAGGATAGATATGGACTTAAAAGTGCATGATTCGGAAGATTCATTTTTGAAGAATCTTCTATTAGGGTTTCAACATCTTTTAGCAATGTATTCTGGGGATATTTTAATACCGATTTTAATTGGTGCGGCTCTAAATTTCTCCGCGACAGAGATGACTTATTTAATTTCTGTCGATATTTTTATGTGTGGGGTTGCTACTTTACTTCAAATTAAACGTACACCTATGACGGGTATTGGATTACCAGTTGTTCTTGGGTCTGCGGTTGAGTATGTAACGCCGTTACAAAATATTGGACATCATTACGGAATTGCCTATATGTATGGTGGTATTATTGCTGCCGGAATTTTTATCCTTGTTATATCGAAATTCTTCGCAAAATTAAAGCGTTTCTTTCCTCCAGTTGTAACTGGTTCTTTGATAACGTTGATCGGATTTACCTTGATACCAGTTGCTTTCCAAAATATTGGTGGTGGCGATGCTACGGCTAAGGGCTTTGGTGGTGCGACTGATCTAATCTTAGGATTTACGACGGCCTTGATAATTGTTTTGATAAATATCTTAGGAAAAGGTTTCATTAAACAAATATCTGTTTTGATTGGGATCGTCGTTGGTTCAGTCATGGCGGGATTTATGGGTACAATGGGATTCTCAAGTGTTCATGATGCACATTGGTTCCAAATCCCAATTCCATTTTATTTCTCAGCTCCAAAATTTGAATGGTCTTCTATTCTTATCATGATTTTGGCTGCTTTAACATGTATGATCGAATCAACTGGTGTTTATTACGCATTAGCTGAAATCACTAAACGTGAATTGAATGAGAAAGATCTGCAACACGGATATGCTTCTGAAGGTATCGCTGCAATTTTGGGTGGAATTTTTAATACCTTCCCATATTCTACTTTCTCTCAAAACGTTGCTATCGTTCAATTGTCAGGCATTAAGAAGAATAAGCCAGTTTATTTCTCGGCTTTTCTACTAATATTACTAGGATTGATACCTAAGGTTGGAGCAATTGCTACCTTGATCCCAACATCAGTTTTAGGTGGAGCAATGTTGATCATGTTCGGTACCGTTGGTGCTGAAGGTATCAAGATGTTAACCAAGGTTAGAATGGATAACAATAATTTGTTGATCATGGCTGTGGCTATTGGTTTGGGATTAGGTGTTACTGTTCAACCAACTTTGTTACATATCTTGCCATCAAGTTTACAAACTATTTTAAATAATGGTTTAGTTGTCGGAAGTTTTGCCGCAATTTTACTTAATATTTTATTGAATCCTCAAGGTGAAAAAAAGTTTCATAGTTAATACGTTTTGTGGCCGTCTCCGGGTCTGAAAATTTTTACCTGCTGTGCGGGACGGGCTGAGCCTTGGTCTGGTACCTCGGCTTGAAGCCTTGCTAAGCAAGTCTTTAAGCTCGTCCGGTGGTGTAACGGCTAAAGCCGCAACGCCACTCTCACAGCTGGTAAATATTCTCAGACCTTACGACTAGTTTGATTTTTTAAATTTATATAGATGTGTTCAGAACAGCGCCTGCGAAAGTGGGAGCTGTTTTTTTTAAGCTCTAGTCACAAAAAAGTCACATTTAATTTATATAATCGCCAAAACTAAAAATTGAAGGCGAGTTGATTATTATGTCAGAAACTAAATATTATTTTCCAAGCCGAATTATAGAAATATTGGATGTTCCTTTTACGATAAAATTGGCTACTAAAAATTATGACAGGATCACTCAGGATATTTTTAATCACACATGTTTTGCCATCGAACAAGATTTAGCGAAAGTAGTTGATGGTGTTTATCCATTTAGAACTGATTCCTTAATAAGTAAATTGCAACGAGGCAGTATTGATCCGTTGCGTGATTATGATAGTTTTCAGGCAGTTTTTGCTCAGGCTAAATTGGCTGATGAAGTGAGAGGAGTACAAGCTGAAAGCAGTTTGGAAATTAAGAATGACTCTTCAGGATTGCTTAAAGGTTGGGTAATCGAAAAGATATTTGAAAAAGATCTGCGTCCTTTGTTGAATAACTCTGAGATCAGTGGCATTTCACTTAACAGTGGTGGAGATATGAAAGTTGCTACAAGAAAAGATGCCGACTTTTTTTGGGAAATTGGCATTAAAGACCCGAGTGATTTTCAAAGCATTGCGGCAGGATATTATTTGAAAAATGGTTCCGTAGCAACTTCAGAAATGATCGATGATAAAAATGAAATTAGTAAAATTAAACAAGTTACCATTTTTAGTGCCGGATTAGTAGATGCTGATGTTTGGGCCAAAACTGGCGTTTCAGCTGGCATCGATAGATTCTCACAGATGATCTGGAAATCTAAATTGACTGGTATTTTATTTGATCAAGAAGAAGGAGAAATACCTTTTAAAAATGGAATCTTAAAACAAGCTTAAAAATTCCAACTTATAACAATTTTTAGTCATAGGAACTTCATAAATGGTCTATATACTTTTAAGTATAATCAAACAAGAATTCTAAATAGAAAGGCAGACTGCCTATGACCGAAAAATATAATTCATTGAGCTGTAAAATTGGTGAATTAGATAATCAATATTCAATTAAATTAATTACTCGTGATAATAATGAAACTGTAAAAGAATTATTTAATGTAGCAACTGAAAATATAAAAAAATACCTAAAAGAAATGGATGAGAAATTTTCACCATTAAAAAAAGACTCACTAGTTGTAGCGTTTCAATCGGGAAGCCAAAAACCTCTGATCGAATCAGATACATTCAGCGATATTTACACACAAACAGTAATCGCGGAACAAATGACTCATCACTACTTCAGTACAAACTTTGGGAGTAAATATGATCCAACAGAATTTATTAAAGGTTGGATAATTGATGAAGGATTTAATAAATATCTCAAACCATTACTGAAGGAGAATGAAATTGTTGCCGTAAAATTCAGTGATGGCAGCGATACATTGATCAATACTTCTGATAGCGATTATCATTGGACGATTTCAATTATGAAACCTGTATCTGATCAAATAGCGGCTACATATTATTTACAAAATGCAGCAATCACGACATTGGAAAAAACAGATGTTAAACATGCTTTGATCAGTAATAAAAGTCATATTCAACAAGTTACAGTTATTAATAGTAACGTGACGGATGCTAGAGTGTGGGCAATCGCTGGTTTGGCAGTCGGTACACGAGAATTTCCAAAACTGATTGCAGAGTCACATTTAACTGGAATGATGGTTGATGAAAAACTTGGCAATATTAATTTTAGAGAAGGTTCGTTAGGTGACATTTTTATGAAAAAATATTAAAAAAGCTTGAAAGATAATCTCTTCCAGGCTTTTTGTGTGGGTCTTTAATGCCGCCGGAGGCCGGAGATGTTAATTTGAATATGGATATTATTTTTTATTCTGTTTTGTTTGTTTGATTGTTTTCCACTAAAAAGGGCATCCAGAAATTGGATGCCTAACTAATTATTGTTTGAAATGAGGAATGTAGTAAATCTTAGCCGAAGGGCGCAAGAAATTTGTCAGCAGTGATGGTGGTGTTAGAAGGTTCCCTTCTTACACCACAGACGATTTCGAGATTTGCGAAAGCAAAGCTCAAAATCGAGGTCCAAGACCAAGGCTTGGACCGGTCCACAGCAGACAAATTACTTGTACCCGTAGGCGGCAATAGCGGAAAAATTAGTCGTCCCACTCTTCAACAGAATCTTGATAGCCATCGGGATTACCATGCCATGTAAAGCTACCATACCAAAGACTTCTCTTATCAAGATCAAAACCATTGATCTCATTTACATCATCTTCACTTAACTCGAAATCGAAGATATCAGCGTTTTGCTCGATTCTTGCCTCATGAGATGACTTTGGAATTGTGATAATATCACGTTGCAAGTCCCAACGAAGGATAACTTGAGCAACTGACTTGTTGTATTTATCAGCAATCTTTTGAAGCCTGGTATCTTTAAGAACAGTACCGCTGCCTAGTGGTGACCAAGCTTCTAAGTAGATATTTTGTTCGTCACAGAAATTCTTAATATCTTCCTCTTGGCAAAGGGGATGGAATTCCATTTGGTTAACGGCTGGCTTAACGGAAGCTGTTTTTAGAATATCTTGTAATTTGGTGATATTAAAGTTTGAAACTCCGATTGCGCGAGCTTTACCTTGACGATAGATTTCTTCTAGAGCTTTCCAAGCAGATAAATAAGTACCATCAACTGGCCAGTGGATTAGTAGAAGGTCGACGTAATCTGTCTGTAAGTTCTTCAACTGTCCTTCAAATTGTTTCAAAGTTGATTCATAACCTTGGTCGCCATTATAAATTTTAGTAGTTAAGAAAATATCTTTACGTTTTAAGTTATTGTCAGCTAGTCCTTTTTGTAGCCCAATACCGACACCTTTTTCATTACCATATTGTTTTGCTGTATCAATGGCTTTGTATCCGTGTTTTAAAGCCCATTGAACAGATTGTGATGCTTGAGTGTTGTTAACTTGCCACACACCCATACCTAATTGGGGCATTTTCACACCGTTATTTAATGTTACGCATGATTCAATATTTAAGCTCATAAATATACCTCCATAATTAATATTTTAACGCATTTTATTTTGTGAAACTTGGAAAACAAGTTGATATTTGGTATAGTTCAAGTTGTTGCATATTATCAATGTATGAAACCCTTACATTAGAAAGAGGTCTACTAGGAATTATGGAAAAAATATTCACAACCAGTAATGAAATTAAATCAGAAATCATTAATCTTTCGGCTATTCTGAACTTACCAAAGGGAACTGAGGCTTTTGTAAGTGATATTCATGGTGAGTATGATGAATTTGCCCATATTTTGCGGAATGGTTCCGGAAATACACGTCAGAAAATTTCCGAATTGTTTACTGGTCGGCTGACAGCTGAAAGCCAGAAGAGATTAGCCTTCTTGATCTATTATCCAACAGAGATCTTGAGACAGACTAAGGAACAGATGCCGGATGAGGGCAGTTTGTCACAGTGGTATATTGATACCTTTAATGAATTGATCGAAATGCTTCGCTATACTTCTAGTAAATACACTCGTTCAAAAGTTAGAAAAGCTATTAAAGACGATTTTGTCTACATAACTGAGGAATTACTTTATGCGGATTCAAATGATAATGCTAAATATAAATATTATTATGAAGTAATGGAAAGCATTATCCGTCTTGATATGGCTGATTCTTTTATTATTTCAACTTGCCATACTATTCAAAGACTAGTGGTTGATCATCTGCACATTATTGGTGATGTTTATGATCGTGGACCACATCCTGACTATATCATTGATCACTTGATGAAGCGTTGGGGAAGCTTGGACTTTCAGTGGGGTAATCACGATATTCTATGGATCGGTAGTGCTGCTGGATCAAAACTTTGCATGGCCAATTTGATCAGGATCAGTGCCCGTTATAATAATCTGCGCCTGTTGACTAATTACGGTATTGGTCTAAGTGATTTACGAGATTTCGCTGAAAAATATTACAAACCGCTAAATTCATTCCAACCAAAATCTGATACTGGAGCTAAGATCCCCAATGATGATGCTTGCTATGACAACTGTGTCCAACAAGCTATTGCTATTATGCAATTCAAACTTGAAGGTCAAACTATCAAACGTAATCCTGATTTTCAAATGTCAGAGAGAATGTTGTTAGATAAGCTGAGTCTTGATCGAAAGACAATTGAGATAGATGGGAAAACTTATCCAGTTGTTGACGGCTGTTTCCAATTGGTTGACCCAGATGATCCGTATAAGCTAACGGATGAGGAAGAGAAGATCCTAATTGACTTGTCACAACAATTTATTGATGCACCAAAACTTCGTTATCACATGGCTTACATGATGAATAATGGTTCGATGTATCTTAAATATAATGGAAACTTATTGCTACACGGCTGTGTACCAGTTGATGAAGAAGGTAAGATGCTAGGTTGGACAGTTAATGGTCAAACTTATGCTGGGAAAGATCTATTCGATTTCTTTGAAAAAGTACTTAAAGAAGGATTCCAGAAACCTAAATTAGTTGATTGTTTGAATTCTGATATTATTTGGTATCTTTGGACTGGTAAAATGTCCCCATTATTCGGTAAACGTGCGATGACGACGTTTGAAAGATACTTTATTGAAGATGTTCAAACCCACCATGAAGTGAAAAACCCCTACTATTCATTGAGAAAAGAAGAATGGTTTGCGGATGAATTGCTTAGTGAATTTGGACTAGATCCTGAAAATGGTCACATCGTTAATGGTCACACACCGGTCAAGCTAGGTCACTCGCCAATTATGGCCAATCGTAAGATTTTTGTGATCGATGGTGGGATGTCGAAACCTTATCATAAGACGACCGGTATTGGTGGTTATACGTTGCTGTCCAATTCTTATGGATTCCAATTGGTAACACATGAGCCTTTCACAACTAGAAAAAGAGCCATTGCCGATATGACTGATGTTGTTTCTACCAAACGGGTCATCGAACAATCGGTTAAGCGGACAACAGTTGGCGACACTGATATTGGTATCAGCCTTAAAAAGCAGATCGCCAATCTTACGGCACGACTAGAGAGTATTGAGAAAAAGCAAACAATCAATGCGTAGTACAATTGTAGATATCAGATTTCAAGCCTTTTTTAGCCTATATTTTTAGTTATTTTTTTCACAACCCCCTTTACTTAAAAAATTATAATCCTATACTGGTGATGTAAGGGAGGCGGAACAAGATGATGAAGAAAAGTTCCGATTGTACAGAAATATTAGTAGGAAAAGGCGCAACAATGGATGGTTCCACAATTGTAGCTCGTAACCAAGATGGTTATGGCCCAATCAATCCACTTAGATATATCGTCCATGAAGCTAAAGATCAAAAGAATGCTTCGTTCAAATCAGTTGTAACTGGTGTGAGCGTACCTCTACCAGATCATGCATATCATTATACTTGTACACCACAAGCTGACCAAAGCGATGGTCAATGGGAAGAATCAGGTATTAATGAATTTAACGTTGGTATGAGTGCTACTGAAACTACAGCTACAAATGCTCGTGTACTTGGATATGATCCACTAGTTCACGATGGTATTGATGAAGAAGCCATGGTTTCATTAGTATTGCCATACATTAAGAGTGCTAAAGAGGGTGTCGAAAGACTTGGCTCTTTGATTGAAAAATATGGTACTGGTGAAAGTAACAGTATCGCCTTTAACGATAACGATGATGTTTGGTTATTAGAAATAGTTGGTGGTCACCACTGGGCAGCAATGCGCTTGCCAGAAGACACATATGCAATTGTTCCTAATCAAACGTTGATCCAAGAAATTGATCCAAGTGATACAGACAACTTCTTAGTTGCTACTGACTTAGTAGAATTTGTTGAAAAATATCAATTGAATCCTACACCAGGCAAGTTTAACTTCCGTGAGATCTTTGGAACTCAAGGTGAAGATGATGCTTACTACAACACTCCACGTACTTGGTATGGTCAAAAATTATTCAATCCAGAAATAACTGATCAAAAACCAACTGACCAAGATATGCCATTAGCACGCAAACCTGCTAAGAAACTTGCTATTGAAGACGTACAAAAATTCCTATCATCACATTACAACGGCACACCATACGATCCATTCGGCACATATGCTTCAGGTACAGCCGATGAACAAAGAAAGTATCGTTCAATCGCTATGGACCGTAACCAAATCTCATCAATTCTACAAATTAGAAATGGCGTTGACGCAGCTCATGCTGCTGTTCAATGGATCGCAATGGGATTCTTCGCATATGCACCATATGTTCCATTCTATGCAAATGCCAACGACACTCCAGAAGACTATAAGAATACAACACAAGAAGTTGACGTTCACAACGTTTATTGGTTGAACAAGACCTTGTCTGTACTTATCGAGCCTCACTTCCATGAATATGTTGAAGCTATCAATGCCTTTAGAAATGGCTGTCAATCATATGCCCGTTCAAGAGTTGCTGCTACAGATGCTGCTGTTGAAGGTAAGAAAGATGTTACTGACTTCTTAACAAAGAACAATATTGAAACAGCTAATGAAATTTCTAAGAGAACTTATAAATTATTTGATGAATTAGTAAAGCATGGCTTACTATTGTCAAAGACAACTTGGGAAAAAGGTCAAAATCTATAAAATATAGTTATTTAAAAGTGAATATAAAAAATCCATCTGAGATCAATTCTCAGATGGATTTTTTTGTTTCTATTGTTCGGATAAAGCTCTCTTAGGTAAGAGAAGATTTAAGACGATACCAACGATTGTAGCAACACCGATACCTGTAAATTGGAAAGTACCGATCTTCAAGTATGCATTACCGATACCAATAACTAGGATAGCGGATGCGATCATTAAATTATGTTTTTGATTAAAGTCAACTTTGTTATCTACTAGGATTCTTAAACCACTAGATGCAATAACACCAAAGAGGACAAAACTGATACCACCGATTACGGGTCCAGGAATCGTTTGGATCAAGGCACTAAGCTTACCAACGAATCCAAACAAAGCAGCAAAGACAGCGGCACCAACAATAACGTAAACACTGAAAATTTTATTAACGGCCATAACACCGATGTTTTCACCATATGATGTGATAGGTGGACCACCAACTAAACCAGCGAAAATCGAAGCAGTACCATCACCAGCCAATGTTCTGTGTAGACCGGGATTTTTGAAGAAGTTTCTGTGAGTTAATTCATCAAGTACCATGATATGACCCAGATGTTCAGCCATAGTAACAAAGGCAATCGGTGCGAAACTCAATATGGCATCCCAATAAATTTTCTTAGGTGTGTAACTGATAAATGGAAATTCAAAGTTTGGTAATTGGAACCAAGGTGTTGAGACAACTTTGGAGAAATCAACAATACCAAAAGCAACTGAGATAAGGTACCCACAAACAATACCAAGCAGGATCGCAATATTGCTCCAGAATCCTTTGAAATACATATTGAATAAGACAGTTAAGAATAATGTGATCATAGCAATAATGAAGTATTTCAAGTCATAGTGACCACTATTCATCATAGCGTTATCAGCAGCACTTCCGGCAACTGATAGTCCAATAACAATGATGATTGGTCCAACTACGATCGGAGGTAAAGCTTTGTCGATCCAGTCGGCACCGATAAAGGCAATTAGTAATGCGACTATCAAGTAGACAAGACCAACAGCGATAGTACCTTGTGCGACACCAGCATAGCCGGCAGTTTTCATCAATGCGATACTAGGTACGATAAATGAGAAACTGGAACTCATGTAGGCAGGAATTCTACCCTTAGTAATTAGAATATGAAGAATAGTACCAATACCAGAACTAAATAGGGCAATACCAGGATCTAAACCGATCAATAAAGGAACCAAGACCGTTGCCCCAAACATTGAGAATAAGTGCTGTAGTGATAATAACCACCAACTACCTAAAGGTGGACGCTCATATAAATCAATGACCGCGTCAGGATTTCGGTACTTCTTGTCGTTTGTATCCAAAATAATATCCCCCTGTTTTTACTTTGTATTGAAACGTTCTCTATCTAAAACGAGCTACGCAAAACAGCTCTCTGCGTTTACTACGGATATTGATAATGGCATAAACCACCATCATCAATATTCTAGGTAATACTCAAGAGCTAAACGTTTTGCTTCACTCTCTCAAAAAAAAAGTCCTCTATCCCGTGTGTATGCAAACGAAATAAAAGACATAAGTGAACCTTTTTAGCCTCACGGGACCAATGTTAAAGGACTGTTTAATTTTCTTAACTATAATAAAGTTGAAAACTAATGTCAACAATGGAATACTAAAAAAGTAATGATTAAGCGTTAACAAACAGTTAGGAGTATATACTTTATGGTTGAATTGTATGTGGTGAGACATGGGGAAACTGATTCTAATTCTCAAGGGAGACTTAATGGCGGTTTAACCGATTTACCTTTAAATGATGTTGGTATTAAACAGGCGCAAAACTTAGCTGAGGAAATAAATATTGAAGACTTTGATGAGATATACACTAGTCCTTTGATCCGTGCTAAGCAGACTGCCGAAATTTTGAATCATGGAGTTCATGAACTTAAAGTTGATAATCGATTGATCGAAGCTCGATATGGAAAATGGGATGGTGCCAGTGAGGCAGAATTGATGTCTGAATATCCTGAAGTATTTGATGAGAACCAATTTTTATTCCCAGAATATAAAAAATATGTCGATGACGGTGAGGACTATGAAGACGTATATAAACGTGTAGATGACTTTATGACGGAGATATCCAAGAAAGGCGATAAGAAAATTATGGCTGTTTGTCATGGATTTATCAGTCGTTCATTTTTAAAAGTGATTACAGGGGCACAAAATATTTCTGCAATCGTTCAACCTGGTAATGGCGGCGTTTCAAAATATCGACTTACAGAATCAGGTACGAGATTTTTAACATACTATGGTCGTCAAACAGATATAGATTAGGGGTCAGATAATGGGATTAACTAATAAAGTTCCAGAAAAAGATGTTGAGAATACCTTTAACTCAATTGCGGAGAATTATGACAAATTAAATTCAATCATGAGTTTAGGTACACACAAGAAATGGCGTAATACTGCTACTAATATGATCAATAACCATCCCAAACGGATATTAGATCTCTGCTGTGGGACAGCCGATTGGACCATTCTTTTAGGAAATAACTTTCCAACTGCCAAAATCTCAGGTATGGATTTCAGCCAAGAGATGCTAAAAATCGGGCAATCAAAAGTTGCTAAATCAAAATTAGAAAATGTAGAATTGTTGGCTGGGGATGCGATGAATTTGAATTTTCCAGATGAAACTTTCGATGTAGTCACGATTGGATTTGGATTACGAAATGTTCCTGATGCGAATAAAGTATTATCAGAGATATATCGAGTATTAAAACCAGGTGGTGAAGTTGTTTGCCTTGAAGCGTTTAAGGTGGAGACTCCAGTGATCCGTTTAGGCTGGGGAGTTTATTTCAATAAAATCATGCCAATGATGGGTAAAGTGTTTGCTTCTAGAAAGAATGAATACCAATATCTGGACGATTCGGTCAATAAGTTTGTCAGTATTTCTAAACTTGTTGAGATGTATCATGAGGCTGGTTTTATTGATGTAAAGGTTAGAAACTTAATGTTGAAATCAGCTGCCATTCATTTTGGTCGTAAAGATGATTAAAAAGGTTGTGTCCGTCTCCGGTTGTTAGAAGTTCATCGCTGTAGGACCGTCTTCAGCCAAGGTCTGAAGACTCGATTTTGAGCTTTGCTTGCGCAAATCTCAGAATCGTCCATGGTGTAAGAACGGAAAACCACCGTTCTAACGCCATTATTACTGCGATGAACTTCTAACAACCTACGACTAAGTTTAATTCGCAAGATTATGGTTTGATTTGAGTATGTAGCATGACATTTTAAATTAGTTATAGTTTTTTCAACTAAAAAGTCCTCCCTAATTTATCTGTATAAATTAGGGAGGACTTATATTTTTATTAAGACTAAGCGGAGGTGGTACAGGTGGTGACCAGCAGTTCAAGTTGTGTTAGAACGATGGTTCCTCGTTCTTACACAACAGACGATTCTGAGATTTGCGGATGCAAAGCTCAAAATCGAGGTATCAGACCTTGGCTGAGACCGGTCTAACTGCAGGACACCATCTGTACCACCGGAGCGGCTACTTTGTATGATGACTCAAGAACCATGCTGGAATTACGGCAAGAACTGTCATAACAACAGTTACTACAAAGGCCCCTTGATAAGCTGAATTTAAATGTTCAGGAGTCAATAGTTCACCATTTAGTTGTGTTTGGATCCAGGTTGCCAATAAAGCTGTTCCGAAAGCACCACCAATATTTTGTAACATACGCGATGCAGTCGTAGCTTCGGAGACTAGTTCGGATGGAACACCAGTATAGGCATCTGACATAATAGGGATAGTCATACCGCCTTGTGCTATTCCGCGAACGAATAAAGTTAAAAGAATCAACCAGACTGATGTTTGAGCATTGAAAAATGCAAACGGTAATGTTCCGATCACGGCAATAACAATTGATCCTAAAACGACCCAGCGTGCGCCAATTCTATCAGTGAGTTTGCCAATTTGGCTACGAGAAACTAGTAACCCTAGCCCTTGTGCAATTAGGTAAACGCCGGACATGACGACACTTAATCCGCGAATATTTTGTAGATAAAGGGGCAGAATGAACATTGCTCCATTAATAGTTAATCCAGATAATAACAAAAGAATGCTGGAAGCTGTAAAACTAGGAAATTTAAATAATTTTAAACTCACTAGAGCTCTTTTTGGGAAAATAGCTGCGTAGATTGCATAACCTAATAGAAGAATAATTCCCAATCCGAGAGGTCCTAAAACATCGAAGTTGGTAAACTTACCACTAGTGCTGAGTTTTGTTATTCCTAAGATCAAAGAAGTAAAAGCCCCACCTAATAGAATAATACTGTTCCAATCGAAACTACGCTTAGTAACGATTGGATTGAATCTTGGCATCATAAAATATAATAAGATTATTGAAGCTAGTGCAATTGGGATGTTAACATAAAAAATCCAGTGCCAGTCTAAAGTTTTGATAATGAATCCGCCAAAAGTTGGTCCAAGAATAGGAGCAAGGATAGCTGGTAGACCCACGATTGACATAATCCCTCCTAATCCTACACCGCCAGAAGCCCGTACAATTAGAGTGGTGATGATCGACATAATTATTCCGGCACCAGAGCCTTGGATTATACGACCCACTATCAAAATGTTGATATTACCAGCCATGCCAGATATGATCGAACCAACTAGGAAAATTGATAAGGCTAGTAAATAGATCTTTTTACCACTAAAATGATCAACTGCCCAACCGGCAATAGGTACAGCAATTCCGAGTGCTAAAATATAACCAGTGGTTACCCATTGTACTAGATTTACAGAACTATTAAGATCTTTCATAATAGTATTAATGGCAACGTTAGTCATAGTCGTATCAAGCATTGGAGCCAGGGCACCGATAACGAGAATTATTGCTACCTTGATAACCGATGAACGATCAGTAGGTGCGTTTTGAGTTTTTTTCTTTGATTCTTGATATTGCATAAAAAACACCTCGAATTTTAAAATAAGATACTTTGGTTTCTTAATGATTTGAATAGTACACCGTAGTATCTTAAATTGCAAGAAAAGGAGTAATCTTATTTTGCCAAACTCAAATTTGGAACATCAAACTCGCCGTCGTGGTGAAGAATTGGAAGCTGCAGTCCTTTCTGCCGCTTGGGATTTAGTGAATGAAGTTGGTTATAAAGACTTCACGATGTCAGAAGTTGCTAAACGTGCTAATGCAGCTAAACCAGTTTTGTATCGACGCTGGTCAGATAAATCCGGATTAGTTGCTAGTGCCATCATTAAATATGGTCCAAAGATGGATGTCTCTATTCCTAATACTGGGTCATTACGTAGTGACTTGATTAAATTATTCAGCCAATTGACGGTTGTTTTTGATACCTTTGGTACTGAAAAATTACGTGGATTATTAGCTGATCGATTGAAGACCATTCCGGTTGATAAGATCCTATCTGCAACTAGTAATGAGAACAAATTAACTGAAATGATAATCCAGGTATTAAAACAGGCTGATGAACGTGGAGAATTAAATTTTGATCAAATGTCTAAACGTATTATCAATTTGCCAGGGATTTTACTGATCAATGAAGTGGTTGGCAATGAGTCTTTGGATAAAAAAAGCATTACAGAAATTACTGATCAAATTTTATTACCTGTATTTTTAGGACAAAATAAATAGGGGATTCCGTCTCCGGTTGTTAGAAGTTCATCGCTGTGGGACCTATTCAGTCAAGGTCTGAAGACTCGATTTTGAGCTTTGCTTTCGCAAATCTCAGAACCGTCCATGGTGTAAGGACAGGAGGTCACCGTTCTAACGCCATTGTCACTGCGATGAACTTCTAACAACCTCCGACTAAAAAAATCCTCCATATTTATACGGATAGAGTAATCAACTCTGTATAAATATGGAGAATTTATTTTGATTAAAAATATTCCTTGTGACCGTGGGCGGCACAAAAAAAGAACATCCTGGGGAGGGATGTTCTTTCAAATATTTTTTTAGGGGATTAAATATATGTTATAGGGGGGATGAGAAGAGAAATACTTGTATCTCTCATCTACAACTACTAATATACAGGCCAAGTGTGAAACAAATATATTCAAATTGTGAAGAAAGTGTGAATTTTACCAAAATTGTATATAAATTGATATTTCTGTTTCAATATCAATGTTAGTCACCTAACATATGACTGCTCGCTCATGCCTGGCTATATGTTAGGTGACTAACTACTACAAAATTCATTAAATTTTGCTGTGGAACTGGTTCTATGCTTTATAGTATTAGTAGAGGTGATAAAATGGCGAATATTCGTGATGTGGCAAAGGTTTCAGGACATTCAGTTTCTACTGTATCAAGAGTTTTGAATCAGAAAGGTTACGTTTCTGAACAAACTAAGTCAGATATATTATCGGCGATGGAGGAATTGAATTACCATCGAAATGATTTGGCCAGAGCATTAAGTCTTGGAAAATCTTATCGTGTTGGCGTAGTTTTGCCATACATAAATCATCCATATTTTCAAAAGTTGGCCGATGCCATCACGGAAAAAGCTTTAATGGAGAATTATCAGGTAACGTTGTTGCCAACTAATTATAATCCTGATTACGAAATGCGCTATTTGGATATGTTAAAGCATCAGGCTTTTGACGGGTTGATTTTTACTTCGCGGGCTATTCCGTTTAGCAGGATAATTAAGTATCGAAATTTTGGTGGGCTGGTCTGCTGTGAAGATACTTTTGATTATCCTTTATCCTGTGCATTTACGGATCGTAAAAAGTCTTTTGGAAATGTTTTGCAAATTTTAAAGGATGCTGGTTATTCTCATATTGGATTGACCGTCAGCAGAAGTGAGATCGTTAGTCAAAGTGCTAAATTGACTACTAAGTCTTATGAGAATGTTTTTGGCCATTCAATTCCCAGAGGTATGTTATATCGTGATGCTAAGAATATGTACGATGGCATAACTGCTGCTGGAAAATTAGTAGAAAATGATCCAGATTTGGAAGTTATTTTTGCTAATGGTGATCAGATTGCTGCTGGAGCTTTGAAGAAACTTCAAGAGATCAAACATCCAGCTTTAGTAATTGGGCAGGAAAATTTATCTAGTAGTTTTCTATTAGATTTTTCGACGGTCGATCACAGATTAGACAGTATTGGCGAAACAGCATTTGATTTGTTATTCGAAAATAAGATCATAAAAAAAGAGATTTCTTCAAGATTTATTACTCGAGGAAAATTAAATGAGATCATTCCTGATTTAGATGATGATCCGTTAGACAAACTTATAGACAAATAAAAAAAGCATCTGGGGAAGATGCTTTTTTTTAGGGGATTAAATATATGTTATAGGGGGGATGAGAAAAGAGAAATTGTTTCTCTCTTATCTACAATTAATACAATACAGGCTCGTCGTGAAGTAACTATTACAAAAATATGAATTATTTATGAATTCCTAATACTTCGGCGGGTCTTTTTATTTATAAATTCTCAAGTCCATCAAAAATAGTTAGGTATATTTAAATACCTTCCCTGTAAGGAATATTGCTAATCCCTACAGGAATAGTATAACCTAATTTGTTTTTTACTACTACTAACATTGCTTATTAAATATTAAAAAAGACGTTCTGGGGAAGAACGTCTTTTAAGTAGGGGATTAAATATATGTTATAGGGGATGAGAAGAGGGATATTCGCTATCTCTTTTCTACAATTACTATAATATCCCGATACTATGAATTAATTGTTGGCAAAATATGAATTATTTGTGAATAGCAAAATCGATATTTGCATTTTAGTTGGTTTCTAGTATACTAATCACATATTTTAAAGAGATGTCGGCCTTGGCTGAAAGCTGACTAGAGACAATTGGTGTATTAGAAAAGGCGGCTACCTTTATCAGCTTTAGAGACACAATGTATAGCATTGTAAACTTGGGTGGAACCGCGTGCAGAGCGCCCCTAGTACTTAATTGTACTAGGGGCGCTTTTTTATACAAAATTAAGGGGAGATTCGATGCAAGAAGAAACTAAAAACTCACTTTCTAGATCATTGGGAAGTAGACATATTCAGATGATTGCCATTGGTGGAGCAATCGGGACCGGATTGTTTTTGGGATCTGGAGATGCGATCCACGAATCGGGACCTTCGATTATTTTGGCGTATATGATTGCCGGAATATTTTGCTTTTTTATGATGCGAGCTATTGGAGAATTATTATTATCTGATACTTCTAAACATTCATTTTTGGAGTTTATTAGAATGTATCTCGGTGATCGGGCTGAATTTGCAGCTGGTTGGGCCTATTGGCTTTGTTGGATAACGGTAGCGATGGCTGACCTTACGGCGTCAGGTATTTATATTAAATATTGGTTGCCGGATGTTCCGCAGTGGCTGTCAGCACTAGTTATTTTATTATTATTATTCGCAATGAATTTTGTTGATGTTAAATTATTTGGTGAATTGGAATCAGGCTTTTCAACTATCAAGGTTATCGCAATAATTTTATTAGTTGTCGTTGGATTTGGAATGGCTTTATTCCATTTTCCAGTTGGTGGAGGACACGCTAGTTTTAGTAATCTGTTCAATCAAGGTGGATTTTTCCCAACTGGTATTAAAGGGTTTGTTATGTCATTTCAAATGGTGATCTTTGCCTTTGTTGGTATTGAAATGGTCGGGATCACAGCTGGAGAAACCAGTGATCCTGAAACTAATTTGCCTAAGGCAATCAATAGTCTACCTATAAGAATTGGTTTGTTTTACGTCGGTTCGATGATTGCTATCATGAGTGTGTATCCTTGGTTTAAGATCACTACGACTGCCAGTCCTTTTGTTCAAGTGTTTTCAGGAGTAGGTATCAGAGGTGCAGCTGGAATTTTGAATTTTGTAGTTTTAACAGCAGCTCTCTCTGCTACTAACAGTTGTTTATTTAGTACCAGCCGAACGTTGTACTCGCTTAGTTTAAAGGGCAACGCTCCGAAAAAATTTAAAGTTATTGGCAGAAATGGTGTTCCAATTTGGGCGTTAGTATTCTCAGCCGCAGCACTATTAGTTATCGTTGCTTTGAATTTCTTTATTCCATCGGATGTGTTTGGAATCATTGCGACAGTTTCAACAATCAACTTCATAATTGTTTGGATGATTTTGATATGGTGTCATTTGTTATATCGTAAAAAAAATCCTCAAGGAACAAAGACATATTTAATGCCGTTGTATCCATTCAGCAATTATTTAAGTTTAGTATTCTTTGGTTCAATTCTAGTGTTATTAATATTCTTGAAATCAACCAGAATACCAATGATCGTAACCTTAGTATTTTGGATCTTCATGCTATGGATCTTTCGTTTCAAGAAAGAATGACAAGAGGACTTTACAAGATACAAAAAAACGTGCTATTCTTTCATTAGCTTAATACATATGATTTTAAAAAGAAGAAGTACTATTTACTCAATTCTCAGTGAGTTAAGGACAGTGTAAACTTAACATGCGGGTATTTACGAATAACATCTTTTTTACATCGGCCTGAACCAGTAGTAGGGTTTGACGCTTATGACACGTTATAGTCAGCGAGCATGTTTGTGCTTGTTTGAGATGTTTTTGTTAAAAAAACAATTTGGGTGGTACCGCGGAAAGACCTTTCGTCCCTTTATTTGGGGATGTAGGTCTTTTTTTAATGGCTCTTAACGTCTCTGACGTTTAGAGCCATTTATGCGAACGTCCAAAGACGTCCGCGAATCCATTGAGGGTCTCCGACGTTTAGAGCCATTTATGCGAACGTCCAAAGACGTCCGCGAATCCATTGAGGGTCTCTGACGTTTAGAGCCATTTATATGAATGTCGGAAAACTTCTGCTCTACCAATGGAATAGAGTCGTTAAAATGTTTAGCACCTGCACTGTTTTTAAGCTTTTGATCTTATATGTATGGTACGCGGACGTCTTTGGACGTTCACATAATTTGCCCTAAACGTCGGAGGCGTTAAGGACAACTAAAAGGAGAAAACGTTATGCAAAAAGTTTTAGCAAAAGATTTATTTACTAAAGAATTTAAAGATGGCGAAGAAATCACTATCGAGGGCTGGATCAGAACTATCAGAGGTTCAAAGAAGATCGGATTTATTGAAGTAAATGACGGTTCATTTTTGAAGAATGTTCAAGTTGTTTTTAGCAATGATCTTGAAGACTTTGACGAAATCAAGAAATTCCCGATCAGTACAACGATTGAAGTTGTTGGTGAACTAGCTTTAACACCGGGTGCACAACAACCATTTGAAATTCATGCTACTGCCGTTAAGGAACTTGGTACTTCAGACAGCGATTATCCATTGCAAAAGAAGGCTCATACTTATGAGTACTTGAGAACCATTGCACATTTGCGTCCTAGAACAAACACTTTTTATTCAATCTTTAAAGTACGCTCTTTAGCAGCTTTTGCTGTTCATGAATACTTGCAACATAACGGATTCTCATATATCCAAACACCTATCATCACAAGTAGTGATGCTGAAGGTGCCGGTGAAATGTTCCAAGTTACAACTTTAGATATGAACAATGTTCCAAAGACTGATGAAGGTAAAGTTGATTACAATGAAGACTTCTTTAAGAAGGAAACAAACCTTACAGTTAGTGGACAACTTGAAGTGGAAGCCTTTGCTTTGGCATTGAGAAATGTCTATACATTCGGACCAACTTTCAGAGCTGAAAATTCACATACTGGTCGTCATGCTTCAGAATTCTGGATGATCGAACCAGAAATGGCCTTTGCTGATATGCAAGATGAGATCAACGTTTCTGAAGAACTATTGAAGTATGTTGTTCAATATGTTTTCGACCATGCTAAAGAAGAAATTCAATTCTTAAATGACAATATCGATGATCATTTGATCGAACGTTTATCAAATACTGTATCTGAAGATTTTGCCCAAATCACATATACTAAAGCTATCGAATTACTTGAAGAAGCTGATGTCGACTTTGAAGTTCCTGTTAAGTGGGGACTAGATCTTGAATCAGAGCACGAACGTTATCTAAGTGAAAAAGTCTTTGGCAAGCCTGTATTTTTGACTGACTATCCAAAAGATTTCAAAGCCTTCTATATGCGTGCTAATGAAGACGGTAAGACCGTTGCTGCGGCTGACTTACTAGTTCCTGAAATTGGTGAGCTGATCGGTGGTTCACAACGTGAAGAGCGTCTAGACGTCTTAGAGGAGAAGATCAAGGACTTTGGTCTAAATTCAGATGAATACAAGTGGTATCTTGAATTACGTAAGTACGGTGGTACAGTTCATTCAGGTTTCGGTATCGGATTTGAAAGACTTGTTATGTATCTAACAGGTATGAAGAATATTCGTGACGTGATCGCATATCCTAGAACACCAGGAAATGCTGAATTCTAATATGATATATATAAAGGCTTCTATGAAATTAAATTTCATAGAAGCCTTTTTTTAATAAAATTCTTTTAGTATATTTGAAATGTTATTCATTTTTGAAGGTGATAATTTTGAAATAACTTTTCCATCAATTCTAGCAGTTAAATCAATTGATTTAACATGCTGTAATAGAGCAGTCCCATCGACTTTGTCTGTTTTAATATTAATAAAAAATGGTGATTTTTTATATTTAGTTTCGGTTTTATATTTTTTAGATGAACTTATGGGAACGACTATACAAGTATTGAAATATTGATTGTAGTTATTATTGCTTACAATTATACAAGGTCTCGTTTTCTTTGGTTCGCTCCCCTTGGATGGATCTAAGGTAACAAAGTATATTTCTCCTTTTTCAAATATCACCAGTCAATTTTCTCGTTTCCAATATCAGTACCCCAATCCATTTCTGGAGTAGAGACATTACCGTATTTTTTTTCTTGATCTTTAACAATTGACCATAATGAATTATCGCTGGCAACTACTATTTCACCATTATTATTAGTTGAAAATTCAATCACATCATTTTTTTTAACATTTAATAAAGTTCTGATCTCTTTTGGAATTGTAATTTGGTTCTTACTAGTAATTGTGGCTTTAATTGATTTGTTTTTTATATCCATTATTGTCCACCTTACCTTCCTTACTTTTTATTTTAACATGATTTTAATTTTTTTAGAAAAAAAGCCTATGAAATTTTTTTAGCTTCATAGGCCAAAGGATTAATTAACTTTTACAAATTGATTAGTTGAAACACGGTAGAAATATTCACCATTGATATTGGCGATACGGTCAATCTTATATGAACCAGCATTTAAAGTTTTACCGGTATCATTTCCATAGTCATCGTAAATGGTCGTACTATCCATTGCATTGAAATTATTGGATGTTGGTTTGTATAGATAAACACTATCTGAATTTACAAATTCGTTAGTTGAAACACGATAGTGTTTAGTACCAGAAAGGGTGATCGAACGATCAGATTTCCAGTCACTAGATGAACGTAGTCCACGATTACTTTCAACATTTTTGAAATTAACTAGTTTAGCATATTTATCGTGATGAACCGAAACGTAAGAGTTTCCATTTTCAAATGAATAAACATCATCAGCCTTCACCCAAGCGTCAGTTGAAACCCGATAATATGTAACACCATCGAGGACCATTTTCTTGTCGCTTCGCCAATCTGAGTTCTTTGCCAAGGCATAATCAGTTAATTGTTTACCATTAATGTCATATAGTGGAACGGTTTTGTCGCCAGTAGCGATGACTTGTTTATTGTCTGTAATTGTTCCTGTGTTGTTACTGCTGTTATTATTTCCAGAGTTACCGGAATCAGTTTTTTTGTAGACGGCATCGATAGAAACGGGTGTGGTATCTGAATCGGAATCAGTGTACATTTTTACTGTTTTGCTTGTGTTTTTCACTAGAGTAGTTTTAGTGGTCATAGAATTGTTGATGGCGGCTGATAAAATACCATTTAAATTTGTCGAAGTAATATTATTTTTCACTAAATAGTCTGACAGTGACATTTCGGCAGCTTTTCCAACTGTTATTTTTGAATTATCCAGATCTAATTCTTGTTCTGGGGTCTTGATATCAGAATACGTATATTCAGTGTAATTAACAGGGATGGTAAATGATTCATCTGATTTTATACTGCTACCGTCAGTGATATTAACAGATATTTTTGCAGGATTTAGTTGTTTTAGCTTTATGGGGATAGCTTTTGGATCGGTATCGTGATCAGGAATAGTAATTACATCACTGGAGCTTGACGTATTTCCAGATTGATAGCCCTTAAAATAGAGATTATTGTCTTCTGGAGTATAAGAATTCGGAAAGGCTGCAGCAATATCACTATTTTTAACCTTGGCACCTTCGTCAAATGATTTTGTACCCATGTTTTCGGAACTGCTTCCGTATAATATTTGAGTAGAATCACTAGCATCCACATATTGTAAGTACATTGAAGTTCTATAGCCTGTTTGCACCGGAACCCAAGTCTCAACATTAGTAGGCCTACTATTACCCACGCTGTTACTGTAAAGATTCATTAATTCCGTGGCTGTTTTAGATTCTGTATCTTCAGAACCTTCTTTTTTCCAATGTTCCCCCTTTATAGTTTCTCCAGTTGTTATTTGATCAGGTAATCCTGCATCTGAATCAGTCGTATTTGTAGTGTCTAAAACATTATTTGGACCTAGAGTTAAACTTTCTAATCCGGTATCGGATGCGAGCATATTTGATCTGCCGGAAACAATTGTTTTGGACATATCAAATCCTGAAATATCCAGTGAGTGTAACGAAGGATCCTTAGAAAACATGTTGCTAAAGTTAGTTGTATTAGAAGTATCTAGATTATTCATTCTCCTTATCGAGGTTAAGCTAGTGTATCCACTGAATAAACCAGACACTGAATCACTAGCAGTAACATTTCCGTAAAAAACTATTTGAGAGATATTGTTAGAATAGCTTTTCCAACTTGCGTTATTTAAGGACAGTTTTGTACATGATTTTATATGTAATATTAGATTATTGCTATTGCCGTTTATTTTGTACAAGGACCATACTGGATCTGTTGATTCCCAATCATTATCACCACTTGCAACAAGATCATCAGGATTTTCTTCAGCCGCAGTATCAGCTGCAGAAACATTAAGTGGGTGGTTAACCGCAATCACTCCACCAACTATTAGTGCGGAGAACAATAATAAATTTCTCCCTGTTTTATAAATTGTTTTTTTCACGTTAACCCCTTCTTTCATAATTACAGTATGAAAAGGATTATCGTGAATTACAACAATTTTCCACAAAAAAAGAAGCCGCTTTCACGACTTCTTAATATTAGTTAATTTCGATATGGTGTTCGGAATTTTTCTTTTGTTCCATTTTTGGAAGAACGACTTTTAAGACGCCATTATCATATGTAGCATTGATATTATTCTCATCAACTGCTGGTAAATGATATTGTCTTGTAAAACGACCGCTTGAGCGTTCGTTCATGATCATATCTCCGTTTTTATTTTCGTGATCATTGAAGCTATCACGATGTCCACTAATGGTTAAAGTGTTGTTTTGATAGTTAATATCAATGTTCTTTTTATCGAATGCTGGCATATCTACATGCAATTCGTAGTTCTTGTCAGATTCCTTAATATCTGTTTTGAGTGTGTCCGTTGTTCCTAGACTATCTCCAAAAAATGTTGGGAAATTGCTCCATTGATCATTGAACCAGTTTCTCATAATGTCATTAGGACGATCCATAATTTCGTTTGTCATATCTCTAATTACTTCCTTTCCTCATTACAAATACATTGTAGTACCTGGTGAGGGGATAATTCAAACATTTAGCACTCTAATCTGTCGAGTGCTAAAGATTACTTTTTATGGAGGTTATTTGGTTCAAAATATTTCTGTAATGAACCAATAACTAGGTCGGTAATGACAGCCATCAAAGCAGTTGGCAATGCACCGGCTAGGATAAGTGGGGCACCATCAGTAGCATTAGTACCACGAATAATAAGATCACCTAAACCACCAGCACCAACGAAGGCACCAATAGCAGTATTACCAATAGCCACAACCATGGCAGTTCTAATACCTGACATGATGACAGACATTGCCAAAGGTAGTTTGACCATATACAACAATTGTATCCCGGTCATTCCCATACCTTTAGCAGAGTCAATAATGTTAGGATCAACATTTTTCATACCGGTATAAGTATTTTTCAAAATCGGCAAAATAGAATAGAGAAAAATCGTCACAATAACTGTGTTGGCGCCAAGCCCTAGGGCCAGCATAACGATAGATAACATGGCCAATGAAGGGATGGTTTGGATAACATTAGCGACACTGATGATAAAATCACCCAAACGATAATGGTTGGCAATATAGATTCCTAAAGGAATACCAACAATAGCGGCTAACAAAACTCCGTAAAATGAAATAAGAAAATGACGACCGAATTGTTCTAAGATATAAAGTCCATTATGTGTGAAATAAAAAATTAATTGGTTCCACAACGGCTGATCAGCCATTATTTATCACCTCTGAAATAATTATTTTTAACTAAGAATTGATGAGCCACTTCTGTAGGCTCTTTTAAATTGTTATCAACTTGATAGTTCATGCTTTGCATTTGTGATAGTGATATTTGGCCATCAAGACGATGCAAGATCGGTTTAAGTTGAGGATGTTCACGCAAGATATTATTGTTTACAACCATGCTTACGTCATATGGTGGAAAGAATTTTTTATCATCTGGTAAAATCTTCAAATTATAACTCTTGATACGTCCATCGGTTGAATATCCTAAAACGGCTTCCATTTTTCCCGCGGATACGGCTGAATAAACTAATCCGATCTGCATTGGATAGACACGCTTGAATTCAAAACCATAAGCTTGCGCAAAAGCAGGGTAGCCATCATCAGGACGATTGATCCAAATGTTATCGGCACCAATATTTATTTTAGAAGCGATTTTTTTCATATCACTGATGTTGTTCAAGTGATATTTTTTAGCTGTTTTCTGAGTGACCAACATATTGTAAGTATTGGAAAATCCATATGTTGGGAACCAAGTTTCATCAAAGCGTTTCTTGTAGAGCTTTGTGACTACGCGATTAGCTTTGGTTCGATCCTTGATTGCAGGGTGGTGTAAGGTAGTGATCAATTCATTACCAGTAAAATTTTCCGCCGCAATATCAGCGTCACCACGCATCAAGGCTTCGTGGATCAGTTGTCCAGATCCAAGGTTATTGACTAGAGCAGTTTTATAATTAGTTTCATGTGAGATCAATTGCATAATGATCTCAGACATGATCATTGATTCAGTAGTTGAAAGACTGGCAACTTTAATGGTGTTCTTAGAAGAATCACCAAGTCCTGGCCAGCCGCAACCTGAAACGGTCAGCAGTGTTAAGAGTGAAATGATGGTAAAGATTTTTTTGAAGAATTTCACTTTTTCACCCCACTTTTCGTAACGGGAGTAACTTTTTTCTCAAATTTTCCTAAGAGATAATCAGTTAAAATGGCCAAAATTGAAACGGGAATCGTACCACCAATGATTAAGGCTGGATTGTACAAATTTAAACCATTAAAGATAAAGTCACCAAGCCCACCGGCTCCAATATAGGAAGCTAGAGTAGACCAAGAGATAACATAAACGGCTGATAGTCTAATACCCGCCATAATGATCGGCATTGCCATCGGTATTTCGACTTTAAAAATCGATTGTGCGGTGGTCATTCCTAGTCCTTTGGCAGCGTCGATCAAGTTTTTATTGACCTTGTTCATACCAATATATGTATTACGTAAAATTGGTAATAATGAATATATAAATAATGCCACGATAGCAGGCAACTTACCGATACCAAAAATTGGGATCATTAAAGTAAGTAGTGCTAAGGAAGGAATTGTTTGTAACATACTCGAGATTGACATCACGTATTTGGCAGTTTTTTCGTATCTTGTCAAAATGATGCCGAGAGGAACAGCGACTAGAATTCCTAGGAATAAAGCTAGAGCTGAAATATAAATTTGCTCCCAAGTTTTGATGATTAGTTCAGAACCATGTTGGTTGAGAAAGTTAATCACGATTTATCACTTCCCTTAGCAATTGAAGCGGGAAGCTTAATTTCATCAGGGTTATCTAGCTCTTCTTTACCCCAAATAGCATCATAAATAATATTTACTAATGATGCTCTTGTAACAGTTCCAATTAGATAATTATCTTTATCGACGATCGGAACGTATTTATAACCTTGTTTAAGGATTTTTTCACTAGTATCTCGTAAGTACGAATCTTTTTTGAACTTCATTCTAGTTCGATTGTAGATGTCACTGACACTAGCATCTTTTGAATATCTTTCGTTGATCGTTTCTAGATCAATATAACCTTTTAGTTTATTGTCATCATCAGTTACCAAAAGATAATCAACGTGACGCAAACTCATTGTTCTAATAGCCTCAGCTAGGGATTTCCCAAGTGTTATCTTAGCGGGGTTAGTCGACATGATATCACTTACTGAGAGGGTATTTTGTTGAGCTTGCAACAGACGTTCTTCACCTAACAAATCTTTGACAAAGTCGTTTGCTGGGTGTTGCAGAATATTATCCGGCGTATCATCTTGAATTACATGTCCGCTATCCATAATGACAATATGTGTAGCCAACTTTAGGGCCTCATCCATATCGTGGGTAACGAAGACGATCGTCTTACCAAGTTCTTCTTGAAGATGTTTGATCAATTCCTGCAAATCATCACGAGTGATCGGATCTAGTGCTCCGAAGGGCTCATCCATCAAAATCAAATCTTGATCAGCGGCGAGGGCTCGGACAACGCCGATTCTTTGTTGCTGTCCACCAGATAGTTCAGCTGGATAACGATCCAGAAAACTTTCTGGCAAGTCAGCTAGCTTGATCAGTTCGTGAGCTTTTTTATCCATTTTTTCTTGTGGCCATTTGAGAAGTTTAGGGACCAGCGTAATATTTTCTTGAATCGTCATGTGGGGCATCAATCCGTTGTTTTGAATTACGTATCCGATAGTACGTCTAAGTTTAACGGGATCGTAATGTCTGATATTGTGTCCCTTGAATGTGATCTTCCCTTTACTAGGATCAATCATTCGATTTATCATTCGCATGGTGGTAGTTTTACCAGAACCAGATGTTCCAATGAAACAAACAAATTCTCCTTCTTTGATAGTTACATTGATGTTTTCAACACCAACAGAACCGCCACGATATTTCTTTGCTACATTTCTAAACGAAACTATTTCTTGAGCAGTATCTTTAGCAGTAGACATAAAACCTCCTATAAAATTTAACAACATCTGCTATGATACAATTATAGGAACATTAATTCAAAAGGCTTTCGGGCTAAATGAAACACTGAACGGCGCTAAACGTATATATGATAAGGGAACACCCGAATAGGACAAATTTTAGTTAATTTTGAAATAACATTTGGTTACCCTAAAAAGAAAATTTGTTTAGAAATTATGATCAAAAAGTTAAAGCCCTTTCATTATTTTCAGAAAGGGCAGAGATCACAAAAATATCAATATATACTATGATATAATTATCACTGATTAAATCAAAAGAGGCCTAAAATAATTATGCACGAATTATTAGTTAGACGTATATATGATAAAGAATTACCCGCTGGATACAGGATCTTAATTGATCGTGTATGGCCTAGAGGGATGTCAAAAGTTAGAGCTAGTTTGGATATTTGGGCTAAAGAAATTGCCCCAACGTCTGAACTTAGAAAATGGTTTGGTCATGATCCAGAAAAATTTACTGAATTTAAAGAAAAGTACTTAGCAGAATTAGACGCTAATGAAAATACTGATAAATTCATAAATGAAGTTAAATCAGCCCTTAAAGATCAGGATGTTTTGATACTTTATGGTGCTAAAGATCAAGAAAATAACAACGCTAGAGTACTAATAGAATATTTAAAGAAGAAAATAAAATAGTCGGTGAATATTATGGAAGAATTTGATCTGAATGCTTTACTTTCGAGTAAGGAAAAGATGCTAATTCGGTTGCTGCAGAGTTACGCAATATCCAATAATATTGTCATTTGTATTTTAGATAATAATTCCTTAGTTGTAAAAACTGTTGGCGATACTAGTGGTAGTGATGTTTTACCACTGTTGAACGAAAAGTTTAATTTATCTAATATTAAAAGTCATAAACTTCTTTACCACATTGAATATGCTGATCGTCCAATTATGATCAATGAGATCAATCAAATAGTTGGAAAGGTCGCAGCTATTTTTCCAGTTAATACGACTGGCAAAGATAATGTTTTGATTTATAACGAATTAAAACGACATTGTGTTTTTCTGAAGAATCTCATTGAAAATGTATCACAGTTGATTATCGATAATTCGGGGATCGACTCTTTTATTATGAAATATCCACTCAAGGTAGAGGATATTATCGATGGACTTGATGAGAATGAAGCCACAGCTTTACAACAACTAAGTAATTTATCTACATCTAATGAAGCAATTATTTCAGCAATTGAATTTATTGATAACAATTTAGATAAGAGATTGACGCTTGATCGAGTAGCTAAGAGCGTCTATTTGTCAGATTTTTATTTTAGCAAGCTTTTCAAAAAAGAAACCAAACTTAGCTTTTCAGTTTATTTGAATGCTAGAAAAATTCAACAGGCGATGTTGCTTTTGAAGGAAACTGATTTGAGCATTAATGATGTTTCTAAGCGTTTAGGTTTTCGTAGAATGAGTTATTTCAGTCAAACTTTCAAGAAGTATACCGGGGTTGCACCTTCTCGATTTAGAAATAAGAAGAATTAGATGTAGTCTTTTTTCCTCCGGCTATGTTTCATTGAGTATAAAATATTAATAATGCAATTATATTAATCGGTGAGTTTTCAATGTTATTGAAAATTTGTCGTTTATTTTTTTGTTTTTTTAAAGATTTAAATTTGGGGGATTCCGCCACTGAAATTAAAAAATTTTGACTGCTGTGGGGACCGACGAAAATCGAGGTCTTTCGTCTCGATTTTGAACTTCGCAAAGAACGCGAATTTCAAAACTCGTCCCATGGTGTAAGAGCTAACGCTCTAACACCATATTCACAGCTGTCAAAATTTCTTAATTTCAGTGGCTAATTAGTAGTTATATTTGATGTTTAAAGTTGCTTGTATTTATAAGGCCATATAAAAAACTCTTGAACCGGGAAATATATCCAGATTCAAGAGCTCTATTTATAGTTAAATTATATCTAGCCGAAGGTTTCGAGTAATGGAATCAGTTGTGCTAGTGGAGTTTTACTCCACTGACGATTCTGAGATTTGTGTAAGCAAAGCTCAAAATCGAGACCCCAGACCTTGGCTTGGGTCGGTCGCATAACAGGTGGAATTACTCGAAACCGTAGGCGACCAGTTTTAGTTTTTTTGCTTTTTGTTGTTATTAATATAGTGGATTATCAAAGTAACAATAATAGCACCAACTAAGAAAACGACGAAGACCATATTTGGAATATGGATGTTGATCATTGGAATTGATAAGAATAGCTTAATGGCAATAAACAGGATCAGAACATAAGCCATACCCTGCAATTCGGGAATTTTACCCATTAGTCCCATAATTACTTCAGCGATACCTCTCATGGCTAAAATACCGATCATACCACCAATAAGTACGATGACAGGATTATGAGAAATAGCTAGAGAAGCCAGTACGGAATCAATTGAGAAAACAATATCCATTAATTCGATCGAGATAACGACTTGCCAAAATAGTGAAATATGGAGATGCTTTCTCCAACCTTTAGGGGCAGGTTTTTTCTTAGGCACTTCGGATTCATTCTTATTCTTATCCAAAAAGAAGTGTTTTATGAACAAGTAGAATAAGTATAGAGCACCAAAGGCTTTGATAGCCCAAAAGTTAATTAAGTAAACACCAATACCAATTACTAGAAATCTAAAAATATAAGCACCGATCAGACCATAAAAAAGAGATTTTTCTTGGTCTTTTTTATCTGGTAAGGTTTGCGTTTGGGCTGCTAAAACAACGGCATTATCAACGGACAAGATACATTCCATGATGACCAACGAAAAGATGATCAGCCAATCCTCACCTGACTCAATAACGGTTGCCCAGTTATGTAAGTCAAAGAATGGTGCATACATATTAATAATTGCATTCAATCAGAACATTTCCTCACTTTATGTTTTTATCATTGAAGACATATAATACACAAATTTCTCTGAAATGTATAGCTTCAATGATTTATTCGCTATTTTCATTTTACTAGATATATCGGTTAAATAATACAGAAAATAAAAAAAGCCGCCGATTGGCAGCTTTTAAACAGCGGGTACGAATGTAGTATAAATCAACCAGATGTTTAGAATAGTCAGGATAACGGCTATTAAATAACCGATCCATTTAATAGTTTTATTATTGGCAAATTTACCCATAAGTTCTTTACTACTGGAGTATTTGATCAGTGGGAAAATTGAGAATGGTAAAGCAACACTCAAGAATACTTGTGAAAATGTCAAAAGTGATTCGATCTTAGCTTCGTTACCATTATAGATAACGGCGAAAGCGATAACTGGAATAATTGATAGTAAACGTGTGATAACACGTCTTGCCCAAAGCTTCATCTTCATATGGACGAAACCTTCCATAACTATCTGACCGGATAGAGTTCCTGTAATTGTAGAGTTTTGACCAGATGCCAGTAAGGCAATGGCAAACAATGTACTTAGAAGTGGACTTGCTACAGCTCCGGCAATCTTTGGATCTTGTAAAGCGTTAAATAGATCAACGAAACGGCCGAGGTCACTCTTAGTACCATAAAATAAAGCAGCTCCTAAAAGTAAGAGCAATGTATTAACAATAAAAGCTAATGTTAATTGAATATTTGAATCCCAAGTCGAGAAACGAACAGCCTTTTTAACACTCTTATAATCGTTACGATCATATTTTCTTGCCTGTGAAATCGAAGAATGCAGGTAAAGGTTGTGCGGCATAACGGTGGCACCAACAATACCTAAGGAAATATAAAGCATACTTTGATTTTGTAAAATAACAGGATCTGGAACAAATCCAACGACCATTTGTCCCATGTTAGGTTGTGCCAAGACTACTTCATATAAGAAGACAGCCAGAATTACCATGATCAAAGCAGCTACGATTGCTTCAATTTTTCTAAATCCTAATTTCATTAGTATCAATAATAATAGAACGTCAAAAGCGGTAATGATAACACCCCAGAGTATAGGGATATTGAAGAGCAATTTCAGGGCGATCGCTGAACCGATGATCTCGGCTATATCAGTTGCCATAATTGCTAATTCGGTGACGATCCAAAGAATAAATCCCACACCTTTACTAGTATTATCTCTAGTTAGTTGAGCTAAATCACGACCAGTAACAATTCCTAATTTTGCCGCCATATATTGTAATAGCATAGCAATCAAACTGGATATTAGAATAACTGATAACAGTTTGTATTTAAATTGTGCACCACCCGCGATGGATGTGACCCAGTTACCTGGATCCATATAACCGACAGCGACCAGAGCCCCAGGGCCGCTATAAGCTAGTAATGTTTTGAAAAAGCCAGCATCATTTGGAACTTCAACAGTATCATTGATTTCTTCAAGTGAAGGACCATTTGCGTAGTGAATCAGGCTCTCATGTTTCTTGTTATTATCTTTCAAGCCTCGCTACCTCCTAATTAATCTTTAAACATGATAACATGGAATTATCTGATTTTAAACAAATTAAAAAATAAAATTAGGCTGGCTTAACAACTATCAAAATACTTATATAATAAAGGGCGTCGAATGATTTGTATTAAGCATGATAGTCATTTACAATTATTAGAAAGGGGATGAAAACCATGAATATAATAATTGTAGTTATCGATATAATGTTCTTCGTGAGTGCAGTATATAACATTTACTGGCAATCACAGATTGAAATCCGTTCGATCTATAAGATATCAACATTGATCTTTGCAGTCGTAATGGGTGCTTGGTTATTGTTCTCACCAACCAACCAGTTGGCTTATATCGTTATGGTAGCCGAATTTTTGACGTTGACCATCATGAATGGTGTTGGCGGCATCGGTAATAGTAAGATTATTTTAAATGGATTCTATTCTGGTGTTCTAGATTACTCTCGAATAATTCATGTAACCCTTATACCAATAGAGATTACTGGTAAGAAACCTAAGGTTGCGGTAGTTTTTAATACTAACCGCCCTCAGCAAATTCAGATGAGTTTTAATAAATCTTATAAAGATATTGAAAATTATTTAAGCGATAAACTGAATAGTGGCGTTGAAATGGAAATAGGTCAAATTTAAAGACGAAAAGAGCTCTGAGAAAAAATTCTCAGAGCTCTTTTTTTAATTGGCACTGTTTAAGTCACGAATGTGATATCCAATATATCCCAAGATGATTAGTATTGCAGCAAGTGCTAGTTGCCACCAAAGGGTTTCAATATCTAGTTGATGAACCGGAACTTTATTTATGTAACCAAATGGTGTGAGCTTGGAAATCCATTTTGGTAAGTCGATCAACTTGCCAAAGTATTCTACAAATAGTGCAAAGCCTGCGTAGAGATAGCCGATAACTGATATTTTTGGAATCCAACCAATAATAAAGGCTGATATTCCCAGCATTATCATGACGGGTGAAATATAAGCATAAAATCCACGTAGGAAGACTGATAATTCAATTGGATGCTTCATAACAGAAGCACCACCTAATTGAAGTCCCCACATACCAGCAAGTAGAGCTATTAAACTAGTCAAGGAGCCTAATATCAGAACACTGGTGAACAAGTAAGTACGACTGACGGGTTTTGAATGAATCAGTTCTAGATAGCCTTTATTTTCACCGGTTTTAAGGTAATTTATGATCTGCATACCAGGGAATAGTGCCAGAACACCAAAGACAATCATTAATAAGGCAACAAATTGCTTAATGATCAAAACATTAGCCTTATGGACAGCAGCCGTACCAACCAATTGTTTCATAGCGGGATTGGTTTTGAGAATATCTCCGATAGTATTGAAGATAGAACCATAGGTGAAACCTAAAACCAGCAATCCAATAACCCAAACAATAATGGTAGTCCGGTGTAATCTCCAAAACAAACTTAATGGACCGCGTAAAAAGATTGTAGCTTTAGCGCGTCCAGGTTTAGTGGCTATGATTCCTGATCCAATATCACGATGATTATTGATCCATAACGCCGCTACAGAAAGAATCAAAGAAAGTCCCAACATTAAGAATACAGGAGTCCAATTGTTATCTTGGTAAGTGGAGAATTTCTCGACCCAGCCAAATGGGACATACCAAGTGGCTTTAGGGTGAGAAACGTCGGTAGTCATTCGAGCTATATACATAAGTCCCAAAATAACGTAAGACCAGATAGTTACTGAACGAGAATTGTCGACTAATTGTGCTAAAAAGGCAGCGATGGCAGCATACATAAATCCGGCTGCTCCCAGACCTAATCCTAATAAGAAGTTACCATTAGTATCGGTACCGGCTAAATCAGCAACTTGTAATCCAACACCGTATAGTAGACCAATCAACAGATTAATAATGAATAATTCAATTAAAGAAGCAGACAGATTAGATAATTTTCCGACTGAGTGTGATTGAATAATTTCTAGTAATCCAGAGTCTTCTTCACCACGGGTATTTTTAATAATAATAGAAAAATTCATAACTGCGGCAATAATAGCCATGAAAACAGTCATTTCACCGGCAAAGACGTCCGCGGTATTGTAAGGACCGCTACCAGGTAATTTACCAAACAATGACACCATCGAAGGTGATTTCAAGGTTTTGACGATTTCATTGATCGAAGCTTGAGAATCATAAATAGTAGTAAATTTAGCGGCTACTGCTCCAAATAAGACCACTAGTAGTCCGGACCAAATGGTTAATTTCAGCCAATCACGTTTTAAACTGAAACGTGTTAAGAAGAAGGTTTGATGAAAATTACGATTTTCCATAATAGCTATCTCCCTTCATTTGAGTTGTAGTATCTCATGAATAGATCTTCCAAAGTTGGAGGAGTAGATTGAAGTGAAACTATCTTTTTGCTGGATAGATAATCCATAACTGAACTCATTTGATCTGAGTCGACTGAGAAAGTAGTTAATCCATTTGATCCCAAAACTATATTGTGAACTCCATCGAGACCTTTTAGTTCAGTTGTTGGTTCCATAGTTTGAAATTGGATAACAGTTCTAGTCAAATGTCTCATGTCAGAAAGAGAACCCGTTTCAACAATCTCTCCGTCACGAATAATACCGATACGATCACACATTTTTTCAACTTCTGAAAGAATATGACTGGAGAGAAGAACTGCTTTGCCAGCCTGCTTTAGTTCTAAGACTGACTTTTGAAAAATTTCTTCGTTCAAAGGATCAAGTCCAGAAGTTGGTTCATCAAAAATGTAGAAGTCAGCATCCGTTGAGAAAGCAGCGACTAAAGCTACTTTCTGACGATTACCTTTTGAATATGTTCGAGCTTTCTTAGTAGTATCTAACTGGAATCTTTTAATCATTTCATCAGTTTTTGCTGAATGTTTAGTGTTGCCTAATTTCAAAAATAAACCGATGATTTCTCCACCAGTCAAATTAGGCCATAAGTAGACGTCCCCCGGTACGTAGGCCAATTTTTTATGAATAGAAACGGAGTCTTTGTATACATCTTTGCCAAATAATGTAGCAGTACCACCGGATGCACGTAAAATTCCTAGAAGAGTTCGGATAGTGGTTGATTTACCAGCCCCATTGGGTCCGATAAAGCCGAATATTTCTCCGGGATAAACATCGAAAGTGACATTTTTTAAAGCTTGAAACTTACCAAATCTTTTTTGTAGATGATCAATATGTAAAATTGCGTTATTTTCTTGTGCCATCATGATAATCCCCTTTACATAGATTCAAATTTATAAGCAATAAACTTGAATTTTTAATAATAAGATGAAATATTTTTCTTTAATAGTTCATTTATCAAAGAGTATATTAGATGTGCGGATAGTGGGTGTCAACCTTTAAAATAAGGCAAAATGAACTATTTTGGTGTTTAAAAATAAGTATATTGATGTACTAATACAAAAAGTGAAATATGTAGAGAAAATAATTTCTGGAGGGAATCATGACAAACAATCAAAAACGTAAAAAGAATAAGAAAAATGACATTTTAGCTGCTGCTACAAAAGTATTTATTACAAATGGATACAAAAATACCTCCGTTGCTCAAATAGCAAAGGAGGCACATTCATCGCAAGTGACTTTATATAAGTATTTCCCCAGTAAAATTGAATTGGCTCGAGAAGTCATGATCAAGATGATCGTAGACGGTTATGCAGGATACGACAGACAGCTTGAAAAATCTAATCTTAATTTTAAAGAAAAGGTTGAAGGAATTTTAGATTTTGGAAGTAATGAAGTAGAAGCAATAAATCAGGATTTTATGAACTTTATGATCGATGAATTTCAGGCAGCGAATGGTGATGATCGAGTTATGAAGGCTTATGATGCTGGTAAGGAAAGCTTTTGGGGCAAGATTCTCAAACAGGGTCGAGCTGAAGGGATGATCAGTGATGATATTCAGGATGAAATAGTTATGATGTATGTCGATATGATCTTAACGTATTTCATGAATCCGGCCACAGCTAGAAAGACTAAGAATCTTGTTACCAAGAAGTATTCTAACGGATTAGCGCGTATTTTCTTTTACGGTATCATGGGAAAATGATGTTGGTAGGATTAACTGATAGTCTCTGAAGAAGTCGCTCTTGAGTTTACCGAATTCATCTATCAAGGCATGAAACTCGCCAGCTTCATCAGGAGTATAGTTGAAGTCGGATTCAACAACTTTCTTTAATTGCATATACGTTGGCTTAGTGTCAAAAGCATTTAGAGTTTTGAAAAGTTTCATGCAGTAATTGTCTGCCACAAAAGTAGAACGGTGAAAGTAATATAGAAGTAAAACATCAGCCGTTTCATTACCAATGCCTTTTAGAAATAAGAGCTTCTTACGTAATTTATCAGTAGGTAGTTTGGACCAGTCGTTAAAATGATCTCGATAGGCAGTTAGTAGCGATTGTAGGTAAATTGATTTATTTCTGAAGAATCCACTAGGCTGAATTAAATCCCTCAATTCATCTAAAGGTAGAGCCAGTAATTTATCTAGGTTAAAATTTGTCTTTTTGCGTAAATTATCTAGTGATTTATCAACATTTTTCCAATTAGTATTTTGGATTAATACCATTCCGACTAGCATTTCCTCAATACTATTAGTAGGCCACCAATTTTGACGACCTAATTGTCTACTTAATATTTCAAAAAGTTCTCTGATCGTTATTTCTTTTTTCAAATTATTCCCTCCAAGATACCTTTATTATCATATAAGTAGGAGAAAAAGTGTTGTAATGTCATCTTTGATTATTGTATTTGTTTGATAGATTGGTTATTATTATAAATGAAAAGTAGTCATCGGTATGCAGACCGGTGACTACAAACGCAAGCTGAATGATTTTTTGGGTAGCTAGTCCTTACGGACTAGCTTTTTTAATATCCGCATATCCTTAGCATAGTTTAAATATGCCAAGGATAATATCCAGATAGATACGGCTATATCAACCGCAAGAGAACCCTCCATCATACAAAATTGTCATAATATCACCTCCGCTTGCTGATTAATTGAAGGGTGATTATCATTCCAAATCTTGCTAGGTTAAACGAATAAGAAGCTATCTTATTTGTTTAACTGTAGTTATTATTATGAGTATAAATTAGTATAGTATCAAGAACTTACGTTCGATAAACGTGGACGAGATGCCACGTACTAAAACTTGTAATTTAGATGTTGATTGGTTATGCTTATAAATGAAAAGTAGCCACCGGTGTCGGATACCGATGACTACAAACGCAAGTGAATGACTATTCTGTGAAAGCTAGTCCTTTGGGGCTAGCTTTTTTAGTATCTTGGTTGCCTTAGCATAGTTCAAATATGCTAAGGACAATACCCAGATAGTCACAGCAATGTTCACTGTGTTTCCACCTTTCGTCAAATCAATTTTCATGACACCACCTCCGCAAAGTGAAATAGTTGAAGGGTGGTATGTCATTCCAAATCTCGCTGAACCAAATTATTAAGAAGCTATCTTAATAATTTGACTGTAATAATAGTATGCGGATATTTGGGAAGCTAATCAAGAACATATGTTCAATTTTAGCTGACGAAATGTCACAAAAATAATGTAGAAAAAAACGATAACCAAACGGCTATCGTTTTTGTTTATTCAGATCTTAATGCAGTCGCAGCATCTTTTTTGGCAGCCATACGAGCTGGAATGTGTCCACCTAGTACAGTTAATATCGTACTTACTATGATCAAAATCAGAGCGTGAATTGGATTTAGTTGAGCGACGTTGCTCAAATCAGTCATACTCTTTAGAACAGCATTGATCGGGAAGGTTGCTAACCAAGCAATTACAACACCAAGTACACCGGAGGCTACACCAAGAATGGTAGTTTCGGCATCGAATACTCGTGTGATATCTTTCTTTCGAGCACCTAAGGCCTTCAAGATACCAATTTCTTTAGTACGTTCAAGGACAGAAGTATAAGTAATGATCGAAATCATAATCATACTTGTTACCAGAGAAATTCCGGCAAAGGCAATCAAGACATACGTTATAGCGTCCATTAATCCACCAGTTAGATTAGAAACTGACCCTGCTAAATCAGTGTAGATAACTTTATTGGCTTTACTCTTACCTTTATTGTATTTATCAAGGTAATTGAGTACCTTATCCTTATTATTAAAGGTATTTGGATAAATCATGATGCTTGAAGGTGTCTTTGAAGCACCTAAGTAACTTACTAAACCAGTTTTTGTAGTAGCATCGACAGTTTCACCCGTTATAACGTTACTTTTACTTGCTTTTTGAGCAGTGACAATATCAGAATTTTCATTTTGTTGGATGATATTCTTTGTTAATTGATCACTATAAGCGACACCAGAAGCTAAAATGTTTTCAGATGAACTAGATTTTACACGTAGGATACCTGAAACTTTTAGAGTTTTGTTGCTACTATTGTTGTACATAGATGAGTCAGCACTATTAGGAACGAAGTTTCCAGTTGGAAGTTTTTGATAGTAATTATTGTTGGAAACCACTTTTACTTGTGTACCGACTAATTTGTCAAAGTTTAGTTTCTGACCGTCTTTGACTGAGAAGCCAAGATTCTTTAAAGCATTGACGTTAGTTGAATTGTCTTTATCAACAATCAAAATAATGTCATTAGCACTAGTTGGCAGTGATCCGGAGATTACTTTGTAGTGCTTCTTTAAGAAGTTTTGACCACTTTTACCGCCGGGATAAACAGAACTACCGACACCGGTAGAAGTTGCCATGGCACTACTCATAGCACTAGCGGAATTAGCGTTACTGTCAGTGTTTGAAAACTTAACGGTTTTAACTTTTCCATTAACTTCACGTAATAAGTTCATACCAGTTGAGTAGGTATAAGTAATAGTTTTACTTAGTTTAGGGTCGATATTATCAACGTAATTCATATATTTTTTATTGATCTTATTAACATGAGTAGCTTTGTCCGCTTCACTTTTCTTAGCGGTAACTTTGTCAGATTTAGAAGTTTTCTTATCTTTGTTAGATGGAGGTGCTGTCTGATTTGAAGCAATTTGTGAGATTGTAATTGGGAACTGGGCCAAAGTATTAGATTGTGTTTTATCGATCTGTGTTTGGAATCCTGAAGATAGGGCTAAGACGATGGCGATACTGATGATACCAATACTTGATGCGAAGGCCGTAAGGAAGGTTCGAGCCTTTTTGGTCTTAATATTGGTAAATGACAGTTTTAATGCTGTCCAGAAGGTCATTTTAGTTTTCTTTAAATCAAATTTATCGTCACTTAGATCTTCTTGATAAGGGTTTGAATCGTGTTGAATTTTACCATCGGCAAATTCGATAATACGATTAGCATATTGTTTAGCCAAGTCAGGGTTATGTGTAACCATGATGACCAAACGTTCTTTAGATAATTCTTTGATCAATTCCATGATTTGGACACTAGTTTCAGTATCTAAAGCACCAGTTGGTTCATCGCAAAGTAATATTTCTGGATCATTGGCGATCGCACGGGCAATCGCAACACGTTGCATTTGACCACCGGATAATTGATTAGGTTTCTTATCCATATGTGGACCTAAGCCCACACGCTCCAAAGCTTTAATAGCTTTTTCTTTCTTTTCAGTGTTATCGACTCCACTAAGGGTCATTCCCATTTCAACGTTATCTAAAATACTCAAATGCCCGATAATGTTGTAACTTTGGAAAATAAAACCGACAGAATTATTACGATAGGCGTCCCAATCTGATTCGGAAAAGTCCTTAGTTGACTTACCTTTGATAACCAGATCACCTGAATCATAGATGTCTAATCCGCCGATACCGTTTAGCATGGTTGTTTTACCAGAACCACTAGGCCCTAGAATGGCAACGAATTCTTTGGTTCTAAATGATACTGAAACGTCATCTAAAGCTTTAGTTACAGAATCACCGACATAGAAATACTTCTTAATATGTTTTAATTCCAGCATTTAATTAATCCTTTTATTTAAAATTTGTAATGTTCAAAATTCAATTCTTTGTTAGAATGTCATTATTGCAACACCATGTTTCATATAATAATAATTTTGTATTTATAACGCAATCATCAATTTAAGACAATTTGTTTTTAAATGGACAGATTAAGTAAATGTGTTGAATCTATGGAGGAATCAATGGTAGGAGTTAAAAATAATCGACGTGCCCGTTACACGAAAAAAATGATTCAGGAAACCGTCCTAGATCTGTTGGAGGATAAGCCAATAAACAATATAACGGTGACAGAAGTTTGTCGTCAGGCTGATGTTAATCGAACGACTTTTTATCGTTATTACGATGATATTTATCAATGTGTTGATGATGTAGAAATGGATTTTTTAGAGTCAAGTGAGCCACCTAAAAAAATTCAACCGATGATTGCCTTAGAAGGGTTATTGACCGCTTTCTATAACGATAGAAAGTTGAGCAATCTAGTGTTTGTAGAAGGTAAAACTAGATTATTGGAAAAATTACAAGATGCAATGGATCAAAATGGCAAAGAGTTTATTGATCCTTATCAATCGGCTTATTTGATGGCAGGAATGCAGAGTATTATGAAACTCTGGGTTAAAAATGGGATGAGGGAAACTCCTCATGAGTTAACGCAAATAATTGTCAAAATAATTTTTGCTGATGATATTCAAAAAATGCGGGATTTTGCAATTCTCAATAATCCAGAATAGTTTGGATACGTTTTCCGAGTTTAATTCTTTATTTGAAAATTTTTTTTGTGGTAGGATATTATTCGTGCGCAAAAAATCAAATAGGGGGAAGACATATGCAAGAACTTATATTTGTTGCAGGATCATTGGGGATTTTGTTGCTCGAAAAGTATGTCTTAGCTAATAATTCAAACTTTTGGATCGGAGCAATTGTACCAATTATTTCTATTATATTTGTGATCTGGTTATTATCAACGGATCAGTTAAAGATAGATTTTTTGGATATTTTGGTAGCATTGATCTATATATCATTGAACTTTATTTTCTGGGGTCAGGGGCAGGACTTATATCATAGAAGAACTGTCAAAAAGGTAACCGATAGAATTTACGAATAACAGTTAAATTATTTGAATAATTAAATTTAAGGACACATAATAGCGGCAGATTTAGGAAAGTATTTCTTAAATCTATAAAATTCATGGAAAGAAGTCATGATAATGAAAACTGAAAAAAGAGATCGAATATATCTGATACTACTTGCATTGTTTATCATTGCGGGTATTATAGCGCTATTTGTTTATAAACCATTAGCAATTATCAGTTTCATTGCCGCCGCAATATCTTGTATCGCATACTTTTGGGATATCGTAGCTAAACATCACGGATACAAACATAAGATTAGTTAAAATAAAACTTAGGGTATACTCTTTGGAGTATATCTTTTTTTGTGGAGGAATTTATAATGTTAAAAAAATTTGAAGTGATGTTATATGTTCAAGATGTTTCCATTATTGGAGATTTTTTTGAGAAGACCTTGGATGCTAAAATTGTCAAAGAAACTAGTATGATCGATGGTAGTATTTCACTAAAATTGTCATTATTAGATCAAGTGGAAATCAATCTTTACACAGTATCCTTTGTTAAAAAGTATTCACCAATGGTTTCATTAGAAATGCCATCGTTGATGTTTGTTGTTGATGACATTGATCAAGTGCATGATCAAGTTGCCAAGTATGCCAAAGATATCAGTACAATTTCAGTTCAGGGTGGTCAAAAAGTATTTAGTTTTGCTGATCCTGAAGGGCATTATTTTGCAGTAGGAAACTAGAAATTATAAAAAATGAAAGTCAAAAAAAGTAGTTGTACCGCACTCGTTTAAAGTGTGGTACAACTACTTTTTTAGTACATTTGATCCTATAAGATAGGTGACAATAATCTAGAGAATCTTTGCTTAAAGTGCAACCATTTACCCTGACTCTTAATAACTTCAGGTGTGATCAAGAGGCTATCTTTCATATCTTTTTCAAAAGCCCGAGCAACTTTATGTGAAACTTTAGAATCATAGATAAAAGCGTTAGCCTCGAAGTTTAATGAGTAACTTCTGAAATCTTGATTCATTGAACCAACAGAACAGATTTTTTCATCAAAGACACTGGTTTTAGCATGCATGAAGCCCTTTTGATAACTGTATATTTTGATGCCATAACTAGTTAACAGATTAGCATAATACTGTGTGGCACGGTAAATAAAGGGATGATCCGGCATACAAGGAATCATGATCCTAACATCGACACCGGAACGGGCGGCAATTGTCAGTGCTGTAAACATTGGATCATCAGGCACCAAGTAAGGCGATTGAATCCAGACACTCTTTTTGGCACTGATAATCATATCAATAAAACCATCTTTCAAAATTTCTGAACGGCTATCTGGTCCATCGGTAACGATTTGAATTGGAATATTGTCTTCATTGTCAAAACGATTGGATGGAAAATACTTTTCTGAGAAGGAAAGTGCTTCCTCACTTTTCTCAATAGAAGCATTCCAATCTTGGAAAAAACGTTCCTGCAATAGTAGGGTAGCAACACCCTTGATACGTACATGTGTGTCGCGCCAATATCCAAATTTTTCAGTGACATTTACGTATTGATCACCAACGTTGAAACCGCCGGTCCAACCAATACATCCATCAACAACGACGATTTTTCTGTGTAAATGGTAGTTCAAACGCGTTTTGGCGATAACATTTTTGGATGTTATAAATTGCAATACTTCACCGCCAGCAGCCTGAAATTCTTTAAACCAGCTTTTACGAGTACCGTTCGATCCCCATGGATCGTATAGCAGCCTTACTTCGAGACCCTCTTGAGCTTTTTGCGTCAGTAACTTTAAGAATTTCTCACCGATATCACTCTTGATAAAGGCATAGTATTCGACATGAACGGTTTCTTTGGCATTACTGATATCGTTAAACATTTTTTCAAATTTTTCTCTCCCATCAAAGACAAGGTCGACATCGTTATGACGGGTTAATGGTGTTTCTTCGGTCTCATTGAAAAACTTGATTATATGTTCAGCGTAGCGAGTTTGATCGGATCGATTAGTAATTGCTTCAGTAGTTTGATTCTTAATGGCCAGTTGCCTTTTCCTCTCAGACAATTCCATTAATTTCAGTTGATCCAAACCAACGTGTTTTTGATTACTGATACTAAATATTTTTTCTTGAGCAATTCCACGACCAAAGAAGGCGTAAATTAGGAATCCTACAATTGGCAGTAGTGTCAATACTAAGATCCAAGCCCAAGTAGTAACGATATTTCTGGGTCTATGAAAAACGGTGATAAGTGCAGAAATAGTATTCAGCAATAGAATAATTAATATTAGCCAAATAATCCATACATCAATCATTATTTAATCCCCTCCATAATCATAGTAAAAAGTTTACTTCAAATTATGCGGAAAATCTAACTTTGAAGGTTACTTTATGAAAGAAATAATGATTCTAAATAAAAAACGATCCAGCCAACTGGCCAGATCGGTTTGTTATTCACGATTGTTTCCGAATATAAGAATTAATCTTAATAATTGTAAAGCAGTCGAAATTGCTGCCGCAACATAAGTTAAAGCTGCTGCAAATAGAACTTGTTTTACCATTGGGACTTCGTCATTTGTTAAGAGATCTCCAGAGCCTAAAATATCAACAGCTCTTCTAGATGCATTAAATTCGACCGGTAATGTAACTACTTGGAATAATACAACCAAAGCAAATAGCCAAATACCAATCGTTATCAGAAAGTGGTTCATTCCTAAGACCATTCCCAAAATGATCAAAGGGATCGAAGCATTAGAACCTAGATTGACCGCTGGAACGATAGCGGAGCGTACACGCATTGGCATGTAATTTTTTTGATCTTGAATTGCATGTCCGCATTCGTGCGCTGCAACACCTATCGCTGCGACAGAAGTAGAATCATAAGTTGACTCTGATAGATTTAAAGTTTTATTACCTGGATTATAATTGTCAGTTAATTCTCCCTGAATTTGCTTAATTTGAATATTGCTCAATCCTGCTTTATCCAAAATAAATCTAGCAGCCTCAGCAGCTGTAACGCCACGTTGACTAGGGTACTGGTCGTATTTGTTAAAATTATGCTTAACATACCATGATGCCCATAAACTGATTACTAGACCGATAATGATAAGAATAAAGGTAGGATCGAACAATCCGTATCCATATCCGCTCATAAATTAATTAGCTCCTCTTTAATTCCGGTTTATTCATATTATACCCATTTAATGTGAACTTTTTGAGAATACTTTCGTCTAGCTGATCAAAGTTAAGAGAATTGAGCTCCAATTGTTCATCAACGAAGATGAATAATCGGTCCGCAATTTCTGTTTTTTGATCATCAGGAAGATTTCTCATGATCATCTGTAATTTTGCTGACTTTTTGATCAAGTTCACTGAAGTAAAGCTGATCAGTGACACTATTTGGTCAGTATTCTTATTTTTTAAAAACCAGATAACACTTTTATTACGCATGATCTCTTTGGCTGAATTACTGATATATTCAGTTGTTTTAGGAATGTCCTCATCGATAAATTCGCTGACTTCTTTTAATTTAAAGTGAGTGGGAAATTCCCAAATAAAGTTTTTAGTAATAAATGGTCGATACGATTTTAGTTTTATCAAAATAATGAACTCTTTTCCTTACAGTTTGGTATATATGAATCCGTTCACCATTTTTAGAATACCAGAATCGTCATGCAATAACGAATGTTCCGCATTTGAACCGTTGACGGGATAGTCGATATATTCTTTAACGCGTGGTTCTAAAATATATTCGATCGATTTAACAGAGGTGACGGAAATGTATTTATCGCTATTAGAAAAATCCTCAACGTTACCGTAGATATTTAGAACCTTTAAATCTTTGGAAATGCTATTACGACCCAAGAATATTCTAAAATAAGTTGGACTCATGAATGCCGGACGACCATTATCCTTAATACGATTGACGTTTGGTAGGTCGCCCAATCCGATCACGCCATTGAATGGACCAGCAATTAAAACTAATTTTTTAAGTTTAGGAATGTAGGGATGAGATTTTTCTTTTAAGTTAACAAGAACCAGTGCCACCGCACCTAGAGAATGACCGATGGCGTCATAAGTGGCAAAGTTATGTTTTGTACGCAAGTCAAATAACAGCTTCGACATCCAATAAGAAATTTGATTGCTGCCGACCCATTTATTTTGGAAGACAACCTGAATGATCGGATGAAGATCGTCAGTCCAATTTCCCTCATAGGTTATTTTTCCTCGCCAGTTAATATTGGCCTTTAAGTATTGCTTTTTATTGTTAAATTTAAGTGCGGAATCGATCATTTTTTCCGTAGTATAATCCCCACCGCGAAAGCCGTGGATATAAAATACCGGCCATTGCTTATTTTCCATATGTTCACCCCAACAACTTAGTATTATATAATGAATCAGAATAAATATTAACCAAATGGAGAAAGATACGTGCAAAAATATTATGCAGTAAGACGTGGTAAGAAAACTGGTATCTATCGGACTTGGGCTGAATGTAAGGCACAAGTAGACGGCTTTACAGGTGCTAGGTACAAAAGTTTCCCAACTGAAACAGAAGCTAAAGAGTTTATGAATGGCAAAGATGAGTTTAAAAAATCTGCACCCAAAAAAGTAGTTAAGATAGAAGATTTTGAAGTTGTTGTGTACACCGATGGCGGTTCTCGTAATCATGGTAACGTTAAAGGAGGACATGTCAGAACCGATGATAAAGCAGCTTGGGCTTATCATATCAGTGTTGATAGCGAAACATTTGAAGGTACGGACGGTGAGTTTGGAGCTACAAATAATCGGATGGAAATTATGGCATTGATCGAAAGTATCAAACGATTGAATAAGCTGTCGTTGAATGATTGTAAAATAGTTTTTGTTTTGGATTCACAATATGTGCTTAATGCCATTAATAAAGGATGGCTGAATGGCTGGAAGCGTCGTGGATTTAAGAAAGCTGACGGAACAGCGCCGATAAATGTTGAATTGTGGCGTGAACTTGATAAATTATTACCTATTGTGACTGACAAGACTTTTGAGTGGACTAAAGGTCATGCTAATAATGTTGGTAATAATCGTGTTGATGCATTGTTGAATCAGACTATGGATCGGATGTAACTTGTTTTATGTCGCCAACGGTGATGAGTAATTCCACCTGTTGTGTGACCACCTTCAGACCTTGGCTGAAGGCTCGATTACAAGCTTTGCTTTCGCAAATCTTGTAATCGTCAGTGGAGTAAAACTCCACTTGCACAACTGGTTCCATTACTCATCGCCGTTGGCTCGATATGTTTAAGTGATGTATAAAATTGTTTTCTATAAAAAAGAGCTATATTCCATTGATTTTGGAATATAGCCTTTTTAAAATTCATTTTGAATATCAACTTACTATATATAGATGTAAATTTAGCCGAAGGGGGCGAGAAATTTGCCAGCGGTTAAAGTTGTGTTAGAAGGTTTCCTTCTTACACAACCGACGACTTTTTAGATTTGCGAAGCAAAACTTAAAAGCGAGATCCAAGATCATGGCTTGGACCGGTCGAACCGCAGGCAAACTTTCTCGCACCCGTAGGCGGAATAACTAGTCAAACAATTTTAGTTAAACAAACCTTGGAAGAATGAAACGATACTATCCCAGATTCTTTGTAAGAAGTTGCGATTTTCTTGTGTGTTTAGATTGTTGAAAATATTTTTGGCCTTACTTGTAATATCACTGCTTAACTTATTGGCTTGTTCCTTGAAGTTTGAATTCTTCAAAGCACCAGAATCTTTGATCTTAACCATTAAGTTGATGATTTCTTGTTTCTGGTTATCAGTGATGATATTTTGAAGGTTATTTTGTTGAAGATTATTATTAACGATCGTTGTGATTTGATTAACGGTAACGTTTGAACCTTTTTGAGCCATATCGGACTTCATACCGGCAATAGCATTGTTTAATTGTTTGTCAGTATATCCATCTGTACCTTTATTGGCGTCAGTAATATCACTTAAAACACCCATTTCGTTTTGAGCGGCGTTAACTTGACTTTGGTTCAATGAATCACCTGAACTGGCGTAGGCGGCATAGATACCGGCTAAAGCACCAGAACCATCGATCCTTGTTGCCGAAGTAACGTAGATATTTGCATCACTGATACCGGCAGTAATGGCCGCATTTCTGTATTGGTCAGCGGTAATTGTTGTGATGTTATTGCTTCCGTTGTAATCGACGATTTTAACGTTGATACCTGAACCTGATGAAGTTTTTTCGATCAAGGCTGATGACCAGACACCAGAACTACTTGTAAAAGAACTTCCGCTGGGATTCAAATATTTAACTAAAGTGTCACCAGTAACAGTAATTGTCTTATAATTACTGTTGTTGATTTGAGAAGACAAAGCATCTATTGTACCTTGCTTTTGGCTGTCAGTCAGCGACGTTCCTAAGGTCATAACAGGCTGGTCGTCTAAACTATCAGCTTTTACACTTTGGGCACTGAAAATTCCCAGTGTGATTAAAGATACTAAACTAAGTAAAACAATATTTAACTTTTTCAAGGCTAAATCCTCCTTACTCCACATTAAACCAAAAATATGTGAAAAATACGAGAACTTAGTAAGAATTTTTACCGTGGTGGAGTTTGAAAATAGTCACTAAAACCGTTTTGTGGTATTCTATAGGTTCTAGGAAATCGCTTAAATGGAATTTAAAATAAAGAAAGAATAGGTGAACGAACAATGAAAATTGTTGTCCTTTCAGGTGGTAAAAGTACCGAGAGAAACGTTTCTCTTTCATCAGGTGCTAAAATTACAAATGCGTTGAGAAGTAAAGGCTACAAGGTAGCTTATGTTGATTCATTTTTAGGTGAAGATGTTGATGAAGATAAGATCGACGATCTATTCATTACTGAACCAGAAGATGAATCAAAAATGATCATTGACGATGAAGTTTTAACCAATGAAAAAATCGAAGCTTTACGTACAGATGGTACTAAAGGATTACTTGGGAAAAATGTTTTGAAAATTTGTCAACATGCCGATATTGTCTACATGGGACTTCACGGTGAAGATGGCGAAAATGGTAAAATGCAAGCTATGTTCGATGTTTTTGATATTCGTTATACAGGAAGTGGCAGTTTAGCTTCAGGTATCGCTATGGATAAGAAGTTCTCTAAAGAAGTTTTTGTTCAAAATCATATTCAAACAGCTGACTATACAACGACACAAACAGCCGACATTACAGAAGATGAGATTCCTTTTGGATTCCCAATGGTAGTTAAACCTTCTAATGGTGGTTCAAGTGTTGGTACACATATCATTCGTGATGCTTCAGAATTGAAGTCATCTATTGAAGATGCTTTGCAATTTGATACAGAAGCTTTGATCGAAGAATATATCAAAGGTAGAGAATTTTCAGTCGCTATCGTTGATGGACTTGTTTTACCAGCCGTTGAAATTACTGTTGATACAGGTTGGTATGATTTTGATCACAAATTCCAAGATAATAGTGTAACTCACTTTATCACTCCTCCTGAATTGGATGATGAAACTCACAAACGCATGCAAGAAATGACTAAAGAAACTTTTGATGCTTTGGCTATGAGTAATTATGGACGTGTTGACTTCTTATTACGTGACAGTGAATTATATGTCATGGAAGCTAACACATTACCTGGCATGACACCCCGTTCATTAATGCCAAGGGAAGCAGAGGCTGTTGGTATTTCATACCCAGACCTTTGCGAAAAGATCATTAAGAGTAAGATCCGCCTTTATGAAGATGGAAAATAATAATTAAACTTGAGTCGTATCGATGAAAATTCGGTACGATTTTTTATTTTTTCAATTTACATTATTGATGGATAGCGTGAGAATGAAATTGCACGTAAAAATTCCTAAATCAATCTGGTATAGACCATTAATAATTGCTATAATGGAATTATAACTTGGAGGAGACTGAATAATGACATATTACATTCATGCTAAAAAATTCTTTTTGAAGAATACGACTGAAAATGGTGGCTACCTAGAAATTACTGATGACGGTAAATTCGGTGGTTTCTACACAGAGGACAATAAGCCAGAAGGTAAGATCGTTGACTATTCTGATAAGATGGTTGCCCCAGGACTTGTTGATACACATATCCATGGACTTGTTGGAAATGATGTTATGGACAACGACTGGACAAAGATCAACGAAATGTCAGAAGGCCTATTAAAGGCTGGTGTTACATCATGGTTGCCAACAACATTGACAGCTTCTCATGAACAATTAATGGAAACTTGCCGCATGATCGGTGAAAACTATCAAAAAGCAACTGGTGCTAAAGTTCGCGGTATCCATTTTGAAGGACCTTTCTACACTGAAGAACATAAGGGTGCACAAAATCCTAAGTACTTTAGAGATCCAGATGTTGAAGAATTCAAAGAATGGCAAGAAGCTGCTCACGGTATGATCAAGAAGATCTCAATTGCTCCTGAAAGAAAAGGTTCAGTAGAATTTACAGCTGCTGTTGCTTCTGATGATGTTGCCGTTACTTTAGGTCACTCATCAGCAACCTTTGAACAAGCTAAAGCTTGTGTCGAAGCTGGTGCTTCAGGATTTACACATGCATATAACGGTATGAGTGGTTTGAATCACCGTCAACCAGGAATGGTCGGAGCTGCTATGTCAATGAATTTTGTTGATGATGAGCTTATCTGCGATGGACATCACGTTCAACCATATGCAGCCAGAATCCTTATCGACAAGAAAACTCCAGAACACATTGCACTTATTACTGACTGTATGAGTGCCGGACTAATGCCAGATGGTGAATATGTATTAGGTGAATTACCTGTTACAGTTGCCGATGGTCAAGTTAGATTACAAGAAGCACCACATAACCTAGCCGGAAGTATTCTACTTCTTAAAGATGCTATCAAGAATGTTGTTGACTGGAATATTGCCACAGACGAAGAAGCCGTAACAATGGGTAGTTATGTTCCTGCTAAGAGTTCTAAGATTGCTGACAAGTGTGGTTCAATCACACCTGGACATGATGCTGACTTTATCATCTTAGATGATGACATGAGTTTATCTGAAACATATTTGGACGGGGAATCAAGATATCAAGCATAATTGTTTGTTGTTTTTCCGTCTCCGATTTCAAGTAATTCCACCTGTTATGCGACCGACCCAAGCCTTGGTCTTGGGTCTCGAATTTGAGCTTTGCTAACGCAAATCTCCGATTCGTCGGTGGTGTAAGAACAGAAAACCACTGTTCTAACGCCACTTGCACAACTGGCTCCATTACTTGAAATCTCCGACTCATATTAATAGTAAATTAAAATATAGATTCCACTGTATATAATCTTAAATGTGTATATGGTGGGATTTTTTATTGGACTAAGAATTATTACAATATTTTTATTTGTAATGCTTGAATTATAATTAGCCGAAGGTCGAGATGAATTGCCAGCAGTTGTAATTCCGTTGGACGTCGTAGACGTCTTACGGAATGGACGTATTTGAAGATTTGTGTAAGCAAAGCTTCAAATCGAGACTTCAGACCTTGGCTGAAGTCGGTCCAACAGCAGGCAATTTCATCTCAACCGTAGGCGGCAAAACCTTCACCAAATAATTTATATCCAGAATAAACGATCCGCATTAACGGACAAAATAGCCTATAATAACTGCATGGAGGATTATTATGACAAAAAAAATATTTGCTCATAGAGGGATCCCGACGCTAGCGCCTGAGAATACTATGGCTTCATTTAACGAAGTCATAAGTTACGGGATCAATTGGTTAGAAACAGATTTAAGCATAACTAAGGATGAAAAAGTTTTTATTATTCATGATGATAAGTTGAACCGAACGACTAATCGAACTGGATCAATTGAAACTTTGGACAGTAGCGATGTTAAGGCAGCCGATGCAGGATATTGGTTCGCTGAAAAATATCGTGGTGAAAAGATTCCAACGCTGAATCAATTGATCGATTTTTTAAATATTCATAAGTTGAATGCTAATATTGAGTTAAAAGGTGTTGTTGGGGATGACGCCAATCATTTAGCAGACAGCTTAGTTAAACAATTTTCCGAAGCATTAGATAGATTAGATGAAAATGTTGACTTGATAATTTCCAGTTTTAATCCAATCATGCTAGAAAAAATGTACCAACTTAAACCAAATCTTAAATATGCAGTTTTATTTGATGAAGACGGTTTAAAGGAAGATTGGAATTTAACGATGCAAGCATGTCATGCTAAAATAATCCATCCAGATTCCAATGGATTAACTAAAGAAAAAATTAAAAAAATGCAAGATTATGGCTATCAGATCAATGTTTGGACTGTTGACAGCATTAGCCGTGCTAGAGAACTATTCTCATATGGCGTCGATGGCGTTTTTACTAATATTGCTGATAGAATGGAATTTTTAGTTGAAAGCTAGGCGATTTGATGAAAAGTATTCAAGTACCAGTTAAACAAGAGATAATCGATGAATTTCGTGATGTTGTTTATGAACAGAATTTTGGTAATACTAATGATTCGCATGTTATAAATGAGTTAAAGATGAGCCTATTAGTACCAAGAGATGATCGTCCACATCCAGCAGTATTATATTTTCCTGGTGGTGGATTTACTAAGGCAGACTATCATAAATTTATTGATTTTCGTTATGCATTGGCTCGGGCAGGTTTTGTAGTAGCTGCGGCTCAATACAGAGTTATTCCAAGTGTTTTTCCTGATCCAATAGTTGATGGAAAAGCGGCGGTGCGTTATTTGCGAGTGCACAGCGATGAATTCAATATTGATCCTGATAAAATAGGTGTTTTAGGAGATTCAGCCGGTGGATATTTAGCCCAAATGATCGGTGTGGCAGATGATAAAAAGTTTAGTCAAGGTGATAATTTGGATGTTTCTGAATCAGTTCAGGCGGTAGTTTCACTATATGGATTGAGCGATTTATTGACAGTTGGCTCTGATTTTAGTGAGGCTATTCAGAATAGTCATAAATCACCAGCTTCACCAGAAGCTGTTTTATTGAATGGCTTGAACATTAGCGTTACCCCACATCAACCAGTTCAAAAAAATATTGAAAAAGCACAAATTGCCAGTCCACTTTATCATGTTAAAAAAGGATTGCCACCCATATTGTTGATGGCTGGAGATCAAGATACTTTAGTTTCCCCCTCTCAAAGTAAAAAGATGTATGAAGCTTTAAAGGACTATGATGTCGAAACAGAACTTATTATGATCAGAAATGCAGGTCATGGAACAATTGAATGGCATCAAGATGAAGTTATCCAACAAGTTGTAAATTGGTTTGTTACATATTTAAAGTAAACGAAAAGACTCCTGAGATCACTCTCAGAAGTCTTTTTTTAGGAAGCATTTCTTATTTTAAAGTTGGTGTATTAATTTTTCAGAGAGGTTGTAAATATCCTCTCAGAAACGTATTAGTAGTTGTAATTATCAGGAGGGTTTATTCAAATGGTTGAGCCAGTTCATGAAACCAGCTACTCCGAATAAAATATTTAATCTCTAGTATCGACTTTTCATCCCCGTATATTGATTTAAAAATAAGGGGCTAGGCCCCTTATATCTATCCCATTCATGAAACGAAACTAGGCAGCTGCCGCAACGGCAGTCTTCTTAAACTGGTGGGGTATTGGCAACTGGGTCCTCATTCTTTAGGTCTAGTAAAGTAATGAGGTTATCGAAAACTAAATATGTTTAAACATATCCGGTTTTCTTACTTTGAATTATAGACTATTCTGCCAAATATACAAAAAAAACGCCTGAAAATTTTATTTAGGTTGGTATCGCCGAAGAGTGCGAGGATGTCGGTCTGTTGTGGGACCGGCGTGAGTCTTGACCTCACGTCTCGATTTTGAGCTTTGCATAGTGCTGCAAATCTCAAAATACGTCCATTTCGTAAGTATAGCTGCGCTATCCTAACGAAATTTTCACTACTGACCAACACCCTCGCACTCTCCGGCTTAGATAGTTATTGGATTGGAATTGTCACATGATTTAAATCATATTGATATAAAAAAAGATCCCTAGATATACAGGATTTTACAATAAAATCCAATATATTCAGGGATCTATATTTTTCTATTTAAATATTTAGTGTATATTAGCCGGAGATTTTTAGTAATGGAGCCAGTCGCCATAATGGCGTTAGAACGGTGAATTTCCGTTCTTACGGCATGGACGATTTTGAGATTTGCGGGAAGCAAAGCTCGGAATCGAATCTTCAGACCTTGGCTGAAGATGGTCCGGCAACAGGCGGAATTACTAAAAATCGGAGGCGGTAAGGCAAACAAAGCTACTATCTAGTATGTGGTCTTAATGTATAAGCCAATAACAATGAAACAATTGAAGTTATCAATAGAATATAGAAGCTATATCCAAAGGCTGTACCGCCAATAGCAGTTTGACCAGTAATGGCAGCTGAATTTACTGCACCAGATGAGAATATTCCATATACCAATGCATAAATAATAGTTGGTAATAAGGTGAAGATCCTAACTATTCTGATACTTCCATGTGATCTGAAGCATGCTGCAATCAAGGCTATAACTGGTGAAATGAAGCATATCAAACGGATAGCTGAAGATGCATTCATGATCAGAGTAGTTTGCGCACCTAAGTTAGCTGTGTAGTTAGCTGCGGAGGCAATAGTACTGGACAGGGAAACGCCATTGATAAATGGACCGCTAACGGATGAAATAAATCCGATGATTGAAGAAATAATGATCATGATCTGACGTGAATTCTTACCACGACTGGCATCACGAACTTTATGTTCTTTTTTAGTTTTAGCAGGTCTTTCAGTATGTTGATATTCTCTAGGTTGATCATAACTATTACCAGAGGTGTGTACATTATCATTGGCTGGTTTATCAGCATCTTCATTTGAATGTGAGAATCTCTTATTTAGACCTACTTCTTTGCCATGTCTAAATTGTGATGTGAGAAACCACAATAGAATAAAGACTGCTAAAGCAATCCATCCATAATTACGTTTAAAGACTAAGAGAATTGCTGTGATGATAACAGCGAAAATACTTAAGTAACTGTTATTACGAGCAAAACTTAACATATTGGAGAATAGACCGTCTCCTTGTTTTTCAACTTTTTCTTTTAACTTTTCTTTTTGTTGTTTCTTTAATTCACTTTTAGTTGGCTTGAAGGGATCTTCTGCAGGTTTATAAGGTTTATTGGTATAAGGATCGTGATAAACCTTTTCAGCCTGTCGAAAATCGTTTTTATTGTAAGCCATTGTTCGATCGTCTAATGCATCAGCTGGATCGGACTTTGTACGTTCATAAGTTTTTACGGGATCATAGTGAGTCGCAGGCTCAGTGTGTTTAGGTGCAGCAGGCTTGACGGGTGCCTCTCTTACACTGTCGTAAGCTTTTTGTTGAGCTGGAGCCTGTGTGTAGTGTGTTTCTTTAGACGCTGGTGCAGGTTCTGGCTTCTTTTCTGCTGCTTTAAGTTCAGCCTCAATATCTGAAAGAGAACGAATAGTATCGTCTTCTTCAGATTGATGAAGTTCATCAGTATTTAGGTCAGCACTGGTATTTCTTTTCTTTAAGGCCGCACCGCAGTTGTCACAAAACTTCTGTGAAGGGTCAACTTTGTGGCCACAATTAGGACAAAACATAATTATTCCTCCATTACTTTGACAAAGATAAGTATACAAAACAAACGGACGTTCATAAAGATGTCTACCGTAAAGTTCACAAAAACATCATACTTGTTGATTGATTCCTCGATCTTATCGAATCTCTATTATACAAAAAAATCTCAGCCTAAGCTGAGATTTTAAGGATTATTAATTTATTCATCTGTTAGTGAATCGCGTGGATCTAGTTTAGCAGCACGTCTTGATGGAGCTAGAGCAGCAAGCAAACTAATAATGATACTTATGGCGATACCGAATATGGCATTACCCGGTGATATCGAGACTATTGTTGCTTTAAAAGCATTTTGGGTCGCATTATTGATCAATAGTTGAACTCCATAAGCAATTAGAACGGCAAATACCCCAGATACTAATCCAATTAAGAATGATTCAGAAACAAACATATTTCTAATATCTTTCTTTCTAGCACCGATGGCACGTAAGATACCGATTTCCTGAGTACGTTCAGAAACACTGATGTATAGAACAACGATAATCATGATAGCTGATACGATCAAGGAAATACCAGCAACACCTGCTAGAACGTAGAAAGCAAGGTTTAGATAAGTATTAAGTTGGTCAATGATCGCACCGACACCTGTGATCATGTACTTATTCTGTTTCTTGTTTTTGACAGTCATTTTATAAGATTTGATCTTATCTTGAACGGCTTTGACATTTTGAGTCTCATTAACTGTCAAGGTAGCAAAGTTAGGTTTGATGGTTACGTTAGATTTTTTAGATGCGGATTTTAGAGTGTCATAAGTGATGGCAGAGGATCCGGATTTGATGATACCTGAAACTTTCAAGTCAATAGCAACTTGAGTAGGTTTCTTATCATCATCTAAAGTTGAGATGTACATCTTGACGGTTTTACCAACTAAATTCTTGTAATGTTTCTTATTTAGTTTTTGAGCATCCGACTTAAGCAGGATGATCTCACCGTTACCTGGCTTTGATCCCTTGGTGATGTCGCCAGTCTTTTCAGTTGCATTCCAAGTTTGGAAATATTGAACGTTGGTATTTTTTTTATTGTAATTTAACTTTGGAGATTGTAGGAAATAGGCTTTTTCAACTTTTTCAACATTCTTGATGTCTTTAAAGTCTTTTATATCTGATTTAGTAATATTTATAGAATCAGTATCTGTATTGGTCCCATTTTGCGGTAAGTTCTTTGTAACTTGGATAGCGTTAGGATTGATCTGTTTAGTCATTTCGCCATTGATATAACCAGTGACACCAGATCCTAGTCCCAGCATCAAGATAATTGAGAAGATACCTATTGCAGCACCAATTATGATCAGAATATTTCGGCCCTTTGTGTAGATCATGTGTTCCCAAGCTAATCTAAAGGTATCCATGAAGCTTAGATGAGTGATTTTTTTGTTAGCATCACTGACATCTTCTATCTCATAGCTGTCACGAATCACTTTATCAGAATCGATCACACCATCTGCCAAATGGACGATTCTTGTACCATAATCAGCGACTGTTTGTGAGTGGGTAACGGCAATTACTAATTTACCTTCTTTGGCAATATCGTCTAAGATTTTTAATACTTCTTTTGTATTTTGTGAATCTAAGGCTCCAGTGGGTTCGTCAGCGATAATGATCTCTGGGTCATTTGCTAAAGCACGGGCAATAGCAACACGTTGTTTTTGTCCACCGGATAATTGATTGGGATGTTTAGTGACATGTTCTTCTAGTCCCACCTTTTTTAATAAGTCAGTAGCACGTTGTACACGTTCTGATTTACTTAGCGATGACATTTCTAGAGGAACTAGAACGTTTTCTAAAATTGTTAAGTGGCTGATCAGATGGAAACTCTGGAAAACAAAACCAACAGTGTGACTGCGGTAATTGTCCAAAGCTTTATCTGATCCTTTTTTGAGCGACTTTCCGTCAACAAGAATATCGCCTTCAAATTGAGAATCTAATCCACCGATAGTGTTTAGTAAGGTTGTTTTACCGCCACCGGATTCACCTAGAATTGAAACAAATTCTCCGCGATCAAGTTCCAGATTGATCCCTTTTAGAACAGGAAACTTCTTTTTGCCTAGCATAAAAGATTTTTTGACGTCTTTTAGTTCTAACAAGCTCATTGGCTACCCCGATTCATAACTATATATTTGGTAAGTTGATTATAATAGTTATCCTACTCTAAGTAAATTCTTTTTAATTTTTTGAGCTTTTTTGAATTAATTCCAAAAGCTGAGTGCAAATATTCCTCAAAACTTCCATAGTAGTGGTCTATTGCAGCGAAGACAGAAGTGACACTGGCTAAATCAGCTTTAGTCATATTCATTTTATTGATGTCTTCACTACCGTTTTTATCATTTAAAGTGCGGGCGATCGTAGCTGTATCGGAGTACATAAGATTTGTCAAAAGGTAGTCTTTGGTAATTGTCTCATCGTCAACCCCTAGAGCTTTGAGAATCAGGATAGCACCCATGCCAGTTCGATCCTTGCCGGCAGCACAGTGAAATAATAACGACTCATCTGGTTGATCATTTTCTAATAAGAGATCAAAGAATAATTTGTAAGCTCTCTGTCCGTATTTATCCAAAAGGACTGATTGATAGATCATCCCTAGATATGACTGTTGACTGTCAAAAGCGTTCATTAATTTTTCGCCGTTGCCTTTTAATGGATAGACTGGGTCTGAATAAATTTTATAAAAATTAGTATTTTGATCGGTCCAAGCATTCTGTTCTCGTTCGGAACGAAAATCAACGACATATTTTAATCCATATTTTTTAAGGTAATTTAAAGCTTGAGGCGTTAGATTACTTATATCTCCTGAACGAAGGAGTTTATTATATTTAATTTGTTGGCCACTGGCGGTTTTATATCCCCCCAGTTCACGTAGGTTTATTGCACCTTCAAGATTTAAGATACGTTTCATAATTTTCCTCCCCGATAATTCGTTGCGTGTATTAGGTTTTTTGAAGTAAAATGTTATTAAGGTGATTTTATTAATGACAGAAAATAAACTTTCAATTATTGTATCAGCGTATAATGTCGCTGGCTACATTAACAAAACGATCGAATCATTGATCGCCCAAACTAATAAAAATTTTGAAGTGATCATTGTTGATGATTGTTCGACTGATAATACTTTAGATGTTATCAGAAAATACGAAGAAGAGTATAACTGGATCAGAGTTGTTTGCCATGCGCAAAATGCTGGAGTTTCAGCGGCTAGAAATTCTGGATTGCAGGTAGTAAAGACTGATCTGGTTACTTTTGTTGATGGTGATGATTTTGTTGAACCAGAATACGTTGATTTTTTTCTAAGCTTGTTTAAAGAATATGATTTAGACATGGCAACATGTGGCTTCTTCAACGATAACGGTAAAAAGAATAAAAGAATTGACCGTCAAAACAGTTTTGTTGATCGAGATGAAGCAATCAAGCAGATCATTAAAATCAATGGAACAGTCATGGGTTACACGTGGAACAAAGTTTATCGTACATCTATCATAAAAAAAAATAATCTGTCTTTTCAAACAGATCTGGATTTGATGGAGGACGAAGTTTTCAATGTGGAATATGCAACTTTAGCACAGAAATTTTATCTGGATAACAAGCCTTTATATCATTATGTTTCTAGAAAAGATAGTGCCAGTCGTAAAGTGACGATTGAAAATGTTCGGGATGTAGGACTTGCTAATTTACGAGTTTATAGAACTATTCATGGATTCAATGACCGTGAAGAAATGGAATAGAATTCACCTTAACATGCAGCATAAACGTGCAACAAAATATAGTTTTTTCCGCTTAAGGCAAATAGCTCCAGTAATCCAAAGTCGGATTACTGGAGCTATTTGCCTTAATGCTCGAAAGCTGACCATGTTTTATCACACTCGCTAATCCTTTTGTGATAATAAAATTGCTATAGAACAAGTTATTTATATTTGAATTATGAGCAAAGTATCTTTATCATGACTATAAATTAAGTTAAAATAAAATGGAGTATAAATATTTTTGTAAACAATAAAATGTCAAAATAGTTGTTTGAGGAATCCTAAAGTTAAAGGGGGGAATTCAACGTTATGAAATTACGTAAAATGATAGTGGTCGCAGCGATCATGCTTGGACTTGGCGGTTCAATAGCAGGTATAAAACCTGCAACTGTAAGTGCTGATTCTGATCCTATTACCATTGATGGACAATTCTCTGATTGGAAAAATACTAACTTGGTCGAAGGTTACAATGGATATACCGGAATGGTCAGTGACGGTCAGTATGTTAATGTCTACGTGAAAATGATCAATGGACAGGTGCCTGGTCATGGTGATTATGTCTTTAGTGTTGGTGGAAAAGATTATCATGCTTGGACTAACGATATTTCTGGTGATGTTGCTGAGGGTGATGCCAAACAGATTACACTAACTGGTGGTTCAGATTTTGACGGTACCCAATATGGAACAGTAGGTAACGGATATGTCTCTACTGTTGATGGTAAAAGTGTTGCCGAGTTCAAAATTGATTTAAGCAAGTTCAACCTACCTGATTCAGATGTAGGTAAACAGATTTCAATGAAAAATTCTAATATTGGTAGTGATGCGGTAACCACAACTGTTAATTCTGTTGGTGAAAAAAATGCTGTAGGTACTGTTGATGGTAAAGCCGATAAGAATGAAAAAGGTGATACTCCAACAGATGCCAATGCTAACAATACTAATGATAATTTGAATATTAATATTGATGGTAAGTATCAAGATTGGAAGAATATCCAATTGACTGAAGGTTATAACGGCTATACAGCTATGGTCAGTGATGGTCATTACGTATATGTTTATGTCAAAATGAAGTATGGACAAGTACCTAGCTATGGTGATTATAATTTTGATATTGGTGGTAAGAAGGTTTACGTTTGGACTGATGAGATCCCTGGTAGCTTAGCTGATAATGAAACTAAGGCCGTTACTTTTACTGGTGGTGACTATAATGAAGGCCATCAATATGGAAAAGTCGGAAATGGTTATGTCACTAATGATGGAAAAAACAATATTGGTGAGTTCCGAGTAGATCTTAGCAAGTTAGATGTTTCAACTATGGGTGGCCAAACAATTACTATGTACAATCCCAACATTGGTAATGAGAAAGTCACGACTTCTGGTGGTTCAACAGGTCCACTCTTGATTTCTGGAGTCGGGGTCTTAATCGCTGGATTTGGATATGTCAAACTTAAGAAAGCGGGATATTTGAAACGTGGAGCACGTACTTCTGGTAAATAGTTTGATGAATAAATTAAATAATAGGACTGATATAAAATGAACATATACATCCTACTGGGAATCGTGGTATGGCTGTACATGTTGTCAGTACTAAAAAGAGCCCAGTTATCTGCTTTCTTCTTTATTGTTGGTAGTGCTGGACTTTTCTTTATCTTAATGGCAATTAGCCGTCCGTACTGGGTCTGGTTTTTTACCCATGCAGTAATTCATGGGGTCGATCTTTTAAATAAGATAACCGGCTGGGCTACAGTCATGTTGAAAACGGGATTAGTGTATATTACTAACGGTCATAACCCGGTCATTATGTCGATCGATTATGAATGTTCAGGAATTATTGAAACATGTGCATTTGTCTCATTAGTCGTCTTTTTCCCAATGTATGAACGTAAGGAAAAAGTATTCTATGCTGTTTTTGGGATGCTTTTTATATATTTTATCAATGTCTTAAGATTGATCGTAGTTATAACAATTGTTCATTTCATGGGTGGACAGTCATTCTTTTTGGCGCACTCTGTTATCGGACGATTAGTCTTCTATGTATTAGTCATTGCACTGTATTATAACGTCTTCACTTACTCTCAATTAGCACGTGGAATTTATCGAAAGTTCATAGATCGGAGGAGTAGTAAGGAGTGATGTATTGGATTAACTTGGCACTTAATAAAATGGGCTTCTGGATCACTTGGGCGCTTATTCCAATTATAGTAGAAATAATTCCTGCAATTATTTCTACTATTAAGTTGATGTATATACATAAATATCAAAAGAAATTAGTAGCACCTGGCAAATGGCCTTATGTATCAATTATTGTGCCAGTATATAATTCTGAAGATACTCTATTTGACTGTATTCGATCGATCAACAATCAGACCTATCCTAAAGATGCCATGCAGATAGTTTTGGCAAACAATCAGAGTACAGACGATAGTTTTGGAGCCTATGCGAAAGCACAGAATACCTTTCCAGAGCTGATATTGCGCTATGTTAATACTGATAATGGTAAAGCTAAAGCCTTGAATACAGCTATTTATGAGAGTATTGGAACTTATGTGATTAATATTGATAGTGATGGTATCTTGGAACCGCACGCTGTAGAAAATATGGTTTTGCGTTTTGAGAATGATCCTAGTATTTCTGCTATGACTGGGTCCATAATGCCTAAGGAAGAATTGGTCCAAGGTGTGAAAGGGTTTTGGCATCGTATCCTGGCTAAAAATGAATATTATGAATATGCTCAAGCCTTTATGTCTGGACGTACGATCGAATCATCTCGTGATCAATTATTTACAATGTCAGGAGCATTTTCAGCTTTTAGACGTGAAGTTCTAATGGAAACTTTCTTGTATGATATCGACACCATTGGTGAAGACACCGATATGACGTTCCAAATCAGGACTCGATTAGGTAAAAAAGTTATTGTTTGTGCGGATGCTATTTTTTATGTTGAACCAATTTCAGGATTTAAAGAACTATATACGCAACGGCAACGATGGCAACGCGGGGAAATGGAAGTTACACATAACTACATGTCACAATCAGCTGGATTAAATAAGTTCTTTAATAACTTTTTGGTATGAAGAATGATGATCGATCATACTTTTAGTTTTCCAAGAATGATTTGGACATTTGCCAGTTTTGTTTTGATAGCATTTGGATTTTCACCATTGATCTTGTTACTGTCATATCTTTTGATCTATGCGCTGTATGTCTTTGTGGCAGTGATCAATTACGTCAGTGTAGGAATTTTACTTAAGAAGTATCCAAAGGAACAACATTATTACTTGCGTCTTTGGTGGGTAACATTAACGTTGCCGCTGTATATGTTTATCTGTTCATGGATTCGTTTGATCGGGATTATTAATAGTATGACGACCAAGGCATCGTGGAAAATGCGTGGCATCAGTACTGAAATGGACCAACTTAAAAATGTTTTAAAAGATGATGTTAAAACTATTAAAGAACAGCGTCAAAAAGATAGAAAAGGAGAATAAATCATGGTAAAGCAACGGTCATATAAGATTAAATCGTATGTTAATGCAAGTCATGCGGTTCGTTGGAAATCGGGGACTGGTAAAAAGCATAATCATACTTGGGAAATCACATGTGAACTGCATGTTGCTGAAGCAATGGTTTCTTTCTTTGATATTGAAAAGTCACTGCATCGTGCAATTGATGCGTTGTCAGGTAAATATTTGAATGATTTGCCTGAATTCAAGACTGTTAATCCAACTGTTGAAAATGTAACCGAATATTTATTTAATGAAATTGATGCAATTTTGCGTGCAAGTGGGGCCATGCTATTGAGGATCGAAGTCAGCGACTCACCAACACGTGCATATTGTATTGACGTAACGGATAGAAAATTACCGATAGAATCAGAAACTAAATCGGAACAAAAATAATAGGGAAAACCAGATGCGTAGATTTTATAATTTTAGTAATTCAGTGATAAATATTTTTTGGAGAGTCTTATTTTTTCTGACTCTCTTTTTTGCATTTACTTCAGTAAACATAATAATTGGAGACAACGATACCTTTGGAACTAGTACAACCATGGTGACGACAGGATTAGTTATTTTTATTGTTGCAGTAATTGTCATGATCTATGCATATCCTAAAATTCGAGCTTGGTTTTATAACGTTTTTATTACCCATCAAGTCTTAACTGGTAGTTTGATATTATTGGCAGTTGTCATTGCTCAAATATTTTTTGTGTCATATTGTCATCCAGGCAGTGGATTTGACTCAGGGATGTTGTTACATGCTGCCGAAAGCACTAAACATGCTGAGGAAGTCGATGTTACGAGTTACTTTAGTCTTAACCAAAATAACTTGCCTATCATGCTTTTCATGCATTGGTTAGTAACATTAAGTGGTAAATCCTCTTGGTTATTCTTTGATTACGTAACATTAGTTTCTGTGGATCTGTCAGCATTAATTAATTTAATGAGTATTATGTTGATCAAAAAGAGAATGTTAGGCACAGCACTTTATATGCATTCTTCATGGTTGATGGTCTTTCCAACAATCATCATGCCTTATACCGATGCCTGGTCATTGCCATTAGTATCAATGTATTTGTTCTGTTATTTTGTTATGTATAAAACATCAAAGATGAGCACACCGATAGAACAATTGTCATTTGTCTTGGCCGGATTAGTTTTTGGTTTCAGTGTGGTTTTAGTTTATTTTGTAAAGCCCTCGGCAATTATCCCAGTGATTGCGATAGTTATTATCGGAGCCTTAAATTGGTTGATCAAAAAGAAACATGTGACGATGAGCGGAGTAGTGGTAACTTTGGCGGCTTTAGCACTGGTCGGTACTAGTGGCGGAGCTACTTATATGGTTGCTAACAATAAGATTCAAAACCAGACGTATATAAAAATCGACAAGTCACGTTCGATCCCGGCTATTCACTTTATGGCCATGGGCGTGTATGGACAAGGTGGCTATGACTGGCATCAAGCTGTCGCGATGACTTTCATTCCGACTGAAAAGCAAAAATCCGATTATTCCGTTATGATGCTAAAAAAACGTTTGAAGAAACTTGGCCCCTGGGGCTACTTCAAATTTTTGATTATGAAGCAGCGTAACAATACAGCCGATGGGACCTTTGGTTGGTTGAAGGAAGGACATTTCTTCCTAGAGAATCAAAAGCCAAATAATAAGGGTATTACCAATAAATTAAAGAACTACATATATCTTTACGGAAGGCATATTGCCGACTTTAGATTTGCAGCTCAATTATGGTGGATAACGTTACTAGTGATAATTGCCTTAGGATTCGGACCGCGAAATGATCTGATCCAAATTCTGCGATTATCATTGGTCGGTGGTTTTATCTTCTTATTACTATTTGAAGGTGGACGTAGTCGTTATTTGATTCAATATCTTCCATGTATATTATTACTTGGAGTATTGTCATTTGAACGAGCAATATCTAATATTAGGCGATTATTTGGTTGGTATGAAGTAAAAGTAGATGAGGCCAAAAAGGCTGATGAATTATCCCAAGAAAATTAAAAGGGTTGTTACATAACCATTTTTACCTTAAACATGCAATATAACATAGCTTTTTTCGCTTAAAAAAAATAAGACTAGTAATTATTAGTCTTGTTTTTTTTTATTATTCAAATGGTACTACTTTGTCCTCAAATACTGGAGCATTTTCAATAGTGTCATGTACAGGACAGTGTTTAGTTACAAAATCGATATATTTTTCGACTTCTTCTTCAGTATTGTCAGCATCAATGTAAAAAGTAGAGGTTAATTTAGAGAAACCAACTTTAGCATCCGGATTTCTTCCCAAGTATCCATCTGGATCAAATTCTCCCTGGACCTCTACTTTGACGTTTCTTAAAAGGATTCCTTGTGACTTAGCAAATGATTTAGCTACCATGGTTTCGCAACCGCCAAGGGCTGATAAGAGTGCTTCGACAGGATTCATACCTTTGTTGGTCCCACCGGATGAGATAGGCTCATCCAAAGTAAAATCAAAATCTCTTACGTGACTGTTAACTTCAATTCCCTCAACTGAAGATACTGTAGCTTTGTAGATTTTTTTGGCCATGATTATTCCTCCTTTTTGTCTATACTTCAAATGTAATATATTTAAAACGTTTACACAATGTTTATGGTGGTTTGCTTCCGAGCACAAGTGATCCGGCCTGCTGTGGGAACGACTTCAGCCAAGGTCTGAAGTCTCGATTATGAGCTTTGCTTTCGCAAATCTCGTAATACGTCCATTCCGTAAGAATGGCTGCTCCGTCCTAACGAAACTGTCACTGCTGGCCGAATCACTTGCGCTCTCCGGCGTTATTTTCAAGATGATATATATAAATACAAAAACTCCCCAATACACAATAAATGTGTAATAGGGAGTTTTTTGATATATAGCCGAAGATTTAGAGTAATGGAACCAGTTGTGCAGGTGGAATTACTCTAACACGTAGGCGGAAAGAGTGGAAATAAAAACTTATATCTGAGTATGAAGCGAGATCGTTGAACCTGATAACCAATTCATGACCTTATCATTAACATGAACATTCATTTCCTCATGACCATATTCAGGGAGAGTGAACATTTCTTTGTCACAAGATAACCGGTTATACATGGCAAATTGAGTAGAAGGGAAGCAGATATTGTCATCCAATCCAGTTATAAGTTTGACTGGATTTTGGATTCGATGTGCCATGTTTTTAATGTCAATATAAGATAAAGTATTTAGAATTTGTTCTTCAGTTGTATGGAATGGGTCCGAAAACTTGAAGTATCTAAACAATTCATTATAAGGTTCGTTTTGATCGCCCAACTCTAGTATTCGTTTGAAGTCGGATAGGAAGGGATAAATCACGACTGTTAAACTAATTTTTTTGTTCAATGCAGCGGCGACGATAGACAATGCGCCCCCCTGCGAGGCACCATAACTGTACAATTTACTATCATCTACAAAAGATTGTTTGGAGATGATTTCGATTATTTGATAGACATCTAGATAGACATCTTTGAAGAATAAATGTTCCGGTCCATCGACAGCACCACGAATAATTTGACCTTTGATCGTGTTACCACGAAAGACGGTATTATCCTCTGATTGGCCTGATTGACCACGAACATCCATCATCACAACACCTAGCCCTGCAGCAGGGTATTGGAGAAGGACTGACCAATCTAGTGATTGTGCCATGTAGCCGTGAAATGTGAAGACTACAGGAACTTTTTTATCGGTTTTGGGAAATAAACATTTTGCATAAATAGTGGCATTGTTAGTTCCTTTAAATTTTAGTTCATAACAATTTACATTAGGTAGATTAAAATCTTGAAGAGTTAATTTATATTCAGGTGTGGTAGGCAAATTATTAATTTGTTCATTCCAAAATTTATCAAAGTTTTCGGGGACTTCCTGACGTCCACGATAAGTTTTCATTTGTTCCAATGTCATTGTATCTTGCAAAGTTATTGACTCCCTTTATTCTAAATTATTTTTTAACATATTGTTGATTGATAGTGGCAGCTGTTAAACCAGTAACATCTTTGTTTGCTTTTGGAATAAATAGACTGAAGACATATCCCAGGACAAATGAAGAGATAAAGGCAACACAAGCAACTAATAGTGAAGAAATATTTAGTGATTGAGCATAGAATGACAAAGCAACACTGGCAATTAGTCCAAGTAGTACACCAGTTGAGTTTGCACGTTTTGTAAAGATACCGACAGCAAAGACACCAGCAATAGGGACACCGAAAATACCAGTAACTGTTAAGAATAGGTTCCATGTTTCGGATGCGTTACCTAATAGTAGGTATATAGCAACACTTAGACCTAGCAATCCAGCAATAATGATAATGATACGAGCAAGTGTAACATCGCTCATATTTTTTAGTTTATCATTGAAGAATCTTTGTTTAAAGTCAGTAACGGCACAAGATGAAATGGCATTCAAACTGGAGGCAATTGTTGATTGGGCTGCGGCGAAGATACCGGCAATAACCAATCCGGCAACACCAGCAGGCATTTCTGTGATAACAAAGTAAGGAACTATAGCACTAGTATTGAATCCCTTTGGAAGTGAACCAGTATGACTATAGAAACTGAAGAGAACTGTTCCCATACCGAAGAATAAAGGAATAGTGATCAAAGCAAGCAAACCGTTAGTCCAAAGTGATTTGTTAGTATCTTTAACAGATCCTGTCGTTTGGTAACGTTGAACAACGTCTTGGCTACCTGTGTATTGATACAAACTGTTAAAGATTTGACCAGCAAGGATCAATGGGATGAATTTGGATAGATCACCGACATTCCAGTCAGCACTAGAGAAGAATTTGTGGTGAATAGATACATCATTAACGACAGTACCAAATCCACCTTTGACATAAGCAATACCTAAAATACATACAAGTAAAGCTCCACCAAGTAGAAGGAATCCTTGGATAACATCACTCCAGATAACACCTTCAATACCGCCAAGAAATGTATAAACGATACATAAGCCACCAACAAAGACGGCGATAAGAATTGGATTGATATTTGAAACGGATGTGATAGCAATAATTGGTAGATAGATAACAATAGCTACACGTCCAATATGATATAGCATAAATAAGGCACTACTGATAGCTCTCATAACAGGGCTAAAACGTTCTTCGAGATATTCGTAAGCTGTAGTAACTTTTAATTTTCTAAAGAAGGGAACGTAATATTTAATTAAAATTGGAATAAGGATCAGAATTGATAAGTTACCTACGGCATATCCCCAGTCATTTAGGAATGACTGTTCAGGGGTAGACATAAATGTGATAGCACTTAGAGTTGTTGCATAAATACTGAATCCAGCGGCCCAAGCGGGAATCTTACCCTCGGCTGTAAAGAAAGCGTCAGAATTTTTACTAGCTTTTTTAGTAAAGTAAGCGCCAACGCCAAGCATTGCTAATAAATAAACAACTAGGACAATCCAGTTTAGAGTACCAAAACCAGCTTTTGTCATATTTTCACCTCATTAATTGCAGCGTCTGCAATTTTATTTTCTTTTGTAGCTCGTTGAATAAATAATTTTAAGATCAATGGTGCAATGATGGTGGTAACAACGGTTACGACGATCATTGCTGTGTAGTGATTTTGATCGATCAGTTTTGCTCCGAGAGCAACGTTAGCGACAACTAGGGCCATCTCACCACGAGATACCATACCGGCACCAACGATATTTGCTTCATTCCAAGATAGATGGAATAGTCTTGCACCAAGAGCTCCACCGATTTGTTTTCCAATAATAGCGATAATAATTAAGGAAACAATAAAGATAATGTCATTCTGGAGTCCTTTGAAGGTAATATTTAAACCAATACTTACGAAGAACACCGGAATAAATACGGCATATCCTATTGGTTCTATTTTTAGTGCTAGAGATTCTCTGAATTTTGTTTCTGATAGAGCGATACCGGCGAAATAAGCACCAAGCACATCACTCATGCCTAAAGCAACGGCGATGGCCGCAAAACCAAAGCATAAAATAACGGCACCAGTAGCTTCATTTTCACTGGTATTTAATTTACTGAAGAAGGACATAAACTTAGGGACAAACCATTTGCCTAGGACAAGCATGATAACGAAGAATAATAATTTGGTACTGATCATTAACCAAACTGGCTGGTCGCTACTGCCATTTGAGCCAAAGAAAGCAACGCAGAGGCCTAGCAGAATAACACAGATAATGTCATCGGCAACGGCAGCTCCTAAGATGATGGCTCCTTCACGAGTATTCATCCGACCCATTTCCTTTAGAACTTGAACTGTGATACTGACAGAAGTAGCACTGAGAACAAGTCCAATGAACATTGAAGTAGTCCAAGGAAAGTTGAAGACCCAAGCACAGAGAGCAGCAGCGGATAATGTAGGAAAAATAACTCCCAGAGTCGCTACGGTCATTGCAGGTCTCCAGTATTTGATAAGTAAGGAGAGGTCGCCTTCTAGTCCAGCAATAAACATCAGAACTATGACGCCAATTTCAGAAAAATACTGAATAAAGGTCGTACCGGTCAAAATATTTAAAACGGCTGGTCCAGCGATAACACCAACTAGGAGTTCCCCAATAACACTAGGAAAATTTAAAACACTAGAGAGATGCGCTCCTAATTTGGTTAAGATCAAAATGATTACTAGTTGGAGCAGGATACTCATTATCTACTGTCCCGATCCTTTAAGGCATCGTTCACTAGTTTGATTTGTCCAGGCAATTCTTGTTCAGAAGTTTCATATTCAATAAAGATAGGGATGTTATTTGATAAGTTATTAAGAAGTGATTTCCAATCAGTAGCACCTTCGTTTAACATAACTGTTTCTTTATCTTTAATATCCTTTAAGTGAAAGACCGTGATAGCTTCAGAAATATTCTTGAAAGCATCTTCAGGGTCTTCATAGATCCAATACCAATTTCCAGAATCGAATGTGTATCCTAAAGGAATATCTAATTCTCGTAATTTGATAATTTGTTGAACGATATTGTCTAGAACGCCATTCTTATTAGGTTCATTCTCGATCGTAACTTTAACGTTATATTTATTGAGTAGATCTTTTAAACCTTCTAATTGATCGACTGAGATATCTTCAAGGTCGCCGAGGCTGATCTTTAAATGTCCGATATGATATTTCTCAGCCATTTTTAGATGATCTTCCAAATTTGGATTAACTTCAGTAGTCTTGAAGAGTTGCTCAGGTACTGAATAAAAGAAGCCCCAATTTTGCTTCTGGCATAATTCATAGATTGCTTTTAACTCTGAATCTTTCGTTTCTTCGTTGAAGAGCTCTCCACGAACCTCGATATTGTCGATAGGATAGTCGGATAATTGTTCCAGATAAGAAAGTTGGGAACCACCAGCTTGAATCTTATTTGCGAATACAGCCGTGTTAATCGATGCTTGCATTATTTTTCCACCTCTCAAAATAAAAAACCGTCACTAATATCCACCCCGTAGGGGCGTTTATTAGTAGCGGTTAGATTGACTGAATAACTATTACGTGAAAAATATAACATGGAATTTTATCAATGTAAACGTTTTCTTAAAAATAGTTACCGAATATGTTAAAAACGATAATCATTAACATATTACTTCTACTTTATAGAGTATCTTTTTCGCTTTTAGCAATTTTTGGAACGAAATTCTAGTTAAATTGACTTTTAAATAGTCTAAAAAAATTTTAATAGTCAGAAACGCTTTTATAACAATTTACGATTGATTAAACGAAAATGATTACCAGAATATGCTATTGAAATATTAATTACCGTATTGTACATTTATGTCAGCGGTTAACGATTGGAAAAACTATTACAAACAAAATCAAATTTAATCGAGGGTAATTATGAAAAAATTATATTCAGCATTAATGACAGCTTTTAATGATGACGGCACAGTTAATGAAGCCGGCACAAGAGAAATGATCCGTTACAACATTGACGTAAACAAGGTTGATGGTTTGTATGTTGGTGGTAGTACTGGTGAGAACTTCAATATGAGCCACGACCAAAAGGAACAAGTCTTTAAGATTGCTATTGATGAAGCTAAAAATGATGTTGATCTTATTGCTCAAGTTGGATCATTGGATCTAAATGAAGCAAAATATTTAGCTAAGTTTGTTACAGATCTTGGCTATCCACATATTTCTGCTGTTACACCTTTCTATTACAACTACACATTTGAACAAATCAAGAATTATTATAATGAAATCGTTAAAGACGTTGATAATGAACTTATCATCTATTCAATCCCTGTTCTAACAGGTGTTTCACTATCACTTGACCAATTCGCTGAATTATTCGAAAATCCAAAAATCATTGGTATCAAGTATACAAATGCTGACTTCTTCCTATTAGAAAGAGTTCGTAACAGATTCCCTGACAAATTGATCCTTTCTGGATTCGATGAAATGCTACTTCCTGCACTTGCACTTGGTGTTGATGGTGCCATTGGTTCAACATATAACTTGAATGCAAAACGTGCTAAAGCTGAAATGAATGCTTTTGACGATGGTGATATTGACAAAGCTCGTCAATTACAAAAGGATAGTAATGATCTTATTTCAGCACTTATTGCTAATGATATTTATCCATCATTGAAACTTGTCTTCAAAGAACTTGGCGTTAATGCTGGTGTTACAAAACAACCTATGGCACAACCAACTCCAGAAATGATTGCCGGAGCAAAGAAAATTTACAATGACTATCTAAAAGAAAATTAAGAAGTGATAAGCTATGAAAAATAATTTTTTGGAAACAGTAAAAGGGAAATTAGTCGTTTCTTGTCAGGCTTTGTCTGCGGAACCTTTGCACAGCTCATTTATTATGTCACGTATGGCTCGTGCCGCTAAACAAGCGGGTTCGGTAGCAATCAGATGTAACTCTGTTGTTGACATTCAAGCGATTCAAGATGAAACACATTTGCCAGTAATTGGCTTAAATAAAGTGGATTATGATGATTCTCCAGTTTATATCACACCAACAATGAAGGAAATGCGTGCTGTTGCCAGCACTGGTGCTGAAGTTGTAGCTTGTGATGTAACAGGACAAGTTAGACCACACGGTGAGAAGTTAGCTGATATCGTAGCTAAAATGCGTCAGGAATTTCCTGATACACTATTGATGGCTGATACAGCAACACTTGATAATGTTCATGAGGCCATGGACCTTGGCTTTGATATTATTGGAACAACTATGCACGGTTATACTCCTGATACTGATGGAATGAACATTGCTGATGATGATTTTAGTTATTTGAAGGAAGTTTTAAAAATAGCTGATCGTCCAGTAATAGCTGAAGGCAAAGTTGATACACCTGAAAAAGCACGTCGTTGTATTGATCTTGGTTGTCATGCCGTAGTAGTTGGCGGAGCAATCACTCGTCCATTAGAAATTGCCACGAAATTTATCAACGCTGTTAACGCATAAGCGTACACGGTTAGCTTTTAAGCATAATCTAAAAATAGGGCCGTATTTGCAAAAGCAAATGCGACCCTATTTCTTAATCTAATTAATTATTACTGTGAAATTTGTTCTCCATAACTAGTTCAACAGTGTGACTGAGACGTTTATTGAAAGTTTCATTTTCCAATAACATTGTAGTGATAATATCTAAAGCGTAAGTCATAGCAAATTGTGAATTAATGAAACGGGTATTATCAACGAAATTGCTGTTTTTGACTAGGATCGGATAGTCACTTAATTCGTATAATTTACTTTTTTCAAAGCCTGTTATACCAATGACTTTGGCACCGTTACCTTGAGCAATCGTGGCAGCCTTATTTAAATCAGTCGTACTACCTGAGGATGACAATGCTAGAACAACGTCATCTTTGCCAATAATACCCGAGGTTATATACATAATGTGGCTTTCAGTCATAGAAAAGGCGGCGATACCCATTCGGATCAAGCGTTGCGTCATTTCTTGGGCAGTGTAGCCGGAACTTCCGATTCCAAAGATATAGATACGACGGCAATGGGAGATCAGATCAACAACTTTCTTTAGTTGATCCGTATCCAAACGCTCCCAAGTATCACTCAAAACGTTGCGGTAGAAACTGTATACTTCATCCGCAATCGAATTTGTGGCTATTGGTTTAGGTGCGGCTTGCCGTTCACTAGCTAATTGTAGTTTAAAGTCATAGAAGTCATGACAATTCATCTTTTTCACAAATCTAGTGATGGTGGCATTACTTACGCCGACCTTTTCGGCCAGAGTCGTAATACTCATCTTTTGAACGTCATTGGGATTTTGAATGACTTGGATTGCGACTTTTCGTTCTTGTCGAGAAAGCATTGGCAATTGATCTTCAACTAGTTTTAGAATGTTCATAAAAGTTCCTCCATGGTCTATAACACAATAATAAATACCATTTTGATAAAAATCAATAATTATTAACAAATAGGAGAGAGAATAATGGATGATAAATTATTTCTTGCTTTTGATATTGGTGGTACAACGATTAAATACGGAATTGTAGATACGGAATTAAATGTTAGTGATTTCGGAAAAGTTGATACTAAGCACAATAAGGATGGCTATATTTTAACTGCTTTGCAAGAAGTCACTGCTGATTTTCAAAAGAGGTACAGATTGAGTGGGATCGGCATTAGTACAGCTGGAATTGTTAAAGATGGCAGTATTTTATTTGCTGGGCCAACGATCCCTGGTTATCAAGGTACTAAGATCCAAGAAACACTAGAGAAACAGACTGGACTATCGGTCTTCGTAGTCAATGACGTTGATGCTGCCCTTTTAGGCGAGCAATTAGCTGGGGTCGCTCAAGACAGTGAAACGACTTATTGTGTTGCTTTGGGAACTGGTATTGGCGGAGCATATCTCAAGGATGGTAAATTACTTAGTGGTACACATGCCTATGCCAATTCGATCGGTTACATATTATATGATGAAAAAACAAAAACTTATTATGAACAGCGTGCCTCAACACTGACTCTTGAACACAATTTAAAAAAATACAATACGAGTGTGATCGATGCTTTTGAATATGCCAAAAAGGGACAAGAACCATATCTACAAATTATTGAAGGTTGGTCAGATGAAGTCGCTCGTGGATTGGCTGAAATTGTTCTATTATATGATCCGGAAATATTAGTTATCGGTGGAGCTGTTTCTAAACAAGGTCAATATTTGATTGATCTATTGCATCGGCACATGGATAATAAGATCCCTGATGGTCTGTTTAAGACAGAATTACGTATTGCTAGATTAACAGATAAGGCACAAATTTATGGTGCGATTTCTCAGTTCATGAACTAAAAAAGAACACCAAATGGTGTTCTCAGTTAAATACGTTTCTTAATATTATATGGTACTACGCCAGTGTCACTATCTTTGGTACTGGTTTTTTCATCCTTAGCAAAGTAAACGTAGAATTTCTTATTATCTGCTACATCTTCAGCCACGATCAAGGATGATTCATAAGGATCTTTTGCTTTGTAAATCTGTGCCCCTCTGACAGCTTCACCAAAATCTCTTGAATTAGCAATAGCGTCGCCGGGGTTAAAAAATACCATTTCATCCATAACCAACACATCCTTTCATTGCTTCTATTATACAATTATGCTATTAATTAAGCTAAGAGAAAGAAGGATGTTATGACTAACGTTGAAGATTATATTAAGAAAAATATCTTTGGCAAGCCACAATTAAAGCCAGACGAAAAAAATAAATTTTTAGGTAATTTTGCCGAGCGAGTTGCGATTGCTTTGACAGTTGCACAGCTTAAGAATGCCAGCAATATCAAGCTGGTAGAGGATATTATGAAAAAATATCCTCATTATCATCTTTATTTAAATGGAAAAATAGATTCATACATACTGGATAATTATATTCAATTAAGTGTAAAATTAGGGTATAAGTTTACCATTGTTACACAATCACCCGTGAGAAAAGGTAGCGGGACCCTAACGGATGCCGATATGGCCTTGGTGATTGCGGACGAGAATAAACCCATTGGACGACCAGTACTTTTATAATTTTGGAGGACAAAAATGTCTCAGTCATTAGATAAACTTGCTTTACTTTCTTTAAATGGAAATAAACCATTAGCTAAGAGAATTTCCGAATATATGGGAATCCCATTGCTTGATGCTTCAGTTTCTCATTTTAGTGACGGGGAGATCAACATTCAGATCAACGAGAGTATTCGTGGTAAGGATGTTTATATCATCCACTCTGTATCTGATCCCGTTAATGATAATTTTATGGAATTGATGATTGCTGTTGATGCATTAAGACGTGCAAGTACTCACAGGATTACTTGTGTCTTGCCTTACTTTGCATATACACGTTCCGACAGAAAGTCACGTTCAAGAGAACCTATTTCCGCCAAACTATTTGCTAATATGCTAGAAATGGGTCGTGTTGATCGTGTGATCGCACTTGATATGCATGCCGATCAAATTCAAGGATTCTTTGATATTCCAGTTGATCACTTACGTGCTATGCCTATATTTGCTCGTTACTTTATGGATACAATGGATAATAAAGAAGATGTTGTCTTTGTTGCTCCTGACCATAATTCAACTAAACGTGCTCGTGCGTTAGCAGAAGTATTTGGTTCACAAATTGCTATCGTTGACCAACGTTCAACTGAAGATGATGATCTTGTTTCTGATGTTATCGGTGATGTTGATGGTAAGGAATGTGTCATCGTTGATGACTTGATCGATACTGGTACAAGAATGATCAATAGTGCCAAATCCTTGCTCCACGCCGGTGCCACAGGTGTTTCTGCAGCCGCTACACATCCTATTTTTTCAAAGAATGCTGCACAAAAGTTACAAGACTCTGATTTGAAGCAAATCGTCGTTACAGATTCAATCACTATTCCTGACGAATGTAATTTTGATAAACTAAAGGTGTTGTCAGTTACTGGTTTAGTCGGTGATGCTATTCGTATCATTGAATCAGACGATTCAACTGCGCCATTGTTTACTGTTCGTGATAACTATCGAGAAATTCAATAAGGACTCATCTGGGGGTGTCCCAGAAGAATCCTTTTTTATAACTAATTCAAAAAATATAAAAGGTGGTATATATGAAGAAAAAAGGTCCCATATTTTCCTTAACGATTTTGATTATAACTTTATTGGTTGTGAGTGTGATTTTATACATTGCTGACCAACAGAGAGCAATTTTAACCCTAATGGAAGTCATTGTGATTTCGGCAGTCTATCTAATGGGCATGGATCGAAACCATAAGGGACACAAAAAGCGTAAGACGGTGAAGTTTTAGGCTTTCATCATATAAACAGGGAGGACAATTTTGTCCTCCTTTTTTTGTGGAGTAAAACCTCACCTGCACAACTGGTTACATTGCTTTCAAGATCGGGTTTATATTCATAATGTAACAAATAATATTTATATAATTGACGATTCCTTTGAAGCAAGTATAGTGACGATTATTTCTGCTGAAAACCTTTTGCCAAAACAAGATAAATTTATGAAAACGTATTATCATGTACGTAATAGAGTATTTATATTTTTATGAGGGTAAAAATGTGAAAAGGAGTCAGGGAAATGTCAGGGAAAAACAAGTATGTATTAATGACTATTTGGCAAGGTCTTTTGATATTACTTGTCTTTTTTAGTTTTAGTACTAATGTGTCGGCAAGTGTACAAAGTGAAACTCCTAGAGGATTAGATTATGGTTCAATAAAGAATTTATTTAATGCTCCCAATCCCATTTGGCAATCAAGTGGTTCAGATGGGGATAAGTATAAAAATAATATTATTATGTCGTATAATGCGTTCAATCCTACTGATCCTTATACCGCATTGTCAGGCGTAACGGCTGCCAATGATCTTAGTGACACTGCAGGTTATATGTGGGGGAAAAATGACAATAAGTTGGATATTACCAAATCTCAGACATTTGGATTTTGGATTTCATATGCACCAGGAACTTCTGGTAAAGGTGACGCTAGTATGGCATTTGTTTTACAAAATGATCCTAATGGAGATAATGCAAGGGCTACATTAGGAAATGAATCTTCAGGAAAACCTATTATGACTCCACCGGAGGGTTTAGGTGTTTGGGCACCAGATTCTTCTAACCCGGCTGGTGCAATTAAGAATAGTTGGGCCATTGAATTGGATTCTGGGATAAACAATACTAATACTACCAACAATGCATTTGATATTGGCTTGCAAACGACAAAGCCACATATTTCAAGCAATTATCCTGGTGAATCTAGTTCTTATATTAATTCTGGAACAAATGTATATCGCCTTATTCATCAAGGTACTATGTATCATTATTTAGGAGGCGAAACTTCAGGACATTATTGGCATCATTTGGCAGTAAGATACATTCCCAATAGTGATGGAAAAACAGCTGATGTGACATATACCATTAATGATAAGAACCCGGACGGAACTCCTAATACGAACACTGGAACTGAATCAGAAACAAATCCAATTGAAGAGTCTAAAACTGAGACAATCGATTTGAGTAAGTTCCATCTTAACGGAGAAACCAAATTGAATTGGGGGTTTACCGGTTCTACTGGTAACTTAGGTGGAGCCATATATCTGGCTATTGAATCCGCTCCTACTATTGTTAATGGTTCAATAACTTCGCAATTGATTGATGATACTCAGGATAATCGAGTTTTAGATGATCCAGATGGCAATAACTATGTAAATTCTGGAGATAACCTTACATTAAAATATCAAGTGAAATATAATAGCGGAACAGTTGATCTAAAAAGAATTCTATCTAACATTACTTTGCCCTACTATACGACCTTTAAGAGTGGGACCGTTACATTCGCCAATGGCAATACGGAAGCATTATCATCTAGTGAAATAAAAAATAGAGTTTTGACGCATACTATAAGTAGTTCATCAAATGTTTTGAATGCTGGTAATAAAACAGCGACAGTGGAAATCCATTTAGGTATGGTGAATATGGCCATGGATGCTAAAGTTCCTAGTTCGCATGCGTCATTTAAGGGAGATACTTATGGTGGTGATACTGAAATACCAGGATTTACAGTAAGAGCCACCAAGCCTAAGCATACTATGTCATTGACTTCTAGCACAAAAGACTCGCAAGAAATCCAATCAGATCAGGATGCGACTATTTCTGGTAATTTGAAGTATTCTGATGGTGCCAGCTTTGATAAAAATGGGGCTGATATTCATGTGAATATTGATGGCACTGATCAAGAAATAGTTAATATTGGATCTTCTGGATCTTCATCTAGTTTAGACTTCAGTCAAATTTTATCCGGTATAGATCTTAAAGCAGGAACTCACACTATTACTGTTTATGCCTCAGATTCTTATTACATTAAATCCAACAGTATGACTTTTAAAGTTATTGTCGATGATAAATATTCCAAGATAAATGCTGCTCCGTCGTATAGTTTTAGAACTCTAAATGGAGCTCGTGCAAGGGTTATTCAGCGTCAAGGCGATTGGCCTTTGAGTGTTACATCGAAAAATTCCTCTTGGGAACTTGATGCTCAAGCCACGCCATTGACTGATGGCAGTAAAACCTTTGCCGGATATGTGATCTATAAAGATGCCAATTCAACTAAGAATATGCAGAACAATTTGGTTAAACTAGGAGAGTCCAATGGAACTGAAACGGATACTACATCGATTCCTGAAAAGTATGACTGGACTACTGATACTGGTATTCTCTTGCAATCAACTACTGATGTAACCAGTGGTTCTTATATCGGAACCATTGATTGGACCTTGGTTGATAGTGTTAATTAGTTTCTTTGTTGTCGCTTAAGTTTGTAAGTAATTCCAGCTAGTATTTAAAAATTATATTAAATAGTTACATCTATAATTTTAGATGTGACTATTTTTACGTTCAAAAACAAAAAAATTCCCAATAGAAGTTGAATATACAACAACTATTGAGAATCATTAACAAAATTCAGCCGGAGGTTGTAAGAAAGTTTACCAGCCATATCAGTGGTGTTAGAAGGTGATTTTCCTTCTTACACCACAGACGTAATTCGAGATTCAAGACCGTGTCTTGAACCGTTCCATGGCAGGTAAATTTTATTACGACCGTAGGCGACAGGTTTATTTCCAATTGATCCGAGAGAACACTCTGCGACCCAACACTTCACGCATAAACATGAACAACGGCCAGATGATAGCAAAGATAACTAGGTAAATAACGATGTATTTCCAATTTAAAATACTTTGAATACCAAATAGGGATGCTCCGAGAATAAATAAAACTGCAAAAATTGCAAATGACACACCGATCATAACTTTCTTTCTAACAATCAATGGGCGACTGATCGAAAGTAGAGCACAATATCCGATTAAGCCGATTACAAAGACTGATTGTGTTGAAGTAGTAATGAAGGGAATATTCATTTTTCCACCGAAGAAAGCTATTCCGCAGATCAATAAAATATTACAGATGGCTGCTGGTAAAGCTATTTCCATAACATTACGCATGAATCTACCAGCTGGTGGAGTGTAGTTAGGTTCTAATGCCAAAATGAAAGTTGGAATACCAACAGTTAGGGCATTTATTGGTGTTAGTTGGGAAGGTTGGAACGGATATCCTGTTCCCAAAATAATAAAGATAATTGCCAGTACGACTGAATAGATAGTTTTGATCAGGTATAGTGAAGCGACACGCTCAACATTGTTGATAACCCGACGACCTTCGTTAAGCATGAAAATCATTGAATCAAAGTTCCTATTTAATAGTACGAAATCAGCACTAGCTTCAGCAGCGTCACTTTCTCCAGCGATAGCGATACTACAATCTGATTGACGCATTGCCAAGACATCATTAACACCATCACCAGTCATACCGACAGTTAAGCCATTATCTTGCATTGCCTTGATTAAGTCGGATTTTTGACTAGGTTTGACACGACCAAAAATACGATATTTATTGACCAAATCGGAATAGTCACAGTCTTCTTTAACTTTACTCATATCAATATAATTTTTACCAGAATCAATACCAGCCTGTTTAGCAACATTAGCTACGGTCACTGGATTGTCACCAGAAATGATCTTGAGGTCGATACCTTGGTTTTTCAAGTATTTAAATGTTGCTGGAGCTTGTTTTCTAACCTCGTCAGCAATCTTGATCAAGCCGATCAATATGTTGTTCTTTAAAACGGCAATTACTCTAAAACCTTGTTCAGCAGCCGTTTGAATAGTGCTTTTTAATTCAGTAGACGGTGATTTGATCAGAAATTCTGGAGCTCCCATAAGATATTTGACGTTTTTTTCATCAACGAATCCAGAATATTTAGTTTCTGATGAAAAAGGGATAACTTTTTGAATCTGTACATCTAAAGGTTCACTATTTAATTTTTGAATAGCGACAGCAGTAGCATTAGTTTCTTGAGTAGCAGAAACGATTTTGGTTGCAATTTGTTTAATGATTTCTTCTGAAAAATTATGATAGGATAGAATTTTTTTAACATTCAAATTTCCAGTTGTAATCGTACCAGTTTTGTCTAAACAGAGTGTGTCAACACGGGCTAGTGTTTCGATGGCACTTAGTGAACGGACAAGAATATTTTTTTTGGAAAGATTATACGCACCAGTGGCAAAAGCTACGGATGTCAATAAAACTAGACCTTCTGGGATCATACCAATGACTGAGGCTGATGTTCCCAAAATCGAAGTAGCAATATTATGATTTTGAAAATATGAACGGAAAAATAAAAGAAGCCCAATAGGAGTGATAGTATATGTTAGAATTTTAATAATGTTATTAATAATCTTCATTAATACACTAACTGAACGTTTATCTTTACTGACAGCAGAAGATAATTGTGAAATGAAACTATTCATACCGACTTGAGTCAATTGGACTTTGGCATGTCCGGCAACGATAAAGCTGCCTGAGTAAACTGGTTCTTCAACTTCTTTAGTTATCGTATCTGATTCACCAGTAATGCTGGATTCATTGGTTTGTAGACCGCTAGTTGAACGAACGATACCATCAGCAGGAACGGTGTCGCCACGTTTTAAAATGATAATATCATCTTGCACTAAATCTTCGATAGCAACGTCATTTTTGACACCATTTCTGATAGTTGGAAAGTCTTGGACGTTGACCAAACTGATTTTGTCGATCGTTAATTTAGAACGGATCTCTTGAAAGCTTCCAATGATAATATTAGCGATAACGGGTCCAAGAAAGAACAGATTTCGATATGAACCAGTCCAGAAAATTAAAATGGCAATGACCAAGTTTAATAAGTTGAAGAGTGTAAAAAGATTACTTCCGATGATTTGGGGAATTGAACGGGATAGTTTTTTTATTTGAACATTTGTTAGTTTCTGATTTATTTTAGATTGAACGGCTTCACTTGAAAGACCAGAATCTATATCGGTATATGAAGTGGGTTTATTAATTTTTACCATAGATTTACCTACGACTATTAGTTATTTTATAGCTAATGCTATATAATTTGCTTTACTACTTAAAATTTAACACAAAAGGATGAATTTATTTTGAATAACTTATTTTTTGATTTGGATGGGACAATTATTGACTCAGAAAAGGGGATCGTTAATGGCTTAAAGTATATGTACAAAGACGTTTTAGGCTATGTTCCTCATGATGACGATGTTTTGAGAACATACATTGGACCAACTATTAGTTATTCCTTCAAAAAGTATGATGATTTAGACGGCAGTGATCCAGAAGCTCAACGTCGAGTCTCAATTTTTCATGATTATTATATGGATAAAGGATGGCAAGAATTAAGCGTCTATGATGGCGTTTATGATATGCTCAAAGACTTGAATGATGCTGGTAAAGAAGTATTTATTGCCACATCAAAACCAGAAAGTATTGCGAAGAAAATAGTTGACCATTTGGATATGAAACCTTATGTTAGACATGTATTTGGAGCAACAGATGATGAAAAAACACGTTCTCTAAAAGAAGATGTTATTTCATATGGTATAGCTAAAACTTCCGTGGAACTAGATCCTAATAATCTAGTCATGGTTGGGGATAGAAGTAGTGATATTGTGGGGGCACACAAGAATAATTTGAAAGCAATCGGTGTTACTTATGGATTTGGCAAACGTCAGGAACTAGCTGATGCTAAATCAGAATGGATTGTAAATAAACCATCTGACATCACTAAAATAGCTATGGAGAAGTAATTATGAGCAAGTCATTATCATATAACAGGCACGGTTTTACCCTATTTTTATTATCAATTTGTCTTATGTTGATCGTATTTTTGGGGATAACTATGACTACCGTTTTGAACGGAAATTACGTAAAAAAGGTCGTTTCCAGCGATGAAAATATTTCTTTGATACGCAGCTATTCTAATCAAAAACTGAGTAGATTGGTAAACAGCTATTCGTCAGTTTCGAGTATTTCAACTGATCTTAGCAAGCATGATATTAAGAAAATAATAAATACCTCTGTTGACGAAATGTATGATGATGATTCTAAATTGACGATTGGTAGTTCGATTTTGGATACCATTGGTGGCAATTTAAAAAAAGCTTCTAAAAAGCAAGGCTTGAATATTGATGCTGAGATAAATCAAACTGTCAGCGTTAATAAAAACTTAATGAATCAGATGATCCAAGACGACTTAGGCCCGATAAATAACCTTTCGATAGCTATAAAAAAGGTTCGTGGGATCGTTAAAGTTACGATTATTGTTCTAGCCATAATATTTGTGTTATTAGCAATCAGGTTGCGAGCCAAAGTCGGTTCTAATATGATATTTTTCCATCATATAGGAACGGTAGGAATCTGTACCTCAATATTATTATCAATATTATTGGCATTTATTTATTTCCCTATACAAAACCTTATTTCAAGCAATATTGAATACAATTTACATGATGTACTTTATAATGTCCTCAATGGTATATTCCTCAGTTATATATCGATCGTTTTTATGGTATTGATCCTAAGCGTGATCGACTGGGGAAGTACCATGAAGTATAAGTACTAATAGTGAGGTGTTAGTCATGAGAATTAAGCTAACGACAGAGGCCAAGAATAAATTATTGGTCTATGCAGAAAAAGGGAAAAAGATAATTCTTGATCTTGATGACGGCTTGGGACGCTTTTCAGGAGAAGGGGACTGCGCTTTGATCACTAAATTTCGTGTGATAATTGTTGATAGTAAAGAAGATGTTTCAGACTACTCGATCAAGTTGGATAGTTCATTAGGTGACATCTACTATAAAGAAAGCGCATCCGAATTTCTGGAAGCTGGTCTTGAACTAAAGGTTAACCCTAAGACACAATTACTAGTCTTAAAGAATGATCATGAGACTATTGATAATAGTGTAAACATTATTGATTTTGACGTAGTAAAATCTAAATAAAGATTGAAATTGTTGAGTACTGGAAATTTTCCGGTACTCTTTTTTTATTGCTCCAGTCTTGTATAATAAAGAATAGCGTTAAAATTTTAGGGGAGTATTAATAATGCAGGATAATTCAAAGATTCGAAGTAACAAGTATCTTAGATATACCTTGGTTACTATCGCCACATTGGTTGTTTTTGTGGTTGCAAGTATAGCGTCAGTTTATTTTACTGAATTCTATCATGGTCAATTTTGGTCATATTTAGGTAGTAGCGATAATCGTTTTCACGCGATGAGAATTGAAGGACTATATGAAGCCATAAAGCATAATCAATATTATCCTTGGATCAATATGTCGTTTATGGATGGTTTTGGTTATATTTCCAATGTTTTCTATTCAAATATAATGATCTATCCAGCAGCCATCTTCAGGCTGATGGGCTTTTCAATGGCTAAAACCTTTATTGCATTTTATTTTTTAATAAACGTTTTGACCTTTTCAACATCGTTCTTAAGCTATTTGAAGGTAAGTAAAAAGTACTGGAATAGTATGGTATTTAGTTTTGTTTATACATTATCGACTTATCGTTTACATAATTTGTTGTTCCGTCACGACGTTGGTGAATTAATTGTATTTGTCTTTTTGCCAATTGCCTTTTTAGGAATCTACGAAGTTTTCTATGGTAAACGTCAAAATTGGTGGTATCTCACTATCGGGATGACAGCAATTATTTATTCACACGCTTTATCGCCAGTTTTAGTAGCAATCGTTATTATCTTGATTGCACTATGTCAGTATAAAGAATTAAAGATTCATCCAAAACGTTTTTTAGCGTTATTATATGCAGCAGTTACTTCATTATTACTTTCATTGGCATACTTCTTACCAATGATGGAGCAAATGAAACATACAGATTTTAATCTAGCACATTCGGCTATCAGCCTTTCTGCAGGTGCATTAGAGTTGCAAGATTTGATCGATGCTAGTTTGAATAACGTCGTTACACAGCCAGTAATTGGGCTGTTGATGATGACTTTAGCAGTAATTGTTTTTGCCAGTTATAAAAAAATCGACAATACAGCTGTTAAACATTTTTCATTATTAGGTGCTGGTTTGTTAGTTATGAGTACCAGAATTTTCCCATGGGGATTGATCGATAAGACGCCATTGAAAGTCCTACAATATCCATGGCGTTTAGATATTGTTATCTCGATCATGCTAGCAATCTTTATCGCTTATGATCCGTTACACATTCTTAGAGGCCGTTTGGGTAAAATAGGTATGATACTTGTCGTTATGCTATTAACCGTCTCAGCCAGCAGCAGACTCGGCCATACAGCCGATGGAATCAATTCATATGCTCAATATAATAAATTGGAAACATATAGCATTGGGGCCGGTCAAGAATATCTACCAGTTGGAACAAGCTTGGATGAACTGAAGAAGGCCTCACATAAGCCAAGTGTAGAATCTGGTAAAGCTAAGTTGAGTAACTTCAAGCAAGATTGGTCTACTTTAACCATGGATTATAAGGACGCCAAGAATGCCAAAATAGACTTACCGATAATCGGTTATTATGGTTACCAATCTACGACAAAGGGTAAAACCGCTGCCGTTACGATGGATAAGGATAATTACAATTTGGCTCAAGTAAACTTGAATGGCAGCGGCAAATTGACTGTTGCTTACACGGAGACAAGTATTCAAAAGTATAGTCGAGTACTTTCATTGTTAAGTTTTGTAGTCTTGCTTGTTTGGCTGATTGCTGGTAAAGCAGGGTTTAAGTTTAAAAAGAATAAATAGTTTGTTTAAGTCTACAGGACTGAGAATATTCACCTGCTATGCGGACCGGTCCCAGCCTTGGTCTGGTACCTCGGTTTGAAGCCTTGCTCGCAAGTCTCCAAACACGTCCGGTGGTGTAAACGGCTTACGCCGTAACGCCACATCCATAGCTGGTAAATATTCTCAGTCCCTCCGACTAATTTTGTATTGAAAAATAGCACGTATATATCCGATTGGATGTATACGTGCTATTTATTTACATTTACTATTCAAAATTCTTTTCTTCAGTAGTTACATGAATATTAATTACTGCTATTGCTTAAGACTACGATAATATATTAAAACTATCTAGCCGGAGAGTGAGATTCTCTCACTCGCAGGCAAAATTATCCAACAAAAAAGCCCCAAAAGGACTTATTCTTTTAAATCATCTACATCAGTTAGTGATGCTAAATTATCTTGTTTAGTAACGGCATCTTTATCAACAGAAACAGTAAACCAGTTGACAAATCCGTGATCAAATTCATCAACCTTGAAGTGGAAATTAAGCATGTTAAATTCAAAATCTTGGCTGATGTTAGGATACTGTTCGATCATATATCCACCGATAGTAATAATATCGGATTCTTGGAATTCAGGAATGTTGGTCTTAAAGAATCTCTCAAAATCATACAAAGTAGTTTTACCAGAAACGTTATAACTACCATCATCATTTTTGACGATGTATTCATCGGAGACGTCATCGATTTCATCTTTAACGGTACCGAATAATTCCTCATAAATATCTTTATCGGTAACGATACCACTAGTTCCACCATATTCATCAACGACTACGACGATAGGTGTTTGTTTCTTGATCATTTTAGATAGGATATCTTGAATAGGCATTGTTTCAGGAACTGTGTTAACAGATCTAAGAACACGACTGATACCAATGTCACCGTCTACTTGGTTTTGACGGACGATATCATAAGCATAAACATAACCTAAGACCTTGTCCTTATCATTGTCGGCAACAACTGGGAATCTTGAGAATCCTTGTTGTAAATAGTCTTTTAGAACGTCCTTTACTTTGTCCGTAATATCAACTACGTAAAGACTGGTTCTATCGACCATAATATCTTTAGCAACTTTATCATTTAATTCAAAGGCTCTTTGCATAAAGACGACATCATTTTGGTCCATATCACCACCATGGATAGATGATTTGGATAATCTTAGAATCTCTGACTGTGAAAAGATTTCATTTTCAGAATCAGCAGGTTTTAGACCCATTAATTTGATAATTCCAGTTGCGGAAATATTTAACAGCCAAACGAAAGGATAAACTGACAAATGGAAGATACGCATTGGTGTGACAACGATCATCAACATACGCATTGGCATATCGATCGAAACATTTTTTGGAACGATTTCAGTTAAAACAACCTCTAAGTATGTTAGTAGTAGAACACCAACAATTGAACCTACAATGTGTAATCCGCCACCGCTGCTTGAAAGATGGATCAGACCGAAGAAATCGATCAAAAGATATTCGATTGTACTTTCACCGATCCAACCTAAGATGATACCAGCGATACTTGTACCAACTTGTGTAGTTGATAGGTATTCGTTTAGATTATTTACCATCATTAAAGCACGTTTTAGTTTTTTCTGATTACCTTCGCCCTTTGAAATAGCATCTTCAAGCTGGCTGGGTCTAGTTTGTACTAAGGCAAACTCGGCTGCAACGAAGAAGAATGCGAAGACGAATGTTATTAGAATAATAATTAAGTTAGCTGTAATTGCAGAACTTGACAATATTGAATTTCCCCTTTTTTCTATGTAAGTTGGATTATAACACTATAACATCAATAAAAGCCGACAATGTCGGCTTTTAATAATTAGCGTAATCATAACCTAATCCGTTAGCTGTTTCTGAGAAAGTCTTAAATGTATAACTGTAGCTAGGAGTATTCTCAGAATTTAAATTACTTATAGTTACACGATAACTCGAATGATCGTTAATTGTAACACTCTTTGGCGGAATATATGCAATAACATCACTTAAATATGCATATGATTTATCGGTTAAAGGAATGGTTGTTCCAACAGACCCATCAGTTAAGTTTTCAACTTTAATTGACGTGTTGTCTGTGACCATATTTTGATTTTCATCGGCAAAAGTAATTGACCAAGGAATTGAATTACCATATTTGTTGGATAACTCTTCAACAGGAAACAGATTGCTTGGGTATGTTACGACTGATTTTTCAGCTTGATTATAGATATCAGGCGGATTATTAACGAAAATGTCTTCATATTGGCGACCGTTGTTAGCAATGGCAATACCCACACCTACAGTGGAAAGACGAGGTGAAAGTAACCAAGCTCGGTGTCCTGTGTCGTTACCCTCTATATTAGTATCATCTAGTATTAGTTCGCGAACAGGTTCTCCGATCGTCTTTGGAAAACCAAAGTATAAGTTACCATATCCGGTTCCATAGACGGCTTGATTCCAATAATGTGATGAAATATAGCTGGCTCGTTTAGTGTTGACCAAAAAATGCTGATTGATCATTGGATCTGAGTTTGAAACAGCCATTACCGCGGCTGAAACCTGAGATGTGTAGTTTGAATCTTCTTTTGAATAAATTGGACTCAAACCAGACAATGCACGATAATAATTTATCCAATCAACAGTTCCATTGATAGCATTGTTGCTCAAAACACCTGGATCAAAAGTTCCGTCCATTGACAATCTCGGAGTCGTAGCAAATAAATTATCCTTATTATATAAGTTGTTATCAAGGTTTTGATAAGTTTGTTGAAGCTCTTTGATCTGGGCAATTTCATTTGGACTGTAATAAGTTCTATAGTAATCGGAAATGTTAGTCGTTACATTACTGGTTGCTTGTACCGTTGTAGGAGCCGCAACGGAAAAGAATAACAGTAAAGACGCGCAACTGATAAGTAACCGTGACCTCTTCATTTTCATAACCCCACTTGCAATGTATTTACTACTTATAGTATACCCAATTATCGTCATAAAATGTAGTTTGAGGGAAGTAGCATTACGAATAAGTTGGGTTTATAAGCACATTAGTGGTTGAACTCCTAAATGATTATTTTTATAATATAAGAATGAATTGATCTTGGGGGAAATACTTTTGAGTAATGTAAAGAATGAAGACTTTTTAACGCCTGCACAAGCTGCAAAAGAATTGGGGATTAGTGTTGCAACGCTACGCAAGTATTCTTTGATCGTAGAACATACAACAGAAAACGCCAATTATTTTGAGCGCAATAGCCAAAATAATCGTTTATATACTTCAACGAATTTGGATGATTTTAAGAAAATGGTTGAACTGGGTCATGAACCAAAGATGACTTTGGATCTAGCCGCACAAAAAGTCTATCCAACGACTGACGAAGCCAAAACGACTGACGATAGTCATTTGGAGCAAGGTATCGCTGATTTGAAGGCTGAAAACAAGAAACAATTAGGAACTATCGAAAAATTAAAAAAAGAAGTTTCTGATTTAAAAGCGGCCAATGAAAAACTAGAATCAAGTAACGAAACACTTAAGACTGAAAATGTTCAGTCAGAAGAACGTACTTCAGAATTAAAAGAACGTGTTAATGAACAAGTTCAAGATGACAAAAAAGGTCATTGGTGGAATAGATTCGTTAAATAAGTAGGGTAGACAAATTGTCACGCCTGCTTTTTTTGCGTATAATTACAGATTGTTAAAAACTTAGGAGGATTCAACTTGAAACTAGCAATGATCGGACTCGGTAAGATGGGGATCAACTTAACCGAAAACTTAATCAGAAATAATAACGAAGTAGTAGCCTTTGACTTGAATGAGGATGCTAAAAAAGATGCACAAAAATTAGGTGCTGAAGTAGCTGATGATTTACAAGCTGTTGTAGATAAATTACCACAGCCAAAAATTGTTTGGGTTATGTTGCCAGCTGGTAAGCCTGCCAATTCAACAATTGATACTTTGAGTAATATTTTGTCAAAAGATGACATCGTTATTGACGGTGGGAATTCATTCTATGAAGATTCACTAAAACATAATGAAATTTTGAAAGCAAAGGGTATTATCTTCTTTGACGCTGGTACTTCTGGTGGTATGTCTGGTGCTAATCATGATGGAAACTTCATGATTGGTGGGGATAACAAAGAGGCATTCAAGATCATCGAACCAATTTTTGAAGGTATCGCTCAAAAAGACGGTTATCTATATACTGGTAAAGCTGGTAGTGGTCATTATCTAAAGATGGTTCATAACGGTATCGAATACGGTATGATGCAATCAATCGCTGAAGGCTTTGATGTCTTGGAACACAGTAAGTTTGATTATGATAATGAAGCCGTAGCTAAAGTTTGGTCAAATGGTTCAGTTATTCGTGGCTGGTTGATGGAATTGGCTGAATCAGCCTTTTCGAAAGATCCTAAATTAAATGAAATTCGTGGCGTTATGCATTCATCCGGCGAAGGTAAGTGGACACTTGAAGAAGCTTTGAAATTACAAGTTCCCACACCTGTTATTGCCGCTTCATTGATGATGCGTTATCGTTCATTAGAAAATGATACTGTTACAGGAAAAGTCGTTGCTGCCTTGCGTAATGAATTTGGCGGACACGATGTTGATAAGAAATAATTAGGTCGTATGAAACCACATTTGCATATGCAAGTGTGGTTTTTTAGAAGGAGGTAAGAAATCATTAAGGAATTCAAGACCTTTATAATTATCTTTGTGGGAGCCTTCATCGGTAGCAATCTGCGTTATGTCGAAAGTTTGATTTTTACTACTAGTGGAAATTTCCCTTGGGGCACCATTGTTGCCAATCTTTCCGGAGCCTTTCTCTTGCCATTCTTGATCCATTATCTACAGGATCGTTATAAATTATCTTTACAGACGATCCTGTCACTTAGCACGGGGTTATTAGGTTCTTATACGACATTTTCAACCTTTACAGCCGATACATATCGTTTATTCCAGAGTAATAGTATAGGTTATTTAGCCGTTTATTTAACACTTACTTTGGTTGGAGGATTTATCTGCGCACTTCTTGGAAATTACTGGGCTGCATCAAGAGCCTTTAGTGATTTAGCTGGGAGGAAATTATGATAAGTTCATTGTTGGTCGGATTAGGCGCTGGTATTGGAGCATATTTTAGAAATGTTTTAACACGGTTATCTCGTAAAATAAAAATTGATTTTCCGGTGATGACATTGTTGATCAATATATTGGGATCATTTATTTTAGGATACTTAACGGCTTCGGTAACGGATAAAAAAATGTTATTATTTCTAGGTACTGGAATTTGTGGTGGATTTACAACTTTTGGAACCTTTAATATGGAATTGAGCCAATTATGGTTTCAACGTCGTTTTGTTAGTTGCTTAATCTACTTTAGTCTGACGTATGTTTTTGGTATATTAGGTTTTATTATTGGAATACACATATAGGAAGTAAAAATAAATGAATGAATCGGTTTGGAATGAAAGTAGTAAACCAAATTTAATTAGCTCAACTAGGCTGTATTTTCAAGATATGTTTGTCGGTGTTAAAAGAATGGGACGTGCCGATTTTTGGTGGGGTCTCTTGGGAATGACAATTCTCTGCGCTCTTTTAATGACTGCATTTGGATTTACAATGAACTTTTTTTCATTAAAAAGTTTCTACTGGAGCGCCGTTATGGGAATCGCATTTGCTATGACATTTGGTTATTATTTAGTGTCGGTTTTTACAGCTACAATTCGTCGACTACATGATCGAAACCTACATGGTTGGTGGGTTCTGCTCTATGTAGTACCAATTATTGGTGAATTATTGTTGATTATTTTGATGTGCTTACCACAAAAAGATAATTCTAAATGGCCCAAGCTTATATAAGTTTAAACAAATAGTAAAGCCCTATCTATCAGCATTGTTGATTGAACAATACCGATAAGATGGGGCTTTTTGTATTGTCAAATTTTAAGTGAAACTCATTTTGAAAGAATATTTTACAATAAATGATGTTAAACGTAATAAGGTATTTTATATAATGGTATTAGGAGATTTTGTAAATAAATTGATGGAAATCAATAAGAAGAAATTTAGTATTTACTGAGGAGTGAATATTCATGAGAAGAAACGGATACTTGAAAACTATGATCCTATCGTTCTTCTTTATTATGTTCGTGATCTTAGGGGCATTTGGAACGAGTCAGAATGTTAAAGCAGATTTGAAAGATGAAATTAATGACGGTATTAGTAACTGGACAAGATCTTACAGTTCAGAAGTCGGTCAAAAGACGATCGGTAATGGACTAAAACTTGGCTACACATTTGGTTTAGCTAATGACGCTAATGGCACAGTTACAGATGGAAATGACAAAACAATTGTAGACGACAGTACACAGCCAAGTGCGGGACCAAATAATGTTAGCTATTCTAAAATGAATATTTTTTTAAACAATAATGGAAGATATGTTCAGTCAGTGTTTCAATCTGGGCAGACAAATAATATAAAACCACAAAATGTTTCACTTTCATCAATAGATTTTGGTATGGTGTTTTCTGAATCAGATAAGGGTAATACTACTGGTGGATCTAGTGGAATTTCAACTCGTGATTATTCCGTTTTGCTTAATTTGATAAGTAAAAGCAAAGAGTATTATACGGGAACTGATGCGAATGGTAATATTGCGTCTAAAATAATGGGTAAATTTAGTAAAACAGATAGTTATGGTACACACACTTTTGTAGTTGAGATGCTTCTAAGAGTTTCTCCGGGTAACGCAGCCTTTGTACAAAGAGAGCTATATGTGAAAAATACAGGAAATAGTCCACAATCGTTCGGTGTCTTTTTCGGTGAAGATACAAAATTAAGTTCATATGATACTGTCAGAGTAAGAGACCTTGGAAATAAACATGGTATTTATATTGAAGATGGTTCATATAAGTTGATGGTAAGTAATAATGTCCCTGATGGTTTCACTAAATATACTGGTGAGGATTATACTTCAGGAATGAATTGGCTTAGTAAATTTAGTACCAAAACTATTGAAGGAACTGGAGATGAAGCTGTAGATCATAGCTATGGTGATAGTCTTTCGGATGGTAAGGATAGCGCCTATACGATAGCTTGGCCTTATGTCAAAAACCTTCAACCAGGTGATACTGCCCACTTTGGTTCTGGTATGGGTGTTACGGAATCGCCATATTCCGTTCCCACTCCGAGAAAAAGTTTTACTAATGAAACAAGTACGGATGGAAAGAATCGTGTTGGAGATAAACTAAAGTTTACTTTGAATATCGGTAACTATGGTTATAAGAGCCAATGGAACTTTGCTAATATCAAAGATAAAATTCCAGATGGACTACAAATAGACCCTAATTCAATTAAGAAAGTTAACCAAAGTGGAACAACGACATCGATCAATAGTTCTGCATATGATGCTTCAACTAAAACTTTGAACGCACCCGTCAACTTATCCTTAACTGATGGTCAAGAAGCGGCAATAACTTTTGAAGACACAATAACTTCAGCTGCGGATGGCTCCACAATTACTAACACGGGTGACTTTTTAGGAACTGATCCGAATACGGACGGTGGAGAAACAAAGACTTATTCGTCCTCGGTAGATATTCCCGTTGAAGGAAATCCCTATAAGGATTCATTTACTCAGGAAATAAAGAATTCCAAAGATTCAGATTGGGGCACTACTGCAAAAGGATCTAAAGGCGATACGATTGATTTTAAGAATACGTATACTGTTAAATCCAATAGTAGCGACTCCTTAAAAGCTGCATCAGCATCTTTTGTAAATAAACTACCTGCTGGATTAACCGCTGACGGTTCAGCGACATTTACATTTAGTAATGGGTACGAATCATATACTTCAAATATCGAAAATGGAACCTTGATAGTCCCTTCATTGGCTCCAGGTGATTCAGTGACAATAACCTATTCTGCCACTGTGACGGGTGATGCAGGTACGACACTCTATAACGACGCTACATTATCTGAAGGGAAGACCAGTTCTGGAATTAATTTAGGAACATTAACCACTAATCAAACTGAATTAAATATAGAAAACATGATTGGATTCACTTCAATACCAACTAAGATCGACTTCGGAACCGTTCATATGGCAGGTAAAGAAAAGACCTTATCGAATGTCAGTACCGATGGTCAGTTGATAGTCAATAATTCAAGCAGCGCTCCATATGATGTAACGGTCAGCTATGATAATGCCGACTCAGAGACACAACTAAAAGATCCATTAACTGGAGCAGCTTTAAATCCTTCTGCAGACACAGGTTTACTATTTCTCAAGCAAAGAAATAGTGCCGCAACAGATTCCGGTACGTGGCAAACAGTTGATACAACCGGAACTAAAATCAGAACAAGTTCATTTACAGGTAATCAGGATCTAACCAACTATATTGGGGTTGGTGATTGGCAACTGAAACTTAGCCCAACAACCAATCCTGGTGGGTACACCGGTAAAATAACTTGGAATATTTCCGATAGTATCTAAAAAAATCCTTGAGATCTGTTTTTAAAGACAGACTTCAAGGATTTTTTAGTAGATATAATTAAACCTAATATTTATGTAATTATTCATACGGTAGATAATAAATTATTCGGAAGGATCGAGAATATTTATCAGCTGTGATAATGGCGTTATGGCTTTGGCCATTACACCATCGGGCGAGTTTGGAGACTTGCCGAGTTGTGCAAGGCTTCGAGCCCGAGACCTTGGCTCGATTCGGTCCGCAGAGCAGGCGAATATTCTAGGCCCTGTAGATGTAAACTAATCTACATAAGGTACGTTATCAGGCTCAACATTCTCACTATTGAGTAGAATAATATTTTCACCACGTTCTTTACGCAGTTCGATATCATGTTCACCCCAGAGACAAAGGGCCTCAAGAATACGATTCAAACTGTCGCCATATTCAGTTAACGAGTATTCGACCTTAGGTGGGACCTGACTATAAATCTTACGGCTGACAATGCCATCATCTTCTAATTCACGTAATTGCTGCGTCAGCATTTTTTGAGTGATATTTGGGATCGCCCGTCTAAGTTGACCGGTACGCATAGTTTGATGCTTAAGATGACAGAGAATAATAGGTTTCCACTTTCCACCAATAATATTCATAGTTGCTTCAACGCCGATATTATAAACTGCTTGTTTCATCTGTTTCACCATTCCTTCACTTCAGTAATGATATCTTACCATTATTATTTTGTTTGGCAATTTGATTGTAACTTGAGATCATCACTAGAAACAAAATTTTTGTTTCCTAGCTTCATTAAGACAACAGTTAAAACTACACTGGCCAAAATCATGCCGATTCCGATCCAAGGTGTATTAACTAATTGTCCAGCACTGACTGCTTGTCCACCAAGAGATGATCCAAGAGTTATTCCAACGTTAAAAGCTGAGATATTCAAAGCTGATGCCAAAGAAATTTCATTGGGTGTGAATTTCTCGGCTAATTGAACGATATAAAGTTGTAGCCCAGGGACATTCATAAAGGCGAATAGTCCCATAACTAGGACGGCCAATAATCCAAGATAGTGCATATTCATAGTAAATAGCATTAACAGTAAGGCAACGCCTAAACCAATAAACATTTTCAATAGTGCGCTTAGAGGATTTGTATTAGCGAATCTTCCGCCAAGAGTATTACCAACGGCGACTGCCAAGCCGTAGAACACCAAAATAACTACGATGGCGGCCTGTGACCAGTTCATTTGCTTGTTTAAGATAGTTGTTAGATATGTATAAACTGGGAAAGTTGCACCATATCCTAAAGCAGTAATGATCAAAATTAATAGCAATTGTGGTTGCTTGAGAATTTTCCAGATACCTTTGACACTAGTTGGTCTTGGCAATGGAAGATCGTTTGGTACAAGAATAAAATTAGTGATCAATCCAATTAATCCTAGAATGACTAAGAATAGAAATGAAGCTCTCCATCCTAAAGTTTGACCGATGAAAGTTCCAATCGGAACACCAGTAACGGTTGCGACTGTTAATCCAGTAAACATAATGGCAATGGCTGAGGCACGTTTGTTGGGTTCAACGACGTCAGCGGCGATCAATGAAGCAATTGCCATAAAAATTCCGTGTGATAAAGCCGTTACGACACGTCCAGCTAGGAGAACCCAGAAAGTTGGTGCAAAGATTGCAATCAAGTTACCGATTACGAAACTTACCATAATACCAACTAATAATTTTTTTCGATTCCAACGATTAGTTAATAAAGTTAAGATCGGAGCACCAAACATAATTCCAGTAGCATAGATAGAAACAGTTAAACCTCCGGTTGCGAGTGAAACATTAAAGGTATTTGTCAAAAGAGGCATAATACCGACACTGATAAATTCAGTTGATCCAATGGCAAAAGCACTGATGGCAAGTGACATTAAGATCCAATTTGATGATACTTTCTTATTCATTTGTAAAAACTCCTTTGTAGTGAAATATAAGCATGAGTTTCATTATATGGGGTTAGGACAAATAAACAATTACGTACTTTAAAGTGCAATAGGTACTAAAAAGTACCTATTAATTTTGAATTTTTTTCAAAAAGTCATGAATGCTGTCATATCAAGGCTCAAATATTAGAGCTTAACTCATAAACTTCTTTTATTATTAGATTATTTGTTGACAGATTAATCTGAAAATGTTTAACTAGGAAACATAATAAAAAGACATGAAGGGAAAGGTAACTAGCTATGATAGAAAAACAACTGAAACATTTAAATAGTCAATTTGCCTTTAGCTTTTTCTTTAGATAGCGTTTGTATTCAATCATTGGATACGAACGCACACGCAAGCGTTCGTATCTATTGATTGGCTAAAGCTATTAAGCATGTCACTAAGCCAGATAGATGCGAGTTGAATCTATCTGGAAATAATATTCGGGCCCGATATTAAACCAGATGGATTCTCGTAATCCATCTGGTTTTTTATTTTCTCTGGAGGGATAAGAATATGAAAAAATATTTAATGGGATTAGTAACAATGATGATGGCGGTATTAGTTTTGGCGGGATGTTCGTCAAATGCCAGTTCTGATAAGAAAACTTTAAATGTAGGTATTTTACAAATTGTTCAACATGGATCACTCGATGCTGCTAGACAAGGTTTCAAGTCGGGATTGAACCAAGAAATCAAGAAGAACGATAAAGATATCAAAGTAAAATACGATTACATGAATGCTCAAGGAGACCAATCAAATTTGAATTCAATGAGTCAACAATTAACTTCAAAGAAGCATGATCTATTGCTGGGAATAGCTACACCAGCGGCTCAAGCTTTGAGTAAGAAGACTAAAGATACACCAATTTTGGTTACAGCCGTGACAAATTTGAAGTCAGCCGGTTTAGTTAAATCAAATGAAAAACCTAAGACAAATGTTTCTGGTACCAGCGATATTGGACCAGTTACAAAACAAATCAAGTTATTAACAACTTTGACACAATCGGATAAACCCATTGGAATTTTATATAACTCATCTGAAGAAAATTCTGTCTTACAAGTTAAAATGGCTAAAAAATATGCTAAAAAGAATAATTTAAAATTGAATGTAGTCAGTGTTACAAGTACTAATGATGTTGCTAGTGCCGTAGACGGATTGAAGGATAAAGTTTCAGGAATTTATCTGCCAACCGATAATTTGATGGCTAGTTCAATGAAAACAATCGGTAAAAAAGCCAAAGAAGCTAAGTTACCAGTAGTTACAGGTTCAATCGAAATGGCTGAAGACGGCGGTACAGCAACTTATGGATTAAATTACCGTGACCTTGGTAAACAAACAGGTAAGATGGCTTACAAAGTATTAGTTGAAAACAAAAAAGTAGAAGATCTACCAGTTGAGAAGTCTAAGACATTACATCTTTACGTTAACAAAGCCTATGCTAAAGAAATTGGCTTAGATCCAGCTAAGATTCAAAAACCTTAAAAAGGAGTACCAAAAATTATGATAATATCCAGCTTAGGACAAGGATTATTGTGGGCGCCGCTAGTAATTGGCGTGTTTATTACCTTTAGAATTTTAGATATTCCCGATTTGACAACTGAAGGAAGTTTTCCCTTCGGAGCAGCTATGACTATCAGTTTGATGATCAATGGACAATCAGCTTTTATAGCAACTTTGATGGGATTTGTCGCCGGATGTTTAGGCGGATTCGTGACAGGTGTTCTTGATACAAAGTTACATATTCCCTCATTATTAGCTGGAATATTAACAATGACAGGACTGTATTCGGTAAATATGCATGTAATGGGAAAATCCAACGTGCCTCTTTTAACACAAAAAGTTTTGACGGATTATTTACCAGCCTGGGCAACGACAACTCAAACTATTGTTTTAGGAATAATCATCACCGGTATTGTTATTTTGGCACTATATCTAATGTTCAAGACACGTTTAGGATTATCTTTGATGGCAACTGGTAATAATAAAAATATGAGTGCCGCTAATGGTATAAACACGGATGGAATGATTATTTTCGGCTATACCATTTCTAACGGTTTAATTGCTTTGTCAGGATCACTGATTGCTCAAAGTAATGGTTACGCTGATATCGGCATGGGGATCGGTACTATCGTTATTGGCTTAGCCTCAGTTTTAGTGGGAGAAATTTTCTTACGAGGCCGAAATATTTTAGTTAGATTATCAGCAATGGTAGTTGGAGCAATATTGTATCGCTTTTTACTTACAGTTGCGATGGGATTAGGCTTCCCACCAGATGATCTAAAAATTTTGTCAGCGATAATCTTAGTTATCGTTATCTGTGTACCGATCCTCAGAAACAAGCTTAAAACACGTAAACAATTAAAAATTTATCTATCTCAGTTAACGGAAGGTGAACAAGATGAGCAAGTCAGAAGTATTAAACGTCCAAAATTTACAAAAGGTGTTCTTTCCGGGGACCGAGAATGAGCGTCATATTTTAAAAAATGTTAGCCTAAAAGTTTATGATGGCGACTTTATTTCAGTAATTGGTAATAATGGTGCAGGTAAATCAACACTATTGAATACAATTGCTGGAACTTTATCAGCTGATGCGGGATCAATCAATTTAGAAAATAAAAATGTTATTAAAAAATCCGTGTCATATCGTTCACGCTGGATGTCACGAGTTTTCCAAGATCCTAAAATGGGAACCGCTGGAGAGCTTAGCGTTGCTGAAAATTTAGTTTTGGCAGAGAGTCACGTCAATACAATTAGTTTGAAATGGTATAACAAAAAGGGACAATGGGAAAAATTCCAAGAGTTGTTGAAGCCATTGGATATGGGATTAGAGAATAGATTAAAAACCCAAGTTAAATATTTATCTGGTGGTCAGAGACAAGCATTGTCATTATTGATGGCAACGTTGAGTAAGCCCAAGTTGTTGCTATTGGATGAACATACTGCGGCACTTGACCCTAAGACTAGTCGTGATGTAATGGATCTTACTGATGAGATAGTTAATCGCGAAAAGCTGACTACTATGATGATCACTCATAAGATGTCTGATGCATTGAAGTATGGTAATCGTTTGATTATGGTGCAAGATGGTCAGATTACTTTGGATGTTAGTGGAGAAGATAAAATGAAACTTGATTCTGAAGAACTTGTTGGGATGTTTGATAACTAGATTATTAATAGTAGAAACTGGATTTTATTTGTCTCCAGGTTTGAGAATGTTCATCTGCTATGCGGACCGGCTTGAGCCAAGGTCTCAATCCTCGGTTTGGAGCCTTGCAAGGTTCAGCAAGTCTCCAAACACGCCCGGTGGTGTAGGAGCTAAAGCTCCAACGCCACTGTCACAGCAGATGAACATTCTCAGACCTTACGACTAGTTTGGCTTTTAAATTTAATTCAGTTTATTGGCGTTTATTTATAACAAAAATAGGAGCTGTATCATTCTTGATTAATTCCAAGAATGATGCAGCTCCTATTTGATAAGTTCAATGTGATTAAAATAGTAAATCGACTATACAAGTCGGAGGGAGAGTGTGGACCTATCAGCTGTGATAATGGCGTTAGAATGGTGGTTTTCCATTCTTACACCATGAACGATTCTGAGATTTGGCGATAGCAAAGCTCAAAATCGAGATGGGAGACCTTGGCTCACATCGGTTCCATAGCAGATAGGTCAACGCTCTACCGGAGACGACAACTACCACCACAATTTAACTAATGCTTGTGTTCCATCGTTGCCTAAGTTTTCTTCGTCCACTAATTTTTCGTATAGTTTCTTAGCTTGCTGTGTGGCAGGTAAATCAAGTTTCATTTTTTCACTTTCATCTATGGCTATTCTTAAGTCTTTCAAGAAATGTTTTGAAAAGAATCCCGGTTTGAAATCTCCATCTAAAACTCTTGGCGCATAATTTTCAAGGCTCCAGTTATCGCCAGAACCACCACTAACTGTCTTTATAATAGAAGGAAGATCTAGTCCGGCTGCTTTAGCGTAAACCAACATTTCGGTCATACCAGTCATTGTTCCGGCTATCATAATTTGATTGGCCATCTTGGCGTGTTGCCCAGCGCCAAAGGATCCGAAGTAATGATTTGATTTGCCAATGATCTCAAAAATTGGTTGTAATTGATCAAAGGCTTGCTTGGATCCGCCGACCATAATGGTTAATTTGCCATCACGAGCTCCGACATCTCCACCTGAAACAGGGGCGTCCAATGCTAAAGCACCAATTTCTTCGGCTTTTTCACCGATTTTTTTAGCTAAAGTTGGAGTACTTGTTGTCATATCAACGATTATTTGACCAGATTTTAGATCTTTAAAGACGCCTTTTTCGGGATCAAAATAAACATTTTCAACATCTTTTGGAAATCCTACCATTGAGAAAATTATATCAGTATTTTCAACAACTTCTTTTGGTGAATTGAACCATTTTGCTCCATTTTTGATTAAAGGTTCAGCCTTAGATTCTGTACGGGTGTAGATGTATACCTGATAGTTTGCCTTCAACAGGTTATTTACTATTCCACTGCCCATGACACCGGTTCCAATAAATCCAATTTTTTGCATTTTACTACCTCCTGATAACTTGATTATATATAAAATATAAGCTATTTGATTCAAAATTTAAAATATTTCGTGATAAGTCAAAAGTATATTGTTTTTTGGATATTCCTAAGCTATAGTGTGTGAGGCTAGCAAATAAATAGGAGGTGATTTCAAAATGAAATTCAATAATTATCCAAGAGACATCTTTGCAGCAATATTCTTTGGAATAACTTCTGCTATGGGAATTCAATTACTTTTACAACCAGCTAAAATCTATACTGCTGGAGTCATGGGTGCAGGTCAGTTAATATCTAACTTGTTCGCCGAATTTGCTAAAATTAATAGTCCCGTCTATCTTTGGTATTTTTTAATTAACGTGCCAATCATTATTGTTGCCTGGTTTAAGTTGGGCAAAAGATTTACCATTTTATCATTAGTCGCTGTTGCGTCGTCTACTCTTTTTATTAAATTCATTCCATTAAATCCAATCACGAATGATCCAATGCTAGCTTCCGTTTTCGGTGGGGTCATGGTCGGTGTTGGTACCGGATATTGTTTCCGTTGTGGTTTTTCAACCGGTGGAACTGATATTATTGCGCTATTAATACAAAAAAGTACTGGTAAAAGTGTTGGTGAAATAGGTTTTTATGTTAATGCTATTATTCTTTCTATCGCCGGAGTTGTCTTCGGTTGGGAGTTGGCCTTATACAGTATCGTGTCTATTTATGTTACCTATTTATTGGTTGATAAGATGTATATTCAGCAACAAAAGATCACAGTTACTGTTTATTCACACCATATCGATGACATTGCTCAAGAACTCTTGAAGACGGTTCATCGTGGAGTCACACTCGATCACAGTTTGGAAGGTGGATATTCTGGGGAGCCTATCGGTTCAGCAACCATGGTTCTAACAAGATATCAACTGTTCTTTGTCAGAGACGCTGTTTCTAAAGTTGATAAGGATGCTTTCATTAATATCCAACCAACTATGTCTATTATGGGAAATTTCTTCGACAATTAGTTTTTGCTAAAAATTGCCACCTACGGAAACAATAAATCGACCTGCTGTGGAACCACTTCAGCCAAGGTCTGAAGTCTCGATTATGAACTTTGCTTGCGCAAATTTCGTAATCGTTCATTCTGTAAGAACGACTGCGTCGTACTAACAGAATTGTCACGGCTAGTCAATTTCTTGTTTCCTCCGGCTTTTTAGCGTTTCAATTATAAATGTAAATAATTTAATGGCTATATCCTGAAGTTAATAGGATATAGCCTTTTTACGTCTAAAATAAAAAATTCTCTTATGCAGTCGAATGAAATTATATATATTTCATATGACAACCATAAAAGAATTATCGGTATTTACTATTAAATTAATACACAAACTTAGCTGTAGGATTCGAGTAATGGAACCAGTTGTGCAAGTGGAGTTTTACTCCACCGACGATTCTGAGATTTGCGATAGCAAAGCTTGGAATCGAGACGAGAGACCTTGGCTCGAGTCGGTCGCTCAACAGGTGGAATTATTCGAATCCGAAAGCGGGAAGTAACTATTTTATAACATCAGAAATTGGTTCGTCACCACTAGCAATACTGTATTCTTTACCAATAGTAGAAGGATTCTGCAAGATTTCAACTAATGACTTAGCAACGTCGATTCTTGGAATATTACCAACTTCATTTTCTCCGAGCAACTTGATCTTACCAATTGATTCTTCGTCAGTAAGCCCGCCTGGATGAATGATCGTATAATCAAGATCCGTTCCACGCAAATGTACGTCGGCGTAATGCTTAGCAATCATATATGGCTTGATACCTGAAGCGTCCCACTTATCACGATTGTCACTAAAGACGGAACTAACCATAATATAACGTTTGATGTCAAGTGCTTCAGCGACCATCATTGTTTTGATAGCTCCATCAAGATCAATTTGTAATGTGAGATCAGACCCAGCACCACCAGCGCCCGCGGAGAATAGTAAGACGTCAGCACCTGATTCTTTGACAGATTTAGTAATGTCATCTAAAGATGCAGTTAAATCAATAAATTGAGTAGGGATATTGTTAGCCTTGTAGGCTTTGATTTGTTCCTCGCTACGTAAACCAGCAACAAAATCAATGTTCTTAGATTGTAATTCACCAATTAATAAATGCCCAACTTTACCGTGAGCTCCGATTATCAATACTTTCATTTAAGAGACCCTCCTTGTTACTCTTACCATATCAGCAAAAGATTCTTTTTACCAATGATATGAATTTCATTATAATAGAAGAAAAGGGAGGGGTTAGATGAAAGTTCTTGGCATTTTGGCCTCGCATCAAGAGCATGGATTGAACGCTCAGATGCTTGAGGAAGTCTTAAAGAACGTAGACGAGGGTGTAGAAACAGAAACAATTTATTTAGAAAATTATCAAATTACACCGCATAAATATCACGAAAAGAATCCCGTACTAGACGAATTGTCCGATAAATTGATGTCTAGTGATGTTTGGGTATTTGCTGCACCGACTTATTGGCGTGAATTATCTGGTGTTTTGAAGAATTTCTTTGATTGTATGCGTCCAAAATTCGTTTATTTTAAAGAAAATGGCGATACTATTCCGGGGAAATTTAAAAATAAACATTATTTGAGTATTACATCTTGTTACGTCAGTCCTTTAGAAAATTTTGTAACCGGTGTTACCGATGAAAGTTTAAAGACGATCGACCGAGTAATGAGTGCCGCCGGAGTTATTAAAACTGGTGAAATTGTTCTGCCGGGTACTTTTGGTATGAAAGAAATACCTGATAGTAAGAAAAAGATTGCCGCTAAGTATGGACACAAGATATCTCATAAGAAGAGAAAGGATGATTCAACCTTGAAAAGATATATTCAGCTATTCTTCATGATTGCCATTATGGCTTTAATTACGATGGGTATCCAAGTTCCTTTGCGTTACGTAATGCCAATCGGTAATTTTTGGATCAATTATATAAGTTTTACAGTCATTTTCTTTGTACTTTTAGCATGTATTTTGCATTTTGTTACCTTTATGAAGCATAGAAGACGTTAAAAAAAGAGCAAGTATTACTTGGATCATCCAAGTGATACTTGCTCATTATTATTTTATTCGTGCATTTGGTCTAATTGATCTAATACTTTATCGTAATTAGGTTCATTTGTCTGTACTTTGAGGATTTCTGAGTAGATGATTTGTTTATTTGTATCGACTACCCAAACTGAACGTGCTAGGATTCCTTTGGCTTCGATCAATAATTTACTCTTTTTACCAAAGTCGTGGTTGGCGTCAGAAATCATTTGCATATTTTTAACGCCTTCAGCAGCACACCAATTGGCTTGTTGTTCAACTGTATTTGTTGAAATGGTGATAAAGTTGATCTCTGAATGTCCATCAACTTCTGTGTTGAAATGTTTTGTTTGAATACTGCATACACGAGTATTGATGTCTGGTACGACACTGATCAAAAGCGGTTTATCCAAGAAGTCGCTCAACTTAACGGTCTTGCCATCTTTGTCCAATGCTGTGAAATCTGGAAAACTCTCTCCAACTAGAGGTGGTTGCCCCAAGGTTGTTACTGTTTCTCCTTTGAAATCTAAATCCATACTGTCCACACCTTTCCTGTTACAAACGTTTATAATTTAATTATAGATGATATTTTTTTAAAAACCTAGAAATACGATTATTTGGGAGGAATTATAGTTGGAAAATAGTAATTTGATCTATCAGAGAAAGTCGATTCGTTCATTTAGTGATAAAAAGATTCCTACTATTACTATAGAAGAAATAATTCAAGATGCCCAACGTGCACCTTCTTGGCAAAATGCGCAGCCCTGGGAGATATATATTGCATCTGGTGAGAGTGTCAAAAGAATCAGAGAAGGATTTCAAACGACCAATGAAACTAGTAGTACAGATTTAACAACACCACATCGTACTGATCGTTCTGAATTATCATTGAATAATATCAAAGAATGGTCCAAATCAGTCGAAGAAGCAGTTGGAGCTAAGGGTACAAGTGATCCTGAATGGGTAGATACCAGAAAGAATTTGTTCTATGCTCCCTATCTGGTTTACTTGACCACTAGTAAGAAAGCCAGCGAGTTTACGATTTATGATATGGGAGCCTTTGGTCAAACTTTGATGTTGAGTGCGGCAGGCCATGGCATTGGAACTATTCCGGCATATGCATTGTCTAATCACCCAGAAATCGTCAAAAAAGAATTGTCGATTCCTCAAGATCAAGAAATTGTTGTTGGTATTGCAATGGGTTATGCTAGCGATAGCAAGGTCAATAATATTTCGACCAAACGTGCTTCAGTTAAAAAAATATTACACATGAAGGAATAGAAATGCATTTAATAGGAAGAAACGTGTCTATTCGCAACTTTATTGATGAAGATTTCCCTGCCTTTTATCGGTTGGTAAGTGATCAAGAGAATCATCAAAGAGCCGGATTAGAGTACGTAACTGATGAGAAAACAGCTAAAAAGCTTTTTAAAAAGTATCAAGAGTTGTCAAATAGCTATGCAATTGCGCTTGCAAATAATTCAATGGCAGGGATAATTGAATTAAATGAGCGGGGATTAACTGCTGATTTGGGAAAAACCAGAGAAATTGGCTTCATTGTTGACCGTGATTTTAGACGGAAAGGGATCGGCAGTGAGGCAATTTCTTTGTTAATTGACTATAGTTTTAAGGAATTAGGACTGATTGAACTGTGGGCAGCGGTCGAAACTGACAATTTACCCACAAAAAATCTATTAAACAAGCTAAAATTCAAATTTATTTATCAAGTTAATCAGAATTCTCTCCTGACCGACAATCAAGTGCCTTTAGATTTTTATCTTTTGAAGCCGTAATTTCCCAGTTTTGGAAAAGATTTCTTAAGTAAAACGGAATTTAAAGATACATCGTGCATGTTAAACTTGAAACATGGTAAGGAGATAATAGACTGATTTTTGATGAGAGGTTTTTTATATGAAGAAAAGAAGAAGATCTACTAAAAGTCTCACAGTCAAAAAGCGAATGATCGGATTATTTGCGATTGTCGTTATTGTCTTTGGAGTCGTCGGTGCCTTCGGGGTAAATCAAGTCATCGCCGACTCTGCCAATAATTCTACTGGAAGCTCCGTTGATAGTGCTCAACCAGTAATCGCTGAAGACAGTGGCGGCGGGCCTTCAAATGCCCACGTACTAGTAACCAGCGATAACACAGGGGATAACACAGATGGAGATTCGAGTAAGACTCAGTCTTCAGATAACGTACCATCAGTAAACATCAATAACTTATCATCGTATCCACAAACAGGGGATGCTGATGAAACAGGACTAGTTATTGTAGGTTTATCTATGTTGGTTGGTCTATTCGCTTTTTACATGAAGAGAATTAGGAAAGTTTTACAGAATTAATGGTTACAAGAAAATACCAATTTTAATAAATTTCATTTACAAAAGGTGAAGTTTACAAGAGCAATTTTATTGGTATTATCAATATGTAATCAAGTTACATCAAAAAAGTAATTCGTATATCAGGGAGGAAACAAACATGAAATTATCAAGAAACGTATTCGTAGGATCATTAGCAACAGCAGGTATCGGTATTAGGAGCATTAGCACCTTCACTAACAGCACAAGCTGCTACAACATCAGCAACAGTTAGTTCAGATGGTGTAATTTCACCAATCTCTGGAGCAGTTGGTAAAACAGCTAACACAACTAAAAATAGTGACGTTAACTCATTGAACGATGCTAACAAACCAGGTATGGCAGTCGCATTTGATGATGGTGCCGGTAACATTGGTGCAGCTCAAGCATTCTCAGATGCAAATGTTACAGTTATCGATGGTCTTCTAACATTGGATAAGGTTCCTGACTTTGGGTTTGGTACAGCAGCAGCTGGTGGCCCAGCCGTTGATTTACAAAACAACTCATCAACTATTAAAGATGATGGTAACGATTCAGGTATCTTACAAGTTACAGATTCACGTACAGACAAGAACGCTGCAGCATCAAACACAACTAAGACAGCAGGATTCAATGTTACTGCTCAATTAGGTAATTTCAAGGCTACTAACGGAACACCAGCCGAAGGATTTGATGGTTCAGGATTTATTCTTAATATGAACCCAGTACAATTGACATCAAGCACAAATGCTAATGATGTTATCCAAGGTGCAAACTCAGAAACTGCTAGTTTAGTTTCAGGCGATACTAAAGACACACCTGTTATGGCTTTAGATGCCGGATCATATTCTAAGGGTGCTATCATTGCACAATTTGGTGCTAAAACTGGTGAACCTAACTCAGATGTACAATTGAAAGTTCCTTCAACAGCCGCTGGTAAAGATTCACCTTCATCAATTTCATATAACTCAATCATTACATGGACATTGACACCAACTGCTATGAACACAACAGCACCATCAGAAGGATAATTGATATTTTATAGTCAATTTAGTAGTTAACAAATAATTGATTTAAATAAAACCACTACTATACTTATAGTAGTGGTTTTTGTATGATATAAGAGAAGTTATTCAGAAGTTCTGTGGGAGGAATTTGTTATGAAAAGAGTATCTAATCGAACTCTATTCGTTTTTTTTGCAATATTAGGTTTAATGTTTTCGGGATTTGTAACTACGAAAACGGTTGAAGCTGCGGGTGGTGATTATTCTATTAAGCCTGAGGCTAGTAGTGATGAAGTAAATATTGATAATGGTACTTACGTTATTCAAGGTGATCCAGGACAGCAAGTTGAGTTGAAAATTGGTGTTATTAACAAATCAAGTAAAACACGTCGATTTGTTATCAATGCTAATACTGCTTATACAACTGATAGTGGTCAACCGGGTTATGATTTTACCAAAGTTAAGGATCCGTCTTTAAAGATTCAAACGCGTGATGCAATTACACCAAATCATATTATTGCTAGTGTTAAGGGTGGTCAAGAAATGGTTATTACAACCTCGTTGACTATTCCTAAGAAAAATTTCAAAGGTTATATTATGGGTGGTTTTAATGTAAAACCCTATAAGGAAAAAGCTAAAGGTACCGTAAGTGCTAATGGTACTTTGATCAGGAATAAGTTTAGTTATTCATTGCCTATTCAAATTCATCAAAAATCAAGTGACAATCAACAACCTAAATATTCTATTAATGCAGTAAGACCAGCATTAGTAACTAATACAGGTTCTCAAAGAGCAGGTGTTAAGGCCAATGTTCATAACTCTGCTAATGGATTTATTTCAGGTCTAAGTGCAAAAGCTACTGTAACTAAAAAAGATGACAAAAGTTTTAAAATCAATGAGTCACAAACCGGACAAGCAATCGCACCAACATCAAATTATAATTACTCAATTTCATGGGGTAAGAAACCTATGAAGGCTGGTAATTATCATTTGAAGATGATTTACAAGACAAATGATGGTATTAAGAGTTGGACTCTAAATAAAGACTTTACGATTACTAATGCACAAGCTGCTAAGTACAACAAGTTAGCGGGAATCAAGCCTAACTACATGTGGCTATATATCCTTCTCGGTATTCTATTGCTTGCTATTATTTTAGGACTAGGTATTTATCTAGGAAGAAGAAATAATAATAAGAATAGCGATGGTAATACACCAAATAAACCAACAAGAAGACGTCGTCGTTAATTTATTAAAAAAAGAGGCTGTTCCAAGACTTGGAGCAGCTTTTTTAGTATTATCATAGGTGTAGAGATTAAAGAATATGGGGCTTGAAAATGAATAAGAAATTTAAATATCTTCTGCTATTTCTCACCTGCTTTATTCTGTGGATAATTGCTACTCCCACGAAAGTATCCGCAGATATTAAAGGTATTGCTGTAACGCCTTTAGTTACTGATTCCGATATTACTGATCGTTTCCAAATTATTAGTAAAGGTGGAGAAACTAGGACCTTAAAAGTATCTATTAGTAATTTTAACAGTGGTTCGATTGATTTGGTTGTTGCTCCAACTAATGCCACAACTTCATCAGATGGTAAGTTAGTTTTCACTGATGTTGTAAAAAAGGGTGACTATGGTCTGCAGGATTCATTTGCTAGTATGACTAAGACAAAAAAGGTAACGATTAAATCAAACCAAACTAAAGATTTAGATTTTAAAGTTAAATTACCAGATCATAAGATAAATGGATTAATTATTGGTGGTTTTAATGTATATGAGAACACAAGTAACTATAATGGTAATGCCAATGTTCCAGTCTGGATAACTGGCGACAACAAAGCAGTAGGTGGAATCTTAAAGGCCTACAACCTAACACTAGGTGTTCAAAACTATCAACCACATGTGTACGTTAATCTTCAAAATGACCAACCAGGTCTAATGAAAAATGTCGTCGTTCACATGACGATAAAACGTCAAAGCTGGTTGGACCGTTTCAACTTAGGTCCAAAGAAAATGGTAGCCGATCTTCGCTATCCCAAAATTGCACCAAACTCAAAGGTCCCAATTGATTTCAATCAAAATCAAACACCGATCGCACCTGGTACTTACAAGATGAAGGGTGTAGCTAGAAGTGGGAAGACTGTATGGAATTTTCACAAAACTTATAAAATTTCTCAGAGTGATGCCAACAAGATCAATTCAAAGTCGCGTAATTTAATTTACGACAAGACTTTGACATATATCCTGATTAGTGGTGTTCTAGTAACATTAATAGCTTTCATTTTTTGGGGAATTTGGCATCAGAACAGGAGTTAAACATGAAAAAGCTCATAGTATTTTTATCAATGTTCATCTTTGCAATACCTTTGTTTAATCAAACAACAAAGGTAGAAGCAGCGGGTGACAAATCATATTCGATCCAATCAGTTTTACCGGATAATCAAATAGACAAGAATGAGTCCTATTTTGATTTGAAAGTAGAACCTAATAAGGATCAGACTTTAAAAATTATCATCTTCAATACTGGTAGTAAGAGCATCAAGGTTACTGCTGAAGTAAATAACGCTTATACGGCTGACTCGGCTACTATTGGCTACGACAAGTACAATAAAAAGACTTATAAGAGCACTTTGCCTGAACTAACATCATTAGTCGAAGGTGCTCGCAGAAAGTCTGTCAGCTTAAAAGCTGGCGAATCCAAGGAAGTTAGTTTCAATGTTAAGTCACCTGATAAAGAATATAAGGGAATTATCTTAGGTGGTGTGACAACTATTGCGAATGTTTCACCTACTAAGTCCAAGAATTTGAATATTCAAAATCAGGTTCGTTATGTTAAAGGTGTCGTTTTGCGCTCAAAGGATGACGCGATAAATCCTGATATGCATTTGACAGATGCTTATCCAAAGGCAGTTTCTGGTAGTAAGGGTATTGCCTTTAAGATGGATAATACAGCACCGATCAATATCAATAATGTAAAATTGGCTGCTTCAATCAAGCACAATTCTAAGAATTTGAAGTATCATGCTAAGAATTTACAGATAGCACCTAACTCACAATTTGATTACTTTATTCCAATTGATAATTTCACAGCTGGTAAATACAAAGCTAAGATTACTTTAACGGGCAAGAATGGCTTTAAACAGGTCTTCACTAAGACCATTACTGTTTCTAAGACTGATGTAAAACAGGTTCAACAACAAACTGAACCTGTCAAACAAAATAATCATCAATGGATAATTATTCTTGTCGGGATCGTTCTCTTGATCTTTGTCGCTTTGTGGATGTATCTCTACTATGCCCAAAGAAATAAGAGTAATTCTAAGCATGGTAAATCAGATCGTCGTAGAAAGTAAATTATGAGAAAAACTAGAAATTCAAATATTGAGCTTCTAAGGATCATCAGTATGCTCTTGATTACGTTGCATCACTTTAGCCTTTGGGCTCAAGGTGGAAGAAGTGACTATTTGATCGCCCACAATCATCTGTGGTCGGCCTTTTGGTCACTTTTTTACTTACCACTGGGTGACATTGGTGTGTATATCTTTGTCATGATCACAGGCTTTTATTTAGGGACTCATGAAGTCACTATCAAGTATTCAATTAAGAAAACTTTGAAAGTTTATGCTCAGGTATACTTTTACAGTATTTTATTCCTGGTACTAGCTCTAAATTGGCAAGCCCCGGTTAAGAGTCCAAAACTGTGGCAGTCATTGATGCCAGTGACTTTTAATCAGTATTGGTTCGTGACAGGATATTTAATTTTGATGCTGTTAGTGCCATTTATCAATCAGGCTATCAAGTATTTAACTAAACGACATTTTATTTACTTGTTGATAATTGTGACAATAATCTGTGGTATTTTTCCACTTGTTAATAATGACATTGCGACACAGTCAGTAGGATTAGGTGTTTTACTAGCTTCATACTTGTTTGGAGCCTTTGTTTCCAAATTTATCCACAGAAGTAACTGGAATTATTTAGTAGGAGCATTGTTATTCACAGTAAATACACTAGTTATCTACATAATCATGTATTTTGAAATAATCTTGACCAAAGATCGGTTTACCAACATTTACACAGGCGTGTTCGCAATGTTGGCAGCATTAGGATTGTTTTTGATTTTTACTAATTTCAAACCAGTCTTTCATGCGATCTTTAATCAAGTGGCCAGGCATATGTTTGCGGTATATTTAATAACTGAAAATGTATTTGTTTTAAAACAATTATGGAGGAATTTTAGATTTAGAGAGATTCATGACTTAATGAATGTTAACCTATCAGGTTTTGTAACAGTATTAGAAATTATGGCTGCCTGTTATCTGATAGATATGATTAGATCATTGCTATTTGAACTTGTATCTAAAATTAGTCGGAAGATCTGAGAATATGTGTCAGCTGTGGGTATGGCGTTAGAGCTTTAGTTCTTACGCCATCGGGCGTGTTTGGAGACTTGTGGTCTTTACAAGGCTTCAAACCGAGGATCGAGACGTACTTTAGGCTCGGTCCGTTCCGCACAGCAGGTACATATTCTCAGATCTGGAGACGGAAATAAAACAAAAAAATAAGAGTATCTGGAATTGAACTGCACCCCAATAATTGGAGTTCATTTTAAGCAACTAGTTGGTCGGAAAGATCCCGGTATTCTACCGGTGTCTTTCCGGCCAATTTTGTTCTTATACGCTTGTTGTTGTAATAATACACATATTCGTAAACACCTTTTTTTAGGCCTTCATAGGTGTCGTATTTGTAATTTAAAGTTGTTCCTACCTTAAGAATATGGAAGATACTCTCAGCTACCGCATTATCCAAGCATGTTGCTTTTCGGCTCATGCTCTGGAAGATGCGGTTTTTCTTTAATTTTTTAACATACCTTTTG
>NZ_RHOR01000006.1 GCF_003946625.1 Companilactobacillus kedongensis | reverse complement strand
CAGTTTTGGTAAGGTTAGATTCCCTGAATCCTTCAATGATCTTTAATTTATCAGACAAACTATATTTAGATAGAGACACAAAAATCCCTCCATGGTTAACCAAATGAATTTATATTATTTCATTTGACAACCATAAAGGGATTAACGCATTACGGTCCTCATAGCAGGTGAATTTTCTCAGTTCTGGAGACGATAAACTATTTACTGTTTTTAATTTTATTCAAAACTAAATATGGATCTTCATGACTGCCCAAAAATAATGGGACTTTCTCTTCAACAACATCACTGAATTCCAAACCGTACCACAGTGAAGGACTGATGGTCAGCCGCTGCAACAATAGTCTGCCGCCGATCAAAAATCGGTCGAGGCTGCGCATATATTCTTGTGCTCCCAAATCTTGAAATTGTTGATTTTGAATGATGAATTTGAAAGATCCAACGTGTCGATTTGGCAACATCGAATATCTCGGATCTTGTCGATCAATGGCACCATCGTTCATTAATGAATTAATGATCTGACGAATATAGATATTAACGTGTTGAGATTTTTTAAAACCAAGATTCAATTGAACATTGACGACATTTCTAGTGTGCATCATATCGACGGTGTAATTGCACTCGTAAGGGACATCAGTTTGATTAACTGAAATAAACCAGTAAACTTTGGCCCGTTTAGGTTCTTGATCTAATATCGAATAAATGATCGAACGCTTCATTGAATAATCAGGTGTGATGTTGTGCATATAAACTAAGTTAGTGGCATACATTGGGATTGATTCATCCAGGCTCAAACACTCTAGTTGAGGGATGAAATCAAGTAGTGAAACATTCTCACTTTCGTTCATATAGGCATCGCGACGCTTGTTTCCAAAGAACCAGATGATCATGATCAAGAGGATCATTGAAGTAATTATAACGGTGATATAGCCACCATGAATGAATTTAACTAAACTAGAAATCAAAAATAATGACTCTAATGAAACAAAGAAAACTACGAATAAAGTAGCCAAATGGCGATGTTTTTTCATGATCAAAAATTGATGCAAAAGGATCGTCGTCATCAGCATTGTTATAGTAATTGCTAATCCGTAAGCTGCTTCCATATGTTCAGAAGTTCTAAATCCCCAAACGATTCCCAGTGTGATCAAGCAAAGAATCCAATTTACAGTGCCAATATAGAGCTGACTCTTTGATTTACCTGGAAATTTAACTTTCAAACGAGGCAATATTTTTAAACCAATTGCTTCTTGCACTAGAGTGTAAGAGCCTGTTATCAAGGCTTGAGAAGCTATGATAGCCGCCAATGTAGCAATTAAAATAGCGAAGATCTTTAACTCAGATGGGATCATTTCATAGAATGGATTAACAGTATTTAGTCCGATGAATTTACTGTCGGTAAAATGTGTCATGACCCAGGCACCTTGTCCTAGATAATTCAGCATTAACATCAGACAAACAAAGGGCCATGTGGCATAAATGTTGTGTTTGCCAACTTGTCCCATATCAGAGTAGAGTGCTTCAGCACCGGTAGTTGCTAGAAAAACACTGCCGAGAATAAAGATGCCGACGTGATTTATGGGGCTAGTTAAAACTTTTATCGCATAAAAAGGCGACAAAGCTTTGAGAACGGATAAGTTGGAAAACATGTTTTCTAATCCGATCAAACCAATAAAAGTAAACCAGATTAACATGATCGGACCAAATGAGCGTCCAATTTTTTCAGTACCAAATTTTTGGATCACAAATATTGTCAGCAATATCACCGATACGATTGCCAAAATAACAAATTGATCGTTAGAAAAATTTAGATTACCGAATTTTTGACCTTTGATACCTTCCATAGCTGAAGTTACAGTAACTGCCGGCGTTAAGGTTCCATCTGCTAGTAATGCTGAACCGCCGATCAAGGCAGGAATAAGTAGCCATTTTTTACTAGATTTAACAAGGGCATATAGAGCAAAAATGCCGCCTTCACGATTATTATCGGCGCGCATAGCGACTAGGACATATTTGATTGTTGTTATCAGCATTAAGGTCCAAAAAATCAACGAAATACTGCCGATAATGTATTCTGGCACAGCATCTTTTAGACTGCCGGCATCGTTTATAATGGCGTTCATTACGTAAAGTGGAGATGTTCCAATATCGCCATAGACGATTCCTAAAGTTATCAGCATACCCATTTTAGAAAATGAGGATGTTTTTCTGATCATAATTTTATTTTCCTCCTAACACTAGAAATCTTGTTTAGTAGGATGACGTTTTCTTGATGTTGGACGTTTCTGTTCGTCTTTTAAGTTTTGAATCTCATTTTCGAGTTCACTCAAAATAGAAATTTGCATCTTCTGAATTTCCAAAATATGCGGCCACTGGACTTCGTTCATTTGGTCGATTTTTTCGTGCAGAATTCTAATTTCCATTTCTGATTTGGTGTTGGTCCGATAATCATTTTCAGCATCAAAACGGTCACGGTCAGCTTGACGATTTTGGCTCATCATAATAATCGGTGCTTGTATAGCGGCGATACAACTGAGAAATAAATTTAAAAGAATGAACGGATAAGGGTCAAAGTTGACGCCCAGAAAATGCGATACATTTATTCCCATCCAAACTACGAGAATTACTACAAATGTGATAATAAACCCCCAGCTTCCGCCAAATCTGGCTACTATATCAGCCAAACGCTGTCCTTTAGTCAGTTTTCCGTGCATCGTTTCGTTGATATTTCTAGTGACATAGTTATCCTTAGCCAATTCCTTTTGCAAAGCGGCGTTCATCATTCGATCTTTAGCCAAGTCTTTGTCGATCATATCTTGCATTTGGGCAAGCCGAATTTTTTGAATATCTTTTAAACAGATGAAAGATGAATTTTTTGCGTCAGGGTTTCTTTCATGAATGGAAATTTTAATATTTTGATTGAGATCTCTGATAAAGAGACCTTCAGTAACGGAAAAACGGTTATTACAAATAACACAGACTTGATTCTTTCTGACTGTCATTTTTCTAACCTCCTGACCCTAAATTTACATAGATGATAATACTTATTTAATGTTTAAACAACTTATACGAATACTGTAAAATTAAATAAATTTTAATTAAGTAAGTTAAATTGGTATACCTGTTGAAAAAAAAGAAGTACAATCGTGAACATTAAATAAAAAGGCGGGGATGTCTATGAGTATTGTATTTATGATTCTAGCCACTTTGTTAGTCTGGGTTATGACGCCAGGAATTGCTGTATTCTATGGTGGGTTTGTTCCTAAGAAGGACATTTCTAGAATTTTATTTGATAGCTTTTTAATGTTTGGTCTAGCTGGATTGATGTGGATCTTAATTGGATATTCAGCCTCATTTGAGGGAGATCATCTTGGAATAATTGGTAATTTGAACCATTTATTTTTATCAGGTGTGAGCCTTACAGCACTTTTTGGACAAACAAAATTACCAACAGCAATTGTGATCCTTTTTCAAATGATGTTTGCGATTTTGACACCAGCATTGTTCATAGGTGCGATTGCCAATCGAACTAGGATCAAATTCGTGATTGGATTTATTATTTTATGGTCATTGTTGGTTTATTACCCATTAGTTCATATGGTCTGGTCAAGCAATGGATTTTTAGCTAAGATGGGAGTTTTGGATTTTGCCGGTGGGACAGTTATTCATATTGATGCTGGTATTACAGCTTTAGTTTTGTCGAATTTTTTGTTGAAGCCATATAAACCTGCTGGCCAAGTCAGAGGTAACTCGTTTTGGATCCTCTTTGGTACGTCACTACTGTGGATCGGTTGGTATGGATTTAATGCAGGGAGCGCGTTAGCTTTGAATGCTCAAGCAATCCAAGCATTCCTTACAACGACCGTAGCGCCTCTGTCAGCCATGTTAACATGGATAACCTTGGAGAATACGTATAAAGGGAAAATAACTCTTAGCGGCATTTGTACGGGTACTGTTTGTGGACTAGTCGGTGTGACACCGGGAGCAGGGTACGTAACGATAGCATCCTCATTTATTATTGGAATTATTTCAGCTCTAGGGAGCTATTATTTTATGAACGATTTGAAATATAAACTACATATCAACGACTACTTAGATATCTTCGGTTCTCACGGTGTTAGCGGTATTATCGGTTCACTGGCAACAGGATTATTTGCTACTAAAACAGTAAATCCTAGCGTGATCAATGGTGGACTATTAGTTGGTGGTGGTTTTAGATTATTATTCGTTCAGATATTAGGTGTTTTATTTACAATCTTTTTCGTTGTAACGTTAAATTGTTTGATCGTAACTGGATTGAAAAGATTTATGAAAGATGATGTTTACAGTCCAGAAATGGATGAGTTAAGACATATTAAATTGACTTAAGGTAATGTAAAATGCGATACTACTTGTGGTGCCAAACCAGATGAGGGTACGCGATCGGCGTGAAAACGTTCGGAAGGTCGCCGCACCTCATCAACTTAGCTCTGCGTTATGCGCAGGGCTATTTTTTTGTGAAAAATAAAAGAGAGCTCTGATAATCCAAAATCGGATTTTCATAGCTCTCTTTATTAATGATCAAAATTTTTAAATTGTACCTTTTTTGATAGCTGTTTTGATTCCGGCAACTTCGTAGATACTTCTGTCCGCTGAACCACGTTTTAGAAGTGAAGCAGGGAAGCCCTTGAATTTCAACTTCTTATCTGTAATTTCAGCAATACCATGGTTTTGACCTAATGAAGCAATTGTACCAAGTGAGTGGTAAACAAACTTCTTAAGATCCTTGCCGTTGATCGAAGCAGCAACATTAAATGCTGCACCTGTACCTTCAGCAATAGCCAATTGACCAGTTGTTGGAAGTGGACGTTCTTCACCTTCAGGGATCATGGCTGAATCATCACCAATAAAGAATGCTTCAGGGTGATCTTCAAGGTTTAGAAAGGCAGTTGTCATAACACGGTTTCTTCTAGCTTCAAGACCAGAATCCTTGATAACGTCACTACCACTGACACCAACAGTCCAGATGATAGTATTTCCGTCAACACGTTTTTCTTCTTCACCATCCATGTAGATAACGCCGTCTTTTTCGATCTTAGTAATCTTGGCACCTGTTAAAATCTTGATACCATGTTTTTCTAGATATGAAACAGCATAAGCAGCAAGCTCTTCATCGAACATTGGTAGAATATGTGTTGCCATTTCTAGACATGTAACTTTAATTTCAGGAACGCCGTATTTTGCTTTGAGGATCTTGGCTGTATCAATTAATTCACCTAAAATCTCAACACCAGTAAATCCAGCACCACAGACAACGATACTTAGATCAGCTTCATCTTGTGATTCCTTATAGTTAGCGATATTTTCATTGATCTTATTATAGATATTTTCAGCTGTTTCAATATCTTGAAGAATAAGAGCATTTTCGCTAGCACCTTCAAGTCCGAAGTCTTCAGATCTGAATCCTAAGGCTACGATTACGTAGTCGTAAGAAATATCATCGTGATCTTCGAAACTAACTGATTTATTATCAAGATCTACATTTTTAACTGTAGCCTTGATAAAGTTGACGTTGGAAGGAAGAACAGAACGAACGTCGAAACTAACGGCATCTGCTCTACTTGTACCAGCAGCAATCATGTGTAACGCTGTTTTTTCTACATGCTTTTCATTTTTATCTACTAAATCTATCTGTGTATCTGATGGAGTAGTTTTAGCCAGATCTCGAGCAGCCTTTAATCCACCGTAACCTGCACCTAATACTAAAATATGGGCCATAATAACTTGTCTCCTTCGTCTTTTAAATATTATTGTTTACGCTACCATTATATATCTATCCGAAGCCCTAAATAAAGTAGGGATACTTCTAATTAGTATTTAATGGGTTTTTACTAATAGAATTTTTCAAAAAGAATGGTGCTAAAATCGTAATCAAAATAATACTGATAATAACGGCTGAATAATACTCATCAGATAACAGCTTTACACCATATCCGATTTGGGCAATTATCAAAGCCATTTCACCACGAGAAATCATTCCTGAACCAATAACATATGAATCCTTTAAATCGAACCCTGAAATGCGTGCCCCAAATCCAGCACCCACCAATTTACCAACGATACCAGTAATTGTTAGAACTAAAATCAACCAAAAATCTTTGAAGAAACTATTGAATTCTAGACTGATCCCGATACTGATAAAGAACACAGGAATAAAGATAGAATAACCAATGATCTCAATATTGCGGTTGATTTTTTTATTGTATTTTGGTGCATTGGAAATAGCGATACCTGCTACAAAAGCTCCTAAAACAGCATCCAATTGTACGACATCTGCAATATAAGCGAAAATCATACAGATAACTAAAGCCATAATAGTTGGTGCGTGTGTTGCATCAATGTATTCGGATAGCTTCATGATTTGAGGAATAACCCAGCGATGAGCTACATAGATAATAACGCCAAAGATTACCCACATACCAAAGAGCATCATTAGTTTTTGAGCTGAAAAGTTTCCTGTCAAAGTTCCAGACATGACACTCAGAATAGAAATTGCCAAAATATCATCTGCAACAGCAGCACCTAAGATAACCGCACCAGAGTTACTGGACAGGTAATTTAAACTTTTTAAAACTTCTACTGAGATGGAAACGGATGTTGCTGCAAAGACAACCGAAATGAAGATACTTTCCTTAAGATTGATATTGAAAATAAGTGCGGTTATTAGTGTTAATAATACCGGTAAGATAACTCCCATGATTGCTACATTGATACTGGGACGGAGGTGCTTTCGTAGTAACTTCAGATCACTTTCTAAACCTGCCAAAAACATCAGCAAAATAACGCCGATCTCAGCGAATAATTCCACTTCGTGGGTCGACTGGACGATATTTAGAACACCCTTTCCTAAGATGACCCCTAAGATCAGCTGTCCGATAACTGCAGGAAGATTGAATCGATTGAAAATGTGACTAACTACTAGAGTTAGGAAGAGCATTAGTACTAGTAATGTTATAAACTCCATATTACCTCCCTATTTTTCTTGGATACCATGGATGAAGATCTTGACCATCGTGTTCAAATTAGCGATATTACGTTTCCGTTTAGCGTCATTATACTCGATATATGGTAGAAGCATGGTCAAAAAGGTCCCCACTTGAACAGGAATTGCCAAATCAGAGCGCAGTTCACTTTTATGTGATTGGAAAATATTAAACATGACTTTGTAATATCCACTATCCCAATTTTTGCTAATATCTTTACGATCTTCATCGGTAAAGATAGTTTCCATATCGTGACGCATCATGAAATAATTGATCCGGAAATTTTCAATCATATATGTTGATATAGTAAGTATCAGATCCTCAAAGGGCTGGTCTTTGTTCTCTTTGTAGACAGATAGTAATCCTTCGCTAAAACCACCCACAGCATATTCGATAGCCTTCATGTAGAGAACTTTCTTATTTTTGTAGTAGTGGTACATATTAGGCTGAGTAATATGCAACTCATTAGCGATTTTTCTAGTCGAAGTAGCCTGATAGCCTTGGGACAAAAAGTCCTTTGCAGCTACTTCGAGAATAGCATTCTTAGTTTTTTCAGCTTGTTTATCTCTGGAATTCATTAATTATTCCACCCTCGTGTTCATTGAACTTAATTATACCAACATAATCTTTAAAAAGTGAATTTATCATCTGATAAATAAAATATACAAAAAAACCATCTGAACATCAACAAGCATGCTCAAACAGTCTAATTTAGTTATTTTTTCTCTTTAATAATGTAAATTGGACGTTTTTTAACTTCTAGGAATATTTTACCAATATATTCACCCAAAATACCAATACTTAATAATTGAATTCCACCGATAAGTAGAATAAGTGTAACCATCGAAGCCCAACCATTAACACTACTTAGTGGATTGATTATCTTTCTGACAATAATAGCGATAATAGCAATAACTGATGCAATGGAGAAGGCAGAGCCCATCCATGTTGCAAACATCAAAGGACGTTCCGTGAAGTCCACGATACCCGTTATAGCGTATTTAAGTAATTTCCAAAAGTTCCATGAAGTAGTACCAGCAACACGTTCTCTATTTTTGTAAGGTAGATATTTAGTCTTAAAGCCGACCCAACTAAAAATACCCTTTGAGAAACGGTTGTATTCAGTCATTGATAGAATTGCATTGACCATTTGGCGTGTCATTAAACGATAGTCACGGGCGCCAGGAATGATCTTAGTCTGTGACATCTTATTTATCACACCATAAAAAGAATTTGAGAAGAAGGAAATTATAGGATTTTCTCCTTCACGATCCATTCTGGCTGTACCAATACAATCGTAGTCATCTTCACCTGACTCTAACATATTGAACATCTTGACCAGCATTTCTGGTGGATCTTGCAGGTCAACATCCATAACGGCGGTATACTCACCAGTAACTTCGTTCAAACCTGCATATAAAGCAGACTCTTTACCAAAGTTTCTGGAGAATGAGATGTAGTGAACTTCATCACTGTGCTTTTTTTGTAAGTCACGTAGAACTTGATAAGTCTTGTCGTGAGATCCATCATCGACAAACCAATATTCTAAGTTAAATTTGTTATTTTCGATTTTTACTTTATTCATGGCTTCATAATAAAGCTCGATCGATTCTTCCTCGTTATAACAAGGAACGACCACGGAAATAGTCTTCATAAAAATATCTTCCAATCCATTTGATAAGGTTAAATAGCGTTCGAAAATACGGGGCAAAGGTCAGTTTGACTGCCTTTTGCCCCGCATTGTTAAATCTTAAGTGAATCTGGTAAATACAATTCGTTGCTACTTGAATGACTGATTGAACTGACACTGATATCACGAGTTGTTGAAGTTTCAATAGCTTGTAAGTCTTCGGCGTGTTCGACCAAGATATTCATAATATTAGTATTTGCAGTCAATAGATTTATAACTTCCTTGATGTTCTTTTGAGCATTTGTTAGAAGCGGGATAAATTTATCGTTTTCAATCTTGTTATCGTTAGTAATCAGCTTATATAGTAAGTCGTCGTTGTTACCAACGAAGATACCATTACTGCTATCAAGTGTTAAACTCTTTAACCACCAAGCAATAAGTTCATCTTTTTTGTTGAAGTCATGTTCTAACAATCCGTTGGCATCAAATAATTGATAACTATTAGCTTTTTCACCTTCAAAGATAACTGTGAGAACGATTGAACCATCTGTTCTATAGAAGCTTTGTTCAGTTAGATCTTGTTTCTTATTGAAGATTTGAACTGATGATAATTGACCAGAAACGTTGTAAATATTTGTTTTATTTATTTGATCATTCTTGTAATAGTTGATACGGTTTATCTTTTCATTGTCGTATTCAACAGTCATCAAGAGATTATTATTTTGATCGTAAATCAAAGTGTCTTTAGTTTCGACATCGGTTCTAGTGATCCAACCATCATTCTCGGGAATTGATACGGGTTGCTCGGTTGGATTGGCACTAACCTGTAATTGATCAAATAAATTGATTACGTTAGGCGTTTCTAAGTGATTGGTTTCAATTTCTGAGTTGATTGTTTCAGCAAGTTTCTCGTTGTAGAAAGTTGAAATAACTGTGACTGGTTTTTGTAGTTTAGATTCCAAGAAACGAACCATATCGAATAGATTACTCATTTGATTGTTATCGTCGAATGAGTTTGCTAGGACGTAGTAATCCTTGTCCTTATCTAGATAAACGTCACGAACTAAGAATGCTGAATGGAATACATCTTTGATGTATTTTTCAATGTAAGCTTTGTTGTTATTTACTTCTGATAATTCAGATTCGATCTTCTTGTGTTCTTCATCAAGGCTTTGAACATGTCTTTCAAGACTAGCTGTTGTTTCAATGCGATAGTTACGATCATTTTTGATCTTGCTTTCGATTTGATTAGCATTGCCTTTAAGTGAATTGATAGCAGAATTAGTTTGATTGATCTTAGCATTAACATCGGCAAGCTCTTCATTGAGTTTTTTGATGTCAGCATTAATATCGTCGATATTACTTTGAATATCAGCACGTTGATCGTACAACTTATTGATAGAAGTTTTTTGATCTTCCATTAAAACAAGCATTTTTTGTAGATCTTTTTCTTCCTTGATAGAACCAGATAAGTCTTTTTCAGATTGTTCATTCTTAGCTAAATCTTCTTGTTGTTCTTCAAGATTTTGTTGACTACGTTCGAGTTTAGCAGTCAAAGTATTTTTTTGTTCTTTGTAATCGGCCAAAAATTCTTCTTGTTCTTTTTGGTCCGCACGAACTCTAGCCAACTTTTCTTTTTCAGCGTTGTCATTTTGTGACTTAATATCAGCCAATTTTTCGTCGGTTTCTGTTTGATCACGATTCAACGTGTCTAAGTAATTAGATAAAGTTTCTTTCTTAGTTTCTAGGTCATCTTTTTCGGAAAAAAGATTAGTTTTGAGATCATTTCTTAATTGTGTATATTGGTGAGAAAGTTCATTCATTTGATCTTCGATGCCAAGACGCTGATCTTTTATAGAAACAGGTAAATTAGCGCTTTCATCTGACGTTTCTGCTGGTGTATTATTATCAGTAGATGTTATTTGATCCTTTTCTTGTGTATCGGGTAGTTCGTCCGCTACAGTTTCATTTTTTGAATCTGGTTTCTCATCTATTTTGCGTAACATGTTAAATAATTTCACGAATGAATTCCCCCAGGAAAAGACTTATAATAGTTACTAAAGAGTAGCATTTTTTTAAATTGGTGTAAAGCTGATACAAAGCCATTTTAAACAAATGTTAATACCTAAAAAAAGGAGATTTGAATATGAAGATAATGGCTATAAATGCGGGGAGTTCCACACTTAAGTGGAAATTGTTCGAAATGCCGGAGAAAGCAACGATTGCTTCCGGAATGATCGATCGTTTGGGTACACCAAAATCAGTTTTTAAACTGAAATATAACGGTGAAAAGATTGAATATGAACAAGCAATTGAATCAAATGAAATCGCGGTCTTATCAATCTTAGATGCTCTAAAGGATAAAAAGATCATCGAAAAGTTTGAAGATATCGTTGCTTTTGGTCATCGTGTCGTAGCTGGTGGTGAAGAATTTAAGAAATCTGAAATCGTAACCGATGAGAATCTTCATAAAATCCTACAGTTATCTGAATATGCACCTCTACACAATAAAATCGAGGCTTACTATATCGACGTCTTTAAGAAATTAGTGCCAAAAGCAATTCAAGTCGGTGTTTTTGATACTTCTTTCTTTGCGGATATTCCTGAAGAGAATTATCTATATAGTGTTGATTTGGAAGACTATAAGAAATATAAGGTACGTCGTTATGGTGCCCATGGAACAAGTCATAGATACATCGCACAACGTTTGAACGAAATAGTTGACGGTGGAATTCAAGATAAGAATGTCATTGTTATGCATCTTGGTAGTGGTGCTTCGATCAGCGCTATTAAGAATGGTAAAGCTTTTGATATCTCAATGGGATTCACACCATTGACTGGTATCACAATGAGTACTAGAAGTGGTGATCTTGATGTATCAATGATCCCTTATTTGATGAAAAAATTAGGTTTAAATGATATTGAAGATATGATCGATATTCTAAATCATAAGTCAGGATTACTTGGTATTTCCGGAGTTTCAGCTGATATGCGTGATATTGAAGCTGTTGAGGATACCAACGAACGTGCTGCTTTAGCACTACAAATTTTCCGTAACCGCATTGTGAAATATGTTGGTTCATACATTGCTGAAATGGGTGGAGTTGACGTTTTGGCCTTTACAGCTGGTGTAGGTGAAAATTCTAAAGAGGTTCGTGAGGATATTTTGAACAGTTTTAGTTATATGGGTGTCAAAGTTGATTCAGAAAATAACAAACTTCGTGGTAAAGAAGTTAAGATCACAACTGATGACTCTACAATCGCAGCTTATACAATTCCAACCGATGAAGAATTGATGATTGCTCAAGATACATATAGCTTTGCTAAATTATTAGATTAGAACTTTAGTAATACACCTAATCCAAAAGTAACCACTTCAGTTAGAGTTATTAATAAAAGATTTTTGATGATTAATGGGAAAGTCTTTTTCTTGATAGGGTTTTTAGCAAATCCAATAGTGTTTTTATAGACGATCGGTGTAATTAGAAACGTCAGTAACATCATTTTTGGCAACAATCCGATGATGACTGAACAAGTTAAAGCTAAATACCCTAGCACATATAGAGACTTTAAAATAAAGATGGAATTACTTTTGCCTAGATAGAAAACGAGCGTTTTTCGACCTAGCCCAATATCTTCTTTATCATCGGCAATGTTATTGGCCAATAGAAGATTTGAGATAGCAAAGACGGTCAATAATGAAGATAAAAGTGCATCCCCATAAAATTTGAAATCTAAAATGGCTGTTGGAGAATCGAATGTATTGATATAGATAGCAATTAGGTAAATTACGTATCCCATCGTAAAACCAGAGAAAAATTCGCCTAATGGACCACGGTTTATTGGTTTTGGACCTCCAGCGTACAGGAATCCAATTGCAAATGAGAATATTCCCATAATAAGTAGCGGTATTCCAGTTCTATATACAATATATAATCCAATAAGTCCGGCAACTAGGCTAAATGAGAAGTCTAGCCAGCCGACCAAATGAATATTTAAATTGTTAACACCGATAACATTAGTTTCACGACGAAAACTTTCACTACCAGTAGCATTTTTGTAGTCCCAGTAATTGTCGTTGATATCTACAGCCATGTTGAATAACAACATGGCGATGAAGAATAGGATCAACTCAAGAGCGTTAATTGAATGCCAGTGATAATATGAATATAAAGTACCCATTAAAAATGGGAAGACGCTAGCTGTCTTGGCTTTAATTTCAACTAGTTCGAAAAAAATTGATGGTTTCAAATAATCATTCCTTTTAATTTGATATATTATATTATAAGGTTATTTAAAATATTACTACAAGTAACGGGTAGAGAGGGATTACATGGCGCATTCAATTTGGAAAAAATATTCACAGATGGGGAAGAAAGTCGATCAAACCACTGAGTATATTCATCATATTGTCGATATAAAGAATGAAGAAATCAGATCCATGATCGAAGATTTAACCTCGGGTGGTAAAATGTTGCGTCCGGCTTTCTTTCTAATATTTAGTGAAATTGGACCTGAAGAGAAACCAGACTCAGAACTGATTCCTTTGGCAGCATCATTAGAGTTGTTACATGTAGCCACACTTATCCATGATGACGTGATAGATGATTCACCATTACGCCGTTCTAAAGCCACTATCCATACCCGTTATGGAAAACGTAACGCCATATATGCTGGAGATTACCTGTTCACTGTTTATTTTGAACTTGCTTCTAAATATCTACCGGCACAAAAATATGTGCTTCTGAATGCTTTAAGTATGAAAAGGATTTTGACTGGTGAACTTGATCAGATGTTGATCAATTACAATGTAAATGCCACCGCTAAGATGTATTTTACTGAGATTGCTGGTAAGACAGCCGAATTATTCAGTTTAAGTACGATGATGGGGGCGGTTGTGTCAGGCGGAGATCAAAAGCTGATTAATTTGGCCAAAAATATCGGTCACGATATTGGAATGTCATTTCAAATAATTGATGATGTTTTAGATTTTGGTAATAGTACTGATACTGGCAAGCCTAATTTTGAAGACCTACGTAATGGGGTTTACTCGTTGCCATACATCTTAGGGTTACAGGATAAAAATACGGAATTAATTGAAATATTATCGAGAGATGATTTGACTGATCAAGAGATAATTAGAGCAGCTAAAATTGTGGTAGAGCAAGGATATTTAGCTAAAGCTAAAGAGATTGCTTTAACGTATAGCGAACATGCTTTGAGAAGAATTGATAAGTTGCCAGATAAGGAAAATAAAAAAATATTAAGTAAGGTTGTCAAAAAATTGATCAACCGAATAAATTAAGAAAAAGCACCGATCAACGTTATAACGCTGATCGGCGCTTTTTTACTTTTTATTGATAGTATCAAAGAAAGTCTTTTTTAAATGGCGTGTTTTACGAGCAATTTGATCACGCTCTTTGATAATTAAATAAATCGTTACACTTAGTAGTAATAAAAATGACAGGGGATCTAATAAAATGCTGTCAGAGTAAAGCAAGTTAAACCAGAACATAATAAAAATAAATAATCCGGCAATGTAAAAATAATCCCACTTTAGCATATGATCACGTCCAGTATTCTGATTTCTGGCTATGATAGATCGAAGTAACTTATAAGGCAAAGAAAAGATTTTAATTATTTTAAAAAAAATGAACGTAATATATCTTTATTTATTAAAAATAAATAAAGTAGAAATTAGTTTTTTTAAAAATAAAATCCAACGTAAAAAAGAATTTCTTTGGAATATAGTACAAAAGTTCATAAACTTTAGTAAAATGGAAAAGTTAATATAAGAATGTGAGGGTGAATGTTATTTTCAAGGGAAAAGGTTATATACAGAGTATTAGAAAAAATTTACCAATGTTTATAATCATACTATTAGTGATAATTTTTGGATTTTTTCTAATGTTTGACTTAGGTCGTATACCTGGTTTGTATATAGATGAAACCAATTATATGAATGAGGTTATCAGTAAAGTAAGCTACGGGACGGATATTCATGGTCTTAGACATCCAATTTATTTTGCTAGTGTCTGGGGACAAGGCCAGTCGGTATTATATTCGTGGATCGTAGCTCCGCTTATCAAACTATTTGGATTTTCAATTTATTTATTTAGGGCTCCCATGGCAATACTAAGTATTTTAACTATTTTAGGAATTGTCTTTTCGATTTATTTCAGTTCTAAAGATAAGTTTTTGGCGGTATGTATTGCTGTTTCTTTAGTTACTACACCATGGTTATTTATATCTAGTAGATGGGTTTTAGATGCTAATATCTCGCCTATTTTTGTGATGTTAGGGTTAATTTTCATGTATGAATCGATGATTCAATCGTCTAAACGCAGTCGTTATATCTGGTTAGTTTTTTCTGCAATTTTCTTGGCACTATCTGCCTATGGTTACGTTGCTTCTTGGATGTATTTACCATTTTTGGTAGTAGCTTTAATTATCACAAGTATTATAAAAAAGTGGTTCTCTATAAAGGAAATACTAATTTGGAGTTTAGTGATTTTCGTTATTGCACTTCCATTAGTGGTATTTGCATATAGAGTTAATATTCAACATATTGATAAATTTTCTAAATTTTTATTTTTTGATTTTCCTTATTTACAGGCTAATAGGGTTAGTTCATTAATTAGTTTTAAGGGATCAATTTTAAGTAGTATTAGAGTAAATGTTAATTCAGGAATAAAACAGGTTATTTTTGGAACGGATAGTCTTCCTCAAAATAGTGTCGCTCCATATGGTGCTATCTTTCCATTCATGATGGTTTTTACCGTTATAGGTTTACTAACAAGAAAGTCATTTCTTAATGACAATATGAGAAACTTTCATACCATCGTTTTAATTTCACTTTTCTCATTTGTACCTGGAATGTTGGTTATAAAGCCAAACTATAATCATTGGAATTTTATTTGGCTTCCATTAGCCATTTTGACGGGTTACGGTCTTTATGTAGCATTTCAAAGAATTAATAGAATCAGTTGGATTATTTTCTTAGCTGTACCAGTTGTAATATTCTGGTTCTTTATATTTAATTTTTATTTCGGATTTAATCATCAGGAGAATCGCTTTAATAACTCAAATGGGTCAATAGCGGAGACTCAAGTAATTAATCATGAGATGGTTAAAAATTATAAACATAAGAAGTTATACATTGAGAGTCTTCCAGAGACTTTCAATATCTTTAGGCTATCTCAAAAGCCAATTACTGACTCACAGTATTTATTCATGCAGAATAAGGCAATGAGATCTAGTGGTAGCATTGTTCCTGCTCCTAGCACTTCTTATGGCTACTTGAGAGATGTGAATAATGTCTCTCATGCGTCAAAAGGTGATTTAGCCATGATTTATGAAGATGATTTGAATAATCAAGGTTATAGTATTTCTAATAGTCATGAATGGCACGTTATTGCTGATTCATATTTCAATCACCGTAAGGTAAAAGTTTTTCAAAAAGAATAAGACAAAATATGTTCGGCTTTCGAACATTAAGTAATAAAGCAGGCAATCCGATTGGATTGCCTGCTTTATTTTGTTATATCCCTGTATTTCCTTATAATCCTTGATCCATTTTATATAGTTCTTGGAAGTGTTCATTATTTTTATAGAGCTCTTCAGGAGACCCTTGCATTTCGATTCTTTCATCATTCATGAAAACAACGTGATCAACATACTTGATACCTTGAAGATGATGCGTTACCCAAATGATAGTTTTGTCTTGTAGAACATCAAAGAAGGTATTTAGTAAATTATTCTCCGTAATAGGGTCGAGGCCGACGGTTGGTTCATCTAGTAAGACAATTGGGGCATCCTGTAAAAGGATTCTGGCTAAGGCGATACGTTCTTGTTCACCACCGGAGAATCGAGCTCCATTTTCACCAACATTAGTGTTGTATTTATCAGGGAGTGATTCAATCAAGTCTTTTAATCCAACTTTTTCGATGGCTTCTATAACGTCAGAATCTGAACGGTTTTCATTTCCTAAGCGAACGTTATTGATAACGGAAGTATTGAATAAGAACGGTTTTTGATTTAGTACAGAAAAGATTTTATCACGATTCTTTTGAATGGATTGAATATCAATATCGTTTATCTTAATGTCACCAGTTTGAGGAGTCAGATCTCCCAGAATCAATTGTAATATAGTAGTTTTACCGATACCGCTAGGTCCTAGTAAGGCCAATTTTTCACCTTTTTTAATATGTTGTGTAAAGTGTTTGATCAGTATTGGTGAGTCACTACTATATTCGAAATTTACATCATTTAAATCTAATGATTTAAAATCATTTGGCATAAGATCGACTTGTTCAGGCAATTCATTTTTGACAGGTTGAATTTTATTCAAACGTTCGATCGAGTCACGGTATTGTGGCCATTCTTCAAATCCTTGACTAACCGGTATCAGAGTATCTGACAGTGGGAATAAACTCAAGACAACTGCGGCTACAAAGTTAGCTTGTTCTTGGTTATCCGTCATCGTCAAGTTAGTAAAGATCAAAAAGCAAATTGCAATCGCGGCAAAGATGAGTTGTAATATGAAGTCACGATTACGTTTGAATGATTTTGATTTATCCTTAGATGCATTTAATTCATCAACATCTTTTGCGGAAAGATTCTTGAAATCTTTAAAACGTCCAGAGATGATCCAATCATCAACACCTAAAATATTGTCAGTTAATTTAGTATAGAGAGAACTCTTCAGTTGCTTTTGACGTTCTTTACGATTGTTTTCGATCACTACTGATACGAAAGGAACAACAGCAACTTCAATTACCAATAACAAGAAAACGAAGATACCAAAGGCGGGTGTATAGATCCCTAAGGCTAGTGATCCAATGAGGGTCAGTAAGTACGCTATAACGGTAGGAAAGACCGTCCTTAGATAGAGATTTTGCAGATGATTTATATCTTCAGATAACAATCCCATAATATCTCCAGCTTTGTGATGTTCGTTAAAGAATGAAGCATCACTCTCTAGGGTCGTATAAAGTCTGGTTCTTAAATTGGAAGTAACTTTCAAGACCCAATTGTGACTCTTGAGACGTTCAATATATTTAAAGGTCGGGCGTCCGATACCAAAAGCTCTAGTCAAAAGGATCGGTACATAGATCAATAGAATATTGACCGGGTGTGTGGCTGCCTTATCGATTGTATAACCGGAAGTGAACATTAAAGCGGCCGCACAGAAAGAGGTTAGAAGACCTAACAGTAGAACTGAAGTTAATAGTCCCTTGTACTTTTTGATATACGGTTTGACCCAAGTGTCATGTTTGAAAACTTTCATAATTGATCCCCCCGCATATTATTTATAAGTTGATTAAAGGCACCGTTATGATTTGAAAGCTCGTCAGGAGTGCCTTGTTCGGTGATTTTCCCACTATCCATAACGATGACGTAATCCATTTCTTTGATCCAATGTAGCCTATGTGTAGCAAAGATCACCAAATGATCTTTGAATAATTCTTCCATTGGTTTCTTTAGAGCATACTCAGTTTCGATGTCTAGATGGGCTGTTGGTTCATCAAAAATTAGGATATGGCGGTCACTGGCTAAAAAGGCTCGAGCAATCATGATCCTTTGTTGCTGTCCGCCAGAAATACCACGTCCGCCTTCGCCAATAACGGTTTGGTATCCTTCAGGTAATGTTTCCATGAAATCCTTTAATCCAGCTTTTTCACTCGCATATTGAATCTCTTTTTCTGTGGCGTTGGGTTTGTAAAATGCGATGTTATCGGCAATCGTTCCAGAGAATAAATAAGGAGATTGTGGTAGAAAGGCTAATTCGTCTTGCCATGTGCGTTGTTTTAATGAGTTTATCGATTGATCATTGACTTTTATTTCAGCTTTATCAGGATTTAAAAAACCACCTAAGGTTCGGATCAAAGTTGTCTTTCCCGAACCTGATTTACCTATAACGCCGATTCTTTGATAACCATTTAATTGGATCTGCTTGATGTCTAAGCTAGCATCATGATTATTTTGTCCGTCGGCGTAATTAAAAATCAAATTGTCGACTTCTAATTTTGAGTCTTCATTCCAAGTTAGTTTCTTCAAGTCAGTTTCTTCTGATTTGGTGTCGTCTTTTTCCAAGATAGAAAAGATTGAACCAAGGGCATTTTTACCGTCTAAAGTAGCGTGATAATCACTTGAGAAATCTCTTAGTGGAAGAAAATACTCTGGTGCCAAGATCAGAGTTACCAAGGCTGGAAATAGTGGCAAGGAGTTATTGATCAGTCCTAGTCCCAAGAATACGGCTAGGATAGCAATTCCAAGCGTTGTAAGCCAGTCTAAAGCAAAGGTCGATAAGATAGCAATGCGCAAGGTATTCATTGTACGACGACGATACTCGTCACTGACGGTATAAATGTTTTTAGCATAACGCTTACTGAGACCTAACATTTTTAGTGTAGGAAGTCCACGTAGGGCATCTAAGAAATGATTTGAGAGGATCGTATATTGATGATACTGTGCGTCAGCTTTAGCTTGTGCAGCCAGCCCTAAAATAATCATGAATAAAATAACTAAAGGAACAATGATCGTTAGGGTAATACCTGAAGCAATATTTTGTGTATAAATATAGATCAACAAAACTGGTGGAATAAATGTCATATTCATCAGTTTTGTAAAAATCAATTTAAAGTAATTTTCAATTAGATCAATTCCATCTAATGAGGCGGTAACAATATTACCGGTACCTTTTTCAGACAGAAGAGAAGGGCCAGCTTCATAAACTCGGTCTAGTAATTGAGAACGAATTTTTTCTGAAGTTTTACTGGCATAGTTTTCGACGATTTTATTGTTGATGAGGTTTAGTAAGTGTCTGAGAATGAAGGCGATTGCAAACAAGGTCATGGGTAAAATGATCGTTTGTAATGCTTTTTGATTCCAAGAATTTACTAGAGCCTCTGCTAAATACTTACCTTGGAATAAAACAACAAAAGCTTGCAAGAGAGTTAATCCTGCAAGCACAATTAAAAGTTGTTTTGTTCCTGGTAAGCGAAATAATCGCTTATCGATCATATTAATATTTCACCGTATTGTCCTTTGAGTTTATTCTCTTTGTAAATAGAGTATAAGACCAAATGAAGTAAATTAATATGATTGGTACCAATACACAGGCGACAATCGTCATAATCGTCAATGTATAGTGAGAGTTAGCAGCAGTTTTAATTAAAATACTGTGTGCTGGATTTGTAGCGATCATAACACGTGGGAATAGTCCGTTGAATAGCAGAACAATAACCATACTTAGTGATAATCCACTACCGGCAAAGCTCCAGCCCTCTTTGTTCTTTAGCACACCATAGTAACCTAGGAGTGAAAAAGCAACAATTAGAACTGTGATAAGTAATGATGATCCAAATCTCTTAGTAAAGAAGTCTGTTTGGAAGAATACCAAAACTGCAAAGACAACTTCACCTGCAAAAAGAATTGGATAAACTATTTTATTTAAAGCACGAGCACGATCGCGAAGTGGACCGTCTAATCTTAATCTGATGAAGTTTAGTCCGTGAACTAGTGATAGTAGTACACCAGCTACACCACCGACTAACGAAAGCCAGTTAACAACATCGAAGAATTTAGGAAAGGCATCACCGTTAGCATTCATTGGAATACCTTGAACCATACTTAAAAGCATCATACATAGTAAGAATGGTGGAAGAACACTACCGATAAAGAATGCCCAAAGCCAGATGTTTTTACCCGTCTTTGTTTCAGCATGTTTAGTAAATTCAAATGAAACACCACGAAGGATCAATCCTACTAAGACCAATAGGAGTACGTAATAGTAACCTGAAAATAGTGAAGCATACCAGAGTGGCAAGGAAGCAAACATTGCACCACCAGCGGTAACAAGCCATGTTTCATTTCCGTCCCAATGTGGGCCGATAGATGACATTAACGCTTCACGTTCATCTAAATTATGTGCGATCAATCTAGTTGCCATACCTACACCGAAGTCAAATCCTTCAAGAAATAGGAAAATCGCAAATAGAAGTCCGATTATTAGAAACCACAATATACTTAGTGTCATTTTTCAAAGGCCTCCTTTGCAAATGGATCAACATTTTCAATAGAATCCTTCTCTTCATAATAAGGTCCATGATGGAGAGTCTTTCTACAATACCAGACCATTACTCCACCAAGTAATGTGAAGAGACAGAAGTAAATGATATTACTGAATAACAGACTGGCGACGGTAGATGTAGGAGATACAGCTTGGGCAATTGTGAATAATCCATAAACGATCCATGGATAACGTCCAAATTCTGTAATAAACCAACCAGCTGAATTACCAATAAATGGAACCCAGATGCATAGCCCTAGTACTACTAAGAACCATTTCTTATTCTCAATAGTATATTTATTCTTACGCGACCAAATTAATCCAAATAGTGCAACTAGCATGATCAAGGCGTCAATACCTGTCATAACTCTAAAACTCCAGAACATAGTCTTAGGTGGAACATAGTAGTCCATATCTTTACCGAATTTTTTATCGTATGTCTTGTGCATTTCGGCATTGATCTCGTTCATACCCTTAACAGATCCGCTAGCTTTGTGGTATGCCAAGATACTCAATGCTGCAGGAATATCGACTTGATGAGAAGCCTTGTGTCCTTTAGCATCGATCGATTCAACTATTGTCCAAGGAGCAGGATCTTTAGTTGTCTTGTAAATACCTTCAGTTGCAGCAAACTTCATAGGTTGATCTTTAATAATTTGTTGTGTTTGGAAATCACCAGCAGCGGCTGATAGGATAGCAAAAATCATGCTGACCCATAGTCCGAAACGTAATGATTTTTTGAAGAAAAGATTTTCACCTTTCTTCTTTCTAAGTAGACCCCAAGCACTCATACCAGCGATAACAACGCCGGCAGTCAAAATAGCAGCAAGGATAACGTGAGGGAAAACTCTCCACAATTGTGGGTTGGTAATCACATCACCAAAGTTAGTTAACTGAATACGTCCAGTCGAACCGTTGATCTTAAAACCTGTTGGGTGTTGCATGAAACTATTGGCAGCCAAGATCCAAATAGCTGACAACATAGTACCAATTGAAGTCATCCAAATCATAAATGCGTGCACACCTGGTTTGAAACGATCCCAAGTAAACATCCAAATACCGATAAAGACTGATTCAATAAAGAATGCTAATAAAGCTTCAATAGCTAGTGGAGCGCCGAAAACATCCCCCATGAATCTAGAATATTCGGACCAGTTCATACCAAACTGGAATTCTTGAATAATACCGGTAACAATACCTACGGCAAAACTTAATAGGAAGATCTTTCCCCAAAATTTTGCCATATCTAAATATACTTTGTCTTTTTTAACAGCATAGATAGTCTCCATGACGGCAACAAGACAACCCATTCCGATTGAAAACGGAACAAAGAAGAAATGAAAAACGGTTGTCATTGCGAATTGAAAACGCGCCAAAGAGACAATGCTTAATCCAACACTTAGCATGGTAAAATAGCCTCCTTATAACTTATTAAAAATCCCTAAATCTACGTTTATCATATGATTAATTAGGGTATTAATCAACAGAGAGCATTTGTTCATAATTTTAATTTTTGGATAAAAAAATATCCCAAAAATCATATGATTTTTGAGATATAAAGTTAAAATATTTTCACATTTAGTTAACGCTTACTACGGCGTTTTGAAGGATCAAAGTTACCCAATGCGTAAGGATTGTTATTATTAGGGTTTTGTAATTGATTCTGTTGTTGATTTTGTGGTCTTTGACCTTGTGAAAGTGGTCGGTTGACAGGACCATTATTTGGATTGCTATTCATCTGACCATTGAACTGGTTATTAGGAAATTGGTTTTGCCGACTTTGATAAGAATTATTTACAGAATTTGGTTGAACAGGTTGATTCTGATTAAAATTGTTCATTGGTCGACGATTCGATTGAGAATTATTGGGAAATTGATTTGATGAAAACTGTCCTTGGTTTGACTGATTAGGGTTTGCACCAAAGTTTGGATTTTGGTTCATATTATTTGGATTTGTGTTATTAGGATATGGATTGTTTTGAACGGGTTGATTGTATCCATAATTTTGATTCTGGTTAGGGTACGGTTGATTCATATTCTGATTTGGAAACTGATTAGGTTGTTGATTCTGGTTGGGATATTGTTGGTATCCATTACCATTATTAGGGAATTGGTTGAATTGATTATTTGGATCAGGATACTGATTCATTTGATTATTTTGCATGTTGTTAGGCATTTGATTGTTGTAATCAAATTGATTATTAAAATCTTCTTCTTCCTCATCATCTTCATCTGAAACTGGATGCAAGACTAAATCGGCGATGCTTATGATCAAAACGATAGCACCGATGGCAATTCCGACCCAAGCCCAGATAATTAAGAAGTGAGTTCCGGGGATGCCAGCGTTAAATAATCCCATCAAACCACCTAGGATTAAGATAATAAAGCTGACTACGTCGGGAACAACGCTGTATGTACGATTAGTTAAAATATAGATGGCAGCAGCAATAATATATGTAATAGCCATTAAAATGCCGGCTGCTCCTCCAATATCTCCGGTACCTACTAGAGCAGCAATAAAGTTTTCAAATCCGGATCTAACCATTAAAATGATGGACAAAATTAGTAGCAGACTACCGACGGATATTTTTGTGATTCTTACCATAAATTGATCTCCTCTTTCTTCACTAGTAATTATAGTTCATCGTGAATGAAATGATTAATTGGACCGAATTTATGACCGACGTCGATTTCATTTTTGATAGCTCTATAAGTGAATGTTTTTGAAATTCTGATGGCTTCTTCCATACTTGAGCCCTTGGCCATTTCGGCAACGATACTAGATGATAAAGTATCACCCGTTCCGTTAACATGGTCTGTTTTTATGTATGGTTCTGAGATCCAGAATGATTGTCCGTCTTCTAATAGTACGAAGTCTTCAACGTAATCAAGTGAATCATCAGCGTGTTCACCCTTGATCATGATATTTTTAGGTCCAAGATCTCTTAATTTATGAGCAGCTTTTACTATTTCTTCTTTAGTATTCAATTCTAAGCCAGATAATTTCTTAGCTTCATAGAAGTTTGGAGTAATCAGATCAGCCAATGGGAAAAGTTCGTCGATCAAAGTTTGATAGGCTTCTTCTTCTAATAGCATGGCACCATGTTTCGTAATGATAACAGGGTCAAGAACAAAAGTCCCGAAAGATCCGTCTTTTATCTCTTCAGCAATAGTGTGGATGATTTCAGAATCTGATAGCATACCAGTTTTAAAAGCTGAAACTTTAAAGTCATCTTTGATATCCTTGATCTGACTCTTAATGAAACTGATGGGCATATTAACACTATCGTGGATCCCATAAGAGTTACCAGCAACAGCGGCGGTCAATACGGACATTCCGTAAACTCCGCGAGCCATAAAAGTTTTCAAATCGGCTTGTGCACCAGCACTACCGTCGGAATCTGATCCAGCAATTGTAAGTACTTGAGTAAATTCATTCATAATTTTCACCAACCTATAAAATACCTTTTGTTGTTAATATTAACGTAAATTATCTTATTTGAGGATAAAAAGCCTCAATATTTTACAAATTAACTTGACCTTGACGTTGCGTCAATCTCTATCATAAGTTTTGCTAGGAGGAAGTCATGGAATACACAGTCAAACAATTAGCTGATTTATCAGGGGTCAGCGCTCGAACTTTACGATATTATGACCAAATTGATTTGCTAAAACCAAGTTATATTACTGAAAAAAACTATCGTATTTATGAAGAAAAACAAGTTGACCGACTACAACAGATATTATTCTTCCGGTCGCTAGATTTTTCATTAATGAAAATTAGGCAAATCATGGATAATGCTGACTATTCTGAAATTGAGGCCTTAAAACAACAGCAACAATTATTGTTGGAACAAAGGCGTCACTTAGACTCTCTCCTAACAAATATTCAAAAAACTATCGATCACTATCAAGGAGATAAAATTATGACAGATAAAGAAAAATTTGCAGCATTTAAGGAAGAAAACATCAAAAATAACGAACAGGAATATGGTCAAGAGATCCGTCAACGTTATGGATCTAAAACAGTTGATGAGTCTAATCAACGATATGGAGATTTGACTGAGGAACAGTTTAAACAGATGCAAAAAATTGAACAGGATTTGATTTCTGATTTGAATATATTCGTAAAAAATCCCGATCTAGATTCAAATTTAGCAGAAAAAATTTACCAAGAACATAAAGATTGGCTGAGTTTCACTTTGCCAAAATACAGTAAAGAAGCTCACCAAGGCTTAGTTCAAATGTATGTCAGTGATGAACGATTTGTTAAATATTATGATAATAAAGCTGGTCAACCTGTAACGAGATGGTTGAAAGAGATTGTCGAACATTATACAAAATAGTCTGAAAGATTGTTGTAAATATGTAAATAATTGGGAAATTTCGTAAAAGTTTCCTAAGTTCATGATATATTTAATCTATCCTTGCGTGATATAAGGGGGATTAAAAACGCATGAATTCAAGTAATAAACGTAAGTATTTACTACCAGGGTTACTGTATTTAGGAACCTTTTTAGTGGTATTTACACTAAATCATTTTTCACTATTAACCGCTGATGATTACACGTATCATTTTTTCTATGATGGACCATCAGTGACACCGCATACTAGAGCCTTTCACAGTCTGTTTGATATCTTTGCTTCACAATACAATCATTACTTTATGTGGAACGGAAGAATTTTGGCTCATAGTTTTGTGCAAATAATGATGCAATTTCCAAAATGGGTTTTTGACATTGTTAATACGTTTGTCTTTTTAGGACTAGTAATTTTAATAAAACAAATAACTCAAAGTTTGATCAAAAAATCCTTACCAATTTTTCTCGAGTTTTTAGTTGTTATTGCTCTATGGTTCTTTTTACCGTTACCAGGAACAACAATTTATTGGATCTCTGGTGCTGGAAATTATCTTTGGATGAGTATTTTCTATCTTAGTTTCTTGTTATTTGGATTGAAAAACTTAGAAAAGAAAAGTTCAATTTGGATGATTTTAGGTGCTATGATTTTAGGATTCTTAGCTGGAACTAGTAGCGAAAATAGTGGTCCAAGTGTCGTTATTATGTTGGTACTGTTCGGGATCTATTATTTAAGAGACTTCAAAAAGATCCGTGTTTGGCATATATTAGGAATTATTGCCAGTATGGCGGGAAGTCTGTTGATCATTCTTTCGCCAGCTTCACAAGGTAGAGGAGACAAGAATTCCATTATTTTATTATTGGTAAAATTCTTGGATATTTTGAAATTGATCAAAAATAACTCTATGCCGCTGATGATAACTTTCTTAGTAGTGGTCATCTTGACCCTGATGGTCAGAGTTTTGAAAAAAGATGACTACGCTAATTTGATAATTCTCTTTATTGGATTTTTAGCGTCACTATTCTCATTAATGTTGTCGCCAGCCGGTCCACTAGAGATAGTATCAGGATCGTATCGTGCGTTCTTTGGACCATATGTTTTTATGATCATTATGATGGCTTATATGCTTTATCGAGTTTATCAACGCAGCGCTATTTTTGATATGAATAGTGTTAAGTGGGTCATAACGGCGTTATCATTGATCGTCTTTACAGTTAGTTTCTCAAAAGCTTACACAGATATTCATTCCGACTATGTTATCCAAACCAATAACATTCAAAAAATCAATGCAGCTAAAGCAGATGGTAAGGATACAGTTACTATAAAGATCTTACCTAATTTAGAAAATGCCGGTCGAACTAATCAGTACAATGCTATCAATTACACAGCCAATACTTTGGAAGATCCAGCTTCTTGGCTAAATGTCTGGATGGCAAAATATTACGGTATCAAGAGTATTAGTGGAACATTTAAGTAGTCGCCTAAGGGCGGCTTTTTTGTTGAAAAAAATAATAACAAAATATGAATTTGTATTTATCGGATATTCCTTTAGAATAGGGATAACGAAGTAGAAAAGGAGACTTGAATATGATTGGTTTTATCGGTGCAGGCAGTATAGGTGGTGCAGTAATAACTGGTTTAGTTAAGAATGGTTATGATGCAAGTGAGATCGTCGTTAAAGGTGGCAGATCTTCACGTACTAAAGAATTAAAAGAGCAGCTTGGATTTCAAATTGTTTCTAAGATCAAACAATTATCTGACACAGATGTAATTTTTATTGGTGTTGGAGCCAATGCCTTGGACAGTGTTCTGACTGAATTAAAAGATATTGTTGACGGTAAATTGGTTGTTGCCTTTACTGGAACAGGGACCGTAACTCATCTGAGACAAGTTTTGGGATATGACAAAGTAGCACATGCTATTCCCAATACTCCTGTAAAGGTTGGAGCTGGATTCACAGGTATTACATACTCTGATAAATTTACCCCTGAAGACAAAAAGAAAGTTGCTTCTATTTTAGGATACACAGGTCAATTAGTAGAAGTACCTAGCGAACAATTAGGTATTCTGGGAACAGTTGCCGGATGCAGTCCAGCCTTCTTAGATTTATTTATCGAAGCACTTAGCGATGCAGGTGTTAAGCATGGTTTAAGTAGAAAACTAGCTTATGATGCAGCTATTGGAATGGCTATTGGTGCAAGTAAACTAGCCAAACAATCAGATCTTAATCCGTCAGCATTAAAAGACGAAGTAACATCACCAGGTGGTTCTACGATCAAAGGTGTTGCTGCACTGGAAGAAAATGGATTCCGTAGCGCCGTTATAAAAGCTGTTGATGCAGCTGAAGGTGAATAATATTAAATCAAAGTCTGAAGCCGCGCAGTAATTTATGGCGCTGGTAAGGGCTTTTTTTATTCTTTAAAGGGTCTTAAAGATTAAATTTTGATATGTTTTGGATAATAATATAGAATTAAGGAAATAAATTTGAGGGGTTTATAGTAAATGCAAAGAAGAAAAGCCTACCGCATTGCTATTTTGGGTATCCTGATGGCGATTATTTTCGTTCAATCATTGGTACCTTTTTTGGGATTCATTCCAACTGGATTCATTAATATAACAATCATTCATATAACTGTAATCGTTGCTGCAATTGTACTTGGTCCAAAGTATGGATCTATCGTTGGTCTGGTTTGGGGATTGGGTACGATGATACGAGCTTTCACTAGTCCAACATCAATTATTGATACGATGGTATTCACTAATCCAATCGTTGCTATTGTGCCAAGAATAATTGTGGGATTAGTAGCTGGATATGTCTATTTAGTGTTAAAAAAGCACTTTAAAAAAAGAGTCGTTGCTATGGGTATCGCTGCCGCAATAGGGTCTCTTACTAATACGGTATTAGTTTTAGGTTTGATGCGATTCATGTATGCTAGTGTCTTGTCTCAAGCTTATGCCACACAAACGGATCTATTAAACAAGCTGTTGTTAATTATTGTTGGAACTAATGGTATTCCGGAAATGATAGCCGCAATTATTATTGCTCCAGCTATTTCGACAGCTATCTTAAAAGCTAATAAATTTTTAGATTAAAGAGGCTCGATCAATGAGGATCAATGTTTTGCAACATACACCTAATGAGGGTCCAGGTGCTATAAAAGACTGGGCACGTTTACATGGATATGAAATTTATGTTTATCATCCTTATGCGTTTGGCGGAGTTTTGCCAAGTGCTGAAGAGACAGATATGCTAGTTATTCTTGGCGGGCCAATGAGTCCTAACGATGATGTTGATTGGATCAAGAATGAACGTAAATTGATCAAACAATTGTTAGATAAGAATATTCCTATGTTTGGAGCCTGTTATGGTGCACAGCAAATTACAAAAACTTTGGGCTATCATATTGGAAAATCTCCAGCTAAAGAAGTGGGTTGGGCACCAGTTTATTTGCAAACACGAGCAATTCCGGAGATTCCAGAGAAAATGATGGCGTTGCATTGGCATGAAGAGATGTTTGATATCCCTGATGAGGCAGAATTGCTATTCTCCAGTGATTTATTGAGGAATCAAGGCTTCGTTATGAATCATCGCATTATTGGCTTACAGTTTCATTTTGAGCCCCAAACTGATGATGTAAAAGAGATTGCCGTTAATGATGGCGACTATGCTGCCGGTTCAAAATTAAATCAAACTCCAGAAGAAATTATGAAATATCCTGTGCCTGAAGAGAACAAGATCGTTTTATTCAAATTACTGGATTATATTACAGAATAAAAATCATCCCAATTCTTTGGGATGATTTTTTTGCGTAATTTTATATATTAAGATAAGTATCACCTAAAAGTAATAACTTGTAATTACTTAGTAACAAGTTATTATATGGGTAATAACAAAACTTTGAGGTGATCTGAATGAAAGAATTACTTGGAACTTACAAAACTAGAAAGAATGGGAATAGTATGAGTATAACTGTACCTAAGTCAGCAGGAATATCTGAGAATGAAACGTTCAGTCTCGAAAAAGTTGATGGGAATCTTGTTTATAGACCAACTAAACAAGATAATCCATGGAAGGATGGTCAGTTTAAAGATCATGATTTTAGAAAAGATATGCAGAAATTAGAATTTGATATCGGTAACGAGAAACCAGTTGGAAAGGAAAATCTATTTTAATGGAATATCCTAAACAAGGCGATATCATGTTTATTGACGCAGAACCGCATGCAGGAGTCGAATTGGGCGGTCATGATAATATCAGAAGGCCAATCGTTGTTTTATCCAGTTCGGAGTATAATCGATCAACTGGTCTAATATCAGGGATGCCGATAACATCTCATAACTTCATGAACGGAGTTTCGGATGGATCTTATGTGCCAATTGCTGATAAAAATAGTGGAATAAAGGGAAATATAGTTACTTATTATTTACCCAGCTATGACTTTGAAGCTCGAAAAGGTGAGATTGTTGGTCATGTTTCTGATATAGTTTTAAAAAAATTGTTAGATAGTGTCAGATATTTATTTGATATATAAAAATCATCCCAAAATAGTTTTTGGGATGATTTTTTAATTCCATATTAATCTTTTGTTTCAATAGTTGTCTTTTTAGGATCGATCTCTGGATCATCAAAGATAATATCGTCAACAGAAGCAACCTTGATTGTGCCACTGATAGGATTCTTGATACTCATAACATTTGTTGTTATTTCAGCATCAATATTTGAGCAGTATTCAAATGCTAAATCGGTTCTCAATACTTTACAGTTGACCATCTTCAAATTATCCAAATAACAAAGTCCTTGTTCACTTTCGATAGTACAGTTGATCAAAGTAAGGTTCTTTGTGTTCCAAGCTAGATATTCACCACTGATTTTTGAATCGTAGATCGTAACATTTTCACAATTCCAAAATGCGTCTTTTGAAACGAAAGTTGAGTTGTGAACTTCGATATTCTTGGCACCGTCAAAAACATAATTTCCAACGACATCAATATTATCAGCATAAATATTTTCACTATTCATACCAAAATAATTACCGTTGATCTGAACGTTCTTTAAGTTAATATCTTTGCAAGTCCACATTGTTTCTTCAGCGTCAGCAAAATGAACATTTTCTAATTTAATCTGACTAACACGTCTAAATAATTTAGGTGCTTGAAGAGCAGAATTTGTTATTTCGATGTTATGTGTATACCAAATCCCTGAACGTGACATGGTTTCAAAGATTGATTTATCAACTTTGATGTTATTTGCGTACCATAATGGGTACTTCCACTTGAATACGACATCATTTAAATCTAAGTCGTGTGTTTCTTTAAGAGGGGATTCACCTTCACCAAAATTTGTGTCGTTGATCTCTGCGTCATGCTCCTTAAATAGAGGACGCTCCCCATCAAAATATCCTTCTGAAATTAATTTTTTCATTTGTTCCACCTTTTCCTTGTATATTTAATCCATTGATTGCAATTCATAAAGCTCTGAATAAAGTCCGCCAGCTTTGAGTAATTCAGAGTGTGTTCCTCGCTCGGCGATACGTCCGTGGCTTAAAACTAGGATTTGATCGGCATCTTGAACTGTCGATAATCTGTGAGCGATGGCAATAGTTGTTCTGTCGTCTCTCATTTTTGATAAGCCTCGGGTAATACTCTGCTCAGTTTGAGGATCGATATTAGCAGTAGCCTCATCCAGAATCAGTACTTTCGGATTGCGGACGATAGTTCTAGCAAATGAGATCAACTGACGTTGACCAGTGGAGAAGCTACTGCCTCGCTCAATTACTTTGGCATGATATGCATCGGGAAGCCTTTCAATAAATTCATCGGCATCAACGAATTTAGCTGCTTGTTCTACTTGTGCATCGGTGATGCTGTCATCATACATGCGAATATTATTGGCAATATTACCGTAGAACAAGTACGGTTCCTGAATAACTAGACCGAGTTTTTGGCGAAGTTCTTGAGTTGAGTAATCACGGATATCGTGGTCATCAATCAATATCTGACCTTCACCAAATTCATAAAATCTTAGTAGGACGTTGATGATCGAACTCTTACCGCTACCAGTATGACCAACTAATGCTACAGTCTGGCCGGGATTAACCGTAAATGAAATATCCTTTAGGATAGGTTCATTTGGTACATAGCCAAAGGTAACGTGGCGAAATTCAATTTTTCCAACTTCGATTTTTTGTGCGCTGTCTTCATTTTGGACAGGGCTAGTGGTTTGGTTATCAAATAATTTCATGATCCGATACCCGGCAACCATTCCATCTTGAAAATAAGACATGTAATTCATAACGTTAGATAATGGATTGAAGAAGTTTTGCTGGTAAGAAATAAAGGCATAGATGACACCAGCAGCCACGATAGTGTGGGTACTTTCTAATCCAAAACCACCTAATGAAATTACTTCTGATAACGTAAACATCAATGTAATAGTTGGATAAAGCAAAAATGAGTTTACATTGATCATTTTGTTTCTTTGGTTAAAATACTGATTATTTTTGTGTTCAAATTCTGAAATCATTCGTTTCTGTTGACCGAATTGTTGAATGATACTGATACCCATCAAAGATTCGTTTAATTTAGTATTGATTTGACTTAAATATTCACGTAAACGTTGGTAAATCTTGGAACTTAAACGTTGATACAACCAAATCAGTAGGTAAAGCGCTATTACGAATAACGCCGTTGCGACTGCCAAAGTAACGTTAACGGACATCATTGCTATAAATGCTGAGATCATTGAAAAGGCCGCTACTAGGATCATCAAGAATAAAGTCCAAAAGTCATATAATGTTTTAGTATCATTAGTAACTCTTGAAACAATTGAACCAGCAGGGGTTTTATCGAAATAATCCATTCCTAAGGTATGCAATTTTCTAAATAGTTGACTACGAATTCTTTCAAGTGTTCGTTCAGCTCCCATAGAGAAAGCAAAATTCTGAATGAATTGGACGATAGCTTTAATTATTGTTCCAATGAAGTAGACGATCGCAAAGCCAACGATGATTTGGATACCAGTATCTTGATGAACAAGATAATTATCCATATAGTATTGCAACAATCTAGGCAAAATTATATTTATGACACTCAATCCAATCGCAAAAATGATTGCTGTGACGAATTGCTTTTTAAATGCCCAGGCAAAGCCGAATAATCGTTTCAAAATATTTCGTTGTTGTTTTCGAGAGAGGGCGTGAATATCATTGATCGTTTCTTGTTCTTTTTTATCCATGACTATTCAACCTCCCTTCGAGTTCAGCATTTTTAGCTTGTAAGTTGAAGGTATCGTAATACCAACCCTTATTGCCCAACAATTCTTGATGTGTACCGTGCTCAATGATAGTTCCATGATCGACAACAAGTATTTGATCAGCGTGTTCAACTGAACTTAAACGGCTTGCCGCAATGATCGTCGTGCCATTCGATCTATTTTCAGCAATACGTTCTTCGATATTTCGTTCTGTCTTTGAATCAACCGCAGATAATGAGTCATCTAAGATCAATAGTTCAGGGTCACTCAAAACAGCTCTGGCGATAGATAAACGTTGTTTCTGTCCACCAGATAATGAAACTCCTAATTGACCGACCTGTGTATCGTAACCTTCTGGCATATCGTCAATGTCATTGTCCAAATCGGCAACATGAGCAGCGGCCTTAACTTGTTCTTTTGTAGCATCAATGTTAGCAAATCGGATGTTGTCACGAATATTAGTGGAGAATAAGAAGTTAGTTTGAGGAACATAACCGATCGTATCTAAATAATCATCAAGCTTAAAGTCACGTATATCATGGTCACCGACGGTTATTTGACCGTTATAATGGTCAAAATCACGCATCAACAGACTGATGATAGTTGATTTACCACCACCAGTTGGACCGACAATACCCATCGTTTGACCTTCTTTGAGAACGAAACTGACATTATTTAAGGCAATCGCTTTGTCATCTGGATAATGGAATTTTTTCATTTCAAAATCCAAGGGGCCATTTGGAGTAGTTTTAACTTCATGGCGCGGCGTTACTAGGGATGACTTTTCGCCTAACAGTTCGGTGATTCGATCGTAACTGGCAGAACCACGTTCCAAAATGTTAAACAGACTACCAATAGCAAACATTGGCCAAGTTAGTTCAGCCATATAAGTGATGAATGAAACAAGTTCACCAATGGTAATTTGAGAATGGATAACTGCTAAGCCGCCTAAAATAATTGTAATAACATATGAAATACCCATGATGATCGATGTTAGTGGATCAAACATCGCATCTAAGCGATAAGACTTTTTATTAGCCTTAATATTTTTAGAAACATATTTATCGAAGTCAGCTTCATCCTGTTTTTCTTGACCCAAAGCCTTTAAAACTTTAATACCAACAACACTTTCCTGAGTCTTATTGTTGATACTTGAGAAAGCCGCCTGAGATTTCATGAAAGCATCATGAATTTTGTTACCCAAGACGTTAGCCATAATTGCCAGCAAGAGCAGCGGCAAAATCGCATAAAGTGTCAATTTCCAGTCAACGAACATACCCATGGCAAAAATCATTGATAAACCAGTTATCAATGAATCTGCTAGAGTCAAAACTCCAGGACCAGCTACTTCACGAACAGCGTCGATATCATTGGTAGCATGAGCCATCAAATCACCAGTTCGCCATTTTTGATAAAAGGTAGTATCCATCTTCATAAAATGATGGAACAAACGATTACGTAGATCACGCTCCAAAACGTACGAACTACCAAAAATCATTTTTTGCCAAAGAAACCTCAAAAAATATCCCATAATGGCAACTAGAAGTAGTAGTCCTAAATTCATCATTAAAAATTTAATAGTTAATGTTTTTTTACTGACAGCATCAACTACGACACCAACGATACGTGGAGGAACCACATTACAAGCCGCAACTAAGAGTAAAGCTAAGACCCCAAAAGAATATTGCTTCCACCGGTGTTTAAAAAACCAACTCAACCGAGAAAAAATCCCCATATTATTTCACCCATTATTAATAATTTAATTCATTTTTAACTCTACACCTTGAAGTAGGCTCTAAGGCAATGATTAATTGCTAAATTATTTAAAAACTTTTTTCTGGAGGTGTATTTCGTCTCCAGGTCTGAGAATATTTGCCTGCTGTGCGGACTAGTTCGACTGAGAAGCGGTCTCGAGTCTTGGTTTGAAGCCTTGTAAAGTTCAACAAGTCTTCAAACTAACCCGGTGGTGTAGGAGCTAAAACTCTAACGCCACTCTCACAGCAGGCAAATATTCTCAGACCTTTCGACTGGTATGTTTTTAACGATTTATATTGTGAGTTCAATTTTTAATAGTTACATATAACAAAAAAGAAGCTGTACCATACTTGAGATAAATCAAGCATGATACAGCTTCTTGTTGATAATTTTAAAAGGCTTAAATTATCTAGATTAAATGCGGGCTGGAGGTTTGGAGTAATGGAACCAGTTGGACAGTGGTTTTACGTCCTTACACCATGGACGATTCTGAGATTTGCGGAGCAAAGCTCAAAATTGAGCCTTCAGACCTTGGCTGAAGGGGTCCTGCAACAGGTGGAATTACTCCAAACCGTAAGCGGCAAGGCAAATACTATCTATTTAGCAATGCGTTCTTTATGCGATTGAACAATCTTATCAGCAATCGCACGGGCAATATTTTCATTTTTCAAGATAGGTCCATGAGAATAACTGCCAATAACGTTCTTGTAACGCATACCTTCAACGCCATCTTCAGGATTATTTCCATAACCTTCAACCATAGTACCTAATGGTTTGAGCATATTTTTATCGTCAAAATAAGTCCTACCACTGTGATTCTCGAAGGCTTTAACAGTACCCCATTCAGTCTTGTATTCTGTATCGCCGATCATTCTAGCGTCAGCTTTAAAGACGGTGTGGAAAGGTAGAATATCCAGGCATTGAATCGTTTCGCCACCACTAGTTTCGTAAAACTTACCTAAGAATTGATAGCCACCACAGATACAAAGCATTGGTTTGTCAGCTTCAATGTAATCAGTAATGGTTTGTTTGTGTTTAGAAATATCTTTGGCTACGACGGATTGTTCAAAATCTTGGCCACCACCAAAGAATAGGAAATCATAGTCAAAGGCATTGAAATCTGCATCTAAACTGACGTCGTCAACTTGTGTGTCGTAACCTTGTTCTTTTAGAAGAAAAGCTAAGATTTTAACATCACCGCTATCTCCATATGTGTTCATTAAATCTTCGTATAAGTAAGCAATTTTAATTGTTTCAGGCATAATTCTCTCCAATATGAATAATAATATTGTAATATAATTTAACTATGAGGTGATTGAGTTGACTAAAGAAATTAATAATGAAATTTTAGCAGACTTTCGCAAGAACTTAAATCAAGATGCAACTAATAATGTTTTGAAGAATGCAGTTGCACAAGTTGGGATCTTCAAAGCTGCTCAAAATATTGAGGCTAAAAGGAAACTAAATCCAACATTTAATATTGAAGTGCCAACTGGGAAGGTTTCCAATCAAAAGCGTTCGGGTCGTTGCTGGTTATTTTCAGCTTTGACTAATTTAAGAACGGAATTTGCTACAAAATATAATATGAAAGACTTTGAACTGTCTCAAAATTATCTATCATTTTGGGATCGTCTGGAAAAAGCTAATTACTTCTACCAGAATATTCTAGAAACAGCCGATTTGCCAGTTAATGATCGTAAAGTTAATTTACTCTTTACTTATCCTAACGTTGATGGTGGCCAATGGCAATATGCAGCTGATTTGATCAACAAATATGGTGTCGTACCAACATATGCTATGCCAGAAACGAGTGTTTCAGAAAATACCTCTGAATTTAACGCTGTTTTGAAAAAGATGATGCGTAAAAATGGGATTGAACTTCGTCAAATGGTATCCGATAATGCGTCAAATATCGATCAAAGAGTTGAAGAAATGTTGTCAGAAGTTTATAAACTTTGTGTTTATTCATTCGGGCAACCACCAGTTGATTTTGAATTGTCACTCCGTAATGACGATGATAAGTTAATTGAAGAAACAAGTATCACACCGAAGAACTTCTTGAACAAATATTTTACGATCAATTTGAACGATTACGTAAATGTAATGAATTCTCCACAAAAGAGCAAGAAATACAATCAAGTCTATACGATCCAAACTGATGGAAATGTTGTCGGCGGCACGACTGAGAAGTATCTTAACTTGCCGATAGAGCGTTTAGAAGAGCTCAGCATTGAACAGTTAAAAGCTAATGATACTGTGTGGTTTGGTAATGATGTTTTAAATCAGTCACAACGAAAAGAAGGTCTTCTTTTAGGCGATATGTACCAAGTTGATAAACTATTTAATACTGATATGAAGTTGGAAAAAGGAGACGCTTTGGATTACAGACAATCTGAAGTATCTCATGCTATGGTTTTGACGGGTGTTAATCTTGTGGAATCAAAACCTAATCGCTGGAAGGTTGAAAATTCTTGGGGTGAAGACAACGGAGAAAAAGGATACTTTACGGCTGATAATGCTTGGTTTGAAAATAATATTTATGAAGTAGTTATTAATAAGAAATTTTTGACTGATCAGGAATTAAGTGTCTTTGATCAAGAGCCAGTTGTTTTACCCGCTTGGGATGCAATGGCATAAAACGTAGATTTAATAGTAAATCCAATCATTTTGATTGGATTTTTTTGTTTATAAAGCCTAAACACTGCCGAATAATTGTATAATGAAATACGTCACAATGTTATCGTTTACAAGGAGGAATAGTCGATATGAAGTCAATTTTAATTTTGTCTCATTGCATTCTTAATGCGGCTTCTAAGGTCAAAACAGATGAGTCTGATTTAGCTGAAGAGTATAAGTTAAGAAGTGAGCTATTACATAAAGCGCTGGATGAAAATATTCAATTATTACAGTTACCTTGTCCAGAATTTTTATTATATGGTTCACATCGCTGGGGACATGTCAGAGATCAATTTGATAATCCGTTTTACAAGGACGCCAGTAAAAAAATGTTGGATCCTTTTATGATGCAGATTGAAGAATATGCATCACACCCAGATGAATTCAATATTTTGGGGATCGTTTCTGTAGAGGGAAGTCCTAGTTGCGGTTATAAATTAACGTGTACTGGTAAAAAATGGTGCGGTGAAATGGGCTCTGACCCTGACCATATTGCCGATATACAAAATAGTTTAGAGATGAAAAAGGAACCAGGTATGTTCATGCAAGTTATTCAAAAAGAGTTGAAGGCAAGATCACTATCTGTACCTATATTGACGATGAACGAAGCCGTTTCACTTATTTCATAACATTGTAGAAAAAATTTTGAGGGAGATTTTTTTATGCGAAATAGAAGAGTAAATATCGTAGCTTTATGTGGTATTGCGGTAGCCATGAATATTGTTTTAGGAATTATTACATCCGCACTGGGAATTCCACTTTATTTGGATAGTTTGGGGACTGTCTTGACTGCTGTTATTGCTGGACCAGTGGCCGGAATGATCGTCGGTGGTTTGAGCAATGTTATTACAGGTCTTATTTATAGTGTTTCAGATATACCTTTTGCGTTAGTTAATATGTCGATTGGTTTAATTGTTGGTTTAGTAGCTAAAAAGTTTAAGTTCAATTTTCTTACAGCCGTTATAACGGGTCTTGCACTTAGCTTTATTTGTCCAGCTATTGGTACACCAATTGGAATTTATGTATACGGTGGACTTAATGGATCATTCTCTGATGTCTTAGTTATGTCGCTTGTCAAAGGTGGAACAACAATTTTTCAAGCTTCATTCTTGAGAAATGTTGGATCTAATCTAATTGATAAAATTGGTACATTAGTAATCGGATATCTGTTATTAAAGGCTATACCTATGCAATTTTTGAGCAAATTTAAAAAAGAGTCTAAAGAGGCCTAGACTTAGATGATACGAATTGAAGAATTGGTTCATAAATATACTATTTGGAATGACCAAAAGGAACAGTCAAAGAAAATAGCTATAGATGGATTATCTTTGAATATAAAACAAGGAGAATTCTTGGCAATACTAGGATCTAATGGATCTGGGAAGTCTACTTTAGCTAAGCACTTGAACGCTTTACTGTTACCAAGTGAAGGAACCGTAAAAGTGGACGATTTAGATACTAGTAAAGAAGATAATTTGACGGAGATACGTAATAAAGTCGGAATGGTCTTTCAAAATCCAGATAATCAAATCATTGGTACTAATGTCGAAGAAGATGTCGCCTTTGGCTTAGAAAATAAGAACATGCCTTCCGATTATATTCAAAAGAGAGTAGCCGAATGTATCAATACTGTGGGGATGTCTGACTTTAGTAAAACATCTCCAACGAGACTTTCAGGTGGTCAAAAGCAGCGTGTCGCAATAGCAGGTGCATTTGCAGATGATTCTCAAATTATGGTTTTAGATGAACCTACTTCAATGCTTGATCCTAGGTCAAGATCTGAAATAATTGGCGTGTTGCATAAGCTAAATACTGAAAACGGTATGACAATTATCTTGATCACACATAATACAGATGAGGTGGTTGCGGCCGATAGGATTGTTTTGATGAATAATGGGAAAATTGTTGGTAAAGGTTCTCCGAGTGAAGTATTTGCTAATTTGGAGTTATTAAGAGAGATACACGTGGAGATCCCGCAGATCATTGAATTAGGCGAACGCTTAAGGAAATCAGGCTTGCCCCTGTCAAATCCTGTTTTGAATGAGCGACAATTGGTGAATGAACTTACTGGGATTTGGGAGGAGTAAAGATGTTAAAAGGTGTAAATATTAGCTTCTCCTACGATAAAAAGAGTGCCTCTGAAAACATTCTGAATGATGTTTCATTTGAAATAAATGTTGGAGATTTTATTGGTATTATCGGAACATCCGGTTCAGGTAAAACCACTCTTATAAAACATTTCAATGGATTGTTAAGAGCTAGTTCTGGAGAATTATATCTTAATGACAAGAATGTCTATGATAAAAATTTTGATTTGTTTAAATTAAGAAAAGAAGTTGGCTTGGTTTTTCAATATCCTGAAAACCAGTTATTTAAAAAAACGGTTATTGAAGATACAATGTTTGGTCCGATAAATTTGGGTATGTCAGAAGAAGAGGCAAGAACGGTTGCCGAACGTGAACTTAAATTTGTTGGAATAGACGAAGTTTTGTTTACGGCCAATCCAATGGAACTTTCAGGTGGTCAAAAGCGTTCGGTTGCTATTGCTGGTGTACTGGCAATGAGTCCGAAGATAATCGTTTTGGATGAACCAGCAGCTGGATTAGATTTTTATACGAAGAGTCGCATATTTGATCTTCTTAAAAGAATTATAACTATCAAGAAGATGGCTGTTGTTTTTGTCTCACATAATATGGAAGATGTCGCTAATTATGCGAATCAAGTTTGGATAATGAAACAAGGGACCCTTATCTCTAAGGAATCGGTTCAGACAACTTTTAGTAGGGATGACATTATAGATTTAGCTGGCATGGATGTTCCTGAAGTAACTAAGCTAACTAAAGATTTGATCAGTGCCGGAATACCTTTGAAATCTATCTCAACAACTGTTGATGAAGCTGAAAAAAATTTATCAGAAGTATTCAAAAAGAATCGAGGTCATTAAATGGTACGAGATATAACACTGGGTGAATATTATTTTACAGATTCAGCCATCCACGCTTTAGATCCTCGTACTAAATTAATGGGTGTACTGATCTATATAATTTCGCTATTTATTATTCATAATCCGATTTTGTATTTATTTAGTTTGGCTTACATATTGATCCTCTATAAAATAGCCAAGGTACCTGTGAGCTACTTATTACGTGGTTTGAAGGGCATTATCATATTATTGGTGTTTACCTTCTTCTTTAGATTGATTGCGACACCAGGAACTACCATAGTCAAATGGTGGGTATTTGATGTTACTAACCAAGGCGTCGTTAAAGCAATTGCCTTAACATCTAGAATTGCGTTGATGATCGTTGGAGCTTCACTTTTATCTTATACATCTACACCAAAGTCATTGGCCGATGGTCTTGAAAAAGCTTTCTTATTTCTCAAAAGAATTCATGTACCTATTCATGAAATGACAGTCATTATTATGATTGCTTTTCGTTTTATTCCGATAATTATTGAAGAATTGAATGTTTTGATCGATGCACAGTCTTCAAGAGGGATAAGATTTGAAAATGTAGGCGTAATAAAAAAAATGAAAAATATGACTAGATTATTATTACCGTTATTTTTATCAATTATTCGTAAGGCATCTGATCTTGCCATGGCTATGGAAACTAGGGGATATACAGGACGAAATGAAATGTCTCGAATGTATCCTCTAAAATATACTAGAAGCGATTATGTTGCATATATGATTATTTTTCTTAGTTTTGTAGTTTTAGTTAGTTTGAATTTTGTTGTATAGAAAAAGAACTGCCGCGGCAGTTCTTTTTTAACGTCCAATTTTGATGGTATCAACGTCATCGTATTTCATACGTTGTTTCAAAGCTTCAATGATTTTCACACCGCTGCTAGTACCGATACGATCAGCTCCGGCTGAGATCATAGCTAAAAAGTCGTCAGAATTTCTGATTCCACCAGCTGCCTTTACTAAAACATCGCTACCAACAACTGATTTCATTAATTTAACATCTTCAGTCTTTGCACCACTAGGTCCAAAACCGGTTGATGTTTTGATAAAATCAGGTTTCACTTCTTTGGCAATTTCAGCAACTTTAGTTATTTCCTCATTAGTTAAATAAGTATTTTCAAAAATGACTTTGATCAAGACAGAATTTTCATGGCAAAGGTTGACCATCTCTGACATCTCTTTTTCAATGTAGGCATAATTTTTATTCTTTAATTCCGTAATATTGATAACATAGTCAATTTCGTTAGCGCCATTTCTTATAGCGTTTTTAGTATCAAATAATTTAGATTCAATCGTGGTTTGTCCCAATGGGAAACTGATAGCAGCACCGATATCAATATCAGTGTCCTTTAATTCTTTATAGCAAATCTTCGATTGAACTTGATTTATCGCTACCATTTTAAAATGGTATTCCTTCGCTTCATCGCAAAGTTTTATCATATCTTCATTTGATGCATAGGCGTGTAAATTTGTATGGTCGATCATTCGTGCAAGTTTATCTAATGTATATTCCTTTATAATCATGATTTCCTCCAGTAAAACGTTTACATAGCCTTTTAATTATAAAAAAAACACCAGTTAAAAAGCAACTGATGTTTTAAACTAAACAAGGTTTTCCATAAAGATATCCCTGTTGAATATATATGCCGAATTTTTCGGCTAATGTTTGGTCTGATTTATCTTCGACACCTTCGAGGATCATATTCAGACAGTATTTTTTAGCTTGATTAACCCAAAATGATAAACATTCAGGTATTTTTTCGGCATTACCGGACATGCGAAGGTTTTGCATTGCAAACTTGATTTGATCAACATAAGGTAATAGATGTTTGATATTAATATAAGTATTTGAACCAGTACCAACATCGTCAAGGACTAAGTCAATGCCATATTGATGTAACATTGTACTCATATCTTTAATCTCGGGCAAAGTGGGTGCCTCAGTCAGTTCAATTGTTAAGGCGGCAGGATTGATCCGTTTTTTCAACGTAATAATAGCGCCGATCGTAAGTGGGTCATTAGCCTGTTTATTGTTTAAATTGAAGGCTAAAACTTTGTCTTTTGCAGCTGTTTCTAAGGCTTTAGCTGTTTTTTCGATCAAGCAAGTTTGTTCGTCGATCGGGATTTCAGTGAAATCGCTAGGAATTGTCCAATCTCCATTTTTATCTTGCTTGCGAAGTAAAACTTCATATCCGAAAATAGAGTTATCTTTCTGATTTACTTGTGGTTGAACGAAAAATCGATACGTATAATCCACTCCTTTCTCGTTTCTGTGGTCTATCCCACTAAGTATACTTTAATTTATAATAAAATGAATGCCAACTTTTAAAAATTATAACGCCTAAATAACGGTTAAATACTTGCACGTGTCCTTAGGTCATAGTGTAAAAAGTAATCAAGGAGGTGAAGTTTATGTCATATACAACTGGAGAACTGGCTCAATTAGCAAAAATTTCAGTCAGGACGATACAATATTACGATAAGAAAAACATTTTGAATCCTTCTGCCAGAACAGAAGGCGGTCGTCGTCTTTACACGGATCACGATTTAAAGAAATTAAAATTGATTCTCTTGTTAAAAAGTATGGGATTATCTTTAGATTCAATTCGACAGATTTTAATAAAGACTAATTCTAGCAAAATTTTAACACTATTGTTAGATGAACAAGCGAAAAAAATTAAAAATGAATTGAACGAAGCACGTAAGCAAATTAAAACGATTGAAAATATTAAAAACAGTCTGCCGGATCTGGATAATTTCCCTATAAATTCAATCGATGACATAGACTACATTATGGATAATAAAAAATCTTTGAGAAATTTACACTTTAAAATTATTGGCGGAGGGCTGGTTATGGACGCAATTGAGGTCGGTACTTTAGTGGCATCGATCATGACAGGTAATTGGCTCTGGTTTGGATTGGGTATTTTATTGGCAATCGTTGCTGCAGCATTTCTGAGTAAGATATATTTTCAAGGGACTAATTATATTTGTCCCAACTGTAATGCTGAATTTAAGCCCACTTTTAAGCAGGCCTTCTTTGCAAAGCATACGTTAAAGACTAGGAAACTCACTTGTCCAAATTGTGGTAAGAAGGACTTCTGTGTGGAAGTTTATGACCAAAAAAAATCAGGATCGATTATTTAATGTAATCGATCCTGATTTTTTACCTGTACCAAGTCATATGATTTGAATTTAATTCAAGTGAATCACCATCTAAGGTGTATGAAGCTGTCCAGCCTGGGCCAGATTTACCATCCTCATAGTATGTGATCGATACTTGGTCACCATGCCATGAATTAACTTTATAAGATCCAGTTTTATCATCCAAACTGTATGTACCGTCATCATAGAAACTGACAGTAGAAGTATCGTTGGTCCATGAACCTAAGAATGTTACATCATCATCTGAAGGTTCGTAATAGTCATCGTCGTCATCATCACTTTCCGAATAGGTAGGGCGATTTGAAGACGATGGTCTTCTTTGAGTAGTGGATGAAGTTGTACTTTCGTTATTATCGTCGTCGTCAGATTCGACAAGTTCGTTTATAACATATTCATCAGTTTCACCGGCAATGGGAACAGTCACTTGTTTAGTTTTCTTACCGCTGACAGAGACTTTATATAAACCTGGAAGATGTTTTTCTAAGTTATATTCACTGTCATCATTTTTAGCGGAAACTGTACTGCCATCGATCTTAAACGAAGGATTATCGATGTTTGTTTCGATTTCGATCGAACGACTGGTGATGGCAACTTTATATTTTGGAAATAGTCCTAAATACTTTCCGGTTTGAGTAACTTTAAAATTGGTCGATCGACTATCCTTTAAAATTGATTCTTTAACTTGATCACTGGCTGAGCTATCTTTAACGTAAAGATTACTCAAGGGCTTTAGATCAGTTTCGGAAATAGCTTGTCCATCTTCAGTAACTGCAGCAGATGCCATTTTAGAAGTAACACCACTGGTCATATTATCGGCCAAGGTTTGAGTTTGACGACCTTTGCTGTAGAACCAACTTCCGCCAAAGTAGGCGGCGGACAAGACAATAATAACTAGAATAATAGGTACAAGTGGGGACTTCTTTTTCTTACCACTGTTATTAGGTATGGAATTCTGTGTTTGTGCTGGTTGAGTTGGTTGTGGTTGTTGAACGTTATTTTGTTCAGCTTGTTTTGTTAGCGATTTATGATATGGTCTTAAATCATGTCCACAGTTCTGACAAAAATCATCATTTTTAGACACTGGTTTGCCACAATTTGGGCAAAACTCTTTATCATCGTTCATAAGTTCCCTCCCGAGTTAATTGTTTATTTAAAAGTTCGGCAATTTTATCATGTCCTAATTGATTAGGATGAAAATTATCTCTGGTGAGGTAATCTGAAAAATCACTGATAGTTTTACCAGCCGGACCCGTTACGTTATCGTTATGCTCCCAAATGGTAGATAGATCGACAACGGGAAGATTCTTCTGCTTAGCAATTTTATAGACGACTTGATCAAATTGTTTGTCAGCTTCAACATTCTTACCGTCTTTAGGTGACCAAGATGTCATCAAGATAATTTGAGCATGTGTTTTCTGTTGAAGTGTATCGACAATCTGATTCATCGAAGTTTCGTAACTATTTAGAGCTGTTGCAGTAGCGCCGCCGGCGGCATCGTTTGTTCCGAATTCAACTGTAACAATATCGGGATCTTGACTGACAATATTATTTACTTGATAGACGCCAAAATTTGAAGCAGTTTTACCAACTACTGACATACCCTTTTCTGATACGTCTTTGCCAGTGGCTTTTTTAATATCATCAGTAAATAAAGTAGTGAATCGAGAAGCTTTACTATCGGCAAATAGTCCTACCGAAAGTGAATCTCCCAAAGGTGAGTAGACTAATTGTTTTTTAGACGACTTTTTTAATTTATCAGCAACAGTTGTGATATTTGATACCTTCTTTTTCTTCTTCGAAGAATTAGTAGTTTTCTTTTTTACAGAAGTTTCTGACTGTTTTTCTCTTTGATTGCCGCAGGCACTGAGAAAACTGGCTCCTGAAGCTAGCAGTAATAATAAGAGAAAAAAGGTTAAGATATTTCTTTTTTTCATATTATTACGCTCTCTTTTGAAACTTTCCCAGACGGACTAAAGAAGTTAAGACCAAAATAATTGAAGCGGCGAGGCCAAGGTAAAATCCTGACCCAAGAAATGTGGCAATAATTGCATAATCAGAATCGCCGTTTTTAATTTTGAAATAAATAAACAGATAAATTATTGCTGGAACAGTTCCTGAGATGAGTTGCGCAGGAATTTCGTAGTTTTTGATGAACCTTGAAATTATAGCTAAAATAACGCAAAAGACAATTACATAAATACCCCATTTTAATTCTGACAATCCTTTGATAACATCTGCCATATCCGCAGTTTTGTCATCTTTGTAATAAGCAGCTAAAATACTTGATGCTTTTGATGTTAATGTACCAAGTTTGAATAGTGAGATGTTACCATTGTTGAACATATCATTAAGTTGACTGACGATGCCAGAGGTGAAAATACTGGAATCAGCCATTTTGAAAATATCAGATAAATCGATAACTGGTAATTTGAAAATAGCGATTATGTTCGTTCCGTAGGCTAGTGTTTCTAGTAGCCAAAACTTGTTTTCGCTTTGATTCTTTAGTGGAACGATCCCCGCTAAAGTTTTATTAAATTCAGTTTCAACGTTAGTTTTACCGTTTTTTGAATATAAATAAAGAATAGCTAGTATTCCTACGATAAAAATGATAGTACCAATATCGGTGTTGTAGCAGTAGATCAACGCCGAAGCTAAAATAAAAATGAATACCATTGATTGGTTATTGTTTAAAAATTTCAGAATCGGACTTGTCACTGATTTTGGCTTAGATGATTGTTCCTGAACCGGTTTAGTTTCTGCGACGATAGTTTCCGATGCAGGGATATCTTGGCTGGTTTCCACTTTTGAGGCCGAAACTGTTTCATCAACTTTGACGTTGCTTAAGTCAAAGCCGCATTTGTTGCAAAATTTTTGTTCCCCCGTAATGTTTGCACCACAATTCGGACATTTCATATAAATTTCCCCCTATAATAATAACTACAAATATCGTATCAGAGTTTAGTTTAAAGTTTAAGAAAAAATCCAATTTTCAGGACATTTTTATATTTCTGAAATGAACAACTATCATTGAATTTGTTTCAGGAATAATATACGATTAACTAGTGTGAAACAAGTGTTTCACGAGTGGAGGATTTAAATGAAACCGGAAGAATTTTATCAAGCACTATCACAAAGAGGAATTGAATTAAGTAGTGAGCAAAAGGAACAATTTCAAATTTATTTTCACGAATTAGTGGAAACTAATAAAGTAATGAATTTGACGACGATAACTGAAGAATCACAAGTATATTTAAAACACTTTTATGATTCCTTAGTTCTCGGATTCGTGGATGAAAGAATTTTGACTGACGAATTGTCACTTTGTGATATTGGTTCAGGAGCTGGATTCCCATCGATCCCACTAAAAATCGTTAATCCTAAGTTGAAAATAACGATGGTGGATTCATTGAATAAACGTATCAAGTTCTTGAACGATTTGTCTGGTAAATTAAATTTAACAGGGATCAATTTGGTACACGGTCGTGCTGAAGAACTTGGTAAGAACAAACTTTATCGTGAAAACTATGATATCGTGACGGCTCGGGCTGTGGCAGCAATGAACGTTTTGACAGAATTGTGTTTGCCATTTGCTAAAGTCGGTGGGGAATTTATTGCGATGAAGTCTGAAAAAGCTCCAGAAGAATTAAGTGAAGCTACTTATGCTATTAAAATCCTTGGCGGTAAAGTTGGAGATCAAAAATCATTTGAACTACCAAATAATGAGGGTGTCAGAAACTTTATCTTTGTTGATAAAACTAAACCAACACCTAAGAAATATCCTAGAAAGCCTGGAACTCCAGGTAGAAAACCACTCGTTGGATAATCATTAATTCTAAATGTTTCCTATTAAATGATAGAATTAATAAACGTTAACAATCTTTTAGAGATTGGAGAATAGGGGAATAAAATGGCACGAAAAATATCCGTTGCAAACCAAAAGGGTGGTGTAGGCAAAACAACAACTACTATCAACCTTGGTGCATGTTTGGCTGATCTTGGCCAAAAGGTTTTAATAATTGATACCGATCCTCAAGGTAATGCTACTAGTGGTCTAGGTATCAAAAAGGCCCATGTCGAAAAAGATATTTATGACGTTTTGGTCAATGAATATCCTTTAGCTAAAACGATCATTCATTCTAAACATCCAAACCTAGATATTGTGCCAGCTACAATTCAACTTGCTGGTGCAGAGATGGAACTTACGACCATGATGGCACGTGAAACTAGATTGAGATCAGGGATCGAAGAAGTTGATGATCAATATGATATTATCTTGATCGACTGTCCGCCTTCATTGGGTCAGCTTTCAACTAATGCCTTTACAGCTAGCGATTCGATCATTATTCCAGTTCAAAGTGAGTACTATGCTTTGGAAGGATTGAGTCAATTATTGAATACGATCCGTCTAGTTCAAAAACACTTTAATAATAATCTTGCTATCGAAGGAGTTTTGCTGACAATGTTGGATGCTAGAACTAATTTGGGTGCTCAAGTTGTTGGTGAGGTTAAATCTTACTTTGGTGATCGTGTTTATAAAGCAATCGTACCTAGAAATACTAGATTAGCTGAAGCACCTAGTTATGGCCTGCCAATTGTTGATTTTGATGATAAATCACGTGGGGCAGAGGCATACCGAGCACTAGCTGAGGAGGTGTTAAAACGTAATGGCATCAAGCAAAAATAAAAAAGGCCTTGGTAAAGGTATCGATGCGATTTTTTCTGAATTTGAAGCAATTGATGAGAACAGTGAAACAGTTGTAGATCTTTCATTAGAAGATATCCGTCCAAATCCTTATCAACCTAGAAAAACTTTTGATGAACATGCTTTAAATGAATTAGCTCGATCAATTGAACAAAATGGAGTTTTTCAACCGATTATTGTTCGTGAGAGTGTTAATGGATTTGAGATCATTGCTGGTGAACGCCGTTTCAGAGCAAGTAAAATTGCTAAGCAAACTACGATTCCTGCAATTATTCGTCCATTAAGCGAATCAGGAATGATGGAGATCGCCGTTTTGGAAAATCTCCAAAGAGAAGATCTAACACCTCTTGAAGAAGCGGATGCTTATCAAACTTTGATTTCAAAGCTTAATTTAACTCAAGAACAAGTTTCTCAGAGATTAGGTAAAAGTCGTCCTTATATAGCTAACTACTTGAGACTATTGAACTTGCCCCCAGCAACTAAAAAATTAGTGCAAGATGGTGAATTGTCAATGGGTCAAGCTAGAACGCTATTGAGTTTAAAGGATAAAGATCAAATTGATAAATTAGCTAAAAAGGCTGTCAGTGAAGACTTAACAGTCCGTCAATTGGAGCAATTAGCTACTGAAACAAAACATGATAGAAATAAAAAGAAGAGAAATACTCCAGCTAAATCACCATATATTAAAGCTACTGAAGAAAAATTAGTTGAAAAGTTTGATACCCAGGTGGCTGTTAAAGAAAGTCGCAAGGGCAGTGGTAAACTAGAAATTGATTTTTCTAATACCAAAGATTTAAACAGAATCCTGGACTTATTAGGAATTAAGTTAGATTAGAGGAGACAGTATGTATAATTTAGGCGACGTTATAACGATGAAAAAGCCTCATGCTTGTGGGGAAAATCGTTGGGAAGTCATTCGTATGGGTGCAGATATCAAAGTGAAATGTCTAGGTTGCGGACATATCGTAATGATTCCACGCGGTGAATTCAAAACTAAATTTAAGAAGGTCATGACTCAAGCAGATCAAGTTGATCCTTCAAAAGAACAGTTTTATTTGAAACAAACACAGATTGCACAACCAAATATCAATAGAAATGAGGAATTTTAACAATGGCTCTTACTGCCGGAATCGTCGGTTTACCAAATGTTGGAAAGTCGACATTATTTAATGCCATCACAAAAGCGGGTGCGGAGATGGCTAATTATCCATTCGCTACTATCGATCCTAACGTGGGAATGGTTGAAGTACCTGACAAACGTTTAGCAAGAATTGATGAAGTAATTCCTGCCAAAAAAATTATTCACACAACTTTTGAATTTACAGATATTGCCGGAATCGTTAAAGGTGCCAGCAAAGGTGAGGGACTTGGAAACAAGTTTCTAGAAAATATTCGCCAAGTTGATGCTATCGTGCATGTTGTTCGTGCTTTTGATGACGACAATATTACTAGTGTTACTGGTAAAGTTGATCCACTAGAAGATATCGAAACTATCAACATGGAGTTAAGTATTGCTGACCTTGACAGTGTTAACAAACGGTACACAAAGGTCGAGAAACAAGCTAGAAGTAAAGATAAAGAAGCCATTGCTGAATTTGAAGTACTTAAAAAGATCAAACCAGTTCTTGAAGAAGGCGGTTCAGTTCGTGAAATCGACTTTAATGAAGAAGAACAACCAATCGTTAAGGGATTATTCCTATTAACTTCAAAACCAGTTTTGTATGTAGCTAATATTGCTGAAGACGACATGGCTGATCCCGAAGGTTCTAAATACTTTAAGATTATTGAAGACTTTGCTAAAAAAGAACATGCCGAAGTTATCGGTGTCTCTGCTAAAACTGAAGAAGAAATTGCTGAACTTGATGATGATGACAGAAGAGACTTCCTTGAAGCCGAAGGTGTTAGCGAGTCAGGTCTTGATAAGTTGATCAAAGCTAGTTATAAACTATTAGGTTTGAGAACATTCTTCACTGCTGGTGGTAAAGAGACCCGTGCCTGGACTTTCCATAAGGGTATGAAAGCACCACAAGTTGCCGGTATTATTCACTCTGACTTTGAACGTGGATTCATTCGAGCAGAAGTAATGTCCTTTAAGGATCTTGACGAATGTGGTACAAGTGCAGCTGTTAAAGAAGCTGGTAAGTTAAGACTTGAAGGTAAAGATTATGAAGTACAAGACGGGGATATTATTGAGTTCCGCTTTAATGTCTAGCCAGGGGGAGAATCAATGTCAGACGAAATAAGAAACAAGAATCAAAAGGCAGCTGCTAAACAGAAAGAAAAAGTTGCTAAAAAAGAAAAGCACGAATTAACTAAAGAAAAAATTCAAAATGCTAATGTTGAAGATTTGCGCAAGCAATTGTCTAATAAAAATGAAGAATATGTTTTTAAATTAAACAAGAACTTGATCGAGGGTGGATTTACAGAAGATGAAGCCAAAGAATCAGTTGATAATTTGATCAAAGAAATCATCGAAAATCAGATCAAAGGTATTCCAGCCAATCAATTGTATGGACCAGTTACCAAAAAAGCTGGTGACATTGCGCATCCAGTTAAGCCAAAGAAAAAGACCCCATTCTGGGCTTTAGGAATTGATACATCACTATTGTTCCTATCAATGTTTGGTCTGCTTTATGGGGTAGTTGCTTTAACTAATAAGAAACAACCAACAAATCAAACTGGTATTATTACATTATTGATCCTGTCAGTCTTATGGGGTTACTTATTAACATGGTTCAACATGCAAATGAGAAAGCCAAAGAACGAAAGACCGGGCTGGCTTATTACTATCGGTTATTTAGTGGCAGGACTTGCTTTAATGATGGTCTTCTTAGGAGTAGCACAGGCCATTCCAGCTACTATCAATCCTTCATTATCCGGAATAGGTTACTTGATCGTTGCCGCTGTAGCATTTGGTGGTAGATTCTTGTATCGTAGATTCATGGATATTCGTGAAAGAAGCTTCTTCTAGCTAGCACATCAAACCTTTTGTGCTAGAATAGAGGCGATCGGATGTATGAATTACAGAAAGAACAGGCGTCAACGCTAGCTATAAATAGTTAACGCCAACTAGTATGACTTACATACCGCTACCTATTTTCCTTCTATATAACTCATATTAAGGTCTTGTATAAGACACAAACATATGGAGGTATTAGATATGAAAAAATTAGATAAAGCTGAAAAGAAAAGATTAAGTAAATTGGCTGCATCAAAGGTCAATAGTAAAGGTGCTGACATTAAGAAGTCATCATTCAGAGAATGGATGTCAGAAGCTGAACACTAGAAAGTTAAATTTAAAAAATTAAATAGGGGCTGCACCACACTTAATACAAAGTGTGATACAGCTCCTATTTTTTATAGAAAATTAAATTCAGTTCTGGAGACGGATATTCATCACTATTTAACTCTGAAAAATTGAATTATGCCGTAAAGAGCATAGCCGCCACAGAAGATCTTGAGTATTTCTGTGATCCAGAGAACTTTAGTTCCAGATAAATTAGTATTAGTTTGAGTCTCCCATTGAACAAATGCTAAGATGGCCAGTGAGAAAACTATTATTAAGATAAAGCGAATTCTTTTTTTTAGATAATTCATTTAGGATTCCTTTGCTTTTCTAAGTTAGTAATACACTAACATAATATTGTATAATACTACCATATTGTAAATTTGCACTGTGAGGTTTAACTTATGAAAATTTTAGTCGTTGACGATGATAAAGAAATTGTAGAGTTACTTAGTATCTACATTAAAAATGAAGGTTATGAACCAGTGACGGCTTATTCAGGACAAGAGGCATTGGATGCTTTGAGAGATCATAGCGATATTGCTTTGATGATTTTAGATATCATGATGCCAGAAATTGATGGGATCGAAGTTGTCAAAAGGGTCCGCAAGGGTTCACAAATTCCGATCATTATTGTATCCGCTAAAACGACTGATATGGATAAGATCCAAGGCCTGATAACAGGTGCCGATGATTATGTAACTAAACCGTTTAATCCGCTAGAAATTATGGCTAGAATTCGTTCACTACTTCGTCGCAGTCAACAACTGTCAGCCAAAAATGTTCCAGATAAACTAGAGATCGGTCCGATTACGATCTATAAAGATTCCCATGAAGTTGTAACATCATCAGGTAGCAAAGTACAACTAACTGCTCTTGAATTTGGTGTCTTGTATCTATTGGCAAGTCACCCTAACAAAGTATTTTCAGCAAATGAGATCTTTGAACGAGTTTGGAAACAAGAGAGTGTAGTCTCTGCCAAAACAGTTATGGTGCACGTTAGTCATTTACGTGACAAATTAGAAGAAGCAACAGACGGTGAAAAAGTTATCGAAACCGTTTGGGGTGTCGGCTATAAGGTGGAGGTTTAGTCCTTGAATAAGAAAATTAAATTGAGCTCAAAAGAAAAAGGTGTCCTCCTAGCAGAAGGAATAGGCACCTTTCTTTTATTTCAAATAGTAAATATTATTCTGATCGTAATGTCAGAATTGTTTTATAATCATCAAAATTTTAGCGATATCAACAGTGTTATCGCCGTTTTAAAATCAGATTTAACTCATTCAACTTTTTGGGGGATCTGGTTCTTTTTGGCCGTGGTGATCTTGATCGAATTGGCCGTTTCAGTAAATGTAGCGGTCAAATCCTACCAACAATATGAAGTTAATAAGGTAGAAAAACAGTTAGAGATAATTGCTGCAGGTAAGTTGGATCAAAGAATTGATTTTAAAGTAAATAAAAAGCTCCAAGGTGTAGTTAATAGCATTAACTTATTAATATCTAATACTGATGAGCATATTGAAGAACAGAAACGATCTGAAAAGAGTAAAGACGAGCTTATCACTAATGTTAGTCACGATATCAGAACACCTTTGACTTCAATTATTGGTTATTTGGGCTTGATTGAAAGTCAAAATTATCAAGATATCGAGCAGATTTTGAAATATACTCATGTAGCTTACAAAAAATCGTTAGAAATGCAAAATTTAGTAAATTCACTTTTTGAGTATGCCAATGTTCAACACGCTACTAGTAAGTTGAATGCAACTCATTTTGATATGGTACAGATGTTGGAACAGTTGTCCGCAGATTTTGAGTTAGAAGCTAAAAAACGTAATATCAAGATCAATGTAGTTTCTGAACCAAAAAAAATCATGATGAATGGTGATACTGAAAAGCTCGGCCGAACTTTCAATAATTTGATCACCAATGCTTTTAAATACGGTGCCGGTGCTACAGATCTATATTTAGAAGCTAAACAGGAGAAATCAGGAGTCGTTGTAACGATAGCTAATAACGGTCGTCAGATTCCAAAAAAATCCTTGCCTAATTTATTCGATCGATTTTATCGAGTAGAAGATTCACGATCCAAAAAAACCGGTGGTACAGGATTAGGATTGGCCATCGCCAAGAGCATGATCGAGATGCACGGCGGTACCATTACAGCAGCTTCAGACGAGAAATTGACATCGTTTACGATTCATTTTCCATTAACTAGTGAGGAATAAGTATGAACAAATTTTTTAAAAGGTTCTTAATAGTTCTATCAGTTTTAATTTTAATGTTTCCAATTATCAACTTGAGCCCTGCCCAAGCAGCAAATGAACCAGAAGTTAATGCCATCGCCGCAATGGCGTTTGATGCTAATACAGGTCAAGTGATCTATTCCAAAGATACAAATAAAAAAGTGGCGATTGGTTCTATTACCAAAATAATTACCCTTTATTTGGTTACCCAAGCTATAAAAGATGGGAAGATCAAAGAATCAGATCAACTAACACCGACTCCTGAACAGTCTGAAATGACGCAAGATGATGAATTGACGAATGTTCGTTTAGACATGGATAAAGCTTATACAGTTAAGGATCTTTATGATGCCGCATGGATAGTATCATCTAATTCAGCTGCTATGATGTTGGCCCAAAAAGTTTCTGGTGATCAAACTAGTTTTATTAAGTTGATGCGCAAAACTTTGAAGAGTTGGGGTATTAAAGATGCTGAGATCAATAACGTTTCAGGACTAAATAATAGTGACCTCAAAGAAGGAATGTATCTCGGCAATAGTGATGCTGAAAATAAGCTTTCAGTAAACGACATTGCAATCATCACTAAGCATATTTTGAATAAATATCCTGAGATTCTAAAGACTACGTCTCAACAAAGATTGGTCTTCCCAGAAGGCAGTGAAACCAAGACTTATCCTTCATTAAATCTACTTCTGGACGGAGCTCGTGATTATCAAGCAGGTTATGAATTTGATGGACTAAAGACAGGTACAACTAAGCAAGCAGGGGATTCGTTTGTTGGAACCTTACCGATGGGAAATAGTCGTATTGTTACGATTGTGATGAATGCCGGTGGGGATGACAATGATCAAGATAAACGTTTCCGTAGTACACAAACATTGACTAAGTATGTCAAAGATAATTTTATCAATAAGAGAGTTCTATCTAAGGATCAAATGTTCACAGATGGAAATAAGAAATATAAAAATAAAAGTGATGTGTATATGTGGCTTCCAAGGGATTTCAATGAGAATTCATTAAGCTATAATGTATCTAAGACTGATTTGGGATTTAAGGCTAAGACGGATAAAAAGACAGTTAAAATGATTGCTACTAATGTACCGGGCGGTTACTTGCCTTATCCTAAAGAACAAGTTGTAATTAAGAAAATCAAAAAAGTTCAAAAATCATTTTGGCATCAGATCACGGAATTTTTTGAGAATTTATTTTAGAAACATTTATTTGAGGAGAATAGAATGAGTTTAAGAATAGATAAAGCTATTAATTTATTAAAAGAACATAATTTATTAGTTTCTAGTCAAGTTGCTGATGATCAAGAGATCGTTAAAAATATTAGTTACAATTCTAAAGAAGATCAGACTGATAGTATTTTCTTCTGTAAGGGAAATAATTTTAAAGCCGAGTATCTACAACAAGCCGTTGCCAAGGGTGTAAAAATCTATGTTGCTGAAAAAGAATTCGACAAAGAAACTGACCATTTGATCGTTAATGACATTCAAAAATCGTTAGCTTTGCTCAGTGCCGCATACTTTGGTAATCCCGAAAACGATTTATTCATTATTGCTTTTACAGGAACTAAAGGAAAGACTACGACATCATACTTTACTTACGATATGTTAAGACGTGCCTTCCCAGACCAAGTAGCACTCTTTTCAACAGTTGATAGAATCGTTGGACCAAAGCCAGAAGATAAATTCAAATCTGACTTAACAACGCCAGAATCATTAGATCTATTCAGAGATATGCATCGTGCTGTCCAAAATGGTGCTAAGTATTTAGTTATGGAAGTTTCTTCGCAAGCATATAAGAAGAATCGTGTTTACGGATTGACATTTGATATTGGTGGATTTTTGAATATTACACCTGATCATATCGGTGAAAATGAGCATCCAACTTTTGCAGACTATCTATATTGCAAGAAGCAATTGCTGATCAATTCTAAGGTCAATATTATTAATCGCCAGACTAACGAATTTGAAACAGTTCACGCTGCTGCCAAAGAAACTAGTTCAGATGATCAAATCTATTTATTTGGTCGTAAAGATGCCGATGTAAATATCACAAGTAAAGAAACTACTTTAAGTGATAGTATTTTTGAATTATCCGCAACTGATAAAAAAGCAGAGTCGTTAGATTTAGCTGGTGAATACAAATTAGGTCTAGTCGGTGACTTTAACGAATTGAATGCTGCAGCAGCAATTATTGCAGCTAGAGTTGCTAAAGTTGACCGCAAAGATATCGTTGAAGGTCTAAGAAGTGCCAGAGTTCCAGGTCGAATGGAACATATCAATACAAAGAGCCACGGAACAATATTCGTGGATTATGCTCATAATTATGCTAGTATGAAAGCTCTATTAGGATTTCTACGCGAGGAGTATCCTAAATCAAAACTTAAGGTAGTTGTAGGTAGTCCCGGTAATAAGGGAGTATCACGTCGTGAGGGATTTGCTAAAGCTTTGACAGAATCTGCTGATGTTGCCATTTTGACAACTGATGATCCAGCTTTTGAAGATCCAGCGGATATTTGTCGTCAAATTGATGAAAAGATCGACCATTCTAAAGTTGACGTAACGACAATTATTGACCGTCCCAGTGCTATTCGTGAGATGATTGAACACAGTAGCGGAGATGACATTGTTGTTTTAGCAGCTAAAGGAGATGATCCATACCAAAAGATCAAAGGTGTGGACGTACCTTACCCAACTGACACTGTAATTGCCAAAGGTATTTTAAAAGATATCGAGGGAGAATAATATGAAGAAGTTCTTTACAATTATTGGTGGCATGGGAACTCTCGCTACAGAGAGCTATATCCATTTATTGAATCAAAGAACCGAAGCTAAGAAGGATCAGGATTATTTGGATTACATTATCGTAAATCATGCGACTGTTCCTGATCGGACTGCTCATATCTTAGATAACAGCAAACCAAGCTTTTTGCCACCATTAAAAGAAGATATTGAGCAACAAAGCAAACTTGATCCAGAATTTATGGTGATCATTTGTAATACGGCTCATTATTACTACAAAGAATTGCAAGCAGCTACTAAGGTGCCTTTGATCCATATGCCACACATGGCTGTTTCAGTTATGAAAAAGAAATATCCACATGCTCGTGTTGGCTTGATTGCTACCAAGGGAACGATTGCTGATCATATCTACGAAGATGAGATCAAAGCGGCCGGATTCGATTATTCATTAGGAGATCAGACAGTTCAAGATAAAGTTGAAAGCTTGATCTATGATGATATTAAAGAAAAGGGCGTTATGAACGCAGCTAAATATCATAATATTTTGAAGACGATGCACGATAAATTTCATTGTGATGTGATCGTCTTGGGATGTACGGAATTATCGTATGCACAAGAAAAAGCACCAGATCACGTCTATGATGTGATCGATGCTCAAAGTATCATCGTTGATAAATCGATTGAATATTCTCGAAAGATCCGTAATGGTGAAAAAATCGATTTTAATAAGATTTATTAATGTTTCTTGTGAATTATTGAAAAAAAAACTGCCCCTTAGATACAATATACCTAACAGGGAGGTACCCACTATGTTTAAAAAACTATCACTAGCAGCTACAGTACTTGCAGCTGTTACACTTGCTGGTTGTTCTAGTCAACAGTCCAGTGGTACATCAGACTCAAATACAAAATCTGAAAAAACAAGTTCTGCACCTAAAAAGGCTACTAAGAAGGCTGCCGTTAGAAGCAGTGCACCAGCAACTAATAACAACACATCAAATTCTGAAAAAGAAAATGATGATGCTAGTTCACAAGCATCAGGTAATAATAGCAAAACAACCACGGGTTCAGGTTCAACAACAACTAATGGTACCAACAGCGACAATAACACCACTAATAATAGTGGTCAGTCGACTCAATCAAACAGTCAAAGTTCTGTAAATATTACAACAGCTGATCAAGCAGTTTCATATCTTGGAAATGCCTTGTCAGCATCTTATGATCGTTCAACGACACAATATGTTTCAAATGGTAAAGTAACTTGGAACAATGTTGAAGGTTATCAAGTAAATGTTTATAGTAAGGATTCTGATTCACCTTTAGGTAGCTATTTAGTACCTGCTAATGGACAATATTTCCAAATTTGGTAGGGATAGATTTGCTATAATTTAAATAATCAGATAATATGCATAGGGCATAGTATGTCCTCAAATGTTAGAGGCCTGAACTTTGTTCAGGTCTCTATTACTTTTTAATGGAAAGGGAAAATTCAGTGATTGAAGCAAAAAATCTAGAGAAAAGATTCGGTAAGCAATTAGTTTTTAAAGATGTAAATTTCAAGATAAATGATGGCGAATTTATCAGTCTAGTTGGTCATAATGGCTCTGGTAAAACAACATTAGTAAAAATTTTGATGGGACTAGAGAAAAAAAGCGGTGGAGATATTCTGATCGATAAAAAACAGACGATCGGGTATGTGCCACAATTTCGTAATATCGACTTAGATTATCCTTTGGATATTGAACAATTTGTTCGTTTAAATCTTAAATGGAAACTTAGTCCAGAAAAACGTCGTAAGGATAACGAATTGGTGAATGAAATTCTGGAAAAGACACATTTAACAGAATTGAAGAATCGTCCTTTAGGTTTAGCCTCTGGCGGTGAAAAACAAAAGGCTTATCTGGCTCAATCACTTTTGAATGATCCTAAAGTTTTGATTCTTGATGAATCAACTGCCAGTTTAGATGTTGAAGTAAAGATGCAATTGATGGATCTAGTTCAAGAATTAAATAAGCGATTTAAATTAACAGTTATTTTTATTACACATGATTATGAATTATCGAAGAAATATACTAAGCGGGCCTTGTTCTTTGAAAATAAGACGATCAAACCGATCAGTATTAACGATGTATCAGAAGACATGTTTGAGTTAGGTGGTAGATAAGATGTTTGGGTATGAATTTATGAGGGAGGCTTTTATTGCTAGTACCTTTATTGCGATAACAGCCGGAATAGTTGGAGTCTTTGTAGTTTCAAGAAATATGTCATTCTTATCGCATACTCTTTCAGAAATCGGTTTTGCAGGAGCCTCGTTTGGAGTCCTGATTGGCATTTCGCCATTAGCTGGGATGATTTTATTCACTATGGTCAGTTCGGTGGCTGTAGGTAGTTTAAGTGCCGAATCATCAAGACGTGAAGCCTCGATCAGTACCATATCGTCGTTATTCATTGGTTTGGGGATCTTATTCTTATCATTATCGTCACAATCCAGCAGTTATGCGACAAATATCCTCTTTGGTAGCATTGTTGGTATCAGTGCTAAAGAAGTGCAGCAGTTAATGATCTTAGCAATCGTAGTTATTGTCATTATTTTGGTATTTTATAAATCATTAGCTTTTGATTCATTTGATCATATTGGTGCACGTGCTGCCGGTCTTAAAACAAGATTCTTATCAGTTGCCTTTTTGATCACGTTGGCACTCAGTGTCAGCATTGGATCACAAATCGTCGGTTCAATGTTAGTTTTCGTATTGCTAACTCTACCTGGCGCAACGGCCAGATATTTGGTACACTCAGTTCCAAAGTTAATTATGGTATCAGTCGGTTTATCTCTAGCAGGTGTCTGGTTAGGATTATATTTAGCCTTTGTCACTAATTGGCCTGTCACATTCTTCATCTCATCATTTGAAGTTATCGTTTACTTCATGGGATTGAGCTATAAGAATTGGAAATTAAACCACTAGGAGAACTGGAAGTTAATATGGAAGAATTATGGAATAAATATAAAGATACAATACCTTATCTGTTTTTTGGAGTTCTAACAACTTTGGTAAACATCGTTGGTTTTTGGTTCTTCAATTACATTGTTGGTATGAATTATCAAATTGCCAATGTGATAGCCTATTTCGTATCAGTGGTATTCGCTTATGTGACTAATAAATTGTGGGTCTTTGATTCACATACTGATACAACCAAAGCCTTTTTACTGGAAATGGGTTCATTCTTCTTATTCCGTGGTGGATCATGGGTAATCGACCAGGGAACAATGATGATAGGTGTTTCGCTGTTGCATATGAATGATTTGATCGTTAAGTTTATCGCTAATGTGGTAGTTGTAATTTTGAATTACATTTTTAGTAAGTTCATTATTTTTAGAAAAAAAGAAAAATTAGATGGGAAATAAACTTCCCAAGTGTAACCGTACTGTTTCGTCAGTACGGTTTTTTTGTATATTGAAATAAGGAATATATAAGAATAATATTATAAATATCAAATAGGGGGAATTTTTATGAATAAAAGGGGAATTTTTTTAACTGCGATAATTGCACTTTTATTGGTTGTTGCTGGTTGTTCTAGTCAGAGTAAACGGACTAAGACCAGTTCCAACGTTAAAGTCGAGACTAAGATGTATAACAAGCTGTCAAATGGTGATCGTGATCATGTTAAATTTGATTTTAAGCGTTATGACGGAACTATTAAGGGACAAAATCAGATAAACTTAACGATCGACAACCAGTCGAATAAGAATGTTAAGTTTGATTTGGAAGATATTGTGTTGTTAGGATCAGATAGTTTGAAATCTGATAAATCAGGAATGAAGACCGTTAAGACTAATAGCAAGGTTACTATCAAAGGAATCTTTAAAGATATAGATGATGATATTTTTAGTGATCCAGGATTGTTCTGTTATAAAAATGATAGTTTCAAGTTAGCTTATCTCGATGGTAAGAGTTCAAAATCAGACAACTTATCAGATCCAGAGTTGAAGAAAGAATATCGTCATTTTGTGGAACATAAAGATGATGTAACTACTAATTCCGAAAGTTCTACTGTTGATGATAGTAGTGATTCTAGCAACGATTCAAATAATGGCTCTACTACGGACAATAATACGACCGATACTAATAGTTCTGATGATACTAATGATTCTAAGGGTGGAAATGTTATCAATAGTGAACAGGAAGCAGAGGACTTAGTTAAGTCTCAAAATCCTTCAATGCCGGATGATCACAGTGACTATTACTTTTCATACAATTACGGTATGTATGATACAAGCAGGGGTAAAGCATATTGGGTAACGTATGTTAAGGATGTAGCACCAGGCCTTCCAGCAGGCTGGACTTGGTGGACGGTTTATCCAGATGGAACTGTTTTGGACGGACAGCCGAGTGAAAATTAGAATAAAATGATTTTTTAAATATTACAAAAGTTTTCAGCTTATAGAGAAATTCAATAAATTAAAAGACGACCAGATGGTCGTCTTTTTTAGTATCTTTATATCTTCGTTATACCGCCGAAAAAAATAAGCCTTTCGGCTTATCTTAGTAAATATCCGTTCCACGAATATCTTTAAGTACTTTCATTGATCCATCTTTATAAGCTAAGAAGCCATAGACGATAATACCGATAACAGCACAAATCGATAGAATTATCGTAGCTCCAACTTTAGTATCACTATTGATAACTTTAACTAATAAGAAATCTGCTCCATAGACAACTATCAACATGACAATTGAATCGAAAACTATTTTTAATAGTTTGATGCCGAGGACCTTATCGACGATATTGTATTGCTTATTGATGATCCTAAAGGCAAAGTGTCCCATGATCATGAAGGCAACAGTTGTTGCCACCACTGGACCGAATGCTCCCATATAAATCGTTAATGGATACTGCAGGACTACTTTTATCAGGTAGGCCAATGCCAAGTAAATCATGGAAGTCTTGGTGCGGCCATCAACTTGAAGAACATTTTCCAAAATCATGAAGACACAATAGAAGAATGCTTCCGCACAAGATACGATCAAGATTTGCGTACCAAGTTTGCTGGTGCCATAAAAGACTGTCCAAAGCTGACTACCGATACCGATCATCCCAAAGGCTGCCGGTAGGATAATGAAGACTGTAAATTGAACGATATTTCGTAATAATTTTTGAATATCAGTTTTCTTAGCTTTACGACTAATTAGAGCTGACAATGCAGGAATAATTGTTGCTGAAACGGAAATCGCTAGAGAAACTAAAACCATGATCAACTTGTTGGCCTGGAATCCAAACATGGCATATAGGTTGTCGACGGTTCTTTGACTAGCATGGATCACATTTTGATAGATCCAGACAAAGCTAGTCTGATCGAATAGCTGCAAAACAGTCATGATCGTATCGACTAGTAAGAAAGGAATGGCTGATTTTAACATCGAGCCAAAGTTAACCTTGGTTAATTCACTATCAGGGACTTCTGCGGCCGTTTTGATGTCTTCAGCAGGAATAGACTTACGGACTCGGCGTCTCATCCAGATCAAGAAAATATAAGCTAGAGTGGCACCTATAAATGAGGCAAAGGTAGATTGGTTAACGGCAGCCATATAGTTACCATTTTGCAGGATCATGATCGTATATGTTGCGTAAAGCATATAGGCCACACGTGCAATTTGTTCGATAACCTGTGAAAAGGCTGAGAATGAGATGAAGGCATATCCTTGAATATATCCACGCATAATTCCTAAAGCAGGAATGATCAAAATAGCAACACTCAAGTATTTGATCGGCGTTATGACACGCATATCGCCGGCGGCAAAGATTATTGCGACATATTTAGCACCGAAGAACATAAATCCAGCTAAAACAATTCCGACTAGTGTCATGTACAGCGTATATTTTTTAAGTAATTTTTCACTCTGGTCGTATCGACCCAAGGCATTGTGTGCCGCTACTTCTTTTGAAATAGCTGACGGAATACCAGCGGTAGCGATGATCAAGAATAGATTGTAGATGTTGTAAACTTTTCCATATAGCGCATTGGCAGCACCTAAAGCAATCGGGCCGATCCAAATATTCCATGGAATAATGTAGATAACCGCTAGGATCCTTGAAAAAATCCCGCTGACAGAAATCCAAAGTGAGCTTTTAAGTAATGAATCTTTTTTCATTGAGAGTACCCATTTCTATAATCAAAATTTCTAGTAAAAGATCATTACTAGAACTAAAGCAATTAGTGCAGGTAATCCTTGTAGGAACAGGATCTTTTTGGTAACTGTTACAGCACCGTAAACGGCCACAACGATGATGTAGATCATTAAGAGAATGAGGATCGTTTTGAGAACAGCACCGGTAAAGAATAGGATAATGGCCAGGATCAATACTCCAAGCATCCCATTGTAAATACCTTGATTTGATAAAGCAACTTGAGCATTTTTTTGTTTAACGAAGTCTAAGGGCATATCAAAAGCTTCTGCTTGTTTCTCAGGTGCAACAAACATTTCTAGTATCGCGATCCCAATATGTTCAACGGCGACCAGCGCTACGATAAAAAGTGTCAATAATTCCATATTAAATATCTCCTTTAAATATAGTTAATATCTTAAACTGTTTTGATAATTGATACAATAATTGCTTGATTTTTGGATGTATACCAATTTGTGAAAAAATGTTTTTATACAAATAAAATTATGATATTCTTATCTTAGAGAAGGTTTCCTATAAATAAACTCTGCAGGGGATAATATCATGAATACTACTAAAGTATCTTTAGCGAACGCATTAATGAGTATCCTTCAAACCAAGCCATTCAATAAGATCACGGTCAAAAATGTCGTGGATGAATGTGGATTGACTAGGCAGACTTTTTATAACCATTTTGGTGATATGTACGAGTTAGTCGAATGGACATGTCTGCAGGCAATCAAGGAATCGCTCCAAGATAATTCTGATTACGATCATTGGCAAAAAGGTTTATATAAGTTAATGTTAGCAATTAAGAAAAATTCTTTATTGGTCAACAATATGCAACGATCTCAGAATCGGGATATATTGGTGAAGTATATCTACAAAATAATTAATAACTACGTAATAACTGTCGTGGAAAAACAAGCGTATGGATTAGATATAGCTCAGGACGATAAGAACTTTGTCGCACATTTTTATAGTTTGGCTTTTATGGCCATCATTGTGGAATGGATCAAAAATGGCATGAAGGCCGATCCGAAAGAAGTATCTGATAAAATTGGAACCTTGTTAAAAGGTAACTTCCGCAATGACTTACAAAAATACGTTAAATCTTAATTATTATCTCAATATTTTACACTTTAATAAATTTGTAAATTGTATAAAATACTTGGGAGATTTATTGTATAAGGGTAGGGCAGGGCAATGGAAGTGTTTCCAATCTTTTGACAAGCAAGATACGGGAAAACTTCTCATTGGGTAACACCGGCTCTAAAAACTACTTTTTCTTTTCTGATTATGGGTAGTGGTGATGGTAGTCCTATCGTTCACATCTAATATCTTACACACCATAAATTTATAATTTCATAATTTAATTCTATAAGTTCTATCGTTATACGATGGGCTACCCAAATCATATCCTGTGCCAAATAGGACCTAAGACGACGTCTTAGGTCCTATTTTTTATATATTAATAGAAACTTTCTTTTCAAATTTGCCACGTTGAATGACCTTTGACTGCCTGATACTATCCATTTCTTCGTATGTGATAGATGCATCAGTTAAAATGGCGCGCAAGACTTCTTCGAGATCCCCTAATTCCTCGACGAGATTTGCTCGTGAATTTGCGATTTTTACTTCTTTAGCCTCTTCAACTAGTTTGTCGCGTAGTGATAGTCGGTATTCGTCATTTGACAGGATATCGAATTTCGCATCTTCTTTTACTATATCTGGTATTTTGTCGCGAACCAATTTATTCATAAAAATTCCCCCTCAATTGGTGTGTGTAATGAATATTACCATTAAGTTGGGAATTCTACAAAATTGGTTAGTCCACTCGGTATTCCAAAATATCACCTGGTTGGCAATCCAATACTTCACAAATTTTAGCGAGCGTAGAAAAACGAACGGCTTTGGCCTTACCGTTCTTTAAAATTGACAAATTGGCCATGGTCAAACCAACTTCTTCCGACAATTGTGTTAGAGACATTTTCCTTTGGGCTAAAATTACATCTAAATTAATTACAATCATATGGTTAACTCGTTTTCTGTTTCAAATTTGACAACATGTTTACAGATCAGCTCTAAAACATTAGCAAAAACACCGATTGTTACTCCTAGACCAATTAGGAAAATATTTGTGATAGCTGATAATGGATTGCAGTCTGCGTTTTCAAATGTCGCAACACTAGGAATCAGTAATGCATAAATACCGGCGATAGAAAAGCCAATCAATTTGATTTTATTTAAGGAAAATAAACTGGAATTTGAGAAAGTTTTCCCATGATCAATTAAATACAGTAGTCTCCAAGCAAAGAAAATAATTGCATAGGACCCGATTGCGGAAGCATAAATTCCGATTCCAAATAAGATAATCATTAAGGGTGCTGTTTTTTCTTGGATCATAAATGATAGAACATTTGGAAACATTAGGAATGTGATCAAAGTCAAAAAGAAAAGCATGATACAGAGTGATAATCTCAAAAATATCGTCATTTTTTTCATAGTTTCCTCCTAAATAGTTAAATCATTTTCTTGCTTTATCCTGATTGCCTGACTCAAAAGTTTTTGTAACATACTGGCAAAAAGAGCAATAACTAGAGCGGCACCGGCGAGAATCATACCGATAATAACTACACCTGGAGCATCATCATTGTCTGCGAACATATAGAAAAATGGTGATTCTAGAATGTAGATCAAACAGGCTAGATAAGCGGAAATTTTAATGTTTTTAAGATTTGAAACTGATGAATGAGAAAAAGCTTCATTTTTATCTATCAAGTGTAATAATTTCAAAGCCTGCCAGAGAATTATAAAAAATAAAATAGCTGTTATATATAGGCCTATTCCAAAAGTTAAATTATAGGCCCAATTGTGCATAAGATGATTGGCGTAGGTCAAATGAGCTGGGATAACGAAAATACAGATGGCTAACATCATTAGTCCCATTATGTAGACTGCAAGTCTTAAAAAAATAGTTTCCCTTTTCATGGTTAATCTCCTTTTATTTTGAAATCATTATAGCATATATTTATCGATAAACGATAAATAATTATCGAAAGTAAATAAAAAAGCTAGGAAATTTATTTCCTAGCCGATGAATTTCAAACCGATAACGGATATGATAATTAAAAAGATAAAGAAGAATCTTTTAAAACTTTTTGATTCGTTAAAGAGCCACATATTCATGAGTGACCCACCCGCGGCACCGATCCCAGTCCAGATCGAATATCCGATCGACATAGGAATGGTCTGTAAAGATAGGTACAAAAACGTAAAACTGAAGACAAATGAGATTATCATAGCACCTAAAGCAAACTTATTTTTAGTATTTGAATAGTAACCTAACGATGTTACACCGGACATTTCACCACATCCAGCCAGTAATAAAAATATCCAATCCATTTTAGTGTGCCTGTCTTTCTTCAATATCAGTGACTCTCTTAAGCCCGATAACGCCGATTGTTAATAGGATAAGAAAACATAGCTTGGTCAGGTTAAACGCCTCGTGATAGACTAATACACCCGCTAGAACGACAAATAATGATCCTAGTCCAACGTAAACTGCATAGGTTGTTCCAGCAGGGATATTTTTGCTGGCATCGATCATTAAGTAAAAACTCAGTATCAAAATCAGGATAACGATGATTGCAGAAAGCAATGAATGATCGTGCTTCATAGCTGATACCCAAACTACTTCGAGTAAGGCGCCAATAAATATTTCAAACCAACTTTTAGTCATTTTGATCACCTCGAAGAAAAAATAGAAACTTAGTTATAGCAAAGTGTAACTGTGATTATTCTAGCACATACCCATCAAAATAAACTGCGTCAGCATCCGTCAGTAAGCGCTTACCACCAAGGTTCTCTAGACCATTTAATTGACTAGTCTACAAAAATCGACTATCATATCTTATAAATTTTACCCTTAAATGGGTAACAAAAAAATCTAGGAGGATTATCCATGTCGGCATGGGAAACAAAGTTTGATAAAAAGGGATTCACTTTTGATGATGTTTTATTAGTACCTGCAGAAAGTCACGTTCTACCTAATGAAGTAGATCTTTCAGTTCAATTGGCTAAGAATATTAAGTTAAACACACCTATCTTGAGTGCAAGTATGGATACCGTTACTGAGGCTCCAATGGCAATCGCTATGGCACGCCAAGGTGGGTTAGGCGTTATTCATAAAAACATGAGCATTGAGCAACAGGCAGATGAAGTATTAAAAGTAAAACGTTCAGAAAATGGTGTCATCATTGACCCAATCTATTTAACTGTAGATTCTCCAGTCAGTGCAGCCGAAGATTTGATGCACACATATCGAATCAGTGGTGTTCCAATTGTTTCCAATATGGAAGATTTAAAACTAGTTGGTATTATTACTAACCGTGATTTGCGCTTTATCAGTGATTATTCAGTTAAGATCGATAAAGTAATGACTAGAGAAAATCTTGTTACTGCACCAGTTGGAACTTCTCTAAAAGATGCTGAAAAGATTTTACAAAAGTACAAGATCGAGAAACTTCCATTAATTGATGACAACGGCCGCTTGGGAGGCTTAGTAACCATCAAAGATATTGAAAAAGTTCAAGAATTTCCTAATGCTGCTAAAGATAAATATGGTCGTTTGTTAGTTGCTGCTGCTGTTGGTGTAACTAGTGATACTTTTGACCGTGCTGCTGCCTTACTAAAAGCCGGCGCAGATGCCATTATTATTGATACAGCTCATGGTCATTCAGCCGGTGTTTTGAGAAAAATTTCAGAAATCAGAGAACGTTTCCCAGAAGCTACTTTGATTGCTGGTAATGTCGCCACAGCAGAAGGAACTAGAGCATTATACGATGCCGGTGTTGATGTTGTTAAAGTTGGTATCGGACCTGGTTCAATTTGTACAACCAGAATTGTTGCTGGTGTCGGTGTGCCACAACTTACAGCTGTTTATGATGCTGCTGGTGTTGCACACGAATATGGTAAGACGATCATCGCTGATGGTGGTATCAAGTATTCAGGTGACATGGTCAAGGCTTTAGCAGGTGGTGGTAACGCCGTTATGCTAGGTTCAATGTTAGCTGGTACTGATGAAGCACCTGGCGACTTTGAAATTTACCAAGGACGTCGCTTTAAGACATATCGTGGAATGGGTAGTTTGGCTGCCATGTCACACGGCTCATCAGATCGCTACTTCCAAAGTGGTGTTAACGAAGCCAACAAGCTTGTTCCTGAAGGTATTGAAGGACGTGTTGCTGCCAAAGGTGCCGTTGGGGATGTTATATATCAAATGTTAGGTGGTCTTCGTTCAGGAATGGGTTATGTCGGAGCACATAATCTTACTGAATTACAAGATGCTCAATTTGTACAAATCTCTAATGCTGGATTGAAAGAATCACATCCACATGATGTTACTATCACTAAAGAAGCACCTAATTATTCTGTAAGATAGAGTAGAATGTTGGTGTTTTGATTCCGCTTCCGGTTCCGAGTGAGTTTACCTGCTGTGGAACCGGCCTCAGCCACGGTCTGAGTTCTCGATTTTGAGCTTTTCATAAGTTCGAAAATCTCAAAGTCGTTCATGGTGTAAGAACGGAAATTCGCCGTTCTAACGCCATTGTCACAGCTGGTGAACTCACTCGGAACCTCCAGCTTAATTTTAAATATTATTATGATCTCTTTATGATTTTCAGATGAATTATGGTCTGATTGTTGTGAAGGGATTTTTTTTGATGTCAAAAAGGACTACATTTCAATTGAATGTAGTCCTATAAAGTAATATTAAAATTTGAATAGCCGTAGGTATGGAGTACTGGAACCAGTCATGCAAGTGGCGTTAGAAGGTGGTTTTCCTTCTTATACCACCGACGATTCTGAGATTTGCGAAAGCAAAGCTTGGAATCGAGACGAGAGACCTTGGCTCGAGTCGGTCGTATAACAGGTGGAATTACTCCATACCGGAGGCGGGAAGGCAGAATCAATCCTCACTCAATTCCTCGTCTATTTTTTTTAAAAGCACAAGTAAGTCTTTAGTTTCACTATTTTCAAGTGGCTTAACAATTTGTTTTTCGACATCTTCAAAAAGATTCCCCAATTCTTTGATGATCTCGTCACCCTTATCAGTTAAAAAAATCCGCTTATTGCGATCGCTGCGTCGGTCTTTTCGACGTTTAACGTAGCCGTCACGTTCAAGGTTTTTGAGCATACTAGAAACACTGGCATCACGAATACTTAAAGCATCAGCAATTTCGCGCTGGATCATTCCGGGGTCCTTTTGGATCAATTCTAGTGTTCTGGCCTGTTGTACTGTTAAATCTAAATTTGTTGACTGCTCATTAAATAATCTCTGTTCATTAAAAAGTATCGAATGTAATAGATAATTTATCTCCTGAGCTTTTTTGTCCTCCATATAACCCTCCGTATTGTAGGTCTAGTATTAATAATTATACCACATGACACGCTAGGTTAGGCCGTTAATATAGGGATTACTACACTTCAATCCTTAATAGTTAGATATTTAATAATTAAGTACTTGACAGTTACTTGAAAACGTATTATAACTTAACTTATCGATATTTAAATGCTTAGATATCTAAGTGTTAAAAAGTGGAGAAATATAATTGTAAAGAAGTGAGAACAATGTTGTTACGTCATGCGGAAATGAGAGATCTACCACAAATTGAACAAATAATCTTGGATGGGAAGGCCCACCTGGCGGCCCAGAATATCAATCAATGGAGAGGACAATACCCTAATATGGATGTCCTAGTCCACGATATTAATAATGGGTACAACTATGTTCTCGTTGAAGGCGATGAAGTCTTGGGAACTATCTCTGCTATTTCTGGTCCAGATATGAGTTATCAAACACTTGATGGTCAATGGTTGACACAAGAGGGTGAATACGTTGCTTTGCATCGTGTAGCAGTCTCCGCTAACCATCGAGGTGAAGGTTTGTCTACAAAGCTTTTTAATGCTGTTTTGGATGAATTAAGTTTGAACCCAACTATCAAAGGTATCAGAGTTGATACACATCTTGAGAACTTCGGCATGCAACATGTCATCAAAAAGATGGGATTTGTTGAAACGGGTATGGTTAAAGTATTGAACAGTAGTAACGTAGAACAAGTTTATAATATTGGATACGAGAAACTAAATCTTCCAGTTTCATTACCAATGGCAAACTAAAAGAGATTGTGACAAAATATGGTCAGCTTTCGGGCATTAAAGCAAACAAGACTAGTAATCCGTTGGGATTGCTAGTCTTGTTTGTTTTAAGAGGAAAGGTTATGTTTCGTTGCGCTGCATGTTTAAGATGAAAATAGTTATGTCACAGCCTCTTTTTAATCCAATTTTAATCTCAAAAGTTAGTATGAGTGTATTTATAATCCCAAAATTATGGATCAAAGAACTAATAAAGGTAATAAAAACATATCAGTGATAAGCTTTTATCAGTGAAATAATTTGGAGGGATATAAAATGGCTTATGATTTTGACAAATTAAATGATCGTCGTAAGACTAACTCGATCAAGTGGGACGTTGAAGAAAATGAGCTTCCAATGTGGGTCGCAGATATGGATTTTCAAACTGTACCTGAGGTTTTGGAAGCAATGCATGCGGATGTCGACCGTGGTATCTTTGGCTATCAGTACGTGCCAGATGAGTATTATCAAGCAATAATAAATTGGTACAAAACAGAATATAACTTTGAACCAAAAATGGAATGGCTAACTTTTAGTACTGGCGTTGTGCCTTCAATTGCATCAATTATTCGTCATTTAACTGACGTTGGTGACAATATTTTACTTCAAGAACCAAATTATAATTCTTTCTATCATACGATAACGGATAATGGTCGTCACATTTTAAATAGTGAACTAGATTATAGTGATGGTAAATATGCTGTTAATTGGCAGGACTTAGAGGACAAATTATCTGAAGTTGAGACTACGGCTATGATTATCTGTAATCCGCATAATCCAACCGGATACATTTGGTCAGCTGAGGAATTAACTAAAATTGGTTCATTGGCCAAGAAACATCATGTAATGATTATTTCCGATGAGATCCATGGTGATCTAACAATGCCAGGATTTAGCTATGTTCCATTTGCTTCATTAGATAAAGAAATTACGGATAATAGTATTTCGTTAGTTTCACCAAGTAAGACTTTCAATTTGGCTGTTTTGCATGCTGCTACATTGATCGTTCCAAATGCAGCTTTGTTAACAAGAGTTGAACGTGGTTTGTCGATCGACGGTATCAGTAGTCCGGGAGCATTAGCAATAAATGGTTCGATTGCCGCATATAAGTATGGTCATGAGTGGCTCAAGGAACTAAGGGAATATATTTCTAATAATCGTCAGATCCTTAGAAACTTTGTTAAAGCTAATATTCCAGAAATCACTGTCCTTGATGGTGAAGCTACTTATCTAGCCTGGCTTGATTGTAGTAAAGTGACTGATAACTCTGAAGAATTTGCTCAATTTGTTCGTGATCAAACCGGTCTATATGTTGCTGATGGTGAGAAATACAAAGGTAACGGTAATCAATTCTTGCGGATCAATTTAGCTACTACTAAATCACGTGTTGAAGATGGCTTGAAACGTCTAAAAGCTGGTACTAAAGCATATTTGAATAAATAAAAAAAACAGGTTGCGATTATGCAACCTGTTTTTTATTGTTAAAGTGAACCACAAATAGTGCGACTAGTAGAATCAATACTTCAAATAAAATAGCTTGACGATCTAATATTTTAACTGCCCAAGCACTGACAATTATTCCGATAAAGAAGGCTAATATTAATAATAGGCTTCTTTTGGCACGACGAATTGATTTTGGTTTCTTATTGATAACACCGTCAACTGTTAACATACCGACTTTTTTTATATTACCAGACATCATTAAGGTGTTAACTGGCATTCCATGTAGGGAACTGAATTCCACAAACTGTGCCGATATAGCGAAAGATATCATGAGAATCGTTATATCCAAAGGTACAATGTCGCTGATGATAGCGACTATTAAGAAGACAAATAACTCAAAGGACAGAATCAATGACTGACGATCAACACGAGCTTCTTTTGGAAAGTGAAGTTGGAACCACTTAGTGATAGCTGCTGCAATGCAATATGTCAAAATTGGTAAGAGGTAATTTAAAATAACGGAAAACTTACCGTCAATTATATTCACGCCTAATAAAATTAAATTACCAGTTTGCATGCTGGCAAAAACATGTCCGTGGGTCAGATACGAATAGGCATCGATCCCACCAGACGTCATTGCCATCAGCTGAGCCATAAGCGTTCTCTCGTAAATTGGGAATTTTTTTTCCATAGATAGTTCCTATTTGATGATCATCATGAGAACTGGAATTACGACCAGACTCATTAAGGTAGTTTCAGTTACCATGACAGCAGCGTAGTTAGAATCGGCGTGATAAAGTTTAGCAACAACGGGTGCGTTAGTCATAACAGGCATTGCGGCTTGAATAATAAAGACTTGTTTCATTAATGCTGGTCCGGGGATGAACAGGAACAAGGCACTCATCAAAAGAGGTGCGCAGATAAAACGTCCGAACAAGATACCGACGTTTTCACGGTGCAATGTTAAGTTGCTTAATCCAGCATTAGCGATTGAAATACCAATAAAGATCATTGACATAGGAATCGTTAAATTACCCAAATATTCAAAATCTGACATAAGAAAATGTGGTAGTTGAATGTGAAAGACAACCAATAGTAAACCGATAATGAATCCCATTAGTGGTGGGGAAAATAGTTTTCCTAAAGTCTTTTTCAAACTAAATGAACCCTTTTGTTCACCATCGACTTGAATTAGATATGTTCCTAAAGTCCAAAAGAAAGTCGTATTTGCCATGTAATAAACCAAGACATAAGGCAAACTTTGTGAACCGAACAGTGCCATATTCACAGGTAGACCAACAAAGACAGTATTGGAGTTGAAAAACATTGAAGAGAATAATCCTCGATGCTTGGGGTCGATTCCTAATAGTCGAATCATTAAGACGGAAATACCGATCAGGATAGTCATTGAAAGACAGGGGATGACTAGATTCGGTAAGAGAGTGATCAATTTGTGTGCTGTAAAATCATTGGTAATTGTATAAATCATATAGGCTGGCAAAGCAATTTGCGTAACCAATTTAGCAATCAATTTAGTTGTATCTTCAGTAAACCAGTTTCTTCGAGCCAGAACATAACCAACAGCGATTAGACCAATAATAATGAAAATACCTTGGACACTTTGAAAAAATACTTCCATGTGATAAATCCCCTTAGTAAATTTGTATATACCATAACATGTTACACTTTTAAATTGTTCCTGGAACTACTTTTTATATGGAAAAGAAAAAAGTGCCTGCAACAGTAGTCGCAAACACTTTCCAAACTAAGCTTTAGCTAACTTTTCTCTTATGAAGTAAATAATCGTCATGACGAGTAAGAAGACTACCCCTACTAATAATGAAACAGTTGTTTCAGGATTCAAGAACATGAAAACTAGAATTATTAATAGTGAAACAATGGCAAAATAATTACTGAAAGGATACCAAGGCATTTTGAAGGGATGCTCATCCATATGTGCTTTGTTAACTTTTCTGAACTTTAATTCACTAAAGAGGATAACAAACCATGGCACCATACCAGGTAGAACACTTGAACTATAAACAATAACGAAAACGTCACTGGATGTATGGAACAAGACAGGCAATGTGAAGTTCAAGATCAAACCGATCAAGATACCGGCTGAAATTGTTAAAACTGGTAAGTATGGAACGTGATGTCTTGATAATTTGGTAAAAGCTTTTGGTAAATTGTGCTCGATACCTAATGTATACAGCATTCTACTGGAACTGAAGATACCAGAATTACATCCGGATAATGCAGCTGTCAAAACAACAAAGTTGATAATTTCAGCCGCAAAAGTAATACCGACTTTAGCAAATGTTTCTGTAAATGGAGAACCGATCGTACCAAGCTTGTTCCAAGGGTAGATCGAAACGATAACAAAAATTGCACCAATATAAAAAATCAAGATTCTACCGACAATAGTTCTGATGGCTTTAACGATATTTTTTTGTGGATCTTCGGCTTCACCAGCTGTGATACCGATAACTTCGATACCTTGATATGAACCAACGACGATCGATAAGGCAAAGATAAATCCTTTAAAGCCACCAGTGAAGAAACCACCATTTGTCCAAAGATTACTGATACCAACAGGTTGACCGTGGTTACCAACACCAAAAATAATAACTAAAAGACCCATAATAATCATAAAAATAATTGTTAGAACTTTAATTAAAGCAAACCAAAATTCCAATTCACCATAGGCTTTAACGGAAGTAAGGTTAGCAGCGCAAAGCGTTATGACAACGATAACCCCTGCGATCCATTGTGGCATGTTGGGCCACCAAAATTGTAAATATGTTCCGACCGCAATAACTTCACTAATACCGACACAAAGATATTGGAAAACATTACTCCAAGCCGTTAAATAACCAACAACTGGGTGAATATATTCAGCTCCGAATTTTGCGAATGATCCAGTTGAAGGATCGACATAGATCATTTCCCCTAAAGCACGCATAACCATGTATAAGATTATCCCCGCAAAAGCGTAGGCAAGTAACACTGAAGGTCCGGTCCATTTAATAGTAGAGGCAGATCCCATGAAGAGTCCAACCCCGATAGTTCCTCCAAGAGCAATCATCTGCATTTGACGCGACGATAAACTACGGTTTAGCGTTTTGTTTTCTTTATCCATAAATATGGACCACCTTTCTTATTTAATCCCTGTTCACAATTGATAAACAACTGTAACTCTACTATAGGGTCTTATCTTACTACAAACTTTTCTAAAAATCTCGGTTTTCTTAATAAAATTCTAATAAAGTTGAGATAAATAAGTTTGTCTGTAATAAATTATTGTTTGAAAAGGATTTCAAGACAAAAAAATACCAGTTGAGTTCCAACTGGTATTTTTTATGGCATTGGTATAGTTTGATATGTATCGATAGGTTTTGGAGTTAGAGTCCAGGTTATTACAGCGTTATATTTTTGATTTGAAGATTTATTTATATTAGTAGATCCCTTTGGTAAATAAAAGCTAGCACCATCTGTAAATTGTGAGAAATTGGCTGATAGGACACCAGGACGATAAGACATTGCATTAAGGTCGATTATACTAGTATCGCCTACATTAGTATCTGACAGAGTGGCTTTTTTTGTTAACATTGGATAGTATTCTCCATAGATACTTGAATTATTACCTTCGCCGTCAACTAAAGCTTGGGGCTTGAGTGTTAATTCAAATCCTGATATGGGACTATCTTTTGCATCATATGGTTCTAAGCTAGAGATACTTGCTCCTAATGTAAATCCAGCTGACCCTGGTTTGTCCATACCGTCCTGGTGAAGAAGTGAAACACGTGAATCGGTAATTTTAAGCAAGCCGGTATTATTACCATCGCTATTACCATTATTAGCAGTAGCTGCATTATTATTATCTTTAAAGTCAGTAGTGTTAGAATTCAATCCAACTTTTGCGCCGTCAACGGCACGAAAACTAAAATCTGGAACAGCGTCCAGAGTTAAAATTCCAGAAAGGACGGTAACTGAAACTGTGGAAGTCTTTGAATCCATAACTGTACCGTCAGCAGCTGTACTAGATCCATCGGAGGCAACTGTCGCAGATGTAGTATCTGCATTAACTATGTTTGTGGACAAAGTCAGGAGGGCCGAAGTAGCTATTAACAAACTAAATAGAGCCTTTTTAATGTTTTTCACAGTATACCTCCTCCCACAAAGATTCTATTTAAATAGTACCAAATAACCGAATGTTTATTTCATCAGCTTTTGTAAAGGATTTTTATAATTTATGAATTATTATTTCTATGAAAATTGGAATTTATTTGAATATTTTGATCTAAAAAATAAACGTCTCAAATATGAAACATGTTAATAAACTGGTAACGCATTATGTAGAGTATGAATATTAGGAAATATGTAAAGGCGTTATTAAATTTTGATCTTATTTTAAATAGACAACACTATCTAAAAATCTGTGGATAAAATATTATTTGTTTGACAGAATGATGGAGTTGTTATAATCTTCTAAACATAAATTCATCGGGAGGTCTCTTATGCTTTTAACTAACACTCAAAGTTTATGTTGTTGTGGCTCGCATCTTGTGCGAACCATCATTTTGAGTGCCTAAAAGTTTTGAAGGCAATAATGATGTTTGTAGAAGGTGCGGATTCTTTTGAATCTGTGCCTTTTTTGTTTCACAAAATAAAATCAGGAGAGTGACAAAAATGAAATTCAATACAAAACTTATTCATGGTGGTATTAGTGAGGATCAAACAACAGGAGCAGTTTCGATCCCAGTTTATCGGACGTCAACTTTTCATCAACATAAATTAGGTGCTGAACCAAAATGGGAGTATGGAAGAACTGGCAATCCTACGCGACACTCTTTGGAACAGCTTATTGCTGAGATCGAGGGTGGAAAATATGGGTTTGCCTTTGCTTCAGGTTCTGCTGCTATCCATGCCGTGTTCTCTTTATTCTCAAGCGGAGATCACATAATTGTCGGTAATGACGTTTATGGCGGAACATTTCGATTGATCAATAAAGTTCTAAAACGTTTTGGCTTAGAATTTACAGTGGTCGATACGAGAGATTTAAAAGCAGTGGAAACAGCTATTCGAGAAAATACCAAAGCAATTTATTTGGAAACCCCAACTAATCCCTTGTTGAAAATTTCTGACATTTCAGAAATAGCTAGAATTGCACATGTGCATAACTTAAAGACCATCGTTGATAACACATTTGCGACGCCATATAATCAAAATCCATTAGCTTTAGGTGCGGATATAGTTCTCCACAGTGCGACTAAATATCTCGGTGGGCATAGTGATGTCGTTGCTGGATTAGTAGCCACGGCTGACAAAAAAATTGCTGATGAATTGTTCTTTTTACAAAACTCGATCGGTAGTGTATTAGGACCAGATGACAGTTGGTTATTGATGCGTGGAATTAAGACTCTCGGCGTTAGAATGCGAGTTCATCAAGAAAATGCTCAAATTATTTTTGACTATCTAAAAAATAACGCTAAAGTCGGTAAAATTTATTATCCGGGTAATCCAGATGGTGAAGGTTATGAGATTGCCAAGAAACAGATGAATGGCTTTGGAGCTATTATTTCGTTTGAATTAAAGGACGGACTTGATCCTAAAAATTTTGTAGAGAATCTTAAATTAATCGATTTGGCTGAGAGCCTTGGTGGCATTGAAAGTTTGATCGAAGTACCGGTCGTAATGACTCACAGTGCTATTCCGCGCGACATTCGTTTAAAGAATGGTATCAGGGATGAGTTGATCCGTTTATCTGTTGGTGTTGAGGATTCTGAAGATCTATTAGATGATCTGAAACAAGCCTTTGCAAGTATTTAACCACATAGTATGATTAGGATACTTAGAGGAAAATAACCTGAATTTTAAAATTGATGATAAATTAAAAGATAAAATATCTTTAGGAATAACTGTAATTGATTTTGATAATCAAGAATATGATCAAAAAATGTGGGATGACTTGTTGAATCCACTAAATGATCAAATAAGTAGTGATGATACTTTAGAAACTATCAGAGAAGATTCAACAATTATAGCTACGAAAAAAGTATATAAGTATCTTGGCAAAGATCCGTCTCGTTTTAGACCGTCATCTGATAGTCTGTGGCGCAGAGTTGTAAAGGGAAAGGATTGTATCAAATTAATGCGCTAGTTGATTTGAATAACTATCTTTCTTTAATTTATAAATTACCATTTGGTAGTTATGATCTTGAAAAAATTTCTAGCAATGTTACTTTGACAACGGGAAAAAATGGTGCAACTTATCATGGTATCGGTAAAAAAGCTATCAACCTAGAAAACATGTTGCTACTAGAAGACAGTGAGGGTCCCTTCGGTGGTCCAACATCAGACTCTACTAGAGCCATGATCAGTGATGACACTAAAAAAGCTGTGATAGTAGCTTACATGTTTGGTTTAGATGATGATAGAAAAAATGATGTTCAAGCTTCAGTTAAGAAATACGCCGAAGGGTACTTACAAAATATATCTATTAAGGAACAAATAATTATTAAATAAAGCACTATCAGAATGAAATGTTTCTGATAATGCTTTTTTTGATAGTTTTTACTGTATTTAAAAAGAAAGCCGTAATTGCTATTATATAGTAAGGATTAATATAGGTTACTTTTAAAGATCAAGGGGAATTAATATGATTAAATGTCAAAAATGCGGACATCTGAATGCAGCTGATTCAAAGTTCTGTGAGAATTGTGGAGCACTAATTGAAAATACACAGTCAGAACAAAAACAGCCACAACAACCAGTGCAACAAACGCAACAACAATCACAACCTACACCGCCACAACGACCAAAGAAGAGTAATAGGTCAATGATTATTTGGCTGATTATTATTATTTTATTAGTAGCCGCTGGTGGCTATGACTATATGACTCATCATAAAAATGAGAATAATCAGACGGAACAGACCAAATCTTCATCTGATAGTAATGATAAACAATCTGATGCTGACGATGATTCTTCACAAAAGCATAATTCTGAAACAAATTCAGATGTGAAGTCGCTTCTTTCTAACAATTTAGCGGGGATAAAAGGTGATACTTCAGCCTTTTACTATAATTTAAATGATAATGATTCAGCTAGTTATGGAGATGATGAAGATTCTCAACGTGCTGCTAGTGATATCAAAGTTTATATCATGGCGGCCGCTTATCAAAAAGTGGATGATGGTGAGATTTCACTTAATGACCGTTATGAACTAACTAGTGAAGATAAAGTTGGTGGAACTGGCGTCGTTCAAAGCATGCAAGTCGGTGACTCATTGACATATCGTGATTTGATCGATTACATGATCACGAAGAGTGATAACACTGCTGCTAATATTATTACCAAGGAAATCGGTGGATTAGATGCTGTCAACGATGAGATCGATGAACTTGATTTGAGTAGTAATACTAAAATGGAACGTATGTTGATGGATCAAGATGCACTTAGTGAAGGTAAAGATAATATGACAACGGCACATGATTTAGCTATGTTTATGAGAAAACTTTATCAGCATGATGTTGTTTCAGATAAATACGATAAGCAAATGTTGTCGATTTTAAGTAATACAAGTAATCATTCTAAATTACCAGCTAATATAAATACCAATGTAGTCGATGTTTACAATAAGACTGGTGAGTATGCACAATATGGTGTTGAAAACGATGCAGCAATCTTTAAACGCGGAAATAAGGCTTTTGTATTAGTTGTTATGAGTCAAAATGGTGATTCTGATGAACAAAAGGATGCTATGGGTTCTCTTGGTAAAGAGGTTACTCAAGAAGTTCTTGGGAAATAATTTATATTTTGCTTCCCGTCTACAGAGCTGATAATATTCACCTGCTATGCGGAACGAGCCGAGCCATGGTCTCGTCTCTCAGTTTGAAACCTTGCAAGTTCTGCAAGTTTCCAAACCGCCCGGTGGTGTAATTGCTGAAGCAATAACGCCACTTCCATAGCTGGTAAATATTCTCAGCTCTTCCGACTAATTTGAGTTGTATTTAGGGGTATCTCTTAATTGAGATGCCTCTTTTTTTTATTTGTTTTTACAACTATATTTACTATTTACCGTGCATGTAGAGTGAGTGCTGATCTCTAAATATTTATTACTTACGCAGTATTTAGTTATATAACCAAAAAAGAGAATTGTCCCACACCTGATTATCTAAGATGTGATACAACTCCCTATTAATATAGTATTTAAAAGGCCAAACAAGTCGGAAGGAATAAGAAAATCCACCAGCTATGAGAGTGGCGTTATGGCGTAAGCCATTACACCACCGGGCGAGTTTGGAGACTTGCTGAACTTGCAAGGCTTCAAACCGAGAGGGAGAGACCAAGGCTCACCCCGTTCCGCATAGCAGGTGGATTTTCTTATTCCTGGAGACTCTCAAATCTAGAAGTACTCAAGTAAATCTTGTTCCTTCAATTTAGACTTTTGTTCTTTATCTAAGTCTAAAATAACCTTTCCTTTTTTCAAAACGATCAAACGATTACCATATTTAACGGCTTCGGTTAGATTATGTGTAACCATCAGACAAGTTAATTCTTTTTCGAGAATAATTTTACTAGTAAGTTCCATCAATTCTTGACTGGTTTGAGGATCAAGCGCAGCGGTATGTTCATCTAATAGTAATAATTCTGGTTTTTGAATGATTGCCATTAAGAAGCTTAATGTCTGTCTTTGACCACCGGATAGCTTTTCGGTAAAAGTATTTAAACGATTATCCAAAGTAGGTAGATCTTTGGTTAATTCTTTGAACTTCGCCATATTGTCGTTCAACTTTCGTAAACGCAACCTTCTAGGTAGACCACGACGTTGAGCTAGGAGAAGATTTTCAGCAACGGTCATTCTAGGGGAAGTTCCTAGTTTGGGATCCTGGTAAACACGGCTGATATAACGGCTTCTTTTAGCAAGATTTTTTTGAGTGATATCTTCGTCGTTTAATTTGATATCACCAGAAGATAATTTGTTGGCACCAGTGATGGCATCAAGTAGGGTTGATTTACCAGCACCATTGGTTCCTAGTACAACGATGAAATCTTTTGGATAGATTTTTAAATTGATCCCATCGAGAATATTTAGATCCTGATTATCATTATAAATTGTTTTAACTGCATCATTAATTTCTAGTAATGGTTTCATTTTGATTTGACCCCGTTTCTGAATGCTCTGAAGAATTGTTCTCTAATAGTAGGAAGTGCTAAACATAGTGCCAAAATAATGGCTGAAATAAGCTTCAAATCGTTGGTATTGAATCCTAATTGTAGAACGATCATTAGAATTAAACGATAAACGATAGAACCAATTACAATCGTGATGATTCTGATACTTAATGGAACATCTGGGTATAAAACTTCACCGATAATAATAGCTGAAAGTCCGATAACGATAGAGCCAATACCCATATTAACGTCCGCAAATCCATTTTGTTGCGCAATCAATCCACCTGTTAAAGCAACGATACCATTTGAAACCATGATACCGATGAATTTCATAACCGTTGTATTGATACCAAGGGATGCTGCCATGATTTCGTTATCACCAGTAGCGATAACAGCTTGGCCTTTTTCTGTATTTAAAAAGATTATTAATAGGAAAGTAATGATGGCAATGAGAATGATTCCTAGAATGATGCCGTTAAAGTTTACTGGCAATTTATTTAAACCGTATTGATTAAAGATATTATTGGGTTTAGTCAATGACATATTGGCTTTACCGAGAATTCTTAAGTTGACGGAATAGAGTGCTGTCATTGTTAAAATTCCAGCTAAAAGACTAGGGATGTGCAACTTAGTATACATGAAAGCTGTAGCGAATCCTGCCAAGTTACCAAATATAAAGGCAACAAGTAAAGCAATTTCAGCTGAATAACCATGTTGGATCAGCATGACTGCTGTGACGGCCCCAAGAGGGAAGCTCCCTTCAACGGTCATATCAGGAAAATCTAAAATTCTAAATGTGATGTAAAGGCCGATAGCCATGATAGCCCAGATAAAGCCCTGGCTGATAGTTGATATTATTAGATTCATTTTATGATCTTCCCTTCTTTTTGAGCTTTTTTAACGAGTGAGTCTGGAAATTGGATATTTAATTCTTTAGCTTTCTTTTCATTTAATACAAGATGTCCTTTTTTAATAAATGTAACAGGCATTGTAGCTGGTTTGCCTTTTCCTCTAAGGATCTTGATGACATCTTCACCAGTTTTTTGGCCGAGTTCATATTGACTTAGTCCAATAGTAGCAAGTCCACCATCTTTAACCATGGTAGTTGCGGCTGGGAAGACCGGAACGTTTTGTTTGCCGGCTACACTTGATAGTAATTTCATACCACTGGCAACAGTATTATCAGTCGGAACAAAGATTGCTTGAGAATTCTCTGACAAGTTGGTAGCAACTTGTTGTAAGTCATTAACATTACTGATACTTGAAACTTTAACTTGAAGACCGTTCTTTTCTGCGAGTTTCTTCATAGATTTCATTTCAGTAGTAGCCGACATGTCACTTGAAGTATAGACAATTCCTAGTGTTTTCAAGTCAGGCATGATTTGTTTGATCATCTTGAGTTGGCTTTCAAGAGGTGCTTTATCAGAAACTCCAGTGATGTTACCACCCGGTTTAGTGTTGCTAGGGATGATACCAAATCCTTTAGGATCAGTAACAGCACCCATTACGATCGGAATATTTGAAGTTGCGTTCTTTAATGATTGAACCGATGGAGTAGCGATCCCAACAGCCACATCAACGTTATCTTCAACGAATTGTTTACTGATAGTTCTTAAATTACTTTGATCGCCTTGTGCATTTTGAAATTCAATTTTGATATTTTTACCATTGATGTATCCATGTTCTCTCAAAGTATCATCTAGGCCTTTATTGATTTGATCTAAGGCCGGATGTGACATCAACTGTAAGACACCAACTTTTGGAATTCTATTTTTAGCGACCTTTTCGTTATGTCCTGTATAAAAGAATGCAAATATCAAAAATGCGAATAAAAAGATAAGAGTGCCATATAATCGTTTCGTGTGTTTCATATTTTCTCCCCCTAATGTATAAAAAAAGACAATCTCAGCTTAGTGAGATTGTCTTGATGAACAAAAAAATCCCACATGAAATTTAAACTTATTCCATGTGGGTGTTATTTAAACGTAGTTTAATAAGCCGACACGGATACAATCCTACTCAGATTGCATCCATACCGGATCAACCTGATTTATCGGCTTTGCCAACGAATATTTACGATGTTTAGAGAATCTAAGTTTTTCATAATTGAAATCTCCTAACTTGTTGATGGCTAAAATGTTATTTCATAAATCAAATCTTGTCAATACGAAATCAGGATTTTTTTTAAACTAACTAAAGAAATATAAAATAAATTAAGCTCAAAACGTTGGGCCACTAACACTGAAGAACTGTTTACTTTTTTTGTAAAAATACTGTAAATGAAAAGTGATAAGATATCAGGTATATCAGAAACCGTTAAGGATGTTTTTATGAAAAAAAATATGATTAGGATTTTGATCGTGGTTTTGCTTGTTTTAACAGCAACGATTATTACACATTTTGATTCGTTTATGTATGGAAATCCAGTGATGAAAATTCAGCAATCTAAAGTTGTCAGTAAGGATAAAAGTACCGATGAATACAAAAATACTGATACTCAAGTGAGTCAGAAACTAACTGGTATGTTATTGAATACATCTAAAAAGGGTCAGAGAGTGACTTTAAAGAATTCTTACTATGAATCGCAATTGATCGATCAAAAGTATCGCTCTGGTCAACAGGTGATTTTAGCTAAATCAGGTAAACACTATTCAATTAAGAATGTGAAACGTGATACAGTTCTGGTATTTGGGCTGGGACTAGTAGTAATACTGTTATTCTGTATGAAGTTTAGCCGTGCAAAATTACTTATAAGTGTACTTTTGAATCTATTAGTTTATTACGGATTCATCAAATTATTGATTCATAATAGCAATAATTACCTACTCATTATGACCGTTATAACGTCACTTCTGATTTCTGGGATAGCCTTATTAGTTATTCTGGGACCGACAAGTGATGCACTGATGGCATATCTCAGCACCGTCTGTGCCACAACTTTAGCTATTTTATTGAGTGTTTTATTGTTAAAACTTTCAGGGAACAGTGGGGTACATTTGGAATTGACCGACTTTGGCTTGCAGCCATATTTCAGTGTCTTTTTGTCACAAGTTATCTTCAGTGTTCTGGGAGTTATTTTAGATGAAACCATGGATATATCATCGTCTCTGATCGAAATGAAAAAAGAAGTCAATGATGTCAAAGAGAGTGCACTCTTTAAAGCTGGCATAAACATTGGTCGAGAATTAATCGGACCACTGATCAATATTTTGTTATTCATCGTTATAGCGGAGCATTTAAATTTGATCCTATTATATTTGAGTAATGGTAATTCAATTGGATATACATTTACGATGACACTCAGTCTTGGCTTTGCACAACTTTTGATCAGTGCAATCGGAATTGTTTTAACCGTGCCGATAACAAGTTTTATTGCCAGTAAAATAATTACAAGGAGGGCTTATTAATGTTATTTCTATTAGGTGCTTTTGTAGTTTTATTATTGATGGTCGCAGGTAGTCGTGGCTTCACATTGTTATTTGGTTTGGCGATAAATCTAGTTTCGATCGTAGCCTTATTGATCCTAATTGCTGATGGATTCAATGTTTTGATTACGACAGCAATTATCGCTTTGATAATACTGATTGTAGCGATTTATATGAACGTCGAGAATGCTAATACTGCTAACATTGCCTTCAAAACTTCTATTTTGATCGTCGTTATTATTTTATTGATCACGATACCATTAGAATTTTGGGCCAGTGCTCAAGGCATGGGCATGGAAAATCAAGAAGACCTTGAGGCATTTTCTTTGGCAGCAGGAGTTTCATTTCCACAACTAGCAATTGCGATAATTGTGGTTAATAGTTTAGGAGTTATTTCGGAAACTAGTGTTGCCATCTCCAGTGGATTGAATGAAATTATCCTCAGCAAACCAACACTTACTCCCAAAGAAGTTTTCTCCGATGGCTTTTCTGTTGGTAATAAGATTCTCAGTACGCAGACCAATACCTTGTTGTTCAATTTCTTTTCTTCAACATTTCCATTATTTTTCTTGATGAATTCGTTGAACTATAAATTTACGGATATTATCAATGACAAGTTACTGGTAGCGGAGATTTTAACAATGTTGATCTGTGCGGTTGGGGTTATTTTAACAGTTCCCATCACTGCTTATTTTGTATATCGAGGGGTTGGAAAAAAAACTTCAAATAGTGTCGATAATTAGATTTTTGGAAGCACGAGATAGTGCAGTATACATGCGATTTTGGCCGATTCGATCGTTAGTGTAGTAAGTTGCATCGTTATTTATTACTATGACGTTATCAAATTCCAAACCTTTGGCAATGATCAATGGCATGACTGAAATTCCGTTTTTAGGCAGTAAGCTATTTGACGTTAACAGTTTTATATTTAAATCATCGGATAGTGTTTTTGCAGTTGTCATATCAGTAGTAATAACAGCCGAAAGTTTATTTGGGTCAAATTGTCTGATTTGTTCTTCAATAGTTTCGTTTAATTGTTCGGAATTTAAGGTGTATTTTTGGATTTCTGGACCGTCTGTTTGAATGATTTTTATCTTTTTAGATAATTCGCTAGATCCAAATTTGGTGAAAGCCTTGGTAATATTGCCGCTTGAGCGGTAGCTAGTGTAGAGATGTCGCTGCTTGACAGATATTTTATTTGTTTCAAATAAGTTTTCTAAATCGGTAAAAGTAAGTGGTTCATTTGTATCCTTTATGGATTGAAATTCGTCACCAACGAGAGTCCACTTGGCTTTTGGTAGGGCAGTTATTAGAAAATATAGTTCATCCAAAGTGTAGTCTTGAACTTCGTCGATCATGACGAATTTAATATTATTTTTAGCAAGATTAAACAGTTTCAATTTAATAAAAGAAAAATCTATAAAGTTGTGCTCTTTTACTCCCAGAATGTCAGTAAGTATTTGGGACAGATCGAGCCAATTTTTTTGTTTTATTTGTCGGATGAGTTTACGATATTGCCAATTTAACATTTTTTTAGTTGCCTGACGTATTTCTGGATCAGTAGTGGGTGTAATTGATTTACCAAAGATTTGTTCTTGTTCCATATCTGTTAAATCATCTAGTTGTGCTTGGATGTCAGGATCAGATGACAGTTTTATGATATTGTCAGTTACATTACTTAGTAGTAACTCCGCTAAAGCAGTGATTCGTTTTGGTAACGACAATGAAGCAGGTGTCCTATTAAAAAATTCTAGTATTTTATTGGTTGAAAATATAACTGTGTCATCGAGTTTTAATTCAATAAAATCATTGTCAGTTAAATGTAAACTATCAATATTTTCGTTGATGACTTTTAAATGACTTTGCTTATTTTTGAAATCTCTACTGTCACCAAAGTTGGCTAAAAATTGCTCAAAAGTCATCTGTGAAGGAGAATCTTCCCCTAAACTGGGTAAAACATCATTGATATAGCTTGTGAAAAGAGCATTGGGTGTCAGCAATAAGACGTCTTCGGCCACGAGTGTATCGCGGTAACGATAGAGCAAATAAGCGATTCTTTGCAGAACAACAGAAGTTTTTCCACTTCCAGCGATACCATTAACTAATAAAGCCAACGAGTTTTCATCACGAATAATTAAGTTCTGTTCTTTTTGAATTGTTGCCGTAATCGAAGTCATCTGATTACTTTTATTTTCCTGAAGTGTTTTGACTAGTAGTGGATCTTGAATCGCTACGTCGGTGTCGAAAATATCTTGAAGTACGTCGTCGTGTAGTAAAAACTGTCTTCTTGTAGTTACGTCGACATCTATTTTATGATTATTGGCATTGTAAAAGGTTTTACCAATTTTATTGTTGTAATATAAATCAGCGATAGGCGAACGCCAATCTATTACCAAGGGTTCTTCAGGTGTTTTGGAAAATCCAGTTGATCCAATATAAAAGGGAATCGCTTCGGTTTCGTCGGGATATTGCAGGTCGATCCTAGAAAAATATGGGCTAGGCAGTAATTGTTTAGTTTTGCTTTTAATAACTTCTAATTGAGTTTGCTTACTGTTAAAATAGTCGATTTGTTTATTCATTGTTTCCATAGAAGCGAAAGTATCAAGATTATCAGCGTAACTGTCAAAGTTTAAAGCTGTATCGTGTCCAGATTGCCTTTTGAAATCTCTAGCATTTTTAGAGTTATCAGAAATCAGTCTTTCAACACTGTTTAAAGTATTGCTCAATTCTTGATAAACGTTTTTTAGGTGTGCTTGTTCTAAATCAAAAGTACTATCCATAAAATACCTCCACAATTGTTTTAGATATTAAATGATATTACGATATGCCGTTAAATAACAGTCTTGTATTGGGTTAAAAATGCGTACATAATTATCTATGGAAAGATAAAAAATCCGCCTCATCCTTTTGGATGGGGCGGATTTTATTTTAGGATCTATTTATCATATTTACGGATTATACGTCCGAGTACGAACATCAAAACAGCAAATCCAGCTACAATAATTAAAGTAGTTTTAGCATCGCCAGTTTGAGGGAATCTACCTTTTCCGGTTGAAGTTGATCCTCCAGATTGAGATGTTTCTGGGAAGTTAGGTTCGGTTATAACTCCAGGTTGACCAGGTTTAATAGGAACAGATGGAGAAGGTTCCACAGGCTTTACGCTAGGTAGTTCTTCATCATTTTGATCACTGGGTTCTTCTGGATAAGTAGGTTTCTCAGGCTCAATAGGATTTTCAGGTTCTTCAGGTTCGGGTTCAGGTTCTTCAGGTTTTTCTGGTTCAGTAGGAGGTGTAACACCAGGTATTTCAGGCTCTTCAGGATTTTCAGGTTCGGTAGGAGGTGTAACGCCAGGTATCTCAGGTTCTTCAGGATTTTCAGGTTCGGTAGGAGGTGTAACGCCAGGTATCTCAGGTTCTTCAGGATTCTCAGGTTCAGTAGGAGGTGTGACACCAGGATTTGTAGGTAATTCCTGACTATCTTTGGCCGAAGCATCAACGGTTTGGTTAGCTTTTATTTCAAAGTAAATTGGTGTTTTGTCAAGGACATATCCTTCAGGGGCTTTGATTTCAACTAATGAATACTTTCCTTCAGCCAATCCTTCTAGATAAATCTTACCTTCTTGATTGGTTGTAATGTTTTTCATGATTTTATCATTTGCGTCTCTTAATTCATAGACAGCATTTGGTACGACAAATCCAGTTGTTGCATCAGTCTTAGTGAAGTCTAGATTACCAAATTGGTCTTCACCGGATGAAATTGGATAGTCATTAGCTTGGTACATGAGGTAATTATTTCCACTTGTTAAATCAAATTCAATTGGATTCTTATTTACTAAATATCCTTCAGGGGCGCTAGTCTCGACAAGTGAATATTTGCCAAGTTTTAATCCGGATACACTAAGTGCACCATTTTCGTCAGTAGTGAGTCCATATTTAATAACGTGACCTTCAGAATCTAGTAAATTATAGACAGCTCCAGCAAGGGCATCACCAGTTGCTCCGTCATATTTAGTTAATCCAAGAGTTCCTCGAAGAAGACTATCAGATTGTTCAAGATCAATTGGTATGCTGGTATCACCCATGACACTAAAGGTAATTGGTTCAGTATTTAACGCATATCCGTCAGGAGCTTTAATTTCTTTTAATACATAGGTTCCAACGGGTAAATCATGAATGCTGAAACTACCATTTTCATCGGTAGTAATGGAACTCATAATGACATTGCCTTTATAATCGCTGAGTTCATAAACAGCACCAGGTAATGGGTTACCAGTATTATCGGCACGTTTTTCAAAGATAATATTTCCAAGGATGTTACCGGTTCCGGTACCAGATCCACCCCAGCTTACGTCAGAACCAACGCTACCAGAAACTTGATCAGATGATAATGAAGCATTGTCGTACCAGTTGTTTCCGGCGTCAGCTTTAGGCTCAATTTCAACTCTAAAAGTCATATTAACGGCAGTATCAATATTACCGAAGTCAAACATTATTTTGTCGCCATTAACGGTAACTTTAGGTGTTAAATATGATCCATTAGGTACAAAATTACCATTGTCGCTAAAGGAACCAGCAGAGGCATTTACGCTACTATTAACGTAAGTTTGTCCGGGTCCTAATGTATCCGTTATAACGACGTTAGATAATTTTTGACTGTTAGGATTAAAGGCGATATTCCAGACAACATATTTTGGAAGTCCGTTTTCGTCGTATTCGTTTAACCAGCCTATTTTGTTGACAGTCCAATCAAAATGGCCAGGACTTTCGGTATTAGTTTGTGTACCAGTACCATTGAAATGCAAAGTTCCTTCTCTATCTTGTGTTGCCGATGAGAATGCATCGTTAAAGGTGATCGTACCAGTTTTTTGACCGGCCTTTAGTGTAAAGGTACCAATTTGAACACCTTCGTCATTGTACATTGGAATATTGTTCAAATCACCACTGGAACTTATACCATCAGGTAAAGTGAATGGTGCGGTATCACCAGCTTTAATAGGAACATCGTTGGCAATTGACCATTGATAATCTACCTTGAATTTTTCCCAAGTATACATGGTATCGCCGTTTTGCACGACATTACCACTTGAATTTGTTACAACAGCATCTCCAGCGTCTAATCCAGATACTGGAATAGATGATAATGGTTGAATATCGGTAGTTGCGGCACGAGCAGTCTCAGAACTTGGAACTATCCATGCTAAAAGGGCCAATATGACCGTTATCATTGCAATTAAAAGCTTAGATCTTTTAATGCGCATGATTAACATCTCCCTTAGCAATAAATGCTCTTATCTTTTAATCAAACGTAATTATAGATCCTGGCTATTTTTTAATACAATAATTAGCCCAATTATTATTTAATCCCGATATAACAGTAATTAAATTATATACCAATAATATTTTTGTTAATAAAAAAAGACCAATCTTCCGATTGATCTTGATTAATTCTATGGTAAATCGTTACCGGCTGCGAAGTAAATGTCATACCATTCTTGCTTAGTAAGATCTACATCAGCACCTTTTGCACTGTCAATAATATGTTCCGGATTCATTGTTCCAATGATGACTTGCATATCTGCAGGATGACGTAAGATCCAAGCAGTAGCAATACCGTTTTTGCTTACACCATATTTATCGGCGAGCTCTTGGAGTTTTTGATTCAACTCTGGGAATTTATCACTATTGATAAATACGCCATCGAAAAACCCATATTGGAAAGGTGACCAAGCTTGGATAGTAACACCCATACGTCTTGAGAATTCAAGAATACCTCCGTCATGATTGATCGAACGGGAGTCATTCATATTGGAATGCATACCGAAATCGACCATGCCAGTATGCATAATACTAAATTGTAATTGATTGATGATCAAACGTTGGCTGACAGCTTCTTGAACCATCAAGTATTGTTGTGGATTAAAGTTTGAAACACCAAAGTGTCTAACCTTACCACTAGTTTGCAATTCATCAAAAGCTTCGGCAATTTCCTCTGGTTCCATTAATGGATCGGGACGATGTAGTAAAAATGAATCTAAATAATCTACACCCAAACGTTTTAGACTTCCGTTTACAGCATCAATTAAATGTTGTTTAGAAAAGTCATAACGTGTATCGGCAATAATTCCACCTTTTGATTGAATATAGAGGTCGTCTCGGCTTATGTTGCTTTTCTTCAAAGCCTCACCAAAAATTTTTTCTGAGTCGCCATTTCCATACACATCGGCTGCATCTATGAAATTAATTCCACTATCGTAGGCTGCTTCGATAGTTTTGACAGCTTGATCCGAAGTAAGCTTATTCATACGCATAATACCTAAAGCCACTGCTGAAGCTTCCCAACTTGTCTCACCAATGTTACGCTGTTTCATTTAATTTCCTCCTATTTTGATGCATATTTAATGATTTAATTATAACAACTTAAAAGGGTTTCTGCATTTGAACTACATAATTAAGAATTCTCGTTGAATAAGAAGATTCATCGAAATTATTTTTTATTTCTTGTTTCAGATCCGCTAAATTATCAGTTATTATTCCATCAACACCAAGAAAAATCATCTGATCCATTGAACTAGAATTATTGACCGTCCAAGCAAAGACCTGTTTATTAAGTACATGTGACTCATCGATAAAAGTAGAATTCAAGGTCGTATATTCCATAGTAAAAGCATTGGCATGCGTTTTTGGCACACCAGATAGATTATAAGATAGGATATAACTAGCAGGGACATTGGGCATATAACGCTTACTTTCTTGAATATAATTGTAGTCTAATGAATGGACCATATCGCCGTTATGTTGCAATTGACGATTGTATTTGTGAGCAAATCCCTTAACAAAATGGTTGCTATTTCCCTTAACATCTTTATATTCGATCAATAGTTTTTGATGCAATCTTGTGGATTCGGCTAGGTAGTCATCAAAGCTTGCAATATGAGCAGTTTTTCCATTTTCATGAATTTTGATCTTTTTTAGTTGCTCCAAAGTCATCTGACTAGGTCGTTTTTTAATTCCTGCTAAGCCTTTTAAAGTTGTATCGTGATAGACGACATATTGATGATCTTTGGTTTCTTGAATATCCATTTCGATATAAGATGGTTTTTCTTTGGAAGTTTTTCTTAGTGCTGGGATGGAATTTTGAACGCCATTACCATCATCCACACCGCGATGGGATATTGTAACGGGACGTTCTAATAACCAACCTTTGAAATAAACGGTATTGTAACTCATAAAACTGAAAAGGATACCTGCAGCGAGTAAAGCCCAGAACCACTTGTGTGCTTTATTGTTTCTCGTTGAAGCAAAGTATGAAGTTTTTGTTTTACTGAGGATTATTAAAGCCGCAATTGATGTTCCGTAAATACTAGCGGAATAATTGACGATTTGAACGATCGTCATGTTAATAACTGCCATCGGGAATCTGACAACAGGAATCTTGTCGATCACCCACTGTAATCCAATGATAAGAAATAAGATACTTTCAAATATTACTGGCACAACGGTTGAGATGATCAAAAAAATCAACAAATAGTGAAGTGTGCGATTTCTAGTTTTATTCCAGCTGTAATGAATCGATTGTCTAATAGTTTTATTTTCAAAGATTATTGCTGGCAGAACGAATAGCCACCGTAATCCAATATAAAAGATAACTATGTATGAAATGATTAATAGTGCACCAACATAGAAATGCTCTTGAAAGATCCATTCTAAGATGAATTCTGGAACTTTCACTTTGTTTAACAAATTTGAATAAAATCCGATATCACCGATCGGTAAGACTAGTAAAAAGTATAGTAAGAAGAAACCGAATCCTTTAAATGACATTTGATAAACATTTTTAAAGACATCCTTGAAGTAATTACGCCAGCGTAAATTGGCATTTGATTTGATAGCTTGGAAACTGGTTAAGAGTAAAGTGAATTGACAGAATATCAAGATCAAAATCAACAACAGAATGAATAGTAATCCCAGTATTACCAGTGGCTTTTTAGTAATCAAATCTAAAATATTAGTGTATGAAACGTAACTAACATTTCCCCAGTCTAAAATACCGTTTGTTAGAACATTTAAAATTGGAATGACGATTAAGTTTATCGACATTTCCACTAAAATGATAATTTGGCTATATTTCCAAAAATTAATCCAGAATGTGTGATTTAGTGCTCTGAAATCTCTAAAACTCCCCATGTGAATATCCCCTAATTAAAATCATTATAACTAAATATACTACTTATCTTTTGCCAGTGCTGAGCGTAATTTTTTCTGTTTGTCTAAATCAAAGTTAGCAAAGTTGAAACGAAAATCTTGTTTAGTTGTGCCGTATATCGGACCGGGTTTGACTAAGATATTTTCTTTTAGTAGTTTTTCAAAAATATCAGGATCAGATTGTTTGATCCATAAGTAAAAACCGCCCTTGGGTGTTTTAAAATTCCAATCTGGTTTTAAGTTTTGCAAGATCTTAGTGATATTGTTGCGTCTTGTGGTTAGTTCTTTGGTTAATTTATTGATTTCGGCATTTAATGTTTCGTCGGTCAGAGCTAGATTGGCCATAACCTGGGCTAGCATGCTGGGGACGATATCCAATTTTTTTTGAACTTGTAATAGGCGTTGACCAATAGTTTCTGGAGCTACGATCGAGCCAATTCTAGTACTTGAACCTAGTAGTTTGGAAAGGGAACTGATATAAATCACGTTTTCTGGAGCCAGTGATTTAAAGGTTGGGACTTCATCTTTAGAATCTACCAGCCACCCAAAAACATCATCCTCAATAATGGCTATTTGATATTCTTGGCATAATTTTAGAATTCTTTGACGTTGTTCAAGAGAAATAATTTCACCCGTGGGATTTTGAAAAGTAGGATTAAGGATCAATAGTTTGATGCGATGCTTTAGAATAACATCTTCTAATATGTTTAGGTCCATGCCCGTATCTGTTAGTGGAATGGGAAAAGTACGAACACCAACAGTTTTGAAGATAGCGCTGGAATTAAAGTAAGAGGGTTGAGCAAAGGCCACAGAATCACCAACATTGAGCAAACTTCTCAAGACCAGTAACAATGCCTGTTGTGCACCTCCAGTAATCAAAAGTGTCTGATCGTTCAATTTAAATTGCTTTTTTTGTTCATGGATATGACCGATAGTTTGAATCAGCGGTAAATAACCAGCATCCTGAGATTGTTTTTGAGCAAGTAAGAAACTTTGCCAATTCATCTGCAGTGAGCCTAAATTGGGAATTAATTCCATTGGCAATTCATTTCCAGCAGCGTCTAAAATTTTCCCATTATCCAAGGCACGTGTTTGAGTGATCTTACTTTGATATGATGAGTAACTTGTTTTGTTGTTCTCTAAAAATAAATGCCAGTTAACTCTGGTTGGCAATGCATGTAATTGTGGTAGTTGGGAAATATAGGTCCCGCTACCACTTTTTTTTATGAGCAAACCTGATGATGTTAATTCTAATAGTGCTCGAGTCACGGTTGAACGATCGACTTCAAATAATTGTGCCAATTTTCTTTCAGAGGGAAGTCTTTGACCAGGTAATAGTTTTTCTTCTTGAATCAAACTCTTGATGAGTTTTGTTATGGCCAAATATTTAGGTTTAATGTCGGGTAAATCATCATGCCAATTGATCATTTTGAATCCACCTCGGGTAAATTTTCTTTAGTATAATAATTGGCTGGATAAAAAACAAGCCAATTGGATGTTGTAGTAAAACCAGTCTAACGTAATACTTGTTCTTAAATGGGAGGTAAATTGATGGAGGATGTTTTAACAATTGCTGGTTCAGACAGTTTAGCCGGCGGTGGAATTCAGGCTGATCTAAAGACGTTTGAAGAACTAGATGTCTTTGGCGTCAGTGCTTTAACTAGTATTGCTTCGATCATTAATGATGAAGTTGTTTTAAATCAAATCAATTCAGCTGTTATTTTGCAGCAATTGGATTCAATTTTAGATCAATTACCGATTCATTTTGCCAAAACCGGATTACTTGGCGATTTGTCAGCTATTAAAAGTATTTGCCATAAAATATCTCAGTATGAATTGACGCTAGTAGTTGATCCAGTATTGGTATTTAAAGAAGGCAGTACGCAAATAGAAACTGACTATTTGGATGTTTTAAAGGATAAACTGTTACCTTTATCCTACGTAGTTACACCCAATTTAGAAGAAGCCAAGCAACTAAGTGGTCTAAAAGAAATTGCGACTAAAGCAGATATAAAAAAGGCCGCAATCTTAATCCAAAAATTTGGTTGCCAAAATGTAGTCATCAAAGGGGGCAATAGATTTCCCGGAGATATGGCAGTTGATTATTTAAGATATGAGGACAGAGATTATTGGTTTGAAAGTTCTAAAATATCTAAAAATACGACTGATGGTGCAGGTTGTACGTTTTCAGCCGTTATAACGGCTGAACTTGCATTAGGACAGCCTTTACCAGAATCAGTGTATTTCGCTAAGAGGTTTGTACATTCAGGAATTGAAAAAGGAATCAAAATAAATTCTCAATTAGGAAGCGTCTGGCAAGGCGCTTATCGACATTAGGGGTAAATAATGAAAAATAATTCAGTTAAACAAATAACTTTGGCGGCAATTTTAATTGCTATGACCGTCAGCTTGTCATTACTTGTTATCATTCCCATTCCTGCAACAAAGGGAATCGTAACGCTCTGTGAAGTAGGTATTTATACTAGTGCAATTTTATTCGGAAACCCAATGGGCTTCACCGTTGGAGCAGTCAGCGGATTCTTAATTGATATTATTTCTGGTTATCCAGAATGGTGTTTATTCTCTCTGATTATTCACGGCCTACAAGGTGCAGCGGTCGCTTACTTCACACCAGAAAGAAATAAAAAGATCAAGAATACAATTATTCCGTTACTTATCGGAAGCATCATTATGGTAGTTGGTTATTGCTTGGCAACAGCTTTGTTATTCGGTTGGCCAGCAGGCATTGCATCAATTTTCAGTAATATTATTCAAGTTGGTTTTGGTATGGCAGTTACATTACTTATTGTAGAAAGTTTAGTTAAATTCAGACCCAACTTAGTTTAGGGGTGTATTTATGGTAGTAGATTTAAATAAGATAGAAAATGATTTAGATAGTATTGTTAAAGATGTTTTAGGTGCCGCAAATTTAGAAGATGGCGATTTGTTTGTTTTGGGATGTTCTACTAGTGAAGTGGCAGGCGGACGGATTGGGAAAGATTCTAACTTAGATGTTGGTGAAGTCATCATCAAGACTTTATTAGCTAATTTAACTCCTAAAGGAATTAATCTAGCTGTTCAAGGCTGTGAACATATTAATCGTAGCTTAGTAGTAGAAAAGTCAGTTGCTAAACATAATAACTTAGAAGTTGTTTCAGTAGTTCCAGCTTTACATGCTGGCGGTGCAGCTTCAATTCAGGCGTTTAAACAGTTTAAAGATCCAGTAGAGGTGGAGCATGTTACCGCTCAAGCGGGATTGGATATAGGTGATACTTTTATAGGCATGCATGTTAAGTTCGTTCAAGTTCCAGTGCGCCCAACAAAGGACACTTTAGGATCAGCACATGTAACGGCGTTACGATCACGTCCTAAATATGTTGGCGGTCCTCGGGCTAATTATGATCCTATAAAATAGATTTGGTCTCCGGTTAAGAGTAATATCGCCTGTTGTGGGATCATCTTCGGTCAAGGTCCGAAGACTCAATTTGAAGCTTTGCATATTTCGCAAATCTTCAAATCGTCCGTGGTGTAAGAACGGAAAACCAACGTTCCAACGCCACAACCACAACTGGTGGAATTACTCTTAACCTCCGTTTTGTTTATTAATATATGAGATTCAATACAAAAATGGCTACATCTCAATATTATTTGAGATGTAGCCATTTTAAATTTATACAATAATTGTCATAAAAAGAGCTGGAGGAAGTGAGGAATTCGCGCCAGCAGTGACAATGGCGTAGGACGATTTCGTCCGTACACCATGAACGATTCTGAGATTTGCGACAGCAAAGCTCAAAATCGAGACACGAAACCTTGGTTCGTGTCGGTTCCACAGCAGGCACGAAGTCCTCACTTCCGGAAGCGGAAACCCGGCTACTTACTCATCATAATATCCAAAATAACGGGATTGGTTTCTTTAAGTCCATCTGTAGCAAGAACTCCTAATCCACGAATAGTGGTATCAACTTCATCGCTAACTAAACCATTGCTTCCAGGAATTACGATACCTTGAATAGCTAGATTCATGGAACGATACATTGATGAAACGGAACTTGCCACTTTCATAGCGCAGGAACAACCAGCACCGTCACAGACCATTCCGGAAACATCTCCCACCATATTTTTAATACTCGCAGTAGCCATTTCATAATCATTTTTCAATAGATAAACGCAACCTACACCAGCACCCATAGCAGCTGAATCTACGGCACAATAAGCTGATAGAACGGGTAAGAAGGCATGAATGTAGAGTGCAGTCAGATGGGATACGGTCAAGGCACGTATTAATTGTTCTTCTGATGCATCGACATACTTTGCTGTTACACAAATAGGAACAGTAGCGGCAATCCCCTGATTGCCTGATCCGGAATTTGTCATAGCTGGTAGTTGGGAACCACCCATTCGGGCATCTGAAGCCGCGGATGAGTATGAAATTAATTTATTAGAGAAATCATCTGTTGCTGAATCTAGAGGAGAGTTTTTTAGAGATTTTCCTAGATTAAGTCCGTAGCTATGTGTCAAACCATCATCTACTAAGGCCATATTTAAATTTGCCGAATCTTTAATGAAGAAAATATTTTCTAATGGTTCAGTTTGAGCAAAATTCCAAACATCTTTGAACTTTACAGTCTGAAGAAATTCCTGTGATTCAGAAACTGAGTATGCTGCAGGGCGATTTTTAGAAAATATCACTTGATCATTTTTTTGAATTAAGAAGATATTAGTATGACCACCAGCAATACAAACTTTTACGGTGTCTTCTTTATCAGTCGCGATAACCTCAACATAGAGTTTATCTTCAACCGGAGCTATTTTCGCAGAGACTTTTCCAGATTCGACGAGTTTATTTATTTTAGGTAAATCGTCATCTGTCAAGTTGGCTATAACGTTCAATCCGGCGGTTGGATCACCAGCAATAGCACCGGTAGCTGCTGCAATCAACAATCCGGGTTTTCCAGTACCGGGAACGATCACTGCCATAGCGTTTTTCATAACACTTAAAGAAACACTAATTTCAATTTTTTGAATATCTTTGTTTTCCAGATAGGCTAGGCAATTTGCTGCTCCAAAGGCAACTGCAATTGGTTCGGTACAGCCGGTAGCTGGAACTACACCATTTTTTAATGCTTGGATAAAGTTGGTTCTGGTTTCTTCTTGTAAGCACATAATCAATATATCCTTTCAAAAAATTACAGGTGATGAGTTGAAGAATATGCCTAAAATATGTTTCTGGGTGGCAAGCATAATCCTATGTTTATCGACCTAGATACTGATTCCGTAACGAGTATATCATATGAGTAAACGCTTTCCTAAATTCTAAAATTAAACTTCTAAAAATAGTGATTAAATTCACTATTTGACCTACACTTAGTATTAAGGGAAACGTTTGCAAGATGAACGAAAAGAGGTTCTAGATATGGTTGAACAAATAATCGATAAAAATTTTACTACTGAGGATTTATCAAATAGAAATTATAATAATGTCCGTTTCAATGATGTGGATTTCTCTAAAGCTGACTTGGATGGCATTGATTTTAGCAATTGTCTGTTTGAGAATTGTAATTTCTCACATGCCTCATTAAAAAATGCATCATTAGTTGGTGCTGATCTTCGTGGATGTGACTTGAGTTACAGTGATATTTCTGGTGCTAATATGTTTCACTCTATGCTAGAAAATGCTGATTTAACTGGAATTATTTATGATAAAGCTACGCAACACTTTAGAATGCATTGCCCAGAAAAGGGTGCATTTCTAGGATATAAGAAGTGTTTTGATTATCGAATCGTGAAGCTTTTGATCCCAGCAGATGCTCAGAGAACATCGGCAACGGCTAATTCATGTCGCTGTGATAAAGCCAAAGTTATGACAATCGATGATATGTATACTGATGACATTTACCATGATGCCATTTCTTATGTTGATCCAAACTTTGTCTATCGTGTAGGGCACGTTATTGTAGCTAATAACTTTAACCCCAACAGATGGGTCGACTCAACTGGCGGGATTCATTTTTGGATGACGCGAAAAGAAGCCGAAGGTTACATGTAAAAATTTTTTGTAATAAGATCTCGTCATGTATATATGAAGAGATCTTTTTATTAATCAAAAATCAGAAGAAAATGTCAAGAATAATGCTAAAAAGTCTGGCGTACTATAAAAATATTTGTTAATCTATAAGTAGTCACTTATGCAAAAGTAAAATAAAAACTAATTCAAGGGAGGCGCGGATATGTTTTACAACCAAAATAAAGAAGATGTGTTAAAAGAATTAAATAGTAGTCGTCATGAAGGATTGACTAGAGATGAAGTCAAAATACGTCTTGAGAAATATGGTAAAAACGAAATACAACAAGAAGCGCCTACTCCGATTTGGAAAGTGTTGCTCCACTCATTTAAAGAACCACTAGTGATAATTTTGTTGCTAGCGGTTTTATTATCTCTGGTAAGTGGCGTTTATGATTTAACACAAAACGGTGATGTTAAGCACGCAATGTCATCATTCTATGAAGCAATCGCCATTCTAATACTGATTTTTATCAATAGTGGTTTGTCAGTATGGCAGACAGTCAGTGCTAGAAAGTCGCTTGATAGTTTAAAAGAAATGAATAATCATCAGGTATCAGTTTTACGTGATGGTGATTGGGAAAAAATTAAAGTTGATCTTTTAGTACCTGGGGACATTATCAGTGTAAAGATGGGCGATTTTATTGAAGCTGACGTACGCTGGTTCAAAGTATCAGAATTACAAGTTTTAGAAGCACATTTAACAGGTGAGTCAGATCCAATTTTAAAAGTAGTTGATGCTTTACCAGAAGATACTGATCTTGGTGACCGTAAAAATATGGGATATTCTGGGTCAACAGTAACTAATGGTAATGGGTACGCAGTTGTAGTTGCGACAGGAATGGAAACAGAATTAGGAAAAATTGCTGGTCTGTTAAAAGATACAAAGGATCAGAAAACTCCAATCGAGAAAACAGTAAATGACTTAACACGTAAGTTGATGTATGTGGCTGGTGGTGTGGTATTATTCACGCTTGTAGCTGGATCATTGAAGACATGGTTAACAACGGGAACATTTTCATTCACTAGTTTTGCAGCTATCTTGTCCACAGCGATAGCTTTAGCCGTGGCCGCTATACCAGATGCTTTGCCTGCAGTATTGTCGATCGTTCTAACAATTGGTGCGACAGTTCTTACTAAGAGCAAAGGTCTGATCAAATCGCTCAATAGCGTGGAAACATTGGGGTCAACAACTTTTATTGCATCTGACAAAACAGGTACATTGACTAAAAATGAGATGACAGTAACGAGATTTTTTGCTGACGGAACTGAATTTGAAGTGGAAGGACGTGGATACGATCCTTTAGGTGAAATAACACCTTCAAATAAAATTGATTCAGCCAAAAAGTTTGTCATTGCTAGTATTTTGAACAACGAGGCAAACGTATCAAGGGATGAGAATGGAAATTATGTACCTTTTGGGAACCCAACGGATGTTGCTTTAGTAGTTCTAGGGTTAAAGTTAAATTTAGATCGACATGAATTATTAAATAAAAAAGATGAGACAGACTATGATATTTTAAGAGTCTTTCCATTTGATAGTACGAGAAAAATGATGAGTGTTGTTATTAAAAGTGGCGATGAGTATAAGGTATTAACTAAAGGTGCACCTGACGTACTGTTGAATATTGCCATCAATACTGACAATAAAGCATTTGAAACTAAGATCGATGAATTCGCTAATGAAGCTTTGAGAACTTTAGCAGTTGGTGAAAGAATTATATCTGAAGATGAAGCTATGAATGCCTCAATGGAAGATCTAGAAAAAGATATTACATTACTTGGCTTGGCCGGGATTATTGATCCACCAAGAGAAGAAGTTAGAGATTCAGTTGAAACGCTTCATAACGCCGATATAAATGTTGTGATGATCACTGGGGACCATGCCAAAACAGCGCAAGCTATTGCGGTTAAGTTAGGGATCATCTCACATACGGGCACGCAAGTAATGGAAGGTAAGCAGATCGATAAACTATCAGATGATGAATTATTTGATAAAGTTGAAGATATTAGAGTTTACGCACGTGTTTCACCAGAACATAAACAAAGGATTGTTAATCAATTACAACGTCATGGGGAAGTTGTCGCTATGACAGGTGATGGTGTAAATGATGCGCCAGCTCTACGTGCGGCAGATATTGGTGTAGCGATGGGTATAAATGGGACAGATGTTACTAAAGATTCTGCTGATTTGATCTTATTAGATGACAAATTCACTACGATCGAGCATTCAGTTGAAGCTGGTAGAACTATTTTTACAAATATCAAAAACTTTATGCGTCATGAATTGACGACTAATGTGGCAGAAGTCTTGTCGTTGTTATTAGGACTGCTATTGATCACTCATGATATTGGTAATGTTAGTAGTAATACACCAACTTTGACCGCCTTGATGGTGTTATGGGTAAATATGGTCAGCGATGCGTTGCCATCATTTGCTTTAGGATATGATGTTCCAGAGTCAGATATCATGAATGAACCACCACGTGACACGCATAAGTCGATCTTAGCTAACGGGATGATGAGTCGAATTATCGTTCGTGGTATAACAATGGGATTGGTTGTCTTTGTAGCCTTTGTATTGGCTGCTAGAAGTGGGATGAGAGTTGAAGAAGCACAGACAGTTGCTTTTCTAACATTAGTATTCGGTCAATTGTGGAATGTCTTTGACGCTAGAAGTTCTAAGACATTGTTCCACAGAAATCCTTTTGGCAATCCAAAACTAGTTATGGCAGTTGCCTTTTCAGCAATAAGTTCACTGTTCGTAACTATCTCACCATTCTTTAATGAAGTAATGGGTACAGCAAGACTAAGTGGAATCGTTTACCTGATGGTGATATTCATTCCTGCAATACCTGTTTTCTTAATCTCCGGGATAAAAGCATTAGTTTGGTTGAAGAAGTAAAGTTAATAACAATAAAAAGACATATTTGGATGATTGCAAATATGTCTTTTTCGATGTTTTAAATTAATATTATTTATAAAACACATAGCTTTTGTTTTTAAATGTCCTTATGTTATAAGGCATTTATAAAACATCTTAATTGGTTGACAGTTATGTTTTGTGTTGCTAAGATTGAGCTGTAGCTCAATAGAATATTGAAGCATTTTTCTAGAGCAACAAAAAAGAGGAGTTCCGTTCTCCTCTTTTTTGAAAGTAACAATGGATGGTTTTTGCTTTTTTGAAAAGTAGGCTGTTTAGCTTCTGGCAAAGCTAAATATAAGGGCCTACTTTTTAATTTGCTTTTTTAAATTCTTAAACTTAATAATTAGTAGACTAATACTATCTAACAAAGCAGAAATTTCATCTAATATCTTAGAAATTGTTTTGATTAGATGGGGTATGTAGTCATTAATTATTATTAATAACACCAGCGTATTGATTGCCATTATCCTTAAAAAAATTATTGTGCCTAATCAAAATGAGTATCACGTTCTTTCAAATTAGATTAACCATTCCATTGATACTTAGTCCTAATTATATATCAATGTAAAAAATTATTAAACTTTCTTATATATTTGCCCACTTTAAAATTATTTGAATTATTTCAATAGCTGCTAATCTTACTAACCTAGGCTTTTATTATTTAACATATTAGGTCTATAAATATTATAATATTTGTAGACACAAAAAAACCGATTACCTAAGTAATCGGTTAAGTTATGGGTGGCCAGGGGATCGAACCCTGGACCCACGGATTAAGAGTCCGTTGCTCTGCCAGCTGAGCTAGCCACCCATGTGATCTATCAATCAACGAGTTATATAATACCATAAGGGACAAATCAGGGGCAAGGGTTTTTTAAATAAAAATTTTTATTTTTAAGCTTCAGTTATGCTGATTTTGTTTTAATAGGTTATAACTAGTATAATGGTCAAGTCAAGGAGAGATAATATGGCTAAGAAAATTCTAGTAGTAGACGATGAGAAACCTATTTCAGACATTGTTAAATATAACCTTGAGAACGAAGGCTACGAAGTTATAACAGCTTTCGACGGTCAAGAAGCATTGGATAAAGTAGAAGAAGATGATCCAGATTTAATTCTACTTGATTTGATGTTGCCTGTAATTGACGGTCTAGAAGTAGCTAGAACGGTTCGCAAGACTAAAGACACCCCAATTATCATGTTAACTGCCAAAGACGCAGAGATCGATAAGGTCATTGGTTTGGAACTAGGTGCAGATGACTATGTCACAAAGCCATTCTCTAATAGAGAATTAGTTGCACGTGTCAAAGCACGTTTGAGAACACAAAGGCACGCTCAAAATGAAGATAATAAAGTTAGTGAAATAAAGATCGGTGATCTAACTATTCTCCCTGATGCTTATACGGTAACTAAAAATGGTAAAGAAATTGAGTTAACTCATCGTGAGTTTGAATTACTTTATTATTTGGCACAACATATTGGTCAAGTAATGAAACGTGAACATTTACTTCAAACAGTTTGGGGATACGATTACTTTGGTGATGTCAGAACAGTTGATGTTACTGTACGTAGACTCCGTGAAAAAATCGAAAATAATCCTAGTCAACCTGAATGGTTAATGACCAGACGTGGTGTAGGTTATTATTTGAGAGATCCTGATTCTGAAGTTTAGAAAAATATGTAACAAATAAAACTGACTTGAAGTTGCGAGTCAGTTTTTTTGTTATCTTCATAGCTGTATAATGAAACTAAGACTGTAATTATGGGTGAGAAAATTTGAAAAATAGATTTGTGTTTTTACATTCCATTAATTTCAAGATTGGATTATCGTTTATTTTGATTCTGATAGTCACCATTGAAATCATTGGAGCATACTTTGTTCGTCAATTAGAGGAGCAGAATGTCCAACAGTTCGAGGATTCCGTGGTCATTCCAGCCTACCGTTTGAATCAAGTTTCAGAAAGTCTAAATGATAATGATTCAAAAACTAAAGAAAATATCAGTAATGTTATTCAAGATTATACAAGAAATAATAATGATATTACTGATGTGCAGATCGTCGATCGTAACGGCATTATAGTCGGTACCAAAGACGTAGATAAAGAGTCGATCGGGACTAAGACTCTCAAAGACCAAGTTAAAAAGAGTATCAATACTGATAAGAAAATAACTCAAATTTACTATGACAAGGCAACAGGTAGTTCTTACGAATCTATCTCACCAGTTTCTTCGCCTGATAATAGTACGGTTGTTGGGGCTATTTATGTTAGAGCCAGTATGGAATCAGTATATTCAGGTATAAATAATATTATTGTTATTTTTCTTACAGCTTCATTAGTTGCCGGATTGTTGGGAGCAGTCATTGCAATTTTTATTGCCCGTGCGATCACTCGTCCGATCGATGAAATGAAACAACAAGCTGTACGAATGGCTGAAGGAGATTATTCCGGTCAAGTTCGTGTCTATTCACCGGATGAATTAGGACAGTTGGCGATGGCCGTTAATGACCTGTCAGTTAAAGTTGAAGAAGCAACAGAAAATTCAGAATCTGAGCGAAGGCGTTTGGATAGTGTTTTGACACAAATGTCTGATGGTGTTATTGCCACTAATCGTTTAGGTAACATTACTGTTATCAATGAAATGGCACAGGAATTCTTAAATAAGGAAGAGGGAGAAGCTGATGGTCAGCCCTTAGTAGAAGCTTTAGGTATTGATGATCGAATCAGCTTTGATCAACTATTAGAGAATCCTGAACCAATGATTATTGAAACTAGTGATCTACCTGATGGGGACGATGATGACGAAGACGATAACTCATTGATCTTAAATGCAGACTTCTCTCTAATTCAGAGAAATAGTGGTTTTATCAGTGGTATGGTTTGTGTCCTACATGATGTTACTGAACAACAAAAAATCGATGATGAACGTCGTCAATTTGTTTCCAATGTTTCTCATGAATTGAGAACACCTTTGACAAGTATCAGTAGTTACATCGATGCTTTGAACAATGGTGCCTGGGAAAATAAAGATCTAGCACCACAATTTTTAAAAGTTACGGCTGAGGAAACTGACCGTATGATCCGTATGATCCAAGACTTGTTGAACTTATCACGTATGGACCAAGGTCGTTCTAAATTAGATAAGGAATTAGTCAACTTCAATGAGTTTTTCTCATACATCTTGGATCGTTTTGATATGATGTTGAAAAAGGAAAAAGCTGACGCTAAAGAAGACGATAAAAAAGTCGTCAAGAATTATCGTATCAAGCGAATCTTTACTAACAAGGATCTTTGGGTTGAATTAGATACCGATAAGATGACGCAAGTAATGGATAACATTATAAATAATGCCATCAAGTATTCACCAGATGGAGGCGTTATAACGTGTCGCTTGTTGGAAACTAATAAGCATATTATTATCAGTATCTCTGACCAAGGATTGGGTATTCCTAGAAAGGATATCAAGAAGGTCTTTGATCGATTCTATCGTGTTGATAAAGCACGTTCGCGTAAACAAGGTGGTACCGGTCTAGGATTGTCTATTTCTAAAGAGATCGTTGAACAGCATAAAGGTAGAATTTGGGTAAACAGTGCCGAAGGTAAAGGCTCAACATTCTATATTTCTCTGCCTTTTGACCCTAATGAGACTGGAGGAGAATGGGATGAAATTTAGTCGATTAATTGTACAGATCCTGCTAGTTTTTGCAGTTATTACTAGTGTAGTTTTGTCCTATTTTATCTGGACGAATACTGCACGCTATCAAAGAGGACGCAATGTTGATGTTACGACAACTGAGTCCGATAAGAATAAAATACCGATCAATCAGGTTATCAGTCCTACGCAAGTTATTTGGCATGACGGAACTGATCAGCGCTTGATCTACAACAATGAAGAAAATATTTCTTTCAGTGTTCAAAATGTTATGAACGATTGGAAATTTGATCGGGTCACACGTGTTTTCAAGAAGGATGGTGCTAAATATCAGAAGACCATTCAAAAGCACAATGCGATTCAACTAGTTTATCCGACCGCTATAACGGTGAGAACGTTAGGTTATTTATTGAATAGCTCCACTCTGAAACATTCAACAGACTATTCATTCAATCGAATTATTATTAATTTGAATGATAAAACCGATAAAAACATCTATCTAGCCAATGATAGTAACTATGCTGTCTATAAAGTTAGTGTTCGAGATGCAGCGGCTGAGCCTATTTTGAAGCTGGCTAAGAAAGCAAATATCGATTTGAAAGTTAGATTGAATTTGATGAAGCACGGCGTCTTTACGTTCTATACTGAACCGATCAAGATGAGGACCTATTCATACGTTATTGATGAAAAACAAGATAGAGAGTACACAACAGCACTATTCGACTCTAACAGTGATGACTTAGTTACATCACAAGATGGTGATGTTTATACATACAATTACAGTGAAACCAAGCGCTTGATCTCAGATCACGATAAAGGCGAGTTGACCTTCTATGATTACACCGATACTTCTGTTCCAAAGAACAGGTTGGCCTTTTATCAACGTGGTTATAATAAAGCGGTCAATTTGCAGAGCTCCGTTTCTAACCTACGTTTATATGATGCTGACTGGAACGATAAAGATTTAGTTTTCCGTGAATATGTCGAAGGATTCCCGATCTTTAAGAAGAGTCAATTTGGATCGATCAAGATAAGCTTTAGTCGAAATGGTACGACCGAACACTTCTTAAATAAGGTTCTTGAAGTTCCGGTACCTTCTTCTAATTCAGAGACGACTTTGAAGTCTACTACTTCGATCCTCAAGGGATTGGATAAGGCCGGATATTCTGTGAACGATATTCAAGATATTCAAGCAGGATACCAATGGGAAAGTGAATCTGAGAATCAAAATGTAGTTGACCTGACTCCAACCTACTATATTAAAATTGATAATCATTGGCGCCCGTACCAAGACTGGACCAATGAATCTGCAGAGGAGGGATAGTAATGGATTTTCGAAGAATTGAAATCATCTTCTTGATAGTCTTTGTATCGTTAGATGTGTTCCTATTGCTATCTTTTCGTAACAGTCAACAAATTGTCACAAGTAGCAGTACCAATACGTCAACTGTTTCTGAGATGAGAAAACGTGATATTAGTTTTGGCAAACTTGATACTAAGAGTGGTTCGGCTTATTATTTGGGATCAAAGCCAAATGATGCTCTAGTTAATAATGTTGGTAAATTACGTGATCAAGAATTCCAATATGACGAAAGCAGCCATAAATTAACAAGTTCATTGAATACACCAATTACTGTTACTAAAGATAATCGTGTAAAGAAGATCAATGAATTTATTAAAAAAGAATCAAATGTTTTATTCGGTACCCAATACAAGTATTCGCCACAACAATCAACAAGTAGCCAGATTGTTTTTTCACAGACAGACAAGGATTTAGGAGAAGTTTACGATAAGACGGCACAACTGACTTTTACAGTCAACGATGATAAGGTTACGGGGTATACACAGACATATATTCATGATTTGATGATCTTGCATGAAAAAGAAGCAACTAAGAGTGAGAAGGATATTATTATCAATCTCTATGCTAATTCCGAAATTTCCAATAATTCTAAAATAACTTACGCTAACTTGGCTTATGCTAAGTTATTGGAAGCAAAAGGCAGTACAATTTATATTCCGGTTTGGTTTGTAACGATCCAAAACCGTGATAGCAAAGTAAATTCTCTAAAGAAGGTCAATGCCTTCACAGGGAATGTGATCAAGAGTTCAACAACAGGAGAAGATTATAGTGAGTGATGATTTAAAAATAAGTGTTTTGGCCAGCAGTAGTTCAGGCAATGTTACCTATATCGAAACTCCTAAGCACCATATTTTAGTAGATGCAGGGATGTCCGGCAAGAAAATCAAAGAATCATTAGAAAGTGTTGGTAAAGATATCAATACGATTGATTCTTTGTTTGTAACACACGAGCATTCTGATCATATAAAAGGTGTCGGGGTACTTGCTCGACGCTACGATTTAAACGTTTATGCCAACAAAAAGACTTGGGATGCTATGATGCCAAAGATCGGCAAAGTCCCAGAAGAAAAAATCAATCTTTTTGAGCACAATAAAGTAATGACATTAGATGACTTGGATGTCGAAAGCTTTGCAGTGTCGCATGATGCCGCAGATCCACAATTCTATAAGTTCTATCATAATGGCAAGGAATTTGTTATTTTGACAGATACCGGTTATGTGTCTGAACGTGTTCAAAAGACGATTGAAAATGCGGATGGATATTTATTGGAATGTAATCATGATGTCGAAATGTTGCGTAATGGAATGTATCCTTGGCCTTTGAAGCAACGTATCTTAAGTGAAAAGGGTCATTTATCTAACGATGACGGTGCTCATACTCTGATGGATATTATCGGTAATAATACTAAACAAATTTATCTTGGACATTTGAGTCATGAGAACAATACCAAAAAAGTTGCTCATACAGCAGTAGCTGATATTCTGGAAGATCATGATTTTGGAGTTGAACACGACTTCTCGATCCATGATACTGATCCAGCAATTGCCGATCCATTGATAACTTTGTAAAAAAATAGTACAAAAGCGCGAAATTTAATAGATTTCGCGCTTTTTTTGAAAAAATATCTTATCTAGTTCATAATTTGTTCAAAATTTAAGGTTATATTAAGAGTATCGAGTATTGGGGAGGTAAATGTTTATGGATAATAACCATAAAACTGATTCGAGAGTAGAAGAAAAGAAGCGAGGCTCTAACAATCACTCAATGCTGAAAACGGCCGTAGTAGCCTTTGTTTCAGCCATGCTGGGTGTTGGGATAGCTTTTGCCGGATTCTCTTACTTTGGAAATAGAGTCGCTGATACGGCATCTGACGGTTCTCCAGGAACGACCCAAGTCAGTTATAGCAAAGCAAATACGGCCAGCACAATGTCTGGCTCCTATAAGAAAGTAAGTAATTCCGTCGTGTCTGTTGTTAACCTGCAAAAACAGAAACAGAATAGTGATGGCGATTTATCGTCTATCTTTGGTGATCTGTTTGGCGACAGTAACTCAGACTCAAATTCAAATTCGGATTCCGGCGATAGTAACTCTGATTCATCAGGATCAAATGATCAGAATTCTAACAGTGATTCAAATAGTTCCAATGCTAATTTGCAGGAATATAGTGAGGGTTCAGGTGTGATCTACGCTAAACAAAATGGTAAAGGTTACATCGTAACTAATAACCACGTTGTTTCTGGATCTGATTCACTTGAAGTTATCCTTGCCGATGGAACTAAGCTGTCAGCCAAATTAGTCGGTACAGATTCCACTACCGATTTGGCTGTTTTGGAAATTTCTGGTGACAAAGTACCTGCAACATCAAACTTTGGTAATTCAGATAATATTTCACCTGGTGACCCTGTCATTGCCATTGGTTCGCCATTAGGCAGCCAGTATGCCACGACAGTAACACAAGGTATTATCTCAGCTACAAATAGAACTATTGAGACACAGGATCAAAATACCGGTCAAGCAAATGGTGAAGCAACTGTTATTCAAACAGATGCGGCTATTAACCCAGGTAACTCTGGTGGTCCACTGGTCAATTCTGCGGGACAGATAATTGGTATTAATTCAATGAAACTAGCTTCAAGTACCGATGGAACTTCAGTCGAAGGTATCGGATTTGCCATTCCAAGTAACGAAGTGGTCAAGATCATTAATCAATTAGTTAAGAGTGGTAAAGTCGAGCGACCATCATTAGGTGTTAAAGTAGTCGATTTGGATCAAATAACTGATGATTCACAATCAAGTTTGAAGTTGCCAAGTAAAGTAACTAAGGGTGTAGTTGTTTATAGTACAACTGCAGGATCAGTTGCTAAAATGGCTGGATTATCCAAGAATGATGTTATCGTGAAGCTCGGTGGTAAAACTGTAAGTTCGGTTGCTGACCTTCACAGTGCTTTGTATTCGCATTCAATTGGCGAAACGGTTAGCGTTCAATATTACCATAACGGTAAGTTGAAGACATCTAAGGTTCATTTAACTAAAAAAACTTCTGAATAAAATGAGACGTGTTACTATTATTTAAATAGTTTCACGTCTTTTTTTGAACATTTATCAATAAATGACAGTTTTTTTTCGGCTTTTTAGTAGATGAATAAAAATTAATTTTCCACATATGTGGATAACTTGTGTAAAACTAATGAATTATTTATATTTACGTTGTCGACAAGTTATCCACAATTAACAGTCCACCTGTTAATAAGTGCTAATAACTTGACATGAATTAGTAGTGAAAGCCTAATATAACAGGGGTTATGGATGTTACACAGGTTTACACAAACTATTTATTAAATGTGGATAAGATTAGTAGTAAGATAATTCGATTTTTACTGTTTGGCAAAGAGACAATTTTTGCTTATTATATTTACGAGGAGACTATTAATGAATATTAAATTAGTAACAGTAGGGAAATTAAAAGAGAAATATTTAAAGGCTGGTATTGCCGAGTATGCCAAGCGTTTAGGCGCTTTTTGTAAGTTCCAAATGGTGGAATGTCCAGATGAAAAAGCCCCCGAGAACTTAAGTGAGGCAGAAGATGCTCACGTTAAAGAAGTCGAGGGTGAAAGGATTCTATCTAAAATCAAGGATAAGGAATATGTGATCTTACTAGATCTTCGTGGTAAGGAATTAACATCTGAAGAACTAGCTAAGAAGATCGACGATTTATCCACATATGGAACTAGCGACATTACATTCGTAATTGGTGGGTCACTTGGTGTTAGTCCAGAGGTTACTAAGCGAGCCGATTATAGTGTCTGTTTTGGTAAATTCACTTTGCCACATCAGTTGATGCGCCTGGTTATGACTGAACAGATCTATCGTTCGTTTATGATCATTAATCATCGTACTTATCATAAGTAAGAAATTATCCACAGTGGGTATTTAATAAAACAAGCTCTAAAGAATTTAACAAAAATATTAGATTAATATCAAAAAAATTAGATTAGTGAATTAACATACAAGGAAACGCTTTCGGTGTTTCCTTTTTTTGTTATTCTAATTGTGTTCTATGCTTCAATAATTAAAAGAACTAATAAAAGAGGTGAAAATAGATTTGATTATTGAGCAAATCTAAAAGAACAGTAAAGAAATTTATCAAAGCGAGGGATTTGATGAATATAACAATGAATTTAGGTACGTTATTTGTTTCTTTAGTTGCCTGTTATTTTATTTATGTGTTGAACCGGAAAACTAATTTTACGTTTACTTCGGTTGTAGCTCTGATAGTTGGTATTTTCATAGGGATTATTTTTAAAGGATACACGTCCTATGTTGCCGTTCTGGGAACTATTTACACAAGAGTCATTTCAATGATGGTTATTCCATTGTTGATGGTTTCACTGATCAAAAGTATTTATTCAATGCAATCTTTGAAACAATTGAAAAAAATCGGATCAAAATCATTGTTTTGGTTATTGTTTCAAACTTTACTAGCCGCAATTGTCGGTGCAGCGTTAGCCGTTGGATCGGGAATTGGTAAAGGCAGTCATTTGAGTGTCGTGAATGGATTTAAAGTGGAGAAGATTCCTAAGTTTACGGAGGTTATAACGGACTTTTTCTCTGATAATTTGTTTACTTCTATGGCCGAAGGCAAAGTTATCCCAATTGTTTTCTTCTCTATCATTGTCGGGATAGCTGTGGTTGCTTTATCAAGCAAACGTCCAGATTCGATGAAGACTTTTAAATCATTTATCGATGATTGTCATGATATCGTCTATCAAATTATTCGTGTAATTATTAAGTTTTTACCATATTCAATTATCTTTTTGATGGCAGATACAATTGGAACGAGTGACGCTAAAGCTTTGATGCCTTTAGTAACAATTATTGTCTTAGCATTTGTTGGCTGCTTCTTCCACATGTATGTAACGGATAGTTTACTATTGAAGTTTGTTGCTAAGAGATCACCGATCCAATATTTTAAAAATATCATGCCTGCACAATTGATGGCTTTTTCATCCAGAAGTTCATCAGGAACACTACCTTTGTATGTTGAATGCTTAACTAAAAAGGAAGGTGTTTCCGAAAATATAGCTAATTTTGTTGGTCCATTGGGAACCACAGTAGGAATGTCTGGTTGTGCTGGGATCTGGCCGCCATTACTATCTATTTATGCTATGAACTCCTTGGGAATGAATGTTTCATTTCTCCAAATTGCTGTAATAGTTTTGCTTTGTCCAGTAGTGTCATTAGGGACAGCTGGGGTTCCAGGTGGTGGCATCATGCTTGCAACAGCAATGTTTGTCACACTTGGATTACCTGTAGAGTTAGTAAGTATCTTTGCCGGTATCGATGCTTTCGCTGATATGGCAAGAACGACTACCAATGTTACTAGTTCAATGGTTGCAGCAACATTAGTTGATGCATCTGAACATAAAGTTCCTGTAACAAATACATCAAAAAATGAACCTGCAATGGCTTAGGTAAAGTAATAGAGCTAAATAAATATGTGAAATCATTAACACTTCGTTGTAGTTTATAAAAATATTAGTTATACTTTAAATGTATTTCTTATATAAAAGGGGAGTGTTATAGGAATGAAAACGATTAAACGTCTGGGACTTTTATTCGTATTTCTTTTGGGATTGGTCCTTGTAACGGCATGTGGGAACAATTCTTCAAAGAGTTCAAGTAAATCGTCTGACACCAAGACAACCAAAGAGTTTAAGGGTCAAACGATGAACGTCGTAGCAACATCCGACGCTTATCAACCGCTATTTGATAAATTTAGCAAGCAAACTGGGGCTAAAGTTAAAGTTTTATCAATGTCTAGTGGTGAAGTACTTGCCAGAATGAAAGCTGATAAGAGTAAGCCAATGGCTGATCTTTGGTTTGGTGGTGGTCTAGATGCCTTCATGCAAGCTAAGACAGATCATCAGCTTGAAAAGTATCAATCAAATTCGATCGACAAGATCAGTACCAAATATCGTGATAAAGACGGTTATTGGTTATCTAAAGGATTAACTGTTGGTGGATTTGTAGTTAACAAAAAGGTTCTAAAAGAAAAAGGCCTACCTGTTCCAAAGACTTGGGATGACTTAGCTAAGAGCGAATATAAAGGCGAAATCATTATGAGTGATCCATCAGTTTCCGGTACAATGTATGCCATTGTTAAAGGAATCATCGATAAAAAAGGTGAAAAAGCTGGCTGGGATTACTGGAACAAAGTAAATGATAATATTACTTTCTACGGCAAACGTGGTAAAGATCCACAAGAAAAGACTGCTTCAGGTGAATTTGGAATCGGAGTTATTCCAGTTGACAAGATGGCCTTCGATGCTGCAAAGAAAGATGACCTTAAAGTAATTTATCCATCAGATGGTATTCCTTGGGTTCCCGAAGGTGTTGCTGTATTTAAGAACGCACCTGGTAAAAAAGTTGCTGAAGCTTTCATCGACTTCATGCTTGAACCAAGGAATATGAAAGAATTAGCTAAACTTGATGGTAAAGATACAGATCAAATTATCATGCCTGGTATTAAGGGCCTTGATTTAGGATTAAACAAAAAAGATCTCATTAAAGAAAACCTATCGAACTTTGGTTCAGATAGAACTTCTATCTTAAACAAATGGTCAGATATGGTCGGAGATAAATAAAATAAGTAATACGAAAAGCCGAGAGTTGCTCTCGGCTTTTTCAAATTGTGAAAGGAGATAAAATATGGGCAAGAATCATCTCGGTAGCAAAATTACTAACTGGTTTGTGTACATAGTTATATCACTTAGTATTTTATTATTTATTTTTTATCCGTATCTGAGTATCTTTGTTCAAGCATTACATGAACCTGGCGAAACATTTAATAATTTTTTTATGCAAAATATTGATTTAACCAAAAATTCGCTATTTGTTGCTATCATTACAATGGTTTTGTCTGTTTTTCTAGCAGTTTCAGTGACCCTTTGTTTTGTCTTTATTTCTAAAAAGTGGCAAAGCATACTTAGAGTATTTCTTTTGATAACAATGGTTTCACCACCATTTGTAACGTCATTGGCTTATATAACACTCTTTGGTCGTCGAGGGATGATCACACATGATTTGTTGCAAATGACAATTGATCCTTATGGACCACAGGGAATAATCCTCATGCAAACATTGAGTTTTGCTTCCTTGAATGCCTTAGTGTTGATTGGATTATTAAAACAATTGGAACCTAGTTTGATCAATAGTGCTAGAAGTCTTGGTGCAAGAACTGATGCGGTTATTAAAGATATTATTTTACCGTTATTGAAACCAGGTCTAATAGTTGTAGCTTTGATTAGTTTTATTCGCAGTTTGGCTGACTTCCAAACACCAACGATCATTGGTGGAAGTTTTAAAATGTTAGCCAGTGAAGGATATTTTGCCGTAATAAGTATGGGCGATATTCATAAAGCCGCTTTGATCAACTTAACTTTGGCGATTCCAGCCTTGATCGGTTTTTTCTTATATATAAAATACGATCGTGAGATGAGTGTTCAACATCATGGTCTTTCCAGCAATATGAAGGCTTTTCCACTACCTAAAAAGGGTTTCTTCTTTGTAGGTTCGGTGATATTGTCAGTGATTTTTTATCTAGCCTTACTTTTACAATATGGATCGATCGTTATGAATGCTTTCTCCGTAAAAGTGATGGGAAATTATCGATTTTCTTTACAACCGATCATTGATTCACAAATATATCTCAATGACACCATTACTAGAACTATTTTGTACAGTCTGGTTGCTGGATTATTAGGTAGTTTGATCAGTTTCTTGATTATTTACTACAGTAAAGTGCGTAATGATCGATTTATGAAATTTATTGAAATGGTTGGGACATTTCCGTATATTTTGCCAGGGACATTCTTTGGCTTGGGATATTTGTACGCCTTCTCAAAACCACCATTAATAATGACTGGAACTTCGATCATCGTTATTATCAACGTGATTTTTAAACAGGTGGCATTTGCTACCAAAGCCGCTAAGGCATCTGTTAGCCAGATCGAACCGACATATTTTAAAACAGTCCATGATCTTGGTGGAACGGTAGTTAACGAATGGAAAGATGTTTTCTTTCCGATGACTAAACAAGGATTTGCGATAACATTTTTAAATGGGTTTATTAGTACGATGACTACAATTGGATCAATCATTTTCTTAGTTCATCCTGGTCAAAATATGATGACCTTGGTAATGTTTGACGTTGTTCAACGAGGAGAATATCAAGTAGCCGCAGTTATTGCCTGCATGATTATTTTGATTTGTTTAGTAATGTCTGGAATTGTCTTTGGATTGATCAGTCTAAGCGGAAAGGATTGGGGCTATGTTTTTAGAAGTAAAAAATCTCACTAAAAAATATTCAAGTAAAACCGTTCTACATTCATTATCATTTGGTGTTGATCAAAATAAGATCCTAGTTGTCTTAGGTCCCAGTGGTTGTGGGAAAAGTACCCTATTGTCTTGTCTAAACGGATTTATAACAGTTGATGAGGGGGCAGTTCTTTTGGATGGAAAAGATATTACGAAATTAGCTCCTGAAGAACGTGACATTACGACCGTTTTTCAATCGTATAGTCTATTTCCCCATATGAATGTCATGCAAAATTTGATGTATGGACTGAAATTTAAAAAAATGAGTCGTAATGATGCTCGAAAGAAAACTCTAAAAATGCTCCATTTATTGCAGATGGATGAGTTCGCCAATACTAAAATTCAAGATCTCAGTGGTGGTCAGCAACAAAGAATCGCTTTGGGACGCAGTTTGATTGTTGAACCTAAACTATTATTGTTGGATGAGCCATTTTCCAATTTAGATGAAAAATTACGTTTGACCATGCGACATGAATTACGCCAAATTCAAAAAGAGCTCAATATGACGATGGTTTTTGTGACTCACGATCAACAGGAAGCATTTTCTATTGGAGACCAAATTTTGGTAATGGATCAAGGGCAAATCCAGCAGATAGATACAGGACAAGGATTATATTCGACGCCTAAAAACCACTTTGTTTTGAAATTTATTGGAGATTCTAATTTACTTGATAATGGCGACTACATCCGTCCTGAGGACATCGTTATAACGGATGATCCTAATGGGGATGGCGTTATCGAACAGATGGATTTTCAAGGTTCTACGATCAATTATTTAATTAACTATAATAAACATGTTTTTCATGTAACTTGTTTAAATCGGATGGAGCCTTTAAGAGTAGGAACTCGTGTTGATGTACAATATAAAGTATCGAAATTGGAGGAGAGATAATGAGAATACTACATGTTCAAGCGCAGCTTCCATCAAAAACCGGCAGTGGTGTTTATTTCTCTAATGTTATAAAGGGTTTGGACAATCATCAACAAGCCTGTATCTATGGTCGATTTGGTGACTTCAAATATGATGTGTTACCAGAAAATAAGCAATTCCCAGTCTCATTTCCTAATGAAATTTGTGATTTTCCACTACCTGGTATGAGTGATGTTATGCCATATAAAAGCACTGTTTATGGTGAAATGACACCAGAAATGATCGCCGAATGGCAAGATGTATTTCGCAAGAAAATTCATCAAGCTATTGATGCCTTTAAACCGGATGTCATTCTTACGCACCATCTCTGGTTTTTAACATCATTAGTTTGTCAGGAGACAAAGAATATTCCGATTTATGCTTTCTGCCATGGGACGGACATTCGTCAGGCAAATCAACATCCGGATCTTTTGAAAAAATATGTAACTAATATGAATCGTTTGACGCATGTATTTGCACTTAGTCATCCAGAAACTACACAAATTGAGGATATCTATCATATTCCTGCTGAAAAAATTACTACCATTGGTGGTGGTTTTGATTCTGATATTTTTTATCCGGCACCTAAGCCTAAAAAAGATACAGTTGATCTAGTATTCGCTGGGAAAATGTCTGATGCCAAAGGTGTTTTTGCATTAGCCAAAGTATTTGATCGAATCAGTTCGGAGTATCCTAAAGCAGTTTTAAATTTGATCGGTAACGCAGACGAATATGCTCAAGAAAAATTGAAACCATATCAAAAAAATCCACAAATTAAATTTTATGGATTTCAAGAACAGAAGAAACTAGCGGATGTATTTAGAAAATCTGATGTTTTTGTATTGCCATCGTATTATGAAGGCATCGGCTTGATTTCGATTGAAGCACTGGCCTGTGATCTTCGAGTTGTTACGACAACAATTCCCGCTCTGCAGGCTCAACTGGGGGATACGGTTAATAAAAGTGGCTATATCAGTTATGTTGATCTTCCTAGATTGGTCAATCAGGATGAGCCAGTAAAAGAGGACTTGCCAGCGTTTTACGATAGACTTGAAGCTGCATTACGAGAACAGATTGCCGGTGCACTTGAGAAGCCACAATTTACCGAATCAGTTAAGGAGTCAGTGCTAACTAATAGTTGGCCTCATTTGATAAAACGAATTGAGGAAATAATAAGCGGTCATTAAAAATCCGCCTACGATGGCGCAAAGGCTTGCATGCTGTAATAACGGGAAACCGCCGTTATAACGCCACTTGTACTGCGGGCAAGCTTTACGTCATCTTCGGCTAGATAGTATATATATAATTAAAAATATATCGAAAAAGGAGCTGTATCATACTTGATTTATCTCAAGCGTGATACAGCTCCTTTTTTTGTTATAGAAAAACATTGATTGTACTCTTTTAAAAACTAAACAAGTTGGAAGATCTGAGAATATTTACCAGCTGTGGTATTGGCGTTAGAGCTTTAGCTCTTACGCCATCGGGCGTGTTTGAAGACTTGTTGAACTTTACAAGGCTTCAAACCGAGATTCGAGACGGAGACTCGGATCGGTCCTCAGTGCGCCCGGCATGGGTGTTAACTTGGTGGTGAAAGTCCACTGTGAGCCGTAGTAGTCGGAATCACTAGTTGAGGGAAAGGGTGTTCACCGCGAGGTGGAATCTGAAGGAAGCCTAAGACAAAGTACCGAGCTGATGTACAAGAAGT
>NZ_RHOR01000005.1 GCF_003946625.1 Companilactobacillus kedongensis | reverse complement strand
CGATACCAGAACCCTCGTGTCCTAAGACAACAGGGAAGCTGAAGGCTGCATCGCCTTTTCTAAGAGCTTCATCAGAGTGACAGATACCAGAAGCAACGACTTTAACTTGAAGACCATCATCTTGAAGGTCAGCTAGTTCAACGTCATCTCTAATAACGAATGGATCATTAACTTTATCAACTACAGCTGCTTTAATTTTCATATGTGTAAATTCCTCACTTTTATTTATTTCTAAATAACCGTGAACGTTTTCTCATCGATAAGTATTTCACAAAATATTTTAAAAATCAATTAAATAATTTTTATTTCCGATCATCACCGGGCATCCTTTGATAAAACTCTTTGTACTTTTTGTAGAAATGAGTCTTATTTTTCATGCCGATTTTTTCAACTATTTCCTCTATAGGGAGGGTGGTTGAAGTGATCAAAGTGTGAGCCTGGATCAATCTTTGTTTAGTTAATAAATCTTTAAAAGAATCACCAGTTTCTTTTTTAATAACGTTACTCAAGTAGTTTTTATTGTACTTATACTTAGTTGCCAAACTGGTTAAAGAAATATCTCGATAGTCTTTGGAGATATCTTTTAGGATATTAATGATCAACCTTTGCTTGGCGTTACTGCCTTCTGGAGCACTGACGTGATAATTACGAACTAGTTTGACTAATAATATGGAAAGATACGCTTGAAGGATCGTGTCTGAGAATTCTCTCTTCTCATAATATTCCTCAATGATCTGTTCCATAGTCATTTTAATATCTTCACTGTGTTCACTTCTGAAAATCAAGTACTTTGGAGTTACTTTACCTCCACCGGATACTCGGTTTAATAAGAAGTTGTAAACCAACGAGTTACTTTTTCTCATACCACTCAAGAAGTTGATGTTGATCGACTGGTCTCTAAACAAAAGATTGATCAAGATATCATCTTCACCAAGTCGCGATATTGAATGCGAACAACCGACATCTATAAGTAAAAGATCACCTTTTCTCAAATGCACCTGTTTTCCATTGACTATTTGATCACACTCACCACTTAACATGTAATTCATTTCTAAAAATTGATGTGTGTGTTCCGGATACTCCGCAAATCGACTGTGTTTACTAATATAAATGTTGCGATTTCTGAAAAAATAGTTATTGAGAATCCTGAATTCACTGGTTGAATCAGAGTGTTTTACCGCCCTATTCGGAATATCGTCGATATGTTTACCAGTTTTTAGCTGACGATTTTCGATCAACTCATGTTGCTTTAAACGTGCTATTGTACGCGGATTCATAAAGTTACCCCCTGTAATTATGTCACTAATGACCTGTGCTAATGACATTTAAGAATGTAAGCGTTCACTGTAAATTGGAACTTGTAACAACATGTGAGCGTTTTCTCAAACAAATATTTTATTCAGGGTGAGGTGTAGTTATGAGTGATTCAAGTGGAAAAGGATCTTTAAAGTCAACGATGGCCGTATCGTTAACAAACTTCCTAGATTCCGGTTGTATTGTTGCTGGTGCTAGTGGTTTGACTTTATGGACTCATGAATTTGGATTAAGTAGTTTTGAAGTTGGTTTACTTGGTGCGTTGAGTGCCAATGCCTTCGGATCAGCGATTGGTGCGTTGATCGGTGGACATTTGTCAGATAAGTATGGACGTAAAGTTATTTATACTTACGATATGATTATATATTTACTTGGTGCACTTATAGTAACATTTTCAGTTAATTTTCCAATGTTATTAGCTGGATTTATTGTAACAGGTGTCGCAGTTGGTGCCGGTGTTCCAGCAAGTTGGACTTATATCTCAGAAACTTCTGAAGATACAGATCGTGCTAGAAATATTGGTATTTCGCAATTTGCTTGGTCAATGGGACCAGCACTTATCTTTACATTAGGTGTTCTATTTGCACCACTTGGCTTAATGGGTAACAGAATCTTGTTTGCTATCTTAGCCGTAGTTGCTTTCATTGCTTGGAGCCTACAGAGAAATCTGAACGAATCAAAGGATTGGGAAGAGCAGAAAGCCAAAGAAAAACTCAGTGGAGAGAAACCACATCCATATAAAGAGTTATTCTCAAATGCAATTAACATTAAATCGCTATTATTCTTGATCGGTGTATACATGTTCTGGAACCTTGTAGCTGGTGCTATGGGATTCTTCATGCCATTCGTATACGAAACAGCTGGTGGACTAACAAACTTACAAGCCAACTTATTACAAGCAGTATTATGGATCTTTACAGCTTTAGCAACATACTTTGGCTTTGCTAAATATGGTGATAAAGCTAACCACAGAATCTTCTTCTTTGTTGGTGCAGCAATGGCCGCAGCTTCATGGATCATTTTGACATTTGCTGGTATGAACTGGACTAGCCTTTGGTTGTTCGTTATTATCTGGGGTGTTTCAGCTGGTATCGGTGCTCAAGCTTGGTACGCATTGTGGGCTACAGAATTGTTCCCTACTAAGTATCGTGCTGGATCACAAGGTGTCATGTTCTTCGTTGTTCGTGCATCTGCCGGTGTTTGGTCAATTATATTCCCAACTATCTTATCAACAATGGGATTCAAGGCCGCTGGTACATTCATGATTGTTCTACTACTAATTTCATTAGTAATCGGTACAATTTGGACTCCACATACACAAGGCAAATCATTGGAAGAAATTTCTAAAGAAAGATATGGAACTACTGATGCATCTACAGATGATTCAGATGATTCCACAAGTGAACAGGAGGTTTAATCAATGAGCAAAGCTTATGTAGCTGTTGATATCGGTGCCTCAAGTGGTCGTTTGATGCTTGGAACCTTGAAAGACGGAAAACTTCAATTACAAGAAATGCACCGTTTTAAGAATGGTTTTACCAAAGAAAATGGTCATGATCGTTGGAACATTGAATCAATCATTAATGAAATCTTCACTGGTTTGGAAAAAATTAAAAAAGCTGGATACGATGACGTTCAATTAGGTATCGATACTTGGGCTGTTGACTATGTTTTGGTCGGCATGGACGGCAAAAAAGTAGAAGATCCTATCAGTTATCGTGACGCTAGAACAAAGAATGCGATGGAAGAATTAACATCAGACCTTCCTAAGAGTTATATCTATAAGAAGACTGGTATTCAATTCCTTAACTTCAATACTTTGTATCAACTTTATACAGAAAATAGAGAAGAACTTGCTGAGACTGACAAAATTATGATGATACCTGATTATATCGGATATGTTTTGACAGGCAATGCTGTAACAGAAGTAACAAATGCTTCTACTACACAAATGCTTAATCTTCGTGAGGGACTCTTTGATAATAATTTGTTGGACAAGGTTCACGTTCAACAAGATCAATTCCCAAGATTAGTTGAATCTGGAACGATCTTAGGTAAGATCCGTCATAAGTGGCACACCATTTATGACTTGCCTGAAACAGAAGTAATCACAGTTGCTACTCATGATACAGCATCAGCTGTCTTGGGTACTCCTGGTGAAGGCGATCACTGGGCATTCTTAAGTTCAGGTACTTGGTCATTACTAGGTACAGAATTGAATGTCCCAGAAAACGGTGAATTGGCATTCCAAGGTAATTACACAAACGAATGGGGTGCCTATGGTACATATCGTTTCCTAAAGAACATCATGGGACTTTGGATGGTTCAAAACTTGAAACACGAATTCGATGATAAGTATAGCTTTAGTGAGTTAGCTTCGATGGCTGAGAAAGTCAGTCCATTTGAACAATTCATTAATGTTAATGACGATCGTTTCGCAAATCCTGAAAATATGACTAAAGAAATTCAGGCATATTGTAAAGAACATAACGAAAAAGTTCCTGAAACACCTGGAGAATTGACAATGGCAGTTTATTCTAACTTAGCCTTGTATTACGCAAATGAAATACAAGAACTAAATAGAATTCTGGGTTATGAATTGGATGCTTTAAATATTGTTGGTGGTGGATCAAATGTTGCGCTACTCAATCAATTAACAAGTACATTGTCAAATATCAAAGTTTATGCTGGACCAGGTGAAGCAACAGCCATTGGTAATTTAATGGTTCAAATGATCACAAAGAACGACATCAACAATATTGCTGAGGGTAGAAAGGTTATCAAGGATTCATATCCTGTTAAGACTTTCACACCTGAAACAAATAAATACGGTAACACGCTCCATGAGTATCAAGACTTTTTAAACACTGAAGGGAGAGATACAGTTCAATGAAAAGAATGGGTCAAATAATGTATTTGCATAAGGATGCTTATGCCGAATACGAGAAGAGACACAATAATCTATTTCCAGAAATGCGTAAGGCTTTGAAGGAAGCCGGAGCACACAACTATTCAATCTTTTTGAATAAAGAAGATGGTATGTTGTTTGCTTATCTTGAGGTCGACAATGTTGAAAAATATAATGATATTGCCAAAACTGATGCAGCCAAGAAGTGGTGGGCATACATGGAGCCTTTGATGGACACAAATCCTGATAAGAGCCCTGTAACCGTTGATTTAGACGAGCTATTTCATTTAGATTAGTAACACAATTTAGGAGGAATTATTAATGGTTAAAACTGAAGAAGTCGAAGACGCATACAAAGTTGCTAAAGAACGATACGCCGAAATTGGTGTTGACACTGAAGCAGTTATGAAACAATTAGGCAAAGTTAAATTATCTGTACATTGCTGGCAAGGCGATGACATTCATGGATTCTTATTCCCAGGCCAAGAGTTAACTGGTGGTATTGGTGTAAGCGGTAACTATCCTGGTATTGCACGTACACCTGACGAATTATCTGGTGACTTGAGTGAAGCACTTTCACTTATTCCTGGATCACACAAAGTTCAAATGCACGCTATCTATGCCGTAACTGACAAGAAGAAGGATCTCGATGAGATCGAACCAGAAGATTTCAGTTACTGGGTAGACTGGGCTAAGAAAGAAAAAATTGGATTGGATATGAACGGAACATTCTTCTCACACCCTAAGGTTAAGGAAAACTTTACTTTAGCTAGTCCTGATAAAGATATCCGTGATTTCTGGATCGAACATGGTAAGAAAACTCGTGCCATTGCTAACTACTTTGGTAAAGAATTAGGTCAACAATCAGTTAACAACTTGTGGATTCCAGATGGCTTTAAAGATAATCCTATCGACAAAGCTACACCACGTCTTCGTCTAATTGATTCATTGGATGAAATTGACAAGAAACAATATGACGAAAAGAACACTATCGAAGCCTTTGAAGGTAAACTATTCGGTACTGGTATTGAATCATATACTGTTGGTTCACACTTGTTCTACAACAACTATGCTTTGACAAGAAACAAGTTATGGACAATTGATGCTGGACACTGGCACCCAACAGAAGATGTTTCTGATAAGTTCTCAGCCTTCCTACCATTTGGTAAAGGTTTGATGTTACACGTTTCACGTCCTGTACGTTGGGATAGTGATCACGTTGTTATCTTTGATGAAGCACTTGTTAGAATTGCTCGTTCATTAGTTCGTGATAATGAATTAAGCAAGACAAACATCGGACTAGACTTCTTCGATGCTACAATCAACCGTGTTGCTGCTTGGGTCATTGGTGCCCGTGCTACACAAAAGGCTCTATTACAAGGTATGCTTGAACCAATCGAACAATTGAAGAAAGCCGAATTAAACTATGACTTTACTACAAGATTGGTAGAAACAGAAGAGCTTAAATCATATCCATTTGGCGCCGTTTGGGACGAATTCTGTCTACGTAACGATGTACCAGTTGGAAACGATTGGCTAGACAGCATTCACCAATATGAAAAAGACGTTCAATTCAAACGTAACTAGACTTAATTAGTTCATCTTCAGAAGGGAAGCAAAATAATAATGGAATTTAAGAATTCAAAATATGTAAAGAAAATGTCCGAAATCACTAACGAACTATACAAACATGGCTGGGACGAAAGAAACGGTGGTAATGTCAGTCTTCGTTTAACACAAGACGAGGTAGATCAATTTGATGACCTTAATAAGGTTATCAGAAACATTCCTATTAAATTTGATGCATCCCCTCTAGCTGGACAATATTATTTAGTTACTGGTACAGGTCGCTATTTCAAGAACGTTCATAATTATCCAGACAGAGATGCAGGTTTGGTCAAGATTACTGATGAAGGTAATTCAGTTGATTTATACTGGGGCTTCAATGATGGTGGAGAACCAACAAGTGAATTCCCTGCACATTTGATGACACATATTGCTAGACAAAAAGTTGATTCAAATCAAAGAGTTGTTATGCACTGTCACCCAACAAACTGGGTTGCTCTATCATTCACTCAAAAATTGTCTGAAAAAGAAATCAGTAAATTATTGTGGAAGATGCAAGCCGAATCATTGGTTGTCTTCCCAGAAGGTGTTGGTATCATCCCTTATATGACACCTGGTACAAACGAAATCGGACAAGCAACTGCTGATAAAATGAATGAATTTAGAGTTGTTATGTGGCCACATCACGGTATCTTCGGCTGTGGCGATAGCATGGATGAAGTTTATGGATTAATTGAAACTGTTGAAAAAGCAGCCTTGATCTATACAACTATCCAAAGCCAAGGTGGAGACATCCAACAAGAGATCACTGACGACGACTTAAGAGACTTAGCTAAATCATTTGGTGTTACACCAAATCCTAAGTTCCTATCTATGGATAAAGTGAAGTAAGCACATTTTCAAAATTAAGAGCCATGCCTAACGGCATGGCTCTTTTTGTGCTTACGATTATATATAATATCATAGTGTCATATATGATACGGCAAACAATAAATCCCCCATCTGCCAAATTGGCAGATGGGGGATTTATTTAACTATATAATAGTAGAAACTAGTTAATCTTTTCGTCGATTGATGAATCACTTAATTCGCTACCAGCATCTTTATCAACAATGATTGTTACATCATCTTTTGTTTGTAGAACTGATGCAGGACAGTCGTTTGTAACTTTTCCTTCGATCATTCCTTTAACGGCGTCGGCTTTTTCTGTACCAAATGCCATCAAGACAATCTTCTTACTCTTAAGGATTGAACCAATACCCATTGAGTATGCGTAACGAGGTACATCATTTTCATTTTCAAAGTTTCTTGAGTTTGCTTCAATAGTTGATTCTGTTAATTGAACTTTTCTTGTTTCTACATCAAATGGTGAACCTGGTTCGTTGAAACCGATGTGACCATTACGACCTAAACCAAGAACTTGAAGATCAATAGGGTGATCAGCAATAACTTTGTTATAACGTTTTGCTTCTTCTTCAGGATCCTTTGCTTTACCATCAGGAACAAAAGTTTCTGCAAATGGTTTCTTGTCAAACAAGTTTGTTTGCATGAAGTAGCGGTAGCTTTGTGGATCTTCTGGTGCAAGACCAACATATTCGTCCAGGTTAACTGATGTCATCTTTGAAAAATCAACATCGCTGGCGATCATTTCCTTATATAAAGGAATTGGTGTACTACCAGTTGCTAAACCGAAAACCTTAGCACCGTCATCCATAGCTGATTTAATAAGTTTAAATGCCTCTTTGCCGGCAATCTCTTTATTACTTGTAACAATAACTTTCATTATATATGTTACTCCCTTCAGAATTATACCTCTTGTTTGGTATAGTCCAATTATAGTTGTCTATTAGGGTTGCTGTCAAGAATTTACAGTAAAAATTGTATATACCAAGTTTTGTCATAGATTTTTGTGCCAAAGCTATCGTTGATGAAAATTTGGGAAACGCATACACTATTTCTTGTAAGCGTTTTAAGTGCTTGGAAGGAGTGTTACAAATATGGAGGCAGTTTCAAAAACTGACGCAAAAAAAGAAAAAACTTCGATTAAAACGAAGGTTCAACGTCTAGGTAGTAAGCTTTCAGGAATGGTTATGCCAAATATCGGGGCATTCATTGCTTGGGGACTTATTACAGCCTTATTTATGGATTCAGGTTGGCTTCCTAATGCCCAATTGGCAAAAATGATCACGCCAATGGTTACATATTTATTGCCATTATTAATTGCTTTTACAGGTGGTAGCATGGTTGACGAACATCGTGGAGGTGTCGTTGGTGCTATTGCAACAATGGGTGTCATTGTTGGTACAAATATTCCAATGTTTATTGGTGCCATGATTATGGGACCTTTAGGTGGCTGGTGTATCAAGAAATTTGATGCATGGGCACAGCCAAGAACTAAACAAGGATTCGAAATGCTTGTTAATAACTTCTCAGCCGGTATCTTAGGTATGTTGTTAGCTATCATCGGATTCTTCGGAATCGGTCCAGTTGTTTCAGGACTTTCCGCAGCATTAGCAGTGGGTGTTGATTGGATCATCAAACGTAATCTTATCCCACTAGCAAATGTCTTCATTGAACCAGCAAAAATTTTATTCTTAAACAATGCTATTAATCAAGGTATCTTAACACCATTAGGTATTCAAGCATCAGCAGAAGCTGGTAAATCAATTCTATTCTTGCTTGAACCAGATCCAGGTCCAGGTCTTGGAGTATTGTTAGCCTTTATGTTCTTTGGTAAAGGTAGTGCTAAGAGTAGTGCTTCTGGTGCTGCAATTATCCACTTCTTTGGTGGTATTCACGAAATTTACTTCCCATATGTATTGATGAAACCTGCATTGTTCCTATCAGTTATCGCTGGTGGTGTTTCAGGTACATTCATGTTCAATCTATTGGGAGCAGGTTTGAAAGCTTCACCTTCACCAGGTTCAATTATTTCAATTCTTCTTATGACTCCTAAGGGATTAGGAAATTATATTGCGGTTCTAAGTGGTGTCGCTGTTGCTACAGCAGTTTCATTCTTAGTTTCAATGGTTATTTTGAAACGTGATAAATCAGAAGATACAGATCTTGCATCAAGCCAAGCTAAATTGGCAAACATGAAAGGTTCAGCTAAAGGTACTTCAGATGCATCAGCTGCATCAACAGAAGATGCCCGTGCAATCCTTTCAACAGCTAACGAAGTTAACCACATTATCTTTGCTTGTGATGCCGGAATGGGATCATCAGCTATGGGTGCTTCAATTCTTAGAGATAAAGTTAAAAAAGCTGGTTTGGACTTATCAGTTACAAACACAGCTATCAATAGTTTGAAAGATGAACCAGGATTATTAGTTGTTACACAAGATGAATTAGCAAGTCGTGCCCTTCAAAAGACACCTTCAGCTGTTCACGTTGCAGTTGAGAACTTCTTGAATTCACCTAAGTACGATGAAATTGTTACAGGTTTGAAGACTAAAGAGGTTTCCGGTACCGTTGACAGTGCTCCTAAAGCTGACGATGATACTAAGAAAGAAACTGCTGAATCAAGCAATCTTCAAGATATCGATGTTTCAAAGATCAAAGTAATCGACTTCATTCATCATGATCAAAATGTAGGTTCCGCAACTATGGGACGTTCATTGTTCAAAGATAATATGAAGAAGTCCGGAGTAACAAATATTAAAGTACAACATCTCTCAGTTGGAGAAGTTGATGATGAGTCAGAAGTTCTTGTAATTGCTAGTCGTGATACCGCAAAACGTATCAAGTTATCATTCAAGAATGTTCAAGTGCTCGTGGTCGACAATCTAATGGATGCTCCCGAGTATGATAAACTTATTGCAGAACTTAAATAATTCTGCAAGGACGAAAAAGGATGAATCTATCAAGCCGAGAGTCGGAAATATCGTTACTTTTATTAAAGAACCCTAGTGGTTTAGGAATCGCTGATTTGATGAAAAATATTCATGTAAGTCGTCGAACGATTTACCGTGAATTATCAAGTTTGGAAACAAGCCTAGCTCATTTAGCTATTAGTTTAACCAAAGAGGATGGCAGTTATCGCTTGGTCGGCAGTAAAGAGAATTTAGATGAATTAAATTCTATGCTGGTCCAGCCTAATAAACAGGCAACTATATCTTCAGTTGAAACACGTCAAAGTGCTTTAGCTTGTAAGTTGTTGACCGTTAATGAAATAACTACCATTGGTGCTTTAGCTGAGGAGTTTGAGGTCAGTGTATCCACTATTACCCAGGATCTGAAAGTAATAGAAGGTATTTTCAATGATTATCAGCTTGAAATATCCCGAATTAAGGCCAAAGGTATAGAAATAATCGGAAAAGAAAGTAATGTTCGCCGAGTTATCAGCGGCATTCTATCTAGTGAAATCAACGAATATGAATTCTTCGAATTTCTCACTAGTGATACAGCAATTGGATCGATCACGACATCGCAATATTTTATCAATTTGTTGGATATCGACTTGGTCAAACAAGCAAATGAAGCGATTCAAAGCCGTATTAAGACTGATTTCTCCAATTTCTCCGATAGCCAGCTCAAGCAGTTAATTATCATATTGGCTGTTTCGGCCAAGAGAATTGAAGATAAAAAAGTTATCTCTCATCTAAACCACATTGATCAGAGCAACTTGTTCAAATATCAACATGTTGCAATTGAGCTTTTTAATCAGTTTAGCGAGACGATTCGAGATCGTATTTCATTGATGGAATTAGAATTCATGGCGCAACAGATTCAGGGAATGAGCTTTTCTATTTCTAATAATGTTTTACTTGATGACTATGATCTACAACTTTCTTATCAAGTAAGAAGTTTGATCAAACAAGTTTCAGATAGTTTTGGATATGACTTTAAAACTGATGATACGTTGTTCAACGATTTAATGGCGCACATTGGGTCCGCCTTAAAACGACAGATCTCCCAGTTACCGGAGATAAACAATCCAGTTCTAAAAAACGTCATTAGTAATTATCCACAGCTTTATGAAAAACTGAAAGATAGTCTCAAAGATGTATTTGATGATAGATTACCCAGTAGTGAAGCAGCGTATGTGCTAATTCATTTTGCATCAGCTTTTGAACAGCAGCGACAAGACAAGATCATTAGTGCCTTGGTCGTCTGTGCAAATGGTATTGGGACAGCCAGAGTGTTGGAAAGCAGATTAAAGAAAACCGTACCGGAAATCAGTAATTATCGAGTATCTCGAGTTGCTGAGTTGAGTAAGTTAGATTTGAAGCAATATGATCTGATCCTCTCAACAATTTTCTTACCTGGTTTCAAATACCCGTACAAAGTTATCTCACCATTGCTTTTGCAAAATGAAATTAGAGAAATAAAAGATTATTTAAGTGATCAGTTTGGTGCCATAGAGGTGAAAAGAGGACTCTCTATCTCCGGTAATTCAAACGATCCCATAACTAAATTGAATAATCTTTATGATGAATTAACAGTAGCTAAAAAGTTACTAAAACATATTGAAGTTAAAAAAATTGATAACCGTGATTACAATTTACAGCAAACGCTGTTATTACTATCAAGAAGATTACGACCAGAATTCGTTTCAGATGCTGATAAAGTAGCAACGGCACTTTTTCAGAGAATGGAACGAGCTCCAGTGGGGCTTCCTAATACAGGTGTGGGTCTGGTCCATACAACTAATGAAGCTGTTATTGAACCATTTTTCTCAATCTATGAGTTGTCCAATTCAATTGTTATTAAGGGAATGGATCATAAGGCAATGAATTTGAAACGATGCTTTTTCATGTTAGCACCTAGAGAAATGACTGATTTCAGTGCAGATTTGATGGGAGGTATCTCCAGTTCAATCATTGATAGTGAAAGTAATCTGAAAGTTTATCAACATGGTAATACTAATGAATTAAAAGAATTGGTATCTAAATTATTTTTGGACGCTATTAAACAAAAGGATTGGAAGTGAAACGATGAAGGCTTTAGATAAAAATCTCATCAAACTTAATCAAGAAGCAAAAACAAAAGAAGATGCCATCAAACAAGCTGGTCAATTATTAGTTGATAATGGTTACGTTGAACCTGGATACATTAGTTCAATGATCGACCGTAACAAAGATGTATCAGTTTACATGGGTAACTTTATAGCTATTCCGCACGGTACCGAAGATGGTAAGCAATTCATCAAAAAAACTGGAATTTCAATCGTTCAATATCCAATGGGTGTTGATTTCAGCGAAGATCCAGCTGATGAAAAACTTGTCACAGTCGTATTTGGTATTGCAGGATTAAACGGTGAGCACTTGCAATTGTTGTCATCGATCGCACTATTTTGTAGCGATATTGCTAATGTCGAAAAATTAGCTGATGCACAATCACCAGAAGAAGTAATTAATCTATTAAAGGAAGTTGATTAGGATGAACGCAGTACATTTTGGAGCAGGTAATATTGGTAGAGGATTCATTGGAGAAACTTTAGCATCTAACGGATTCGACATTCACTTTGTTGATGTTAACTCAACAATCATTGATGCCTTAAATGACAGAAAAGAATATGATATTGAACTAGCCGCAGAAGGCAAGAAAAAGATTCATGTTTCTAACGTAGACGGTATTAACAATAAAGACAATCCTGAAAAGGTTGTTACTGCTATTGAAAATACTGACATGGTTACAACAGCTATCGGACCTAAGATCTTACCATTTATCGCTGGTTTGATTGCTGATGGTATCAGTGCACGTAAAGCTAATGGTAACAAGAAGACATTGGACGTTATCGCATGTGAAAACATGATCGGTGGTAGCCAATTTCTAAAGGGTGAAGTTTACAAGCACTTGTCAGATGATGACAAGAAGTTTGCTGACGAATACATCGGCTTCCCTAATGCTGCTGTTGACCGTATCGTTCCTATCCAACATCATGAAGATCCTTTGGCTGTTTCAGTTGAACCATTCAAGGAATGGGTCGTTGATGAATCACAAATGAAGAATCCATCAATCAAATTGGATACAGTTGTTTATGTTAAGGATTTGGAACCATACATCGAACGTAAGTTGTTCTCAGTTAATACAGGTCACGCCACAGTAGCTTATACTGGTGAATATCTTGGATACAAGACAATCGGCGATGCTATTGCTGACGAAAAGGTTCTAAAACAAGTTAAGGGTGCCCTTAAAGAAACTGGTGACCTATTAATTCACAAATGGAACTTCGACCCTGCAGAACACAAAGCTTATCAAGATAAGATCCTAAGTCGTTTCGAAAATAAATATATTTCAGATGATATCTTAAGAGTTGGTCGTACACCAATCCGTAAGTTAGGCTTTGATGAAAGATTTATTCGCCCAATCCGTGAATTGAAAGAACGTTCATTAGACTACAGTGTATTGTTAGATACAGTGGGTATGATCTTAACATTTGACGAAGCTAAAGATTCAGAGAGTGTCGAATTACAAAAGATGCTTAAAGAAGATAAGGCTATCGATGTTATCAAGAAGGTAACTGGTCTTAAAGATGAAGACTTGGTTAATGAAATTCTTGCATCATACGAAGCAAAAATTAACAAATAGAGTTTAATTGTGCCTTCTGGCCGTCTCCAGGACTGAGAATATTCACCTGCTATGCGGACCGACCGGAGCCAAGGTCTCCGCTCTCGGTTTGAAGCCTTGCTCGCAAGTCTCCAAACACGCCCGGTGTTGTAAACGGCTTACGCCGTAACAACAATTTCATAGCTGGTAAACATTCTCAGTCCTTACGACTCATTTGGTATTTGAAAATAATTCTTTAACTTTAATAAGAAGTTATATTACACTTTAGATGATTTAGTGTGATATGGCTTCTTTTTTGTTAAGGATATAATTGGATTTTTTTCAAAAGATTTATAGTAATGTAATATATCAATTGTTTGACTTTAATTGTTTATTTAATATATTGGTTATATTAAGTCGGAGGGGATTAAAATATTCACCAGCTGTGGTAATGGAGTTACGGCTTTAGCCGTTACACCATCGGTCGAGTTTGGAGACTTACCGAACCTTGTAAGGCTTCAAACCGAGGTACCAGAGGACCGTTCCGCATAGCAGGTGAGTATTTTTATCCCTGGAGACGGTCCAAGACCACTTATTAATTGACAAAATTAAATAGTTAATATAATCTCAAAAATGATTAGTATGCGTGAAAAAACCATGTTTTTTCACGCTTTGTTTTTGAGTGGGGGAATAGTTTATGGAAATGTATATATCGACGATCATTATTTTGATTGCCGTAGCTTTGAGCAATTTTTTGGCAAAATTTGTTAGTTCGATTTCAAAAACTTATATCAGTTTGATCATCGGAATTATTTTTGCTGCTATTCCGCTTATTAATGGATATATATTGAAGTTCGATTATGAGTTTTTCATGGCCTTTATTATTGCTCCATTATTATTTTTGGAAGGTCAGAAAACTAGAAGTATTCTAGTCAGGAAAAAATTTAGATCTATTATTGGAACAGCGGTAGTTTTGGCACTGATATCGGCGATTGTCAGTTTATTTACGATCAGTCAGGTATTCAGTTTAACTTTGCCATTTACTCTGATCTTGATTGCTATCAGTACGCCGACCGATGCAACTGCAATGGATTCAGTCAGTGAAGGGCGCAAGATGCCGAAACGAACTGAAACTGTTTTGAAAATGGAATCATTGTTCAATGATGCCTCTGGTATTATTCTGCTGCAAGCTGGGGTTATCTGGTTTAAGACTGGTCATCTTTCGTATGCTAAAAACTTTGGAGTCTTTATTTTGACGGCTATTGGTGGCGCCTTACTCGGTTTATTAGTTGCTTTTGTCATCATGATCTGTCGACAAATGATCATTCGGACACGTTTTAACGTTACGTCATCACATTTGATCGTCTACTTTGCCACACCAATTTTGATTTATTTAGCCGCTGAAAAATTAAATCTTTCAGGAATCATTGCTGTAGTCAGTGCGGGACTGATTTTTAATGGTGAAATGAGTCGAAGTCGCTTCTCCAGTCCGAGATACTTAAATTTCTTTAATCAGACAGTGGATTTTATCGGTGACACGATGAATGGATTTGTTTTTGTCATCTTAGGATTATCCTTAATGAGGATCATAATTGAAGGAAAGGCTGAATTGACCAATACTTTAGAGTGGTTGTGGATCGGTATTGTCATCTATCTAGTATCATTAGTGATACGATATCTTTATGCAAAATTTGTAACGAGATATGGTCAAATGGAGGCTATTAGTTTTTCATTAGGCGGAGTACATGGTGCAGTCACGCTGGCCCTAGTCTTTTCATTGGTCGGACAAGGGATCTCAATGCATTTATTCAATTTGATCCTATTGACTGAGACAGTCGTAATTATTTTGAGTATGCTGACACCAACAATTGCTTTCAAATTAATCTTGAATCCAGTTCAAAATGAAGACGATCTGTGGATGAATAAAAAAGCTGTTCGTGAAAAAATGGTTAAGGTTGGGATCGCATACGTCTCGAGCTTACAAATATCACCGGCTGTTAAAGAGAGTGTTACGTTTGATTTACTGGATCAAAATAGAAATACTACTCTGAGACAATTTTTGAAACAATGGTCGGGCGTTAATAGTAAACGGTATATTTTTACTGGATTTCAAGCAGTTGAGGAACGACAAATTTTGATGAATGCTTTTGAAGAAGAACGTAAGTATTTATATGAATTGATCGATGGTGCTGCTTTGGACAAAGCCAAATATATTTATGATGTATACAGTGAATTATTGATTTCAGAATCGTTAGTTTTAGATTCTTATGAGGAATAGGGGTATTTAAAATGAAACAAATCGTAGCAGGGATCGTAGCCCACGTTGATGCTGGTAAAACTACCCTTTCAGAGGGATTACTTTATAGCACTGGTAACCTTAGACAATTAGGTCGAGTGGATAATGGGGATGCTTTTCTTGATACTGACAAATTAGAGAAGAAACGTGGTATTACGATTTTTTCACATCAGGCTAATTTGAAGTTTAATAATTTAGATTTAACATTACTTGATACCCCCGGACACGTGGATTTTGCGTCACAAACGGAACAAGTTTTGAGTGTCTTAGATTATGCAATATTGGTTATTTCAGGTACTGATGGGATTCAAGGACATACTAGAACTTTGTGGAGATTATTAGAGCATTATGACGTTCCAACCTTTATTTTTGTTAATAAAATGGATGCCGTTGGTGCTGATAAATCCCAGGTATTAGAACAACTACAGGCTGAATTATCACCAGGATGTATTGAATTTTCTGATGAATTAACAGAAGATACATCTGAAGAGATTGCCATGCAAGATGATGACGTCTTGGAAAGTTTCTTAGACTCTGGAGAACTTTTAGAAACAGATGTTTCACGTTTGATAAAGCAAAGAAAAGTGTTTCCATGTTATTTTGGCTCTGCCTTGAAATTAACGGGCATTGAAGAGTTTTTGAATGGATTTGAAAAATGGACTATTGAAAATAAATACACAGATGATTTTGGTGCACGTGTTTTCAAAATTTCTCACGACGAAAAAGGTGAACGTTTAACTTGGGTGCGAGTGACTGGCGGAATTTTGCACAATAAAGCGGTTGTTCTCGGTGAACAAAAAGCTAATCAATTACGAGTTTACAATGGTGAAAAGTATACTCTGTCACAAGAATTACCTGCAGGTGGAGTATGTGCTATAACTGGTTTGACTGATACAAAACCGGGTCAGGGACTGGGAAAAGCTGAAGATGCCAGTGCACCAGAAATACAGCCGGTTTTAAATTATTCTCTTGATCCTAAGGAAAATGATATCCATACATGTTTGACGGCTTTGCGACAATTGGAAGATGAAGACCCACAGTTGCATGTTTCATGGTCCAGTCATTTGGAAGAAATCAGCGTCCAAATAATGGGTGAAGTTCAGTTGGAAATCTTACAACAGTTGATGCTGGATCGATTTAGTTTAGATATAGCCTTTGGCAAAGGTGGAGTTCTCTACAAGGAAACCGTTACGAAAGCTATTGAAGGTGTGGGACACTTTGAACCTTTGCGCCATTACGCTGAAGTGCATCTGTTATTACGGCCGGCTGAAAGGAATAGTGGGCTAGTCTTTGATTCAGATTGTAGTTTAGAAGTATTGGGCAAAAACTGGCAACATCAAGTATTGACTAACCTTAATTCCAAAGAACATCTTGGTGTACTGATTGGATCACCATTAACTGATATGCGCATAACCTTGGTCGGCGGTAAAGCAAGTATCGTTCATTCAGTCGGTGGAGATTTCAAAGAAGCAACGTGGCGTGCCGTAAGACAAGGTCTGATGATGGCTAAACAAAATAATGACTGTCGATTGCTGGAACCGTGGTACCAATTTAGGTTGATAGTTGCTCAAGAACAAGTAGGCCATGCTATGAGTGATATCCAGAAGATGAGCGGAGAATTTAATACCCCAGAAGATGCAGGCAATGGCATGTCGATGTTGACGGGCAGTGCACCTGTTTCCGAAATGCGCGACTATCCTCAAGAAGTTAATGCCTATACACATGGACAAGGTCAGATTGAATGTTTCGTTGACGGTTATCGCCCTTGCCATAATGCCGAAGAAATAATTGAAAAATACGATTATGATCCAGTTTCAGATTTAGAAAATACACCAGGATCAGTCTTTTGTGCACATGGTGCCGGTTATCCAGTTCATTGGGATGACGTACCACAGATGGCACATTATCCATATTTGAATAATATTTAGGATTTCACTTATCTGAAGAAAAAGAGATGTTATATCGCACTTAATTGGTACTGCAACTATTTTTTGAGACAATAAAATAAAAGCACTTCTATTGGGTTATCAAGTGCCGGTATTCTACCGGCGACTGATAACCCAGTTTTTTTAATATTCTTTCTTCATTCCAAAATTTGATGTATTCCTCTACCATTTCAATTACAATAGTATTTGAACTTATAGGTTCATTTAATGTGTAGAATGTTTCAGACTTTAGGGAAGAGTGAAACGATTCTATCAAGGCGTTATCGGAAGGAGTCCCTTTACGGGACATACTTCTGGTAATGCCTTTTTCTCTGCATAAATCACAAAAATTGATTGACGTATATGTTGATCCTTGATCACTGTGAAGTATTACATCCTCTGGTAATTCATGTAATTGTTTCAGGGTATCCATAGCTAAGTTTTCATCTGGATGATCTGATATTTTATATGCAATTATTTCATTGTTAAAGCCGTCTAATATTGAAGACAAATAAAGCATATCTGTTCCAAATGGCAAATAAGTGATGTCAGTAGTTAGCTTAGTCATCGGTTGGTGAGTTGACCAGTCTCCATTAATAATATTGCCAAAAGTCTTATAAGGATTTCCAGGTCGATTTAATCTTTTGGGCTTTACTTTACATCCCCATCCACGAGTGCACATGATTCTTCTAACTTGATTTATCGAACAATGTATTTCATTTTTAATTTGATGATAAATTTTTCGATAGCCATATCTGAATTTTGTTTTTATGCATTCAGATTTTATTAGTGATTCTAAATCGGATAATTCAAATGAATCAACATCGTTCAAATGACGATAATATGTTGATCTAGAGATTCCTAATATTTTACATATTTTTGAGATAGAAATGTGATCACTTAGTTCGGTTATCATTGATATTGTAGTTTTGTCTACCACAACCCTTCCTTGATTAAATATTTTTTTACAACTTCCAGTTCTTGCTTCATTTCATCAATTTCTCTGGCGTGACGTTCTGCCTCCGGCAGTTCCGCAATGCCTTTATTGTATTTGTATTGTTTTCCTTGAGGTTGTGAAAGACGATAATAATCTCCATTACGAAGATGTTTCCTCCAAGTATAAATAAGGCCATCACTCTTCAAACCAAGCTGTTTAACAATCTGTCTGCCGGAAACACCGGCATTCAAGAGTCTAATGGCTTCTAATTTAGTTTCATATGAATATTTGTTATTAGTCAAAGCAAAAGCACCTCCAAGAATTATTTTCTCAGAAGTGCTCTTATTTATCTGTATCAAATTATATACTCAGTACCATTTAAGTGTGATATAACATCTCTTTTAGTGTATCTAAATATTAAGAACCAAAATTAGTCTGAAGAACTGAAAATATTTTCAGTTCTCTAGACGGCGACTTTTCAAATACTCTTTTCCATAATAAACGCCATAACATAATAGAACGAATGGAATCATATAGAACAAAGCCGATCTCTGATTAGGATCAAAGACAATCAAGACACATGATAATAAACTCATAATGAATGCTGCCCAAGGAATCACCGGATACCAAAGTGTTTTAAACTTCAGTTCATCCGCAGTATGCCCAGACTTCAGCCAACTTTTTCTAAAATTGATTTCAGATAAAGCAATCGCCATCCAGACGATAACCACCGCTAATCCCGAAATGGAAACTAAAATCAGATAGACTGTTGAAGCAGCAACAACACTAGAAATCAATGCTAAAATTCCGCCTAACATACTTAGTGTTAAAGCGATTAAAGGAACACCACGAGAATTTGTTTTGGCATAGCTCATAGGGATCATACCTTCATGTGCCAATGACCACAACATTCTAGTTGAAGCATATAGTCCTGAGTTTGCGGCTGATAAAATAGCTGTTAAAACAACGAAGTTCATTAAATCTCCAGCAAATGGTAGGCCAATACTTTTAAAAACCAGTACGAATGGACTTTGATTGACGCCTGCTTTCTGCCAGGGGATCAATGCTGCCATAACGACAATACTACCAATAAAGAAGATCACTAATCTTAATAATGTAGTATGAATTGCACGAGGAATATTTTTACCAGGATTTTTAGTTTCACCAGCAGTAACTCCGATCAGTTCTGTTCCTGAAAAGGCAAAGTTAACAGTCAGCATGGTTGTAAAGACGGCTTTAAATCCATTGGGAAAAATACCATCCTTAAAAAGATTATTGAACATAGGAGCATGAGTGGAACCTTTGATATGAATAACTCCAAAGATTGCCAAACCGCCAAGAATAATGAAAAGTACGATTGCGATAACTTTAATACTCGAAAACCAAAACTCGGTTTCCGCAAAGAATTTAACTGAAAGGGCATTAGATACGAAAATAACTATCATGAATAATGCACTCCAGATCCAAGTCGGAGATTTTGGAAACCAGGTTTGCATGATCAATCCTGCCGCAGTAAATTCTGATCCTAAGGCTACCGTCCAAGTAAGCCAGTATAAAATGGCGACAGTAAAACCAGTGCCTGGACCGATATATTTGTCAGCATAAACGTGGAAGGAACCAGTTTCAGGCATTGCGACTGACAATTCACCTAGACACAACATGACTAAATAGACAACGATTGCTCCAATTCCGTAGGCTAAAATCGTACCTATCGGACCAGCTTCGTGAATTGTATATCCAGAACTTAAAAACAGACCGGTTCCAATGACTCCTCCCAATGAGATCATCAGAAGATGTCTTGATTCCATATTTCGTTTTAATTTAATGTGTACGTCTTTATCATCCAAGATAATCCCCCTTGCATATTAGTTATTATTAGAATAAGATGAGAAAAGTCTAATAAAGACACTCTAAACTTTTTGATTTTAAATAACAATTAAAAAATAGAATTGAAGGTGCAAAATGATTAATTATATTTCCGATCATCTAAAAAATAATCCTCTATTGGTACTTGATGGGGCGATGGCGACTGAATTAGAAAAGCACGATATTGATACTGATAGTGAGTTGTGGTCGGCTATAGCACTGATCAATAATCCTGAAGCTATTAAAGAAGTACATGAAAGTTACTTCAAAGCTGGTGCTAAAGTGGCTACTACTAATACATATCAAGCTAATGTGGAAAAATTTCAGCAGTTTGGTTTGAATGAGGCTGAAGCAAAGAAATTAATTATTAAAGCAGTGCAACTAGCCCAAGCTGCCAAAGCGGAATTTAAAGCTGATGACTTATTGGTTGCTGGAAGTATTGGACCATACGGTGCATATTTAGCTGATGGTAGTGAATATCGAGGAGATTATGATTTAACAATTACTGAGTTTATGGATTTTCACCGTCAAAGAATGCAATTGTTAAATCAAGCTAACGTTGACTTATTTGCCTTTGAAACACAGCCAAATTTTGAAGAAACTAAGGCTTTAGCTAAGTTATTAAAGACCGAATTTCCTCAAAAAACTGCTTGGATGTCATTCAGTATCAAGGATAGTCAGACACTTTGTGATGGAACTCCGTTAAATGAAGCAGTGAAGTATTTTAATGATGATCAACAGATTGCTGCAATTGGAGTTAACTGTACTAAATTAGAAAATATTGAAGATACTATTGTTAATATTAAAAAAGTAACGAACAAACCGATCGTCGTTTACCCTAATAATGGCGATATCTATGATCCTAAAACAAAAACTTGGCAAGCAAATCCTAAAACTAGTTCTTTTAAAGAATTAGTACCTAAGTGGATCGATGCAGGTGCAAGTTTGATAGGTGGCTGTTGTAGAACCACTCCAGCAGACATTAAGGAAATAGCCGAATTTACTTAGTTAAACGAGAAAACCGATACTTTCACTTAAGTATCGGTTTTTGTTTACTCTTCGTAATTGTTAACGTAAGTATCAATTTCATTTAGATATATTTGTTTCTGGATAGGACTGATCCAAGAAGTTTCAAATGAATTCTTGGCTAATTTGATGATGTCTTCTTTTGATATTTCAAATTCTGAATCTAAGGCAAGATAATTGTCACTAATATAGCCTCCAAAGTAAGCTGGATCATCTGAATTGATTGAAACTTTTACACCTTGATCTAATAAGTCTAGAATTTCTTTACCTTTAGAATCATTGGCAATAAATTTATTAGATAGTGGGCAAGCGGTCAAACCAATTTGTGTATGTGCGGCCCATTTAACCAGATCTTGATTCTCAACGATATTTGTTCCGTGATCCAAACGATTAACATTGATAATTTCTAAGGCCTGTTTAATATGCTCAATCGAATCAATTTGATCAATATCAGCGTGCATGGTTGTGTGATAACCTTGAGCTGTAGCGTTGGCAAACTGATAAGCAAATTTTAAAGGTGGATTGTGATGTTCATCAGAATCAAGTCCAATACCGAGAATCTTATTGCGATGATGTTGAGGCATTAATAAAATCTCGTTAGCAGATTGCGCTGGCATGTCACGTAAAAAACACATGATCAATTGGGCATCGATATTTAAAGCCTTGGCATCTTGGCAAGCTTGGTAGTAACCATTGATAACCGTATCAAAACTAATTCCTCTAGCTAAATGCGCTTGGGGGTCAAAGAACATTTCAACATGGCGAACGTTGTTTTCTTTGGCGCGTTTCAGGTACTCCATAGCTAGTTGATAAAAATCATCTTCTGTTTGAAGCACAATCATACCTGAATAATAGACAGCTAAAAATGCAGATAATGATGAATTGAATTCATATGTTTTACGGATATCTTCGACGGTCGTCTGACCAATATCAATATGATTTTTCTGAGCTAAAGCAAGTTTTAATTCGGGTTCCAGGGTACCTTCTAAATGAACATGTAATTCTGCTTTAGGAAGCCCGTAGATAAATTTTGGATCGATAGTTTTTGAAAGCAAATGAATAACTCCTTTTGTACTGTTTATAGTTAAGAATAATACGTGCTATGTAGATAATCAACGGATTTGACTAACTAAATTGTTATAAAAGGCGAACAATAAATTAGTTATTGAATAAAAATAATCGTATTTTGCTTGACCTTTGTCTTCATATTTGCGATACTTCGGGTATAGAAATATGTTTTCAAAAGGAGATTAATATTGGAATCTACAGCAAAGGATTTAAGCTTTATTGAACGATTATTTCATTTGAAAGAAGCAAATACTACTGTTAGACGTGAAGTGTTAGCAGGTCTGACAACTTTTGTTTCTATGGCTTATATTTTGTTTGTTAATCCACAAGTTTTGGGTGATGCGGGGATGGATAAAGGAGCTGTCTTTACAGCTACAGCTCTTTCGGCAATCTTAGGATCAATTTTAATGGCAATTTTAGCCAACTATCCAATTGCAATTGCACCGGGGCTTGGAGATAATGCTTTCTTTACTTATTCAGTTGTTTTGGCGATGGGTATTCCTTGGCAAACAGCAATGGCAGGAGTTTTCATTTCCAGTATTCTTTTCTTGATATTATCAGTAGTAAAATTACGTGAAATCGTAATTAATTCAATACCGCACGACTTGAAATTAGCAATTGCTGCCGGTATTGGTATCTTTATTGCCTTTGTTGGGTTAAAAGGTGGTGGATTGATCGTCGGTAGTAAGTCCACACTTGTAGCAATGGGTTCATTCACCGTTCCAACAACATGGCTAACTATTTTTGGACTAATTGTTACAGGTATTTTAATGGCCAGAAAAGTTCCAGGTTCAATCTTTATCGGGATGGTTATGACGACTATCTTGGGACTCATTACTGGACTTATTAAGTTACCAACTCACATTATTTCAACAATTCCTAGTTTGAAGCCAACTTTTGGAGTCGGAATTGCGCATTTAGGCGATATTAGTCAACCGCAACTTTGGGCAGTTGTTTTGATTTTTCTATTAGTAGCGTTCTTTGATACGGCCGGTACTTTGATTGGACTAGCTGAACAAGCTGGTTTTATGAAAGACAACAAAATGCCAAGAATTGGACAAGCATTGATGGCCGACTCAATTTCAATGTTAGGTGGTTCAGTAATGGGGACAACCCCAACCGCAGCCTATGTTGAATCAAGTGCTGGTATCGCTGTTGGTGGTAGAACTGGATTAACTTCGCTAGTAGTTGGTGTAATGTTTGCTTTATCGATGTTCTTCTCACCACTTTTAACAGTTGTTACTACTAACGTAACAGCACCCGTTTTGATTATTGTAGGTATTCTCATGGCTCAATCAATGAAACAAATTCATTGGGAAAAATTTGAAATAGCTATGCCAGCATTCTTAACGATCGTTGGGATGCCACTGACATACAACATTTCATATGGTATTGCCTTCGGGTTTCTAGCATATCCACTAACAATGATCGCGGCTGGTAGAAGAAAAGAAATCAATCCAATAATGTATATTCTCTTCTTCGTCTTTATCGGATTACTCTATATTATTAATATTCTTCCAAGTTAAAATTATTTGTAAACAAAAAGGCAGGTATACTGAAATTTCTCAGTATATCTGCCTTTTGTAGTGCTTATTACTTCCATCTACCAATTAATTTCAAAGTTTCCTTAGTATTATTGGTAAATAAACTGTCTACTTTATAAGTATTCAATGCATTGTAATTATCATTATAAGTATTGATGATCCAAGTGTTAACCTTGAAGCCATTTTTGTGAGCCGTCTTGATTATCTTAGGTGTTAACTGTTCAAGTGGAATCGAGACGAACGTAATGTATTTAGGTGCATTCTTAATTTTCTCTAAGTATTGACGTTGGGTTATGGAATCCATGAGCCACAGAATGGGGATGCTTTTTTGAGCTTTATTACTGTGAAACTCTTTAATACCAGGGATACTGGAATCTTGCATGATGACATTTTTATTCATCTGATATTTGTTCAATTCTTTAACTAGAGCTTTTTCAGTATCAGTATTATCGCCAGCGCTTTTCTTCGTTTCAATAATGTAGTGAGTCTTCTTTTTATATTTATCGAAAACATCGCTTAACTTATGAAGACTTTCGCCGTTACGTAATTTAACTTTTGAAAGTTGATCTGCTGTTGAGTCAGAGATGTTGATATTTTTACCAGTGGAATCCTTTAAATTATTATCGTGAGAAACATAAAGAACATTATCTTTGCTTAACCAGACATCTTGCTCAATATATTGTCCACCATCTTTGATAGCTTGATCGTATCCCTTGAAAGAGTGATCAGGATCATTGTATGGACTGCCTCGATGTGAAAAGACTAGCGGTTCACTGGCTGAAGCATGGTTCACATCGTGTTCAACTGAACTCAAACTAGTCTTAGCAAAGGCTGTAGTAGTCGTAAATGAAAATCCAACGATACTTATTAATGCAATAATTAAATATTTAATCCGTTTCATAACTTGTTCCCTTATTATTAATTGATAAATTCAATTTTACCACTTAATTACTAGTAGTAAGTTTGATTCCAATAATACTGACCAAAAGTAGAACAATGAAAATCCAAGTCAAAGGGGATATTTTGTCGCCAAAGAAAATAAAGCCAACGATTATTGCTCCTAAAGCACCGATTCCTGTCCAAATAGGATAGGCGATACTCAAAGGTAGTGTTTTGGTAGCTTTAGCTAGTAGCATAAAACTGGCAATCATCCCTAAAATAGTTAAAGCAGTGTAATTCAGTTTAGTGAAGCCATGGCTGAGTTTCATGGTTGCTGCCCAAACGACTTCAAATAAACCTGCAGCAATCAAATAGATCCAATTCATAATATTTTCCTCCAAAAAAAATAGAGTACCCCTAGCAATTCCTTCTTTGGCCTAACGGAATTGTTAAGAGTACTCTTTTTTATACACCCGGCGGTGATTTTTTTATTTCAAACAAGTGTAGCAAATTACCTAAATGATTTCAAGCTGGGTGTTTTTGTTTGGTTTTGGATACTCGGAATCAATTAATTCTAATTCATCGGAAGTAAATTTAATATCAACAGCTGCCATGTTATCTTTCAAATGTTCAATGGTGCTGGATTTAGGGATACTGAGAATATCATGATTTCTCAAGACCCATGCTAATAGTAATTGGTAGACTGTGACGTGTTTTTGTTTAGCCATTTCAGTCAGTACTGGTTTGATAGTTAGAAAGTCTCCACCATCTGAGCCAAAAGGTGAGTAGCCGATAAATGACATTTTGTGTTCCTTTTGCCATGGTAAAATCGAATATTCGATACCGCGACTAGCGACATTATATAGGTCTTCATTAACACGGCATTCATTACCGCCAGCCAGACTATCAAGTTCCTTTAGGTCAGCAATATCAAAGTTTGAGACACCCCAATTTTTAATATAGCCGGCTTTTTGCATGGCTTGTAGTCCTGCAATAGTTTCGGCTAAAGGAGTTGCACCGCGCCAATGTAATAGGTATAAATCTAAGTAGTCCGTTTGAAGACGTTTGAGACTATTTTTCAGACTGCTTTTAATGAGTTCTGGAGTAGCGTGATTAGGGTAGAATTTAGAAATTAATTGAAAATCATCACGATTATAACCTTGAATAGCTTTTCCAATTAATGTTTCAGATTTTCCGTCACCATACATTTCGGCAGTATCAAGAACTGTTATACCATGATCAAGACCATATTGGATCGTTTTCAATTCTTCTTCATTTTTGGCCGCGTTTCCTTCACCCATGCGCCAAGTCCCTAATCCAATAGCCGAAGCATTTTGTCGATTAAACGTAATTTGTCTCACGATGTTCCTCCTTTAAAATGTAATAAATATATCTTTGTATAGCTTATCACAAAGCAAGTTTTACTTAAATTTTTGACTGTGCTAGATTGGTACTAAAACATTGAAGGCGTATCATGACAAAAGTATTGATAGCATCAGATTCGTTTAAAGGCAGTGCAAGCTCAATTGAAGTAAGTAATTATTTAGAAACTGGTATCAAAAGAGCCGATAGTAATGCACAAGTGTATAAATATGGAATTGCTGATGGTGGCGAAGGAACTGTGGAAAGCGTTGTTAATGCTTTAAGTGGTCAAATCATTAAGACCACCGTAACTGGTCCCTTGGGAGAATCAGTTTCAGCTAAATTGGGAATGGTTGAAAATCATACGGCTGTGATCGAAGTAGCTGAACCTAGTGGAATAACCTTGATTAAGGATCGGCTTAACCCTGAAAAAGCTACTACCTATGGAGTAGGTGAGCTGGTCAAAGAAGCTTTGGATCAAGGTGCGAAGAAAATTTATGTTGGCCTAGGTGGAAGTGCAACTAATGATGGTGGTGTCGGGATGGCTCAAGCGTTAGGAGCTCATTTCTTAGATAACATGGGAAATGAGTTGCCGTTTGGCGGAGGCAGTTTGATAAATCTAAATAAAATTAATGTTTCTGAAATAGATCCCAGATTGAAGAACGCTGATATCATAGCTTTGTCGGATGTTAAAAATCCTTTAACTGGGAAAATAGGAGCCACTGCAATTTTTGGACCTCAAAAGGGAGCTACAAAAGAACAGGTTATATCTTTAGACAAGGGATTAAGTAACTTAGCAAATAAAACATCTGAAATTATAAAGACAGATGTTTCAAAAAATCCAGGTGCAGGGGCTGCTGGTGGAGTTGGCTTTGGATTAATGGCATTTTGTAATGCAACGATGAAATCTGGTATTACAGAAATAATGAAACTGATCCAGCTTGAACGGAGAATGACTGAAGTCGATTTAGTAATAACTGGTGAAGGACAAATCGACGGTCAATCCGTTATGGGAAAAGTACCGATCGGAGTGGCAAAATTGGCCAAGAAATTTGATTTACCAGTAATTGCTGTGGCAGGTAGTATCGGTTCAGGAATCGAAAAAGTATATCAAAATGGAATTGATCTAGTTTTGTCGTCAACGACCGGCCCAATGTCATTGGATAAAGCTATATCACAAACACAATTCTTGTTGGAACAGGCTGGGTATACCGCCTATAAGGCTTTTATGTTAAATAGATAAGACTTTCTACTAGCCTCCGTTTTTTATAGTATTTCGAATGATTATATCTAATTTTTTTATTGGATATAATCATTTTTTACACAAAAAAACTCTCTATAAGATAGTTAACAACTCATAGAGAGAAATATATTGTTATTTAGCCGGAGCTTTTGAGTAATGTAACCAGTGGCGTAGAACAGGTGGAATTACTCAAAAGCGGATGCGGATGCAGAACACTATTTAATATCAGGAACAACAGTAATAGTAGTATCAAAAACATTAAAATCTTTTCGCAGCTTATTTTCGATTCTTTCATCAAGATCATAAATATCAACCGTCGTCTTATTAGGGTCGATCAAGATAAACATGTCGACAATAAAAATATTTCCATTATAACGGCTGCGAAACTCCAAGACATCATGAACATCAGGTATCTTTAAAACTGCTTCTTTAATAGTATGTTCCAGAGTAGGGTCAACGTAGTCGGTAAGGTTTAATGTACATTCTTGAAAGATTAGCAATCCAGACCAGAGAATAAATATTCCGATTGCGATACTGACAACACTATCTAACCAAGGTAATCCCAAATAATAAGACAATAGAACAGTAGCCATAGTTCCCAAACTGGTAATAACGTCACCAAAGCTGTCTTTAGCTGCTGCCAAAAGAGAAGTACTATGCAACTTTTTACCATTGTGGTGGTTCAGATACCAGACGATGATCATTAATAAAGTGGCTATTCCAGCACCAGCAGCTGATATCAGATTGGGACTAGATTTTCCTTTTAGATGAAATAAACCAACTCCACCTTGAACAATGATCTGTAAAGCAATTAAGATAATAACAAAACTAGTTATCAGGGTGAAAACAGTTTCCAGTCTGAATCTAGATAGTTGTAATGTATTTTTACTGCGTCCATATTTTTCTGATATAGGTTTTCCAACAAAATCATCATCATTGATATTAGTGGCTTCAAACAATCCAATGATTAAAATAACAGTCGAAATGACACCAGATAAATTATTAAAAGCATCGGCTCGTAAAGCTTGCGAATTACCAATAATTGACAGCCAGTATTCAATTGCAGTTATTACAACGTAAATACCAACATTGACCCAGAGTGAGTTTTTGGCAGTAGTTAAATTTTTTATTTCATTTTGACGAATAAGATTTTTTTGACGAGTTTCTTTTAAAAAATGTTTAGTAAGTGTGTTCATAAAATCAGATTCCTTTGCTTGTTCTCAAGTACCTAATTATAGGGTTATTTCTGGAAAATAAAAAGGCGTTTCCATTTTTTGGAAACGTCTTTGTTAGGCTTTCTTAGGTATGATCGGGAATCTTTTGACAACTAGTGTGAATATGTAAGAAATTGCTAAAATAATAGCAGCAACGATATATGGATAATGTGTATTCCAGTCCATCAATGCACCAGACATTAGAGGTCCGATAATGTTACCGACACTTGTTAGTGACATGTTCATACCGTTGATCAAACCTTGATTGCTCTCACTAGATTTAGTTAGAAGTGTAGTAATGGCAGGTCTCAATAGGTCAAAGGCAGAGAAAATGATCAATGTAGCAACGATAACTTCAACTTTTGTATGAGCTTGCGTGATCCAGAAAACGCAGACAGCACTGAGTAAGAAGCACCAACTGATCAAGTTCATTTCACCGATTTTAACAATGATCCAGTTGAAGGCCGTCACCTGTAAAATAAGGGAAATGATCCCGTTTAATGTCAAAACTAAGGCAATTGTTCCTAATCCGAAGTTGAAAACTTGGTTAACATAGATACTGTAAATACTCTCGAATCCTTGTAGTCCAAACGATGCAACTAAGATCATGGCGAAGAGCATTACCATCGGAGCAGTTAGAATGGCTCTAATTGAAGAGATACCCTTTTTCTGTTCTCGAAGTTGTTCCTTTTTTTCAAGTTCACGTGTTTTACTATCTTCTTTAAGAAATACTTGAGTAAAGATAGCACTGATTAATCCCATAACACCGGCAACCCAGAATGGTGTTTTGTAGTCAATATTGGCTAACATACCACCAAGACCAGGACCAAGGATCAGACCACCACTAAAGGCAGCCGATAACCAACCGATAACTTTAGCACGATTTTTTAAGTCAGTTAAATCAGCACCAAGTGCCATTGAAGTGGGAATAACCATGGCGGCAGAAATACCACCGATAATTCTTGATAGATTAAAGATTGGCAGCGATGTTGCCACAGCAAAAATGAATTCTGAAATCATGTAAATGAATAATCCTATGGCGATTACTGGCTTACGTCCAACTCTATCGGATAGTTTTCCGACGATCGGTGAAGCAATGAACTGTGCAAAAGCAAATAGTGAAGTCATAAGCCCCATATCAGACGTTGTGTAATGAAATTCATTCTTAATGAACGGTGTGACGGGTATTACCAGACCAATTCCCAAACAGATTAAAAAGTTACTGAATACTAAGATATAAATGGATCGTTTATTTTTCCCCATATTTTACCTCCCCCATAATTTATTAAAATTCAGAATAAAAACCGATAATTCGAGTTCAACACTCGGTTATCGGCTTTTTTATTAAAAACATTAAGATAAACAATACACTTAAATATCCATGATGTCCATTAATATATTTCGTAGATTATAAGTATATATAATAGAAGAAAAAAGTAAGTACATTAAATAAAGAATGTTAAACTACCACTAGAAGTAGGGAAGGTGAACTAGACAATGAAGGACTGTATATTTTGTGATCCAAAGAATAGAAATTATGTGATTGAGAATGAATATGCGGGCATGTTATTCGATATTCATCCTGTAACTAAAGGACATGCTTTAATAATTTCCAAAAAACATCATCCAACATTTTTCGATGTGCCTGAAAATGAAATGGCAGCTATGTATAGTTTGTTAAATGAAGCGAAAAAGTATTTAGACGATGAATTTCATCCAGATGGCTACAACATTGATGTTAATGTTAATCCTGCTGGTGGTCAGGCAATCATGCACTGCCATATTCATTTGATTCCTCGGTATCATGATGGAAAGACTGTGTTTACTAAGTTTCCTGATGACCTTGGTCAATAGAAGAAATCGTCAACGATAGTGCTTGATAAATACTCATGATTATCCTTTCGAGGGGTAACTCATACATTATCTATCATAGTTTGAGTATTTTACTGGGCGTAATGCAATAAAAAAACTACAACGGAATATTACATCCGTTGTAGTTTTTTTGAATTTAATGGAGGCGAGGGGAATTGTGCCCATTAAATTCAAGAATGCTGTTATATCAAGCGTAGCAAGACGTAAAAGCCTCGCTGATTTTTTGTTGACTACCATACTGACTACCATAAACTAAAAATCTAAGAAGTTTACCAGTTTTTGGACCGCCTCTTGATCCTGTTTTTCGGTTACGTGAGTATAGATATTCAAAGTAGTTTGAGCATCTTCATGACCTAGTCGCTCTTGTACTTCTTTTATTGTTGCACCAGCGGCGAATAATGCACTGGCATGGCTATGTCTAAAGCCGTGTATTGTAATATGCGGTAGGGTAACATTATCTAGCTTCATACGATTAGTTATTATATCAAGCCACTTTTTTGGTGTGTTGAGTGATTTAAGTGTGTTCTTAGTTGTAGCAAAAAGTAATTGATCCTTTTTACTATTATTAAAACCAAGCATAAATAGATTGCGTTTTTGTTCAAATTGCCATTTTTTAAGATAAAATATAGTTGTCGAATCTAGTGAAATTATACGGTTACCTTTTTTAGTCTTAGTTGCCTGTATAATTTGTTTACCTCTAGCGCCTTGAGTTAACGTTTTGTTAACGTTCAGGGTGCTATTTTTTATACTTACGTCATCCCACGTTAATGCTAAACACTCACCGCGTCTTATACCTGTAAATGCTAGTAAACGAAACAACGTATAGCGTTCCAACTCTTTATCAGGATCTATATAACTAAAGAATGTTTGCAATTGGTATTTATCCCAGAAGTTCGGTACTTCTTTACCCGGATTAGCATGTTTTTTAGGCATAATTGTACGTTTAGCAGGGTTATCAGTTATGTAGCCTTGTCGGATAGCATACTCAAATACTGATTTAGTATAGTTAAACCATCCCTTGTAATTATGTGTAGTTATCTTAAACCACTTATTTAGTGCCTTCTGACATTGTGCGGTTGTAATGGTTCTAATTCGATAACGTCCTAACGCAGGTAATACGTGATTTTCAAACATTCCATCAGTTCTAGCCCAAGTGCTTTCACGTACTGTATTTATATAGCTTTCATACCATTCGTGGTAAACCTGTTCAAAAGTTTTATTACATTCTTGCTTTTGGGTTATACCTTGAGTTGCTTCAAACTCAACTCTTTTTAATTCAATCTTTGCAGATCGTTCAGTATTGAAACCACGGCGGGTTGTTCTTTTAGCTTTACCAGTCTGTGGATCAATACCAAGGTAAGCACGAAACATATAGGCGGTTGTACCGTCTTTTTTTGTGTACTTTTTTACTGTTGCCATTGTTATCTCCTAACGCTGGACGGGCGGGGAGAAATTAATTATTTAATGATAAAAATGTTGTTTTTAAAGTTTAGTTCTTTAGTAATATCAATCCACGGCAATGTAATTGAAAGTGACATTTTTGCCTTATTTATGGACTTTACCAAGTCCATAAAAGATGTATTTTTACTATTATAATCAAATGTTAATACTTTCAAATTGTCTCTAATATCGCTATTTAATGCTTTTTCTATTGTTTCAATGAATGCTTTATTTATATCTGTTTGGAAGCCTACCGGTAATGTGCGATAAATATTTAGAAAACTGTCTGGATTTTCATCAGTATAAACATCGATATAAATATCGTAGTTTTTATTTCTTTGTTCATTTATTTCTGGATCATCTTTGTTTTTAGAAATGAATTTATACGCATAGTTGTATTCTTTCCTCTTTTGTTTAGTTTTAACTTCTATAAAACAATCATATTCATTCTTTGAAAAAGCTAAATTGAGCATTAAAGGTGCGTAATCAAAAAATTCATTAGGACTTATACCTAGGTAATTACAAAGAATATCAATGGTTTCAGTTGAAATGTTGGCCTTTACGTTATTACTAATATTAGATATGGAATTTCTGGATAGTCCGGTGTCTTCTACAACTTCTTTTATTGTGAGTTGTCTTTCCGCCAATAAAACATTCAATTTGTTAGCAAGCAATTTTATACACCCCTTTTAGTTATGATTATACATTCACCATATGAACATTACAATGTGCATATGAATGTTGATATAATTATTCGGTGATGGTATTATTGATATGCAATATATAATACTAATGTGCAAATAATTATTTTAGGAGGCAAAAATGAATAACTTATCTATTATCTTGGGTAAAAGATTATTGTCTATTGGTGATGTTGCTGAAGGAACGGGACTAAATAGAAATACAATTTCTTCTATATATCATAGAAAAGCAACAAATATAAATTTAAAAACTTTAGTGGCCATTTGTGATTATTTACAAGTTCCATTAAGTGAACTAATTGAGTACGTACCTGATAAAAAATAATGAAGGGAGGTGAACAATATGGCTCAAGGTATATCGGTAATGCTATCAGAGGATCAGTCCAACGAACTAAAACATGAGGTTTATACGATGGTTATGGATCAGATTGAGAAGGTTCGCAGGGATGCAGGAATAGACAAGCAATATTTGAAGCGCAAGGATGCAACTGTTTTCGCTGGTGTGAGTGCTTCAACGTTCGACAGTTGGAACATCCCCAGTCATGTTATTTCTGATGGTATAACACTGTATGCAAAAAAAGATATTCTTGAATTTATTGAATCACATTAAAACTGTAAGTCTGGACGGGCGGAACGATTCAATGAATTTTAAGGAATATCAAAATTAGGAGTTACAAAATGATAAAAGAGCACAAAAAAATAGCCTTGCTACCGACCAAAGTGCGCAAGGCTACTGAAATGTATATATAAGCTGTATACATTTCCTATTTTATCATGATGTTGCTGGATTGGAGCAGAAATGCATGAATTAAGCACAACAGAACTAATAATTTTAAGATTAATACCCGCAGGTAGTGGCCGAAAGATTACTACTAAACAGATCAAAAAAGTAACGGGTATCTCAATTAGAAATATTAGGGATGTTATTAGAGGGCTAGTGTTGAAAGGCATCCCCATTGTGTCAGATCGTACTAGTAGTGATAGAGGTTTTTATATTGCTACCACAGAGGACGAAAGACGTGCGGGTATGAGTCAGTTCAACAACCAACTTAACGATATGGCCAGACGTAAACGAGCAATACAAAATGCTGATTTAAATGGCTGGCGTTCAACGATAAAAGAGGGGTAACACATCATGAATGAGGATATTAACAAATATATTTCACCAGTTAAGACTGGACTAGAATACATGATCGAGCAACTTAATAAACAGAAAGCAAGTAAGTCTAATACAGAACTATTAGACGTGGCCACCAGTGACCTCGAATGTATTAATCAAGCGTTGGCCATACTAAATGGTGAAAGGATCCCCGTGTTTAATACGGGAATTAAGTAGGTGGTTGTATGAAAATATTAAATGTCACCTTTTTAAAGCAACCATTATTGGATATTGCTAACGACCACAGTCTAAGTATCGTTAATAAACTTAAACCACTAACATTAGAGTTCTATTTTATTTCAGTTAATGAATACTACAAATTGAATATTTTCAGCAAAAAGCGAGTTGACTCGGTAAATAGAAAGGTTGGAACTGGTAAACTGCTTAATCTGATATTGAATGAGCTACTACAAGCAGGCTTGATTGAATGTAATTCAGAAGAATCTCAATTAAATTTAACTCCAGATAAATATATTTTCTTTGATAGAAATACATCCCCTATAAATAGAGGTGTAGTTAATGGTTAATTTAATACCTCAAGATATTCAAAACTTAACATCAATTCAAAAGCGTATTGGTCACTTAACGGTATTAGCTAAAGAAATGTATTTGTTTGAGGTTAAGAATCAATTCAATATTAGCTTTATTAAACCTGATATGACAGAAGTGCAATTTAGAACGTTGTCTAGCAATCCAATTGTAAAGCAACGGTTGTCAAAAGAACTAGAAGACAATGGCCTAGTAACTAAATCAGGGGGTAAAAGTTAATGGATCAATTAAAGCAGCATGTTGCGTATCGTGACTTTAAAATATATGAGATTAAAATGTCAGTTGAACAAAATAGCTTATACCATGAATTACTGGACTATATGAGTGACAAGGGTGTAAATGATGCGGTTAAGCTCAACAATGAGGCATTAGCAGAACTATCGTGTTTAACCATGGATCAACTACTAAAAGCACGTAACCAATTAAAACAAATTGGATTAATTGAATTTAGAAAGCACAAAAGGAGTGACGATAATACTTTATACAAAATTGTAAAAATCTATAATGATGGTTTACCAATAACCACGTTAACCAAGTAGGTGGTGGAACTATGAACTATCTTAAACAGTTACAAGCATTTAGGGATTACCAACTTTTTAAAACCGAATTATCTAGCGGACAAATATCTTTATACTATGCACTATTACAGATAAACAATAAATGTTCATGGGTTGAGTGGTTTACTGCTGCTAATCAAATGCTTGAAACACTTTCGGGATTGAGCCGATCAGGTATTAATAAGAATAGAAATATTCTTAAACAACTTGGGTTAGTCGATTTCAAAAGCAATGGTAATAGAAAAGCCACGTCTTACAAGATATGTGTACTTTATACGTTAGATAGTACACATAACAGTGAACATAACAGTACACATAAGAGTACACATAACAGTGAACATAACAGTACACATAAGAGTGAACATAAGAGTGCACATAACAGTAGCACATTACTTAAACATAAACATAAACAAGACATAAACGAAACAAAACAAGATCATCATGATGGGGATGCTGTACCCAATTCAGCAAACAACGACACAAACCCCGATAACGATGCTTTATTTCGTGATCTATTAACTTTTTATCAGCAAAACATTGGTGTCACTGGTTCGATTGTCATTGAGAACTTGAGGCATAGCCTAGATGACTTTGTTGAACAAGGTACATCCCTAGATGAGTCCATTGAAATTATTAAATACGCCATAAAATTGACTGTTGAGAATGATGCACATAGCTGGAATTATACTAGCAAGATACTGATGAACTGGCTTAATAGCAATCTTTACACGTTGGACAATATCAAGGCTAGTAATAGATCTAGGAACCAGCATAACAATATAGCTAATAGCAGTGATGACTTCATGGAACGATCTAACCGTAGTGCAAAAGAAACTGGAATAGGATTTTAAGGAGGCTTGATGCATGGATAATTTTAAAGATATTCTAGGGTCTGACATAGTCAATCGGTTAAAGGAGCGAGGTGTTACCAAGTTCCCTAATGAATCAATGGCCGATCGTGAAAAACGTATGCAAAGAGCTGATCTGGATGCGACTATGAAATATTATCAGCATGACCGTATAGCTATGTTTAATAGCTCGCTGATTGGTCAAAAAGAGGCTCTTAAACAAACGTTTGATGACTTTAATATAACTAGTCAAAATCAGGCTAGGGAGCTTTCGGAGGCTAAAAGTATTGCTGAAAGAATAGCGAACGGAGAACATCATCACTATACATTTACTGGAACTCCCGGAAGTGGCAAAAGTATGTTAGCAATAGCATTATTAAATCAATTAAAGGCAAGTCATACTTGCTTTTTTGTTGATTTTGCCATGCTAATATCTCTAACACGTCAATTTAAAGATGATAGGGCAATGGCTGATGTTAATAGAGTTATGAGAGCTATAAAATTAGCAGATATAGTTGTGATTGATGATTTAGGTTCAGAAAGTTCTATGCAACGAAATGTTAAAGAGTCTAGTAATTTTACTCAATCAAAGTTATTTGAGATAGCTCAATACCGAGATCTTAAAACAGCAATCATTACTACTAACCACACATCACAGGAACTAAAGCAGATATATGATGATAAGTTGGTTAGTAGGTTGATCATGACCGATGGAAGTAAGAACGTGGTTAGGTTCAACAGTGAGGATTACCGCAAATATACGAATTAGGCACAAAAAAAGCCATTCAAGAGGACTTGAACGACTGACAGACTTTGTATGACTATTCAATTTAATTATATCATACGGGGGATGTAGAGCATTGAACATGTTACCTGAAATAGATAAAGCAGCAACTATAAAGAATACTAAAAATTATTTTAAAGAAGACTTTCCACGTCTAGTGGCACAGTCACATATAAACTTAAATTATATTCGATCCCCTAGGTTTGATAACATTGGTAGTCATGACGGTTTTAGCAACGATCAAGAGAATAGGACTATTAACGATTTGAATGCTAAAGATATTGTTATAGGTACTATGCAAATTATTAATAATTTTCCTGATACATACAAAGTAATTATTAAATCTAGCTTTATTAATGGAATGGCCAATACTTATGTTTGCGAACTAGTGGGATATCGTCATGCAAGATTAAACGAACTAAAGAATGAATCATTGTTATACTTTGCTGATGCATTTACATTTGATGACCTACACGTTTATAAACGTAACATAAATAACGAGGTACAATAATGACTCCTGTTAAAAGGGTGTCGCAGATTGCTACCCCCTTGAATAACTATGGTGTACGATCATGATTTTGCAAGCATCGTTTAATGAAAAGCAGACCAAAGCCAATGTTAGACATTACTTTGATAAGGAACTACCCAGATTAATATTACAGTCGGGGTATAGTCAAAATGAGATCAGATCATCACATTTAAGTTTAGCGCCATCTTTTGGTATCAATCTAAACGATAGGTCGGAAGATATAATACTAAATAGCATGGAAGCTCAAGAAATCGTTAAAGGTACGTTAAGAGCCATAAATTTATGTCATGATCCTTACAGAAAGATACTTTTAAATGTTTATATCAACGAGGCATCTAATAACAACGTTCAAGCATTACTAGGATATAGTCATGCTCAATATAATAGATTGAAGGGTAAAGCGTTTATATGTTTTGCTGATGCATTCAGCAATATTAAAGATTTAAGAGTATATGAATGTCTAAAATAGATAATCTATAATATACAATCTATTTCAGATTTATGTTATATTATGGGTGTATTAAAAAAGAGGGATGCTATGAACATCCCCCGGATAGCCCGTTTAAGACGGTGGCTAATACTTAAAAAATTATTATATTAATAATAACCGTAACTCGCCAAAGTTAGACGGTTATTTTTTTTGATTAAATTTGAGTATTATAACTACTAACGTTGCAAAAGATATCATCAACGAGAGAGCTTCAAAAACACTCATGGTTATCCTTTCGAGGGGTAACACATACATTTATTAATCATAGGCATCACCTCACACTATCATGAAATTAGCCACCGCCATTAACTTGCTATTGTAAATAATTATCTACTAATCAATCATCAATTAATAGTCATTTATATAATTCTTAAGATTAACTAATGACGTGTGTATATCTTACATTTCTGACACCATAAAAGGGATGCATCTAAAATAAAAAGGGTGCATCCCTTTGTTCTATTAAAATGATGTATCACTGTTTATATTACGTGACACTCAATATTGTGTGTTGTATGAATGATAACAATTGCTAACATAAAAACCTCATTCATTGATTACTGCTTTGTTAGGACTTCCAGAGGTTCCGTCTGAAATCACGACGGAACTTTTATCATACGAATAGGTAATCTTTTAATGTAGTATTTTGTAGTATTTATTTAGATGGATCCAATAGAATTATGATAGCCTTACAAAACCTGACATTGTTTTATATGGTACTTAATCAGTATACCTATTTTGAGCGTACCAGCCATGACAATTAACTATAAGGATGTCGGAAAATGTCGGCATATATTTTTAGCTAAGTTTGATCTAACTACTTTGTATGGAAGGGGTAACGAAACGTTACGCCATAGAATAAATGTCATAATAAAAAGCCACCACACTAAATGTGATGACTAACGCCCGCCCAGTAATTTATTTATTATTTTAATTGACTACCATTTGACTACCATAAACATGATATAAGTTGATTCTTAAAATTACTAAGGAAAACAAAAAGACCAGTCATACCAGTGCTTTGAGCACTCAATATAACTGATCTTTTTTCATTTAATGGAGGCGAGGGGAATCGAACCCCTGTCCAAGCATAATGCAATGCGAGCTTCTACACTCATAGTTGTACTATTTGAAATTTCGCCGTTATGAACGCCGCACAACCTGGCTAGCCATAACCGCTAACCCCGATTAATCTCTTTTTAACTTGTTCAGGCTGGACAAATCAAACGTAGCTCAATTAATTTGAGACCCGGCTCTGACCCTTGAGCAAAATCAGACGGATCACGCTTAGACTGTTTTTAGGCAGCTAATGCGTAAGAATTATTATTTTTTGCAGTTATAATAAACTGTGTGTTTTTACGGGACACGAAAACCGAAGTGCGACCCACACGCTACTACACATGTCGAATCCAGAACGCCCCCAAGACGTCCCATATAATAATAACGAATTTGGGAAGATTTGGCAAATTAATAGTTCTTCATTAACCAAGAAACTTAAAAATTTCTATAAAAGTCCCACTTTCAATTAATATAAAGAATCCAATACCGATATATACAATAGAAGTAATATACTTTCCCCATTTCTCTAAAATGTTTGCTACCTTTGGTATTCTTACTAATAGAAATCCAATAAAACAGAATAAAGACATCATGAAGAAGAATGTAATTAGTATTATTATTAGACTTTTGAAATCAGCTTGTGTAAATATTGGTACATAGATACCAATATTATCGGCACCACAGGTGGCAACGGTTATTAAAGCAACATTCATAATTGTACTGGATCTTCTCTTCATTCCGATTTCCACAGCGTCATCATTATCATTTTCTCCATATACTAATAGTTTCACTCCCATGAATAAAGGAATGAAACCAAGCAATCCCAATATCCACTGTTGAGGAATGAACCCAAGTATTAAAGCCATGATAAGACTGCTAATTACTAGGATCGCGGTTCCCAAAATATCGCCAAAGTATACTAGCCATTTTTGATTCGGCTTAGTCGTCCCAAAGATGATCATTAGAATTATCAAATAGTCTATACTAGTAGATGTGTAGGCCGTTATTCCGGTTAAAATTGATTTCATCATATTATTACCCCATTTCAAATCGATTCATATGATAACATTATCATATGAAAAGTTCAACATATATAGGAGAGACCATTTTGGACGATATTAAATTGATCGAACCAAGGTTATTGGAAGAATCACAAAAAATTATGAAGATATTAAATAATCCAGTTAGGCTGCAAATGCTGAATATTCTGGAACAAAAAGAAATGAATGTTAGTGAAATTGTTGATTTGCTTGGGATAGAACAATCGGCAATTTCACATCAATTGGCACTTTTGAGAAAATACCAACTGGTTAGTGCTCAAAAAAAAGGTAAATCAAATTATTACCAATTAAGTGATCCGCATATTCTGGATGTCATTAATGAAACTTTGGAGCACGCTGACCATGTTATGAGAGGTAAGAAGCATGGGGAATAAGAAGAGCCTATTGCAATGGTTAACGATACTAATAACTGTGTTCGTTTTAGTAGTCATTGGGGGATGCAATTCAAATAATAACGAAGCCACATCTAAAACTCATACTGAAAAAACAACTAAGACGGCAAAGAAAAAAACAAAATCTCATAAAAAAACTAAAAAGAAATCAATAGATCCAACTGATGATATGACTGAAAAGGAAAAGCAAACTTACATAAAACGTAGTGCTGTTGCCTTTGGTCAAATTGACGTGCAGACACTTCAAAGAAACGAGGGTGCTATGGTCACATCCAACTATGTGGACGGTTTGGGAATGACTTATCTTTGGAAAAATGGCGAGACGACTTATATCAGAGTCGATAATACTGAAATTGGAATCACTTCAGTTTACCTATATGACGAGACCGCAGAGAATCATTTAGGTGAGGATCTTTATCAAGCTGAGACCATTAAACAAATGTCACCAAGAGATAACTATACTAGCAACTATAATGAGTAAATTTATAAACGATACTTCGGTATCGTTTTTTTGTTCAGTCGTTTAATACAGAATGTGAATTGTAAAATCTTTTTCTAATTACCCATGTTTATCGGAATGTCGGATTTGTTAAAAGAAGCTGGAAACCTGTTCACTTAGAGTGTTCAAAAGTGACAAATTGTCAACTAATTTGCTTACAGTGTATTAATATTTTTTTAGAGATGATATAATGGAAGCGCTACAAATGAAGAAATTAACAAAGGTTGTTCGCGAATCAAGAACACGTTTTTTAGTTTGAATCTGGGTAAATTTTAGAACAAATTTTTGACATTAATGCAATTTTTGTGAATTTTTTCTATTTGTAATGTACTTAAAAAAATTGGGGGAATGGCTATGAAAAAGTTCAAAAAACTTTTCGTAACAGCAACAGTGCTCTTGGCTGGTGTTGGTTTGGCTGCTGCATTGCACACAACTAATGTTAGTGCTGATGCAATTGCATCACATGATGACACAGAACAAACTGACGGTCCAAGAGTATTCGTTAGTCCTAAATGGACAAACAAAGTAATTAACGGAAAGACAGATGTTAAGGATTATAAAGTCTTTGAAGCATCATATGGTAATGACAAGACTTTTAAGAAGGGCCACGTTCCTGGTGCTCGTCATATTAATACTAACTCTGTTGAATCAGAAGCAAACCAATGGAATCTTCTATCAACAAGTAAGATCCAAAAGCTTCTATTAAAGAACGGTGTTACAAGTAAAACAACATTGATCGTCTACTCAACAGACGTCAATGCTGCTTCAAGAGTTGCCTTTGCAGCATTCACTGCCGGTGTTGATAATATCAAGATCGTTGACGGTGGATACAAAGGTTGGACTAAGAGCAATTATAAAGTACAAAAAGGTGCAGCTAAGAAAGTTACTGCAGCTAAAGACTTTGGCGACAAGAATCCTGCAAACGCCAAATATGAAATCAAGACACCTGCTGATTTCAAGAAACAACAAAAAGAAGATCCTAATGTTATTTTAGCAAGTACTCGTTCATGGAAAGAATTCACTGGTAAGACTAGTGGTTACTCATACATCAAAGACAAGGGTGAACCAAAAGGTGCGGTTTACGCTAAGTCAAGTAAGACAAGTGCCGATGTAGCTTACTTAGTTAACAAAGATGGTACTGTTAAATCAGCTTCAGATCTAGCCCCAACATGGGAAAAATGGGGCATCAAGTCCGACAGTAACATTGATTTCTATTGTGGTACTGGTTGGCGTGCAACTACAGCCTTCTTTATTACATACCAAGCTGGCTGGAAGAACGTTCATGTATACGATGGTGGCTGGTTCGCATGGGACAAAGCTCACAAGAAGAACCCATCTAAGTATCAAGTTCAAGTAGGAGATCCACGTTCAAAAGATGTTAAAATTCTAAAATAAAATTTTGATTAGGGGCGCATTCAAATGAAGAAAAAAAGTCTTTTAATTAGTTTCTTTGCTAGTTTATTATTAGTATTCGGAATTTTTGCCGCAACAAGTGTTACTACTCAAGCAGCTAAGTTAACAAAGGACAATCCTGTTCAATATAGTAAAAAGAATAAGACTGTTACTATGCTAACAACAGTTAATGGAACTTACTTCACACAAAATACACGTCACGTTATCGTTAATGTTGATGGAACAAATGGTAACAAATCACTTTTGAAGACTGATGTTCAACCAAAGACTGTTTATAAAGATTTAAAGAAGGTTGGCGCAAAACCTGGTGACAACTTAACAAAACAATCAAAGGCTGGAACTAAAGTTAAGGGTTCAAAGATCAACGTTTATTTCGTAATTAATGGTAAGAAAATGAGAGCTGAAAAAGCTGTTCAAGTAAATGGTAAGAATGTTAAGAATTTAAACTTTAGATTTGGTGGAAATATGGCAACAAACAACAAGATGAAGACTGGTTGTGTTCTATGTTTCGATAGTTGTCCTGTAGGTACTGTTTCAGGTGCTAAATATGGATTCTCATATGGTGAACATTTCACTGGTAAATCAAGTGTTCTACCAAAGGATGGCAAACAAGTTAAAGTTATTATGCAAGTTAAATAAAGAGGGGATAATTAGATGACAAGGTTACGGATTCTCTATAACGGAGTCGTCATAGGTATTCTTTGTTCTTTAATGGCTTGGAAATCCACTTGGTTACAAATGCGTATTCCTTTAGGGTGGATAATACCTATCGTGGCGATAATTGTTTATCTTTGTTACATGTATTATGGTAAACATCTGCAACAAAACTGGGCAATCTTTAGATTCCCGGAAACACTGGGTATTACAGTCGTCACATTTCTATTACTATTAATGACATATAGATGGCAACCATTAATTGTTGTTCTGGGAGCAACGGTTCGTGAGTTATTCCACGCACAGTGGTCGTTTGGGGCTACTTCTGGAATAATTTTTGCCATATTGATTATTTGGTTAATTGCTTTATACGTGGATAGCAGAAGACATCCAATTGCTAAAATCGAATCTGGGGATAAAATCAATAAACTAACTACTCAAAGCAAGATCAGTTTAGTTTTGACGATCGTATTCTTAGGACTTTTGATTGGCTTCTACTACTGGATTCCAGCTTATAAGGATTTCATTGATACAATGAGTTCATTATTGGCTAAATTAGATATTAAAGGTGTCAGAGATTATATTGACAGCTTTGGTATGTGGGGACCTTTAATTTCAACACTATTGATGGTTTTCCAATCTGTTTTAGCTCCACTTCCAGCGTTTGTCTTAACATTCGCTAATGCATATCTATACGGATGGTACTTTGGTGCTGCATTATCCTGGGGTAGTGCTATGTTGGGTGCTTTATTGTGCTTCTACATTGCCAGAGGTATCGGACGTCCGCTTGCTGAAAAAATAATCACTAAACGTGCTCTAGCAAAAATGGATGGATTTTTCGATGAGTATGGTGATTATACGATCATAATTTTACGTTTACTACCATTTGTCTCCTTTGACGAAGTTAGTTATGGTGCTGGTTTTACTGATATGAAGGTTGGTAAGTTCTTGATCGCTACCGGAATTGGTCAGTTGCCTGCTACTATTGTTTATTCATTCGTTGGTGGAAGCTTAGGCGGTAGCAAGATGATGATGTTTATCGGCTTAATTGCCTTCATTATCTTGATCGTAGTTTCATTGGTCGTACGTAAAGTAATGATGAATAAACAACAAAACAAAAAACTAAATATGTCCAAATAATTAATAGTGTGACTGTGATTATGAGGTGTAGGAATGAAGAAAGTAGTAATTTTTATCGGTTTGATGATCGTAGGAATTATCTTCTTTTATGAGACTGGTTTGATCAATGAACTGCAAAATGTTTCGGCGATGCAGACTTGGTTTCAAGAGCAAGGTTTTATTGGATACTTTGCTTTCATTCTATTGTGTATTATTACGGCCGTCTTTATGTTACCAGGAGGATTATTGGCTATCGTTGCCGGAATCGCCTATGGTGGATTCTTGGGCGGACTGTTAACCGTTATTGGCAGCACAGTAGGGGCAAGTATCTCATTTGTTTTGGGTAGAACCTTGCTTAGGGATGCTGTAATAAAAAAATATGGTGATAAACCCACCTTTAATAAGATTATGAATGGTGTAAATGAGAATGGTCTTTCATTCTTAATTTTGACAAGATTGGTTCCAATTTTCCCATATGCTTTGCAAAGCTATGCTTATGCGCTGACACCAATGGGATTTTGGAAATTCTCAACGATTTCGGGTTTAACGATGCTTCCAGCTTGTTTTATCTATGCTTATATGGCATCAGATATTCTAACTGAAGGATTGTCGACGTCGTTGTCGATCAAATTCGCTATTTTTGGCGTAATTCTCTTCTTATTAACATACATACCAAAGAAAATTGGACAACACAAAAAGATGATATAGTGAGGGGATATTATGCGAGGCAAAAAGCTAATTGTATTATTAGCGTTTTTACTTCCTTTGTTTGTATTAGGTGGCTGCTCTAATAAGAGTAACGATTCTAAGGGATCGGAAATGCCAACTAGTTATAAAACAGCTTTGAAAGAAGCTAAAGGTAAAACTGTAACTTTCTATGGTTATGGTGGCTCTGATACACAGAATCGTTGGGTTGATGACGTTGTTACTCCAATGATGAAGGAAAAAGGTATCAAGGTTAAACGTGTTCCAATGAATATCGAAGATATTCTTAAGAAATTGACTAATGAAAAAGAAGCTAATAAGAAGTCTGGAAACATTGATGTTGTTTGGATCAATGGTGAAAACTTCTTAACAGCCAAAAAACTATCATTACTATCTGGTAACTTAGATAATTCTTTGATCCCAAATATGAAGACTTATATTTCAGGTAATGATCCTGATGCTAAGACTGATATGGGTACTAAGATCAACAATATGGAAGTTCCTTTTGGAAATGCCCAATTGGTTATGATCGGTAGTAAGCAAATGTTTAACGGGGACTATCCAACTAGTTCAGATAAATTACTCTCATGGGCTAAAGAGAATCCTGGTAAATTAACATATGTTGCCCCACCAGACTTTACTGGTAGTGCCTTCATTAGAAATATTATTTATGAAACAGTTGGTTTTGATGCTATCAATAAAGCACCAGCAACTAAAGCTGGCGTTTACAAGGCTATCAAACCAAGTTTGGATTATCTAAACGAATTGAAACCATATTTATGGCAAGAAGGTAAGACTTATCCTAAGACAAGTGCTCAAATGGATAAGATGTTTGCTGATCACCAAATTGCGATGACTTTCTCGTACAATCAAATGTATGCTGCAACGCAAAGAGCTGATGGTAAATTTACTGACGACGCCCAAACGTTTGTATTTGATGAAGGTACCGTAGGTAACTACAGTTATCTTGCTGTTCCAAAAACATCTGATAATAAAGCAGCAGCAGCTGTTCTTATTAACACAATGTTGAGTAAGAAAGCTCAAACAGATCGTATGGAAGCCAAATATGGTTCAGCTATTCCTCCATACTCTGGAAGCAAAGTTCCAGCAAGTATAACTAACAAGATGAATGGTCAAGCTAAAGATAACAATACTTTGACAATGGATGAATTATCTAAGAAACGTGTTCCAGAAGTTTCTGCTAAGAAAATTCCTATTATCGAAGATTTGTGGAAAGAACATGTTTTGAATGCTGACTAAAAGAAAACTTATTTTGTTACTAAGTCCGTTTTGTCTGTTTATGTTATTCTTCTTTTTCAGCGCCATATTAAAGTCTTTAATAACCAGTTTTGGATATTATCCACTGATGGGTATGGAAAAGTTAAGTTTGCATTACTATACTGATGCATTAAATGACAAAGTATTTCTAAAAATTTTCTTTAGAACATTCGTCTTTGCTCTATTTAGCGCTGGTATGGCATGTTTTATGGGGACGGTATTGGCATTTCTTTTTAAAAGAAATGATAATCCATTTACTAAGCCCTTCTTTAAACTTGCTCAATTGCCAGTTATGTTGCCACATATTTTTATCGTGTTGGCCTTGATTCAGTTGCTCAGTCAGACGGGTCTAGTATCAAGTTTGTTGACCAGAATTGGCATTATACATTCTTATAATAGTTTTCCACTACTATTGAACGATCAGTGGCAAATAGGAATTATCCTGACGTATTTATGGAAGGAGGTTCCTTTTGTTATCGTTTCATTAGTTTTGGTTTTGCGACAAATGGACAATCGTTACCGAATCGTTGCCGATAATCTGGGAGCAACAAAATGGCAAGCGTTTTGGAATGTATCTTTACCACTATTGATGCCGGCAATCGTTAATGCTTTTATTATTAATTTCTCATTCAACTTTGGTTCATATGAGGTACCTTATTTATTAGGTAATCAAACCAAAGAAATGTTGCCAGTATATATTTATGACCTCTATGTTCAGGGGGATTATACGCAGTTACCTATGATCATGAGTCTGAACTTGATATTATCTGTTTTCTCAATTATTTTTGCCGGATCGGTATTGTGGTTGAGTAAACATTTACCAGGAGGTCATACAGGTGGCATATAAAAAAGTTTTAAAGTTATTAGTCTATTTATTATTTGCTGTTTTAGTATTAATGCCGCTGTTTGTGATCTTTATGTTGGCTATCAGTAAAACGTGGAATTATCCATCATTGTGGCCCAAGTGGGTCGATTGGGGATATTATTTCCGTTTTCTAGTAACTAATACAGAAATTCAATCGTCATTGTTAGCTAGTATGGAACTTGCAGTTGGAACAGTCGTGTTGACGATTCTGATCGCATATCCTACCGCAATGGCGTTATCATACTATGACTTTAGAGGTAAGAAATTACTGAATATCTTGGTTTATCTACCGATGATAATACCTGGTATTGCCGTATTGACAAATATGGATTTTATTATGATCAAATACGGCTTGAACGGCAGCTTCTTTGGTGTGGTAAGTGCGCATACTTTGTTCTGTTTACCGTATGCAATTAAACTTTTATATGATAATTTAATATTATGGAAAGACAAATATGAGGTGGCCAGTCGTAATTTAGGTGCAACGCCGTTACAAACATTCTTCAAAGTGACGATTCCACTGAATAAAAATGGTCTGCAAGGTGCAGTCATGATGAGTTACATCGTTTCGATGACTCAATATTTAGGAACACTTTTGATCGGTGACGGTAATTATATAACCTTGTCAGTACGAATGTTTCCTTTTACAACTGAAGGTAAGTATCGAATTGCCGCAGTTTATGGAATAACATTCATGTTGGTAACGCTGATACCTCTATATTTGATCGACATTTGGGTCACACATAAAGGAAGGAAGCCGGCTTAATGTATCATTTAGATAATATTTCCCAACAAAAAGGAAATACTCATATACTGCACGGAATCAATTTAACAATTGACGAAAACAGTATTTTTGCCATTCTGGGTCCTTCTGGAAGTGGAAAAACAACTTTGTTAAATATTTTGGCAGGGATAGATCGTCCAACGGACGGTAAATTCTTGAATGAAGCTGGTCAAGTGGAAAAGGGTATCATGGTATTCCAAGACTATCGTCTTTTTCCACATATGACTGTGTTTAAAAATATAACATTCGGACTCAAAGTCAAAAAAACCAATAGTTCAGAATTGAAACAACGAGCTAAAGATATTATGGAAACAATGGGAATATCAGAATTGATCGATCGTTATCCTGATGAATTGTCTGGGGGACAACAACAGCGGGTGGCCTTGGCACGTGCCTTGATCTTAAACCCAAAGTTATTGTTGATGGATGAACCTTTTTCTAGTTTAGATGAGGCTTTAAGAATTGAAATGCTCGATTTTGTTAAAGAATTGCAGCGTAAATTTCAATTGACGATCGTCTTTGTGACCCATTACAAAACTGAAGCATATATGTTATCTAATAAGGTAGCTATATTGATCGACGGACAGATCATGCAAGTGGATGCTCCAAAACAATTGGAAAGTAATCCACAGAATTTGGCAGTAGCAAAATTTTTGGGGCAAGCTAATTTTATTGAGGGAAGTTTGTCAAAAGATGATTTTGTTTCACCTGTTTATTCAGGAAAAGTCAGACCTGTAACAGATAAAGGAGTGTTATATTTACCCTTTTCTGGACAATTACAATTGAATAAAACCGAATATCCAGCTTTTAAGGGAAATATTCTCGAGAAGAAATGGATGGGCAATAATTTGGAGCGTATCACGATTGAAATTGATCAAAGAACTGTTTATTGTGACTTAGCTTCAGAAAGTGTTGGCGAAAATAAAATATATCAATTTTATTTTTCGAAATTACCAGTGGTGTTTTAAATGTGGTTAACAATAATTATTCCAACTTTTCATGATGATGATTCTCTAAAGAAAATTCTAAGTGAAATACAGAGCTGGCAACCGGTTGGTGTCGAAATAATAATCGCCGACGGAGAAAATAGAGCTCGTCCGAATTGGTTACCCGATAATGTAACTTACCTAAATAGCAAAGCTAATCGAGGGTTTCAGTTACGTTTAGGAGCCAAGAATGCTCAAACTGACAAGTTGTTATTCTTACATGCGGATTCTCACTTCATCAAGGGGTCTCCATTAAACTTGTTAAAGAAGACAACCGCTCAGATTGGATTTTTCAGAATTCATTTTGACGATTCGGCACTATTTTTTAAAGTTTTAGCTTTTAGCTCAAACATCAGGGCCAAATATTTAAAACTCATTTTCGGTGATCAGGGGCTGTTCGTGAATAAGAAAGTCTATCAAAAGGCAGGCGGGTTTCCCGTGTTGCCATTGATGGAAGATTATGAATTCAGTCGCAGTTTGAGTAAATTACATGTTGATTTTACGCAATTCAATTTACCGATCATGACTAGTGCGCGTAAGTATCAAAATGAAGGACATTTTAAAACATTTTTTAGAATGCAAAAAATAAGATTCTTTTATAGAATGGGTGTCAATCCAGAAATTCTGAAGAGAATGTATTACAGGAGAGGATAAAGTGGCACAAGAAATTTTACAAAAAATTCAAACCTATCTCGATCAGAATGATATTTTAAAGAAACTAGATTTAGCTGATTTAAAAGATATTTCTTTTTTAGCACAAGGTGAATATAATCGTAACTTTTTGATCGTAGATACAAATGATCAAAAAGTTATCTTTAGGATCAATTACGGTTCACAGATCAATGTAAAACAACAGGCTCGTTACGAGTATCAAGCACTAAAGATCCTCGAGCCTAGTCGTCATACACCTGAGCCACTTTGGTTAGATGATTCCGAAAGTTTTTTTGATCATGATATTTTGATGGAGAAATTTTTACCGGGGGAGCCGCTTGTTTATCATCGTGACCTGAGCCGAGCAGCACAGATATTTGCTTCGATCCACAATTTGAAATTGGAGGATTCTGCTTACGATCAGCTAATAGTTGAAAATAGTATTTGTTCCGATCGTTTGCATGAAGCTTGGGAGTTGTTAAAACCGATCAAGGAGAATCAAAAACTTGCGCCAGAGAGTGCCAAGATTTTGACTGACCTTTATGATTGGTGTCAGAGTCATAATGCTGATGACCATTTCATCGGTCAAAAGGAATGTTTAGTCAATACTGAAGTCAATTCTAATAATTTTTTGATAACATCTGATTATGGATATTTGATCGACTGGGAAAAGCCAGTTATCAGCAATGCCGTCCAAGATTTAACACAATTTATGTCTGATACGACAACATTGTGGCGGACTGATGAAAAATTATCAGAGGAACAGATAACAGGATTTTTGACGGAATATGCGGCTTTGACGAAACAACCTCTGGATAAAATCGAAGAGAATATCAGGATTTATATGCCATTCTTGTTGTTGCGCGCCTTGTCATGGTGTGGGATGCTTATTAGCACTTACGATGACAAGCCGATTCAAAATGAAGAGATATATAATCGCTGTCAAATGTACTTGAAACCAGATTTTGCTTTACCATTACTACAAAAATACGGGGTGATCCTTTGATCGAAGATGCATACATCATTTTTTCTAAAATACCAGAAGCCGGATACGTTAAGACGAGATTGGAACCTGATCTTTCAGCTATTGAGGCCTCAAATATCCAAAGCCTAATGCTGGATAAATTATTCCAAGTTAGCCAACAAGTTAAGACTTCAACTGATATCTTTTTAGCTTATCAAGGGCATGATGATGCAGTTATAGCTGAATTTTTGGATAACGTACCAGATTGGATTCATTGTTTTCCACAAGTAGATGGAAGTTTGGGTCTCAAAATGAGTAAAGCTATCGAAGCTGTGCAAAATCAAGGATACAAACGAGTCATTCTGACTGGTAGTGATATCCCACAACTTACACCGAGTGCAATTGCTGATGCCAAGAACGCACTGCTTGATCATGATGTTGTCTTAGGGCCATCATATGATGGAGGTTATTACATGTTTGGTGCCGGTCAATTGTCAGTCGAAGAATTTTTGGACGCTGATATTTCTTGGAGTACAGCTAGTGTATTGGATACTACTATCAAACTTTTGCAAGATGACGGTAAAACAGTCAAATTATTACCTAAGTTATTAGATGTAGACTTTAAAGCTGATTTAGATAAAAATATCGAGTTTATAAAGGAAAATTAATGAAATTAATCTATGATTGTGACAATACGATCGGACTGCATGGCAAAGATGTCGATGACGGTTTGACCTTGCTCTATCTCTATCAACAGGCTAATGTGGAATTACTGGGAGTCACGTTGACCTTTGGTAACGGAACGGTTGAACAAGTAGTTCAACAGACTAATAAACTTAAAGAGCTCTTTTCACTCGATGTGAAAACCTATCAGGGTAAAGAGAAATATGACACTAATGAGACACATTCATCAGCAGCTGAGTTTTTAGCTCAAACTGTTAAGAATGATCCTAATGAAGTCACGATTCTTGCTACCGGAAGTTTGAATAATTTATTAGAAGCAGCAGAGATCGAACCAGACTTCTTTGATTTGGTCAAAGAGATCGTCGTAATGGGCGGACGCTTTGGTCAAATGTATATCAACAAAACAGCCGTTACTGAATTGAATTTTTCAATTTCTGATAAAGCTGCACACGCAGTAGTTAACAGCAATGCTAAATTAACTGTTGCCAGTGGCCAATATATTGCCGGAGCTTTATTCAGTTATGACGACCTAGCTGCCATTAAGGATTCTGATGAAGAAAAGTTTATTTGGTTAAAGAAGGTCGTTAAAGACTGGATCGACTATACCAAGGGTATTTGGGATGTCGACGGTTTTATTAATTGGGACGGTATCACAGCCTTTTCTTTACTTGATCCTGAAGAATTTGTCTTCAAGAATACAAGACTAAGGACTAGTGCGGCTGATATGGAAACAGGTTTGATCGAAGAAACTGACCTCCCTGATAAGAGACAAGCCAAAGTGTTAACTGAGATCAAAGATTTAGCAAAACTAAATTCAATGTTGGTTACGACATTAAATAAATATTAAGGTGTTTGTATGAAAAAAATAGTAAGTGGATTTTTGTATGGTTTGGCTATGGTTTTGCAAGTCGTACTATTGTGGTTACCAACTGAATTTCAAGAGCTCTACGATACACATCTGGGCTTTATGAGACAAATATTGTTCATGAATGAGAATTACCCAGTCAGTATCACTCGTTGGATCTTTTGGGCTTTAATGATAGCTGTGGTAGTTTGCTTTATTGAACTTACAAGAAATAACCGACCTAAAAAAGTGTTTCCATATCTTATGGAACTCTGGATCGTTTTGATAACTGGATTATCTACCTTCGGTATTTTGCACATCGGAAGAACAGATCCACTCTATTATTACGACTTAATGTGTTTTAGTGTTGTAGCTTTAATTAACTTGTTACTAGTATTTAAGATAAGAAAATCAATCAAAAGGGGTTTTTAAAATGTCAATTTTTACAAAAATAGATAATATCTCGATCGATGACTTTCATAAATTATTACCAGAACATCCCAATGTGATCGACGTTCGTTTTCCTGAAGAATACGAAGCTGGACACATTCCTGGGGCTATCAATGTTCCTTACAAGACCATCAAGCACTTTGAACCTAAGGGTAAAACGTATATCATGTGCCATTCAGGTGTTAACAGCGTTAAATCTGCTAAGAAGTTAACAGCCAGAGGCTATGATGTTGTTAATATCGTAGGTGGTATGGTCAAATGGAACTATGAAGTTAATACAGGTAAAGAAGCTTAAAAAAGAGTGGGACGAAACATGTTCAACTTTCGAGCATTAAGGCAAATGGCCCAAGTAATCTTTTTTTGATTACTTGGGCCATTTGTTTTAAGTGGAAAAAGTTATGTTTTGTTCCACGGTTACGCAGATTATTTTTGAATTTGATATTGTAAGCGAACTAAATTAGAAGCGGCTTTACTAGTAAAATTTTCATCCAGATTCATTTGCCAGAGATCATCAGTGATCTTGATGTTATTCTTAGTAATATATTCATCTAATATTTGTAAGGAAATACAGATGTTTTTAGTATCGTTAGTTGTGTCGACCGAAACGAACTTACCTTCAGGTTTCTTAATTAGGGGCAGGTCTCCAGTGTCTGTCCGAGCGGAAACCTTCTTGAGGATGCAAAATGAAGCTGTGGGATAGAGGTTAGCATCACTCTTAGGTAATTGGGTGAGAAAACCAGAATCCTGTTTGTTCACTAGTTTCAATTTGCCCAGTTGACTGTAAAAGTCGGCGTATATTTCGGCAATTTCTTCCTCAGTACAGGCTACGGATTGCCTAGAACGGCAGAACAGACCAGATTTACATGATTCAATAAAGGGATGGTTTTTACTGATAGGCTCTTGGTTGTCGTCCTGATCGAACCTAGTATTGAGTGTTTCTTTTAGGATAGTTAGATTATCCATTCGCTGGTTGATCTGATCTAAAATATTTTTCAGATTATCATTTAAAGAGTCGCCATTTGAATTTTGATTTAACGACTTGATCTCAGATATAGAAAGTCCTAATCGGCGTAGTTCTAAGATAAAAGTGACTTCATAGAGTTGATCATAGTCGTAATATCGATAGCCGTTATCCAAGACCTTCTTAGGTTTAAATAAATCTTTTTGGTCGTAGAATATTAAAGTACGGCGAGTAGTACCGGATAAGTCGGCAAATTTTTTTATAGTTAACATAAAATATCTCCAATTGAATACTTGACTGTAACGTTACGTTACACATTATACTAAGTTTATTGATGAAGCAAATGAAAGACTAAAGGAGAAATATTATGCGAGCAGTTGTAATTGATAAACCAGGAGATTCTAGTGTGATGAATATTGTGGAGAGACCTATCCCTAAGGCCGATGCAAATCATTCAGTAATGCGCATCCATGCATTTGGTGCTCATAGATATGAAGTATTGACTCGTGGGGGCGGATCACCTTCAGTTAAATTTCCGCGTGTCATTGGGGTAGAAGCTGTCGGTGAAATATCTCAAGCTTCAGATAATAGTAAATTAAAAGTCGGTCAAAAAGTTATCACAATGATGGGTGGATTTGGTCGTGAAGTAGATGGAAGTTACCAAGAATATGCGTTGGTGTCTGATGACAACCTGTATCCAGTTGATTATAAGGGTGATTGGATAACACTTGCTCAATACCCTGAAAACTTTTATACAGCTTTTGGTTCGCTAAAGTCTCTTTCATTAAAGTCAGGACAGACGTTATTAGTACGTGGAGGTACCAGTGCTGTTGGCTTGGCTACGATTCAGTTGGCTAAGACAATGGGTCTTAAAGTGACTGCTACAACCAGACGTGAAAAGATGACCCAAGCGTTACTCGACTGTGGAGCTGATGATGTTGTTATTGATTCTGATAATAAGTTAAAGACTGACGATAAATTTGATGGAATCATTGATATGGTAGGAACAGTTACGCTGACTAATTCAATTATGCATCTCAATCAAGGTGGAGTTGTTTCGCTGATCGGATTACTGGCTGGTGAATGGATCGTTGAGAATTTTAACCCCTTCACCTTAGCTGGTAAGTATCTGACTTGCTTTGATTCAACTGACGTTAATCAAGCATGGATCGATGAGATGTTTGAATTGATTCAAAAGCATGACTTAAAGATCCCTATTGCAAAAGTATTTAAACTTGATGAAATTAGAGAAGCACACGATTATGTAATGAAGAGTCGTGACATTGGTCAAGTTATTATAGATAACGATTAATATAGTAGAAATAAAAAGGAGCCGATCATTTGATCAGCTCCTTTATTCATTATTAAGCATCAGCATACTTGTCTTCAATTACAGTAACTAGTTTGATTGCGGCACTGGAAATCCCTACCGACATCAGAGCTAAGAAGAATGATGGAAATCCTGTTAAGGCGATATTACCAAAACAGACTAGTCCGTCGATCACGAACAGACTGATATATTTATCAATTCCAAAGTTCTTGTGAATGATCATCGGTGGAACGGTTGTACCACCACTGGACATATCGAGTGTATAAAGTATCGCCACTCCGATTCCAAAAATTACACTTCCTACTATTATAGCAATCAGTCTATTCCCGGGGATGATATTGTAAACCGGAGTGAGATATAACAAGACTGGCAACATGAAACTACCGAAGATCAATTTAATAGTTGTCATTTTGTCTAAATGGAAATAAGAGAAGATAAGCATGATGATGTTGATAATGAAAACAGATATTGCAGTGGGAATCGACCAACCTTCGTATAACAAGATAGCAATTCCGGTCGCACCGCCTGCGGCAACTTTATTTGGTTCAAAAAACATGTTCAAACTGAAGGCTATCAGCTCCAGAGCAATGAGCATGATGAAGATTTTCGTGATAATTCTTATTTTTTTATTCGTCATACTTAAAAATATACCATAGTATATAAGTCCAGACAATAAATACGATTGCTTTCATACCAGTGGTTACAGCAATTGTTGTTGCAGAAATATTACTAAGGTTACAAAAACGATTGAAATTGTAACCCTGTGTTGGTGGCTATGTAACATTGGGCTGTTAGTATAGGTATCGTTAAGTTGATAAGCAACGAATTCTAAATATAAGGATGTAAATACATTTATGAAAAAATTATTATCTATCGTACTATTAAGTTCAGTAGCATTAACAGCAATTGGAGCAACATCAAATACAGTTGACGCCGCAACTACTGTTGACGGTTCACATGTTAAAGTTGAAGCAGGTGATTCATACAAGAGTATCGCCGCCGAAAATGGTATTTCCGTTTCAGCTCTAGAACAAGCTAACAATAAAGATGTCGGTGGATTTGATTTAATTTTCCCTGGTGAAACAATTACTTTACCATCAGCTACATCAAATACAACATCAACAGATACAACAGCACAAACAACAAATAATGCAGCAACTACAACTGCAACACAAGCAACAACTGACACAACAAATACAGCCGCAACAACACAATCAAGCACAAGTTCAACATCAGCAACAACTGGTACTTCAAAGGGAACATTCAAGATCAGTTTCTATGATCCAGCCGTATTAGGTTCAAATATGGGTTATAGCGGTGTTGCTGCTAACCTTTCAGTATTCCCTAAGGGAACACAATTGAAGATCACATTGTCTGACGGTACAGTAATGTACAGAACAGTTAATGATACAGGTACATTTGCTAATAGCAACTCACAACAATTAGACGTTGCTATGCCAAGTTCATCAATTCCTTCATATGGTGTTACAACAGCCTCTGTTGAAATTGTTTAATAGATAAATTTAAGGAGAACTCCGTAAGGGGTTCTTTTTTTATGTTTTGTTAGGTACCATAATCCTTATTAAATTGCAAAATATGTATTATTTTACATAAAAAGTCTATTAATAATCCGCTTTCAGTAGTAAAGTAGTATTTGAAAACAAGGGGGTAGAGCAACCGTGAAGAAAAAATTCTGGGGAATAATTACGGCCATTATGCTTATGATACTAGCGACCGCTTGCTCAAATCAGACTAAAAAAACTGCGACAAAGTCTGATACTGAACAGGAACAAACAACCTATTATCAAGATTTATCTAAGTCAGATCGAGAAAATCTTGATTTTACTTTTAAAGCAGTAGAGGATGACTCAACAAGTAGCAGTGATACGAGCTATATCATTGATATGACAATGAAGAATAATAGCACTAAAGATATTAAATTAATTTTATCGAAATTTTTCATGTTGAATCCATATGATGAAAATGCCAAGGTAACTTCAAGTAAGAAAGATACGGTTACACTTAAAGCTGGACAAAAAAAGACCGTCAAACAAATCTTTGAGAATGTATCCAAAGATGTTATTGATGGTCAAGGAGCCTATTATTATTTGAACAAGAGTTATCGATTAGCTTATATCTATAATTCAACCAGTGATAAAGGTGCTAAGTCGAATAATCTAAATAGTAGTGTAGCTAAAAAGTTTAATAAGAAACAAGCTGTAGATAGTGATGAACCAAGTACTACTGACGAATCAACTACTACTGATACTTCTACGGAGACCGATAATAGTAGCCAACAGAGTAATACACAGAATAGTAGTGCCTCAGCTAATATTATTAATACTCCTAGTCAGGCGGTTGCGTTATTTAAACATATGTGGGGCATGGAAGCAAGGGATGATTTTGTCGCAAATCCAGTTAGTGGTGGATTCTATGTACAAAGTACTAGCGGTCAAGAGGCCGATTCATATTTAGCAGCTACGATACACTACGATGGTAGTGTTGAATACTCCGATGGAAAACAGGACTCATATTCAACTATCTCGCAACCTTTGAATACAGATATTTCTGATGGTAAACCATTTAATCCGTCTAATTACTAAACAAAAAAAGAAACTCCGAAGAGTTTCTATGTTCTGTCCATAAAACTAAGCAACGATAAGATTTTCTCTGCTAGTTCATCTCTTTTATCAGTGGGAAATGTTGCTAGATAATTGATGAGTTCTAAGTAATGAATACCATTATCGGCTGATTCAGTAAAGATGGTAGACATCTTTAGATTGAGAGCAGTTAGTATTTGATCTAGTTTCTTTAGCGAAATGTTTTTGTTAACGCCACGTTCCATTTGGGAAACAAGACTTTCACTGACATCAGCCTTTTCTGCTAATTGTTCGATAGTTAAATTTAATGCTCTACGTTTTACACGTATTATTATACCTATTTGAATCATAGGACTGTCTTCATTGGTCATATAAACACCTCAGTTTAGTTCTTAGCAAAGCATAATTGAGGGGGGGAGTATTTTGAATAGAATATACTAGCTTTTTTTTGACCTTTAAAAGTAAAATAATACTCTTTTAGGCAGTGGATATAGTATTTAATTAAATATTTTAACAAGGGGAGCAATCAAGAATGAATAAAAAGCGTATTTTATTAAGTATTTTTACAGGAACAATGGCTGCTACTGCATTCGGGATCATTAACAATACGACCAATGTGTCAGCCAGTGGAGTTGTACATACATATGGCATAACTCTTATGTACACCAGAAATGGAGATATGGTCCGTAATAGAGCTTTGCAAAGAAATACACCTTGGCAAGTTGGCGAAACGATTAATTTAAATGGAGAAGTAATGTATCAGGTTTCCACTAACGAGTTTGTTAAGGGTAGTGACGTTAGTTATGAAGCACCATCAACACCAACTACTCCAACTCAACCTGATAATAATCAGAAGAATAATAGTGATGTACGAGTAAAAGTTACTTTGCCATGGGGGTCACCAGTTTTCGATGATCAAACTCAAAAGGTCGATGATATTGCAGCACCAGGTATGGTTTACAAAGTTGGTAGAATTGTTCAATCAGATACAGGTCTAGTTTATTATCAAGTTTCAACACACGGCTGGATGGTCGGAGATTTAGTTGATGTATCAGGTAAATTAGGAAATGTTGAACAAGTCTATGGATTCAGACCAATCGGAGACTACGATGATACTACTGTAGAAGATATTCGTGATGATATGTACAATTGGTTTGGATGTGATTGGGATGCTTTGGAATCAATCCCTGATGATAAGGTTAGAGAAGAATTTACTATTTCTAATTATGCCGGTGAAGATATTGGGGGAACTTATAGAAGACTATATAGTATCAATCCTAATATTGGTGGATCAATGTATTATCAGCCTTAATTCCAAAAAAACTATGTTATGAAAATTAACATAATTTTTTTTTGACTAAAATCAACGGGAGAACAAAGTATGTATTGGGTTTATACGATAGGGATGTGGGTAATACTGGCATTCATAGTTTTAATGGTAATAGGGGCAATGGATGGACAGCCGAATGAAAGAAAGACTGTAACTTCGGTGATTATCTTAGCATTATTTGTAGGAGCAAAAACTCAAATAATTTTGAATCGTGCAAATATTGTTGGTAATGAGTATTACGCAAAAGATCAGCCTCGATATGAAGTTGAAATTTTAAGTAAGGATGAAATGTCAGTTAACTTTGCAGATCCATATGATGATGACCCTGATTTTAGAACGGTTTATTATTCAAAAGATGGACATGATTTAGTCATCGATCGAGATGATGTTTACGATAACTATAAGAATTATGTGACAGGTGTCAAAGTCAGATTATCTGATCAGAACAAGACAGCTCAGATTGTTTATTCTTATGACAATAAGAAGGCTGAAAAGGATGATAAGTTAACTCTGAAAAAATAATGTTTAAAGGGGATAATGATGAAGAAAAAGGTTTGGGGAATAGTAATGGTTTTGTTGTTGATGTTAGTGACAACTGCTTGTTCAAGCAGTGAAACTACATCTTCGACTCCAACCGGACCTGATCCAGCAGTAATTAAGAAAAATAAAGAAGCTAAAAAAGCGTTAAATAAATTTAAGGAGTGTTCATCAAGGACTGGTGATTTTTCCATTAGAGGAGTTGGTGGTTTTACTAGGGCTAAGGCAACCTTGATGTATAACGAATCTGAAAAGTCTTATAAATTTTTCTTACGAATTAATCAAAGTGTTCCAGCCGCCGCAACATTTTATTTAGCTAGGGTGAATATACCAGATGCCAAAACATATATTTATGCTTTCGTAGTTATAAAAGCAGACGGTCAATTTTATGGAACTATAAAAAATAGTCAGTGGATTATGTCAGTCGGTGATGGATTTGATCAAGGAGGATTCAGCTTAAGTGATATCGAAGACAACTTCGATATGTCCGATTCAAAAGAGTTCACAATATATGCGTAGTTCTATTTTTTATTTTTATTTTAATAAACTAAGATTATCTCAATCTGAAAATGTGTAAAATCTAATTTACGATCATGGGATGATAATGCTGATATACCAATACAATCACTCATTAAATATATCGTTAACATATATAACATATCTATTTTAGGATAATTATTTCTAATAAATGAGTTGACATTTTAATCCGTAGATTGTATTATCTTGTCAACGATTAATAAATCAATAACTTCAAACAAAGAGATCAGGGGAAGTAATTTATAGTTATTTGCACAGAAAGCCTCAGCTGTTGAGAAGAGGACGAATAACTTAAATGAAAATGACCTGTGATTGGTACTCTGAGTCCTAACGGATAAAGACGTAATGGTTGGTACCCTTTACAGTACACGCACATAGATTATTTCCGTGTGTTGTGGAGAAAATAGGTGCAAGCTTATTTTGAATTAGAATGGTACCGCGATCAGTCGCTTCTAAAAACATCGAATGATGTTTTACAGGAGCGGCTTTTTTGTTTCTGTTAATGGTTTATTAATAATAATGACAGTATGGGTGGGGATAAGAAGATGAAGTTTAAGAAAGTTTTGTTATTGGTTTTCACAGCAGTATTTGTTTTCGTATTAGCAGGTTGTGGCAATCAGAATAAGGATACAACTGTTAAAGTGGGAATTAATAACTCTGATACAGAGATTTGGAAAGTTGTTAAAAAGAAAGTTAAGAAGGAAGGAATCAATCTTAAAGTCGTTGAGTTCAGTGATTACAATCAACCAAATACAGCACTGGCCCAGGGCGAGATCGATATGAATGCTTATCAGCACAGATATTTCCTAAATTCTTGGAACAAGTCACATCACACAGACATCGTTCCAATTGGCGATACCGTTATTCAACCAATGGCCGCCTTTTCACACAAGATAACTAATTTGAACCAATTAAAGAATGGCGCTAAAGTTGCTATTCCAAACGATGCTTCTAATGAAGGTCGTGCACTACAATTACTAGAATCAGCCGGTATTATCAAGTTAGATGACAGTGTAAAGATGCCTTCAACTAAGAACATTAAAGAAAACAAGTTGAATCTCAAATTTACACCGTTAGATGCAGCACAAACAGCTCGTTCACTAGATGATGTAGACGTAGCCATTGTTAACGGAAACGTTGCTAGTGATGCTAAGTTAGATCCTAATAAAGCAATTTATACAGAAAAGGTCAATGCTAAATCTAAACCATGGATCAATATCATTGCCGCAAATAAAAAAGATAAAGATAACAAAGATTATAAAAAAGTTGTAAAGGCATTCCAATCTAAAGCCGTTGCTAAAGAGATCAAGAAGGTTTATGGAGGAAGCGCAATTCCAGCTTGGAATAATGATCTTAAATAGGGGGATTTTAATATGAAGAAGTTAAATAAACTAACTAAGGTTTTATTACTAGCCATTTCATTTTTCTCAATTTTTGCATTAGTAGGTTGTGGACAACAAAAAGATTCAGCTAACAAGACAGTCAAAATTGGTATCTACGGATCAGATGATCGCGTTTGGAAACCAATCGTCAGCAAACTAAAGAAACAAGGTATTACACTAAAGATTGTTGAATTTAATGATTACAACACTCCAAACAAAGCTTTGGAATCAGGCGAACTAGACGTCAATGCCTTCCAAAACTATCACTTCATGAATGATTGGAACAAAGCTAATAAAGGTGATATCGTTTCAATCGGTGATACATACATCGCACCATTGAGAGTTTATTCTAAGTCATTGAAAAGTATCAGTGAATTAAAAGACGGTGCTAAAGTTGCCATTCCAAGTGATTCAACTAATGAGGATCGTGGATTAAGAGTTCTTCAACAAGCCGGACTTATCAAACTTAAGGATTCATCATCAAAACTTCTTACTACTAAGGATGTAACTGAAAATCCTAAACATTTGGATATCACACCTTTAGACGCAGCACAAACAGCACATTCATTGACTGATGTAGCAATTGCCGTTGTTAATAACGATGTGGCTCAAGATGCTAAGTTGAAACCAAGTTCAGCTATCTATAAGGAAAAGATTACTAAAGAATCAAAACCTTACGTAAATATTGTTGCTACAACAAAGAAAAACAAAGACAACAAGACATATAAGAAAGTTGTAAAGGCTTACCAAACAGAAGCTACTGCTAAGAAGATCAAAGAAGTTTATAATGGATCAACGTATGCTGCATGGAACTACAAGTTCTAACACAATTCTTAGAATTTAAGTGAGGAGTAATTTAATGGTAGAAAAAGGCGGAATAATACAGCTTAAAAATATTGACGTTACTTTCCATAATGAAGGAAAAACGATCGAAGCTGTTAAGAATGTATCCATTAACGTAAATAAAGGCGACATCTTTGGTGTTATTGGTTATTCCGGCGCAGGAAAAAGTACTTTAGTACGTGTCATCAACTTGTTACAAAAACCCACGTCTGGTGAAGTTATTGTTAACGATAAAAGTTTGACTAAACTCAGTGTCAAAGATTTACGTAAAGAACGTAAGAATATTGGTATGATCTTCCAGCATTTCAACTTGATGCGTTCGCTGACTGTTTTTGGTAATGTAGATTTTCCATTGCGTGATTCTAAGTTATCGAAACAAGAACGTAAGGAAAAAGTGGATAAATTATTGAAGCTGGTTGGTTTGGATGATCGTGCTAACAATTACCCTTCACAATTATCTGGTGGTCAAAAACAACGTGTTGCGATCGCCCGTGCCTTAGCAAGTGATCCTGAAATTTTGATTTCTGATGAGGCTACAAGTGCCTTAGATCCTAAGACAACAACTGAAATACTAAAATTATTGGGTCGTTTGAATAAAGAATTAGGCATTACGATCGTTATCATTACCCACGAAATGGACGCTATCAAACAAATTTGTAATCGAGTAGCTGTCATGGAAGATGGGGCTTTGATCGAGGAAGGCGACTTGTTGACGATCTTTGGTAGTCCTAAGAAGAAACTAACTAAAGACTTTGTCGATACGTCAACTCAAATCAGTTCTGTTCTTGATGAGATCAAGGAAAGCGGTATTGCCGGTTCTATTTCCGGTCGTTTAGTTGAATTGAACTATATTGGTAATGTAACTAATGAACCATTAGTTGTTGGTTTGTATAAGAAGTTTGACGTTGAAGCTAATATACTTTTCAGTAATATTGAAAGATTGCAAGGAACTACCGTTGGTATCATGTTGTTTGCCTTAACTGGAGACGATGATAAAGTTAGTGAAGCAATCAAATATTTGAACAGTTTGAATGTTAATGTTAAAGAAATCGATATTACAGAAAGTAAGGAGGCTTAACCGTGACCAATTTTATTAATACATATCTCCCCAATGTTGTAGCAAACTGGGAAGGTGACAATGGTTTCGTAGTTGCCATTTGGCAAACATTATATATGACTTTTGTCAGTGCCATATTCGCTGGTATCTTTGGTATCATCCTAGGTATTTTGCTAGTAGTAACAACTGATGACGGAATTACTCCGCACAAGACTTTCTACAATATTTTGGACAAGTTAGTTAACCTGTTCCGTTCGATTCCTTTCGTTATTTTGTTAGCCGTAATCGGACCTTTTACAAAGTTAGTCGTTGGTCAAACGATTGGACCAAAAGGTGCATTAGTACCGTTGATCATTGGTACAGCACCATTCTTCGCTAGACAAGTTCAATTAGCTTTAGTTGAAGTTGATCATGGTGTGATCGAAGCTGCAGAAGCAATGGGATTATCACCAATGAAGATCATCTTTAGAGTTTATCTAAAAGAGGGACTTCCAGAATTGATCCGTTCAGGAACTTTCACGACTATTAGTTTGATCGGATTAACTGCCATGGCTGGTGCCGTTGGTGGTGGTGGTTTAGGTAATATGGCCATCGCTGTTGGTTATCAACGATTTGAAAATGATGTAACTATTGTCTCAATGATTTTCATTTTGATATTGGTTTTCGTTATTCAAGGAATTGGTGATTTGCTAGTTCGTAAGTTGGAACATTAACTTGGTTTTAGGTTTGCCGTCTCCAGGACTGAGGATATTCACCTGCTATGCGGGACGGTCCGAGCCACGGTCTCGCACCTTGGTTTTAAGCCTTGCAAGATTCGCAAGTCTCCAAACTCACCCGATGCCGTAATGGCTAAAGCCATAACGGCGTTGTCATAGCTGGTAAATATCCTCAGTCCTTACGACTTGATTGGTATTTAAAATAATTACACAAAATAAGCCTCCTAATTTGATTTTTAAATTCAAATTAAGGGGTTTTTATTATGGTTGAATATTCTTATCCCTGGAGACGGCAAACAAAAATTCATCTTACAAAATTGTAAGGTGTTTGTAAGCGTCATGAATGTACTTAGGGCGCGAAATCTATTATATTATTAATAAAGAAAAGGGGGAATTATTTATGCATATTCCAATTAAGAGATCAAGAAATAACAAAATTATTGCGGGGGTAGTCGGTGGTATCGCAGAACATTATGGCTGGAATGCCGCAATTGCTCGTGTACTATGGGTCATCATTGCTTTAACTCCACTTCCAGGAATTATTGCGTATCTAGTTCTATGGATGTTAATGGAAAGTCCAGAATAGGAGATAATAATGCATATTCCAATCAAAAGATCGAGAACTAATCAAATTTTTGGCGGCGTCATCGCCGGTCTGTGTGAACATTATGACTGGGACCCAGCAATTGGACGTGTCCTATATGTGTTATTGACATTAACTCCGGTTTTCCCTGGTGTTATTGTTTACCTGTTGCTATGGATGTTGATGGAAAAGCCATACTAAAATTAAAGTTAAAAATTGATAAAAAAGAGTCGTGTCACGCTGAATTTAAACGTGATACGACTCTTTTTTCTGTACATTAATATTTTCAGCCCTGGAGACAACTCCTAAAACCTAATTATGACGTGGCATTTGTTCTGTAAAGCTATAAAATTGTGACTTGTCCGAAAAATCAGCCATATACTGACCATTAAGACCAGCTTTTTGACCAAAGACACCAAGATCAATAATGATACTTTCTTCAGGTTTTAGAAAATGAATTTGACCCTTCATAGCCGTGCTACGAATGTAATTTACCATTCTAATAACCAATGTTTCAGGATGCTTTTTTTTATCTATCTTCTTTTCGACTTGTCCCAAAACATCGATAATATCTAATAATTCTGGTGATTGATTATCATAGTTTGTTAATTCCTTAATGAGCTCCCCAATTGCAGCTTTTACTTCAGAGTTTGTTGATAATGTTGACATAATTACTTTCCCCCATAATTATTCTCAAGTTTATTTTATTACAAAATTTGTGACCAATCAATTTACTTAAAGTCGCCATTTAACAGCGAGGCGAGATATTTGTCAGCGGTCTTAACATTAATATCAGGTTGTTCAAACAAGGACCATTCGAGTACGGCAATAATCAGATCACTATAAAAGCGAGCCAACAATTTAACTGGTACAGTTATCTGTTTATTGATTGAACAGTAATTGTAGACTAAAATATTTGCTTCTTGGCGTAAATATCCGGACATGCTGCGCCAGAGATTTGAGTCGACACCATTATTTTTAATAACATTTTTGACTAAATCTTGGTGACTGGAGAAAAAATCCAATAGTAAATTGAAAATACTGATTATTCCTTCTTCTTCGTCAGAATCATCTGGAATTTTGGACAGGATATCTTTTCCAATGTAGGACCAAAAATATTGTAGCAGATCGTATTTATCGTCAAAATAATTATAGAAAGTTGCACGTGGATATTCACTCTTCTTACAAATGTCGTTGACAGTTATTTTATCGAATTCTTTTTCACTTAAAGCTTCAAACATCGCTATACGAAAGGCTTTAAGTGTTCGCTTTGCCCCTAAAGTCAGGTGCTGAGTTACATCAATTTTCATTATTTACTTCACCCTATATCACTAAATCTGAATAATTTGACCTTAACATATGTTTATATTTTTACAAGTGCAAAAATGTAACCGATTTAAATTTTCAATGAATTTTTGAATTTTCATGTTAACTAGGAAATGCCTTTTCATTTCTTTGCATTATATTAAGAAATGTCTAAAATTTAACAGTTATTTTTGGATTGTCCCTTGCCTATATGTGAAATTAATTTTATTATTAACTTTGTGTTTGACAACTGTCAATTATTTTACACTTGAATTGATTATGGGATTGGGAGTATAGGAATGAAATGGATTACTAAAAAATACACAGCGGCTCTTGTTTTGTGGGTCGTTGTTGTATTAGCTGCAATCTTTGCCATGCCAAATGTTTCTCAGCTTGTTCGTGATAACGGTACTATTACGTTACCAAGTTATACTGAGAGTCAAAAGGCTAAGAAGATTGAGAAAAAGGCTAACGGGAACAAGTCGGTTAGAACATATACGGCTGTCTTTAATGATCGAGATAATACCAAATTATCAAAGAGTCAGTCAGAAGATATTACCGACAAGTTAAATCAATTACAAAATACAAGTTACCTTAAAATTAAGAAGGTAATGGGTCCGAGCGATAACGCTCAAACTAAGAAACAGTTGATTGCCAAAGATAAGACAACACAATTGGCACAGATCACTGTTAAGAGTAGTGGAGATATCAGTAAACAGGTTGATGAATTACAAACTCAATTGAAAGTTTCTGGTATTAAGACCTATGTTACAGGTGCTGATGCCTTAAATGATGATTTTACGACTGTTACTGAAAAAGGTATCCAAAAGACTGAAGTCATTGCGGTTATCTTTATCTTTATCGTCTTGATCCTTGTCTTCAGATCACCAATTGTTCCGTTGATTTCACTATTGAACGTTGGTGTAGCATTTGTCACATCATTGAGTATCGTAATGAATCTGGCAGAGAAAGCTAACTTTCCAATTTCTAACTTTACTCAAGTATTCTTGGTAGTTGTACTATTCGGAATTGGGACAGATTATAATATCCTGCTTTATAACTACTTCAAGGGAGCGCTCTCCAGAGGATTACCGGCAGTCGAAGCTGCTCACGATGCCCAAAGACATGGTGGACGTACAATTTTGTACAGTGGTATTTCCGTCTTGATCGGATTTACTGTTTTAGCTTTAGCTAAATTTGAATTCTATCAAAGTGCGGTCGCTGTTGCGATCGGTGTTCTAGTCTTACTTGGTGTCTTGTTGACATTGAATATGTTCTTCATGGAAACACTTGGTGAAAAGATGTTCTGGCCAAGCAAGGTCACAAGTGGTTCAGGTAAGAGTCGTATCTGGTATGGTTTGTCCAGATCAGCTTTGGCCTACCCAGTTGTTATCATTGCTGTTATAGCAGCTGTTGGAATCCCATTCTTGATCAATTCAAACGCAAGTTTGAATTTCAATAATGCGGATGAAGTTCCAGATACGTATCAAGCTAAACGTGGTTATGAAGTAATTCAAGATCACTTTAGCAAGGGTATGTCTGCTCCCGCAACAGTCTATATTCAAAGTGATTCTAAATTAAATACTCAAGCTAAACTTGCTGCTATTGATGATTTAACACAATATCTTAAGCAAGAACCTGGTGTTAAAACAGTTGCTTCTGCAACTCAACCAGGCGGTAGCAAGATAAAGAGTATGTATCTAAAAGATCAATTAGCTACTATTAATAGTGGCTTGGATGCTTCAACTAAAGGTATTGAACAGATCAAAGCTGGTTTGACATCAGCAAGTAATCAGTTACAAGCCGCTAATATTAGTGGAAGTACCGCCCAGGTTCAACAGCTAGCTAATGGTACTAGTCAATTACAAAGTGGTGCCCAACAGTTGTCTAGTGGTATTAATGAATACACTAGTGGAGTCTCCAGCGTCAATAGTGGACTTCAAAGTGCTAACAGTTCAATGCCTGCTTTGACAAGCGGCGTTTCTACTTTAGCAAGCAGTTCACAACAATTGACTTCAGGCTTGTCTCAATTACAGACTCAGGTTAGTGCTTTATCTTCACAAGCTAGTCAGATTCTAGCCTTGTTAGCAAGTACTGGTCAAAATACTTCAACTGCAGCCGCTGAAATGGGTGCTTTACAAGGTGCAATTAGTCAATTGTCATCTGGTTCAGCAGCAATTTCTGGTGGTATGACACAGTTGCAAGGTCAAGTACCAGCATTAACTTCAGGTATGTCTACTTTAGCTAACGGTACAAGCACTTTAGCAGCCTCAGGTTCTACATTAACTAGCGGTGGCCAAAGTGTTGCCAGTGGAGGTGCTACGGTAAACAGTGGTGTTCAACAAATGAATACTCAACTTCAAGCAATGGCTTCACAAGTTACTGCACTTGAAGATGGATTAACTAGCGCAACCGATGGCCTTGATACATTGGCACAAGGTAATACATCTATGAAGTCTTATCTTACTGAAGTACAGAAGTCATACATTGGAAATGATTTCTATCTTCCAAAGGCTTCAATTCAAAGTTCAGTCTTCAAACCATCTCTAGACGCATATATGGATAAAGATCGTAAGATCGCAGAATTAACTCTTGTCTTCAAGGGTGATCCAAATAGCGAAAAAGTTTCAGGACAATTAAAGACTATTCAATCAGATATGAAGTCTCACTTGAAGCACAGTGCTCTAAAGGGTACCAAAGTTGCCGTGGGTGGACAAACATCTGAAAATAATGATCTACGTAAATTAGCTAATGGCGACTTTGTTCGTACAGCTACTATTATGACAATTGGTATCGGTATTGCGTTGATCGTTGTTACAGAGTCGATCTTGCAACCAATGACAATTATTGGAACATTATTGTTAACATATGAAGCATCAATGGGAATCACACGTTTTGTTTCTCGTGTTGCACTTGGAGATTCAATGTTAAGTTGGAATACTCCGTTCTTTACATTTATTATGTTGATGGCCCTCGGAGTCGATTACAGTATCTTCTTGATGGTTCGTTTCAAGGATGAAAAGGAACCTGATCTCAAGGTCAGAATGTTGAATGCGGCTACCGCAATTGGTTCAGTCGTAATCTCAGCTGCCATTATTTTGAGTGGTACCTTTGCTGCCTTGATCCCATCAGGCGTAACTACTTTGATTCAAGTTGCTTTAGGTGTTATCTTCGGATTAGTTATCTTAGTAATAGCCCTTCCACTAACACTTTCGTCGTTGATCAGTATGACGACTTGGCATGAAAATCGGATTCATCGAGTTGCACAGCCTAAAAAAGGTTTCAATGATCGTAAGAAAAAGAAGAAACCAGAAACAACTGAATAATGAGTAAATTAATAGCCTATCGGAAATCCGATAGGCTATTTTTTATATATTCACTTCTTTTAAATCGTGTTGTTTATGACCACAAATGTATATTAATGTAACTCCGATAGCTGTTATTAAAATCATTAACCAAGTAGAATTTTTAACATGAGTTCCACCGATATATAGATCACCGACGATCGTAGCTAATAATGCAGTTGAAATGGCGATCCACTGTTTTTGAGTAAAGGCAGAGCCTTTATTGCTGCGTCCCTCACGTTTAGCCAGATAAGGTAATATAGCGCCAAGTCCAACTAGAGAGGCGATAGCGACGACGTTAATGATCAATTCATACCACCAAGTGCCGGACATCGAAGGGACATCCTTTGGACCGATACCAAAAATCGTAGCGGCTAGAGTGATGATTAAACACCACCAGCCGATTGCTTGGGCTATTATGTCATTCTTTATAAAGACGTAATCGGAAGGAAATTCACTGCTTCTTTTACGAGCTTGAATAAAGGCGAAGAAGACCCAGCAAGTAACACCTGGAGATATGATTCCATTGAGATTAAGCAGCCAGTCAAAAACATCCAGCATACTTGGTAGAAAAATTCCCAACATCATTATGAAAACGCTTAATCCACACGTCAAAAGATAACCATTGATCGGTAGACCCGAATCAGTGGTTTTTTGGAGTACTTTGGGAATATATTTGCTTCCAGTATCTGAAATCAGCATTCTGGTCATCGCATCCAAAAGAACAGCTAATAAAGCAGATAGATAAAAAATTTCAGTAATAGCAAAAATATACATAAAAATGTTACCAAGATGAAAATGCTGTCCTAGTGCTTGAAAAGCGTAGTATGAGCCATTCATTTTGAGATCTGCTGGTAAATGATAAGCGTTGAAAAAAACACTCAATGAGAATGATCCAAAAATCGTCAAAAATCCGGTCATGGCTGCCAACATGATCATTGCTTTAGGAAATTCTTTTTGAGGATCGCGCATCTTGGTTATGAACGGTGCAATGGATTCGGCACCGTTGATTCCATAAATCAACAAACCAATGGTTGTTAGATAATGAAAATCAAATTTTGGCATGAGAGCTTTTGCCGTAATGGGTTCAGTTTCAATATGTCCACCCATGGATAATGCTGCGAAGGTCATGATTACGAATAGTACGGTCATGCTGAACATTGCGATACCGCCAACTTTACTCAGAAATTCCATTGAATTTTTAAATTTTGATTGAATATAAATGAAAACGACGAATACGACTAAAGTTAGAAGAGCAAAACCGCTGTTTGATAATTGATCTTGTAGATTAGCATTACCTTTGATCAACCAACCGATCCCAATAACAATCGTATTGGCTGTATCAACGATATAGGGAATGGAGGCCGCCCAGTGTGTCCAAGCTGTCAAATAACCCATAAAATCACCGTTAGTACCACGTACCCACGATGACAGTCCACCGGTCTCGTGATTAAATGCCGAACCCAGATGTCCTACCATCATCGAATACGGTACAACATAGAGTACGATCATCAGGATCCAAGAGATGATGACGCTTAATCCTTGATTCTGAAAATTGTATATCAAGTCGTCAAATCCGACGACAGTCACGAAACCCATTAATGCTAGTGTGGGCCAGTTAATATATTTTTTACGCGGATCTTCCATAATAGAAGCCCCCAATCACTTAAACAATTTTTGTGATGCAATGTTTAAACAACTTGTGGTCTCAAATTAGTAACAACATATATTTTTATATCAATTTTTTCAGTAAAAAACAATAGATTTTAGGGAAAAAGACTAAGTTTTTGTAATCGCTTTCATATATGTAGGAGTAGCGTTGAGCAAGCCGCCTACGAGTACAAGAAGAATGGTCTGCTGTGCGGCCGATTCCAGCCAAGGTCTGGAATCTCGATTTTGAGCTTTGCTTTTCGCAAATCTCAGAATCGCCGATGTCGTAAGAACGGTAAACCACCGTCCTAACGACATTTTCACTGCTGCCATTCTTCTTGTACTCTCCGGCTAAATATATAGTGGGTGGTAATAAAAAAGTGGTCTCTGTATTTCAGATGACCACTTATGTTTATTATTTTACGTTGTTTTGATAGTATTCCCAGAATTTGGCAGCTACATCGTCTTTTGACATTAGTGGCCATGTTACTGGATCTTTTTCTGGTTGGATAACTGTGATTTCGTTTGTGTCAACGTTGAATCCTGAACTGGCTTTTGAAACGTCATTGGCTAGGATCATATCAACATTTTTTTCTTTTAATTTCTTTTGTGCGTATGGAACTAGGTTTTCGGTTTCGGCTGCAAAGCCTACTACGAATTGATTTGTTTTTTTCTTGGAAATTTCCTTTAGAATATCAGGGTTTTTTTGGAGATTGATCGTGTAAATATCTTGATCATTATTCTTTTTGATCTTTTGATCAGCCTTATGTACAGGTCTGAAGTCTGATACGGCAGCGGCCATTACTAAGACATCGTTTATCGGGAAGACTTCTTCCAGTTTCTTTTGCATTTCGATGGCAGTTGAAACATGAACTTCCTCAATGTTTGGTGAATTTATAGGATCATGAACGGTACTGATCAGAGTAACATGTGCGCCCATATCTGCGGCCACATTGGCTAGAGCAATACCCATTTTCCCAGATGATTTATTACCGATAAATCTTACTGGATCTATAGCTTCTTTAGTTCCTCCGGCTGTAACGACGACATTTGTGCCGGCCAAAACTGGTTTAGTGAAGGTCTTATAAATTTCTACCATGATATTGGTTAATTCTGGTAAGCGACCTTTGCCCGTTTCACCTTCAGCTAGAAATCCTGATGCTGGTTCGATTACAGTCATGTCCATTAAGTCTAGTGTACGAAGGTTTTTTTGAACAGCGGGATTTTCCCACATGGTTGTGTTCATGGCAGGAAAGACGATCTTTGGTGCGTCAGTGGCTAATAAAGTAGTTGTTGCTAAATCGTCAGCGATACCGTTGGCAATTTTTCCGATGATATTGGCTGTTGCCGGTAGAATAATGGCTAAATCTGTCCAGCGTGCCAATTTGATATGAGGGATAAAGTCATCAGCACTTGATTGAGCCGAGAAATTGTCGGTTAGAACTGGTCGCTGACTGAGAGTAGCAAAGGTTAGTGGTGTGACAAATTTCTGTGCAGCCTCTGTCATGACTACTTGAACTTGAGCATTGGCCTTGATCAATTCTCGAACAACACCGAGTGCCTTGTAAACCGCGATGCCCCCCGAAACATAAAGAGTTACATGTTTATCCTTTAACATAATTTCACCTCAAAAAACTTTCTTTCTTCTATTATACATGTTTTGTTATGTGATAATATTTTTAGTAATAGGAGGTCAATATGTATACTTCGACCATTATTATAATTGTTGCCATTTTATTATTTCTAGTTGGGAATGATCCGTTATTAAAATTATTTCAAAATGTAGGCTTTAATTTTTGGACGAGCGAAATATTCATCGGTATTATTATACTTATCGCAGTTTATCTGATCTACAAATTAGTTTTAAAGAAGATATTTAGTAAAAAATAAGAGTCTGTCGATAATTATTACCGGCAATGACTCTTTTTTTGCAACTGAGAAGTGTAAAATTGAAAGTAATAGATATATTTCCACCAAAGGAGTAGGAATGAGATGGAAAATACGAATTTAAATAGTGAAAAAAATGTGCTTCTATCAAAAAAAGCAGCTCAAGAGGGGATGGTTTTACTACAAAATAACCATCACGTTTTACCCTTGAGTAATAAAACCGTTGCACTCTACGGTAGTGGAGCTTTTGCGACAGTCAAAGGTGGAACCGGCTCTGGAGATGTTGATCAAAAGACGATCAGTATTGTTGAAGGATTAGAGAACTCTGGTTTTAATATCACTACAATGGCATGGTTGACACGTTTTCAAAGGTATTATGAATCTAAGAAGTCTGAATATAACAAAACTGCTAATATCTTATCACCAGCATTTGATATGGATGATCCAGAAATCGACGACTTCAAAGAGGGAACTGTTGGAATTTATGTTATTTCACGTAGTTCTGGTGAAGGTTATGACCGTAAGGATGAACCGGGTGATTTTCAATTATCAGAAAATGAGCTTTCAAATATCAAACGTTTGAGTGAATTTTATGAAAATAGTATTTTGTTATTGAATATTGGTGGGGTGATCGATACTAGTTTTGTCGACCAATGCCCATTATTAGATAGTATTTTGTTGATATCACAACCGGGAATGACGGCTGGAAATGCTGTTACAGAAATACTAGATGGCACTAAAACACCATCTGGTAAGTTGACTGATACTTGGGCTGATTATCAGGATTATCCTTCAAGTAATGACTTTGGCACTAGAAATCCTGAATATATTGAAGGGATTTACGTTGGTTATAGATATTTTGACAGTTTCAATATTAAACCTAGATATGAATTTGGCTACGGTTTGAGTTATACCAAGTTTGATATTAAGACTGAAAAAGTCTCAGTCAATGAAGATCATATTTCATTTAAAGTCGAAGTAAAAAATGACGGTGATAAGTTTCAGGGCCAAGAAGTAGTTCAAGCATATGTATCTAATCCTCAATCGGATATTCCTACTCCATATCAAGTTTTACATGCTTATGCTAAAACTAAAATTTTAAAACGCCATGAATCACAAGAATTAACGCTTAACTTCAAGACTAAGGATCTAGCCGTTTACGATGAGAGAAGAGCAGCCTTTGTATTAATTCCAGGAGTTTATATCCTAAGAATAGGTAATAGTTCTCGTAATACAACAGTCGTAGGTGAAGTTAAATTGGACCGTGAGACTATTATTAAAACAGTCGAACACAAGATGCTGCCACAATTTGATCCCACTAAATTGAGAAAAAATGAGGTTGAATTGCATCGTACTTCTGGTGTGCCATTGTTCTTGTTGAAGTCAGAGAATTTTGGACAAGATGAACCTGTGAAGTATCAAAAGAAGTCTGATGTGACGACTTATACAGTCAATGATCGAGTTCTTCCGGGAAAATATTTGGATGAGAAGACAGTTGCCAAAAATAAATTGACTGATTTTACGCTGGCTGACGTTTACAACAAAAAAATCTCAATTGAAAGCTTTGTAGCGAACTTAACAGATCAAGAATTAGTCGATATTGTCGAAGGTGACTTGAAACCTAGTGGTGGCAGTATTATTGGTAATGGATCTAGTTTAGTGAAAGGTGCTGCTGGTCAGACAGTTGAGAATAAAAAACATGGTATTCCAGCCACGGTTAATGCTGACGGACCAGCAGGGTTACGTTTAGATGCTAAAACCACTGCTTGGCCGGTCGGGACATTGCTAGCTCAAACATGGAATCGTGAATTGATTCAAAAAATCGGCTCTGCAATCGGTGATGAGATGAAGCAATTAGGGATAACGTTCTGGCTAGCTCCGGGGATGAATATTCATCGAAATCCCTTAGGCGGACGTAATTTTGAATACTTTTCAGAAGATCCATTCTTATCTGGAACAATTGCTGCAGCTGAAACTAAAGGCGTTCAGAGTCATTCTGGATTAGGTGTTACGATCAAGCATTTTGTTGGGAATAATCAAGAAAGCTTTCGCAATATCGGTAATAGTATTATTGGTGAGCAGGCGTTACGAGAGATCTATTTGAAGAATTTTGAGATCGTCGTTAAAGACGCTCAACCTTTAGCTGCTATGTCGTCATATAATATGGTAAACAATTATTTTTCAGGTGCTAATTTTGAATTATTGACTAATATTTTACGTGATGAATGGCATTTTGAGGGCATGGTCATGACTGATTGGTTCAGTGTGGCTGACCCTAAAGAGAGTGTTCATGCGGGTAATGATCTGATCATGCCAGGAGACTCTAAAGATACACTCTTTGCGGCAATCAATGACTTGAAGCCAAGATTTAATGGTGATGGCAGTATTGCGACAAAGAAAGTCTTGAATGTAGCTGAAATGAAACTTGATACAGTAAAATTGTGGAATGATTTTGTTCCTGATGATGATGGGGATGTTTTAGTTAAAATAAAAATTTCTGATGAGGTTGACGATAAAATTAAAGAACTATTCTTCAATGGAGATGTGCAGATACTTGATGACAGCCATATTCTGATTCAAGGTAAATGGAAAGATAATAATGATTTGAATTTAGGCGATTTACAAAAGTCGGCAATTCATATTTTAAAAGTTATTATGAAAACTGATAAGTTTAAAAAACTAATTGAAGACAAATAAAAAGAACAAGACTAATTTAAGTCTTGTTCTTTTTTACCCTCAAGAATAACTGAGCGAAGTTCATTTAAATCAATATCATATAAGTCGGCTAGGACAAATAATAATGCTCCGTCCATGGTGCGAGTTTTGTTTGTTTCAAGGGCGCTTAAAACAGAAGTTGATGTTGATAAATTATAATCATGTTTAGCAGCATAAACTACCTGTTGTAAGGTCATTTCTTTAAAGAACCTTTTTGTTCTCAAATATTTTCCAATAGTTACCATACAACCAACATTGCCTCCATCTTCTATACATGTTGTTTTACCATAAAAGTGTGACTTTTTTTCGAAAACTAACATGGAATTTGCAATATATTTAAATTATCATATTTTTTACTCGTTACAAGGAAACAGAGCAAACTGTTGATAAAATGTAATATAACTTATTAGTAGTATATATATGCAAATAAAAAACGCCTCATAGGAGACGCTTTTGTTTATTAATAGCGATTTAACAAATCAACATATGCATCAATAATGCTTTGTAGGAATCCAATAGTCTTATCAGAAACTTTTCCGTTTTCGTCCAAGATATTTGTAACATTACCAAGATATGCTTCTGGTTGTTGCAATGTTGGCATATTTAAGAATACCAATGATTGACGTAAGTGGTGATTTGAACCAAATCCACTGATAGCACCAGGTGAAACACTGACGATAGCTGCTGGCTTACCGTCCCACATATTTGCACCATAAGGACGTGAACCAACATCAATAGCATTCTTCAAAGCACCAGGAACTGAACGATTATATTCAGGTGTCACGAACAATACACCACTAACATCCTTCAATTGTTTTCTGAATTCTGTATAAGCAGCAGGTACGTTTTCTGGTGTATCAATATCTTCGTTATAAAGTGGCAAGTTACCAATTTCAATAAATTCTGGTTCATACTCACTTGGGAATAGTCCTACCAAGTTATTAGCAATTTGACGTGAGAATGATCCCTTACGCAAACTACCGACGATAACAGCAATTTTCTTTGACATACTAAATTCCTCCATTTCCTTCTATATATCCAACTTAGCATAAATAAAATTATTGAACAAATTATTGTTCTCGTAAAACATCAAGTTTGTCTACAAATTTTGGTCAATAGTTAATAATGTCATTAATTTAAAAATAAATATTGCAAATATGATATATGTTACGTGAATGTTACAAAATTGACCTTTCCTCGAAATTTTTTATTCTCAGCGTAATATGTTTGAAATATTCATCTTGTATAGTGTCTTCTGGTGATTAAGAAAAAAACCGGGGGGATTAGTTGATTAAGCAAACTAAAATTAAAGCATTATTTGTAGCAGGATTAATGCTAATTGCAGGTACAGGATGTACAGTTACTGCATATGCTGCAACTCAAAACAGTATCGATTCAACAGCAAGTAATGTAGGGGATTTTAATGGCACATTGTCAGGTTTAACTGATAATGCAGAAAATGCTAAAAAACTAAACGAGAAAATCTCTTTACCAGGTAATAAAGAATTTATTCCTGGTATTAAATATAGTGAGAAAGACCATCATATGGAAGATGTTGATCTCACACCAGAACCAAAGGCAACACCAGTAGTGAATCAAGTAGAAACACCCGCAGAACAACCAGCCCAACAGCAGGTTACACAAGCGGCAACACAAGCACCAGAACAAACAACTCAACAAGCTCAAACGACTCATAGTGTTGGAACTTTTAAAATTAGTTTCTATGATCCAGCTGTTTTAGGATCAAACATGGGTTATGGCGGTGTGGCAACTAACTTGGGAGTTATTCCACGCGGTTCACGTTTGAAAATTACCACTGCACAAGGGGATGTTTGGTATCGAACTGTTAACGATACAGGAACATTTGCAGCATCGAATCCTTACCAGATCGATGTTGCTATGCCAAACAATATGATTCCATCATATGGGATCACTAGTGCAACAGTTGAAATTGTTTAAAATAATAATCACATCAAAGAGATCAGGGGAAATTGTTTCCTTTGGTCTTTTTTGGTAACTAGCGTTATTTGTTGTAAAATATCAACGAAAGGGCGTGTTGCTGAATGAAAACATATGGATTTGTAAATAGTGATTTAGATAGTTTGACCGAGATAATTAGAGATGTCCCTGAACCTAAAGGACAAGATATTTTAGTTAAGATCGATGGTGTGTCCATTAATCCAGTAGATATTGCCACTCGAAAGAATATTAAAGACCAATTGACTGATCCCAAAGTAGTTGGATTTGACGGCTATGGTGAGATCGTTAAAAAAGGTCCTGAAGTTGATAAGTTTGAAATTGGTGAGACTGTTTTCTTTGCCGGAGATTATTCACGTGAGGGTAGTTATCAAGAATATGAGTTGATCGATCAAAGACTAGTTGCTTTAGCACCTAAAAAGTTATCTATTGAAGATAGTGTTTCGATGCCTTTGATAACTTTGACGGCTAGTGAACTGTTATATGAAAAATTAAATATTGATCCAAAGTCAGATAATTCTGATAAAACTGTTTTAATTATTAATGGTGCTGGAGGAGTCGGTTCTATCGCTGTTCAATTGGCTCATTTGGCCGGTCTAAGAGTTATTGCGACTGCCACTGGTACTAAGGTGGATTGGATCAAAGGATTGGGCGCAGACCTAGTTATTGACCACCATCAAGATTTAATTAAACAATTACATGATTTGAATATAAAAGATGTTGATTATATCTTAGGTTTAAGTGATAATGATCCGCATTGGTCAGAAATTGTCGAATTGATCAAGCCATTTGGAACCTTTGCCACGATTACTAATTTACGAGAATCAAATGTTTCAGATTTGAAGAGTAAGTCAGTTAACTTTAACTGGGAATGGATGTTTACCAAAGCGTTTTATCATTTGGACTCAATGTCTACACAAGGCCAGTATTTACAACAATTAGCACAAGATCTTGATTCTGGTGTCATTAAGTCAACGACCACTAAAGTTATCAAAGGCTTTAATTTAGATTCACTAAAAGAAGCAACTAAACTAGTAGAGGCAGGACATATGAAGGGAAAGGTAGTTGTTATTGCCTAGTTCCTACGCTAAAAAAGGATTCGTAATTTACTAAGCGTAAATAACGAATCCTTTTCTGAGTTAAATTAAGTTATAATGTTTGAGACCATTTCTGATCCCGTTGTCAACATTAGCGGAAGTTACATAGCTAGCGGAATTCTTGATTTCATCAGTTCCGTTTGCCATTGCAATACTGTAATCTGCCGATTGAATCATTTCTAAGTCGTTAGGACCGTCTCCAAAAGCGTAGACAGGCTTGTCAGTCAATTCCATGTTCTTAATAAGATTTTGGATACCGCTCATTTTGGTGATACCTTTTTTGACAACGTCAATTGAGTAAGTACCAGTCTTATAGAATTTTAATGATGGATATTGAACTTGATAGCGGTCTTCTTTTTCAGGAGAAACAACTACGATCATTGGGACTTTTACCTTCTTGTAAAAATCTGCATCTACCTTGGGTAAGTCGATATGTACCATATCATAGAAGTCCTCAACTACATCAGTTCTGCGATTGATCTTTGTTGTAGTATATGAATGCATACCAACTACATCGCCAAAGTCAGTGGCTGTGTCGATAACTTGTTCGATCAATTCAGGCTCAAGAATATTTTCATAAATAATTTCTTGTTCTGATTGGACAAGTGCGCCATTTAAAGTAATATTAGTATCAATACCAGTTGCATCTGTTATATCAACAATCTCGTCAGGTGCACGGCCTGTACAGATAACTGGAAGATAGTTATTTTCGCGTAGTTGATGAATTGCGTCTGCTACATCGGGATCAACTTGCGAGTGTTCGTTTAATAAAGTGCCGTCAAGATCAAAGAATACTGTGCCTTGATAGTTCTTATTCAAAAAATCACCAACCTCAATTAATTTTGCTTACTTACTAATAGTAACAAGTTTTGACCGTTTGAGGTAGTGCTAACTATATGGAGTGGAATATAAATGAAAATACTAATGATAGAAGATAATAAATCTGTTTCCGAAATGATGAGTATGTTTTTCCAAAAAGAGAATTGGGATGCAAGTTTTGCTTATGATGGTAATGAAGCAGTTGATATGTTCAATGAATCTGCTGATGAGTGGGATATGATCACTTTGGATCTTAACTTACCGGGCAAAGATGGTATGGAAGTAGCTAAAGAAATTCGTAAAGTTTCAAAAACCGTTCCGATTATTATGCTAACAGCACGTGACACTGAAAGTGACCAAGTTTTGGGATTGGAGTTTGGTGCTGATGATTATGTTACTAAACCATTCAGCCCGATAACTTTGATTGCCAGAATGAAAGCTATTCATAGAAGAAACGAAAATATTGCTGAAGAAGTTGCCAAAACTAGCAGCGAAAAAACTGCTGAAGAAGATACTGAAGGTTTTGACATCAATACAGGTTACTTTAAGCTGAATTCCAATACACGTGAAGCCTTTCTGGATGGTAAAGAAATTCCTGACTTAACACCCAAGGAATTTGATTTATTGAAGACTCTTTCAAGCAAACCTAAACAGGTTTTCTCAAGAGAACAACTTTTGGAACAAGTTTGGGACTACGATTACTTTGGTGAAGAGCGTACTGTTGATGCTCATATTAAGAAATTACGCCAAAAGATCGAGAAAGTTGGGCCTCAAGTTATTGAAACTGTTTGGGGTGTTGGATATAAATTTGATGACTCAGGAGTCAAGGCTGATTAGAATATGAAATTAATTTATCAAAATATGCTGAGTTTCTTGATCGTTATTTTGACGACTCTTGGAATTATTCTCTATTCAGTTACCAGTACTTCAACGACTTGGGAATATAACCGAACTTACAAGAGCTTGGAGAGTTACGCAGGAAATTTGGAAAAAATAGCACTTAAAACAGACCCTAATACAGGTGAAATCCACAATATTACCGGCGATAACATTCGTACTGTCGAGCAAGTTTTGTCAGAACGTAATGTTCAATTTGCTGTGTTTGATTATAAGAATAATCAAGTTTATCCAGCACATCCTAATAATGTGAAATTACATTTGAAAAAGTCGTACTGGAATAAATTAAAACAAGGTAAAACTATTCGAAATATTCAGAAACCAGAAGGTACCGAGGGCAATCCACAACTAAGCAAGAAGGGCGACATCAGTTATGTTTATGTGCTGACGCCGTGGTTTCAGAATGGTAAATTAGTTGCCGCCGTTTGGGCGGGTTCTGATGTGAGTGAATTACAAACTAATATTGGTGAGATCAATAGCCGGCTGTACTTTGCCTTGCTGATCTCCTTATTAGCTGCGATAATTCTGAGTTTCTTATTGTCACGCTATCAAGTTAACCGAATAAATAGATTGCGTAGTGCAACGAGAAGAGTTGCCAATAATGATTTTTCAGTTCAAATCGAAAGTAAGAATCGGGATGAATTGGATGATTTGGCCGATGACTTTAATAAGATGGTTAAGTCGTTGGAAGCTTCAGATAAAGAAATCAAACGTCAAGAACAACGTCGTAAGGAATTTATGGCCGATGCATCACATGAAATGAGGACACCTTTGACCACTATCAATGGATTGCTGGAGGGTCTGGCATATGATGCCATTCCTGAGGAATCTAAAGGCCAAAGTATTGAATTGATGCGAAATGAGACCAATCGTTTGATTCGTTTGGTCAATGAAAATCTTGATTATGAAAAAATCAGAACTAATCAGATTACTTTAGCTAGAAGAGAATTTGACGCCAATGTTCCGTTAAGAGATATTACGTCACAACTTAAGAAAAAAGCTGAAGAATCTAATGATAAATTGATTTTGGAAACTCCGGAAGATAAATTGATGACCTATGCTGACTATGATCGTTTCGTTCAAGTTATGTTCAATATCATGCAAAACTCGATTCAATTTACCAATGATGGTGAAGTTGTCGTAACTGGTTATCGTGCTGATGATAGGCACGCTTCGATCTTTACGATCGAGGATACCGGTATTGGGATGTCCGAAGATCAAGTTAAGAATATTTGGGATCGTTATTATAAAGCCGATCCATCGCGTAAGAATCGTAAATACGGTGAGTCTGGTTTGGGATTGTCGATCGTTCATCAGTTGATCGAAAACCATGGTGGCGAGATCGATGTTAAGAGTAAGCTGGATAAAGGTACTACCTTTACGGTTACTTTCTTTGATGATGGGTATGAACATACTGCAGATGGGAAATAACTTCCGCATACGATTTTGAGTAATTCCACCTGTTACGGAACCGGTCCAAGCCTTGGTCTTGGACCTCGATTCCAAGCTTTGCTAACGCAAATCTCAGAATCGTTCGTGGTGTAAGAAGGAAATACACCTTCTAACGCCACAGTCGCAACTGGTTCCATGACTCAAAATCGTTTGCTATATTGTTTTTTATGTAATATCGAAAGTTAATCTTAATAGGAAGGGGCTGAATCATGCTTGATTTATTTCAAGTTTGATTCAACTCCTATTTTTATTGTGAATAAATATAAAAAAACAAACTAAGTCGGAAGGTCTGAGAATATTAGCCTGCTGTGAGAGTGGCGTTAGAGCTTTAGCTCTTACACCACCGGGCGAGTTTGGAGACTTGCTTGCAAGGCTTCAAACCGAGATTCGAGACTTTGGCTCGGATCGTTCCGAATAGAAGGTAAATATTCTCAGGCCTGGAGACGAATACAGCTCTATTAATAAAGATATAAGTCGATTTTTATCGAATTTCTAACAATTAAATTAATGATTATGATAATATAATGATTATAGAAAGTATTAACTAGTGGAGAAAATTTATGGAAAGAATTATTTTATATCAACAAGTTGCTGATGATCTGAAGAGAAAGATTTTATCTGGTGAATATGATGTTGGGGATTTTCTGCCAACTGAAACTGAACTTGAAAGAATTTATAGCGTTAGTAAAATCACCGTTCGTAACGCTATAAAAGTATTGGTTAGTGAAGGCTACGTTGAAAAACAGAGTGGTAAAGGTACGACGGTTATTAGTAACCTTTTATTTAATCGTCTGTCAAAAGCCCAATCTTTCAGCAGCATTTTGGAACATGAGGGTAGTCAACTGGAGAAGAGAATTTTATCGATCGATGAAGTCTCCTCAGAAGATAGTCCAGTTCAGTTTGATTTAAATCGTTTAACTGGTCATATTTCACGGATCAGTAAAATATACGATCTCAATGGTAAGCCATATATTTTGTTACACCATTATTTGCCATTTCAGTTAACTGATGAGATGAAATATGAATTAGAAAAGGTGTCACTTTACCAAGTTATTAAAGAAGTTGGCGAAATGGTCAATAATTTTGATGATGAATTTTTCGCTTATAAATTAAATTCCGATGAGCAAAGACAACTCCAAACTACTGAAGATATAGGTATTAGAAGGATTAGAAAGTCCTATAATCACTTAGGGAAAATGATTGAATATTCAGAGGCCATTTATTTAACTTCTCTAAATCCATATAAAATTAAATATGAGATTTAGAAAGCGTTTTACATATAAACATTATAATGTTATTATCTATTCGAATAATAAATAGGAGGATATCATGGTCGATTTATATGTGAAAAATGGAAAAACTATCACTGGTCAGTCGATAGAAGTATTAATTGATCAAGGCAAGATCGTTGAAGTTGCACCCAAGATTGCCGGTACTGTTGAAGCTAAAAAAGTTTTTGATCTTCATTCAAAGTATTATGTCAGTTCTGGTTGGATCGATGATCACGTTCATTGTTACGAGAAATTAACTTTATATTATGATAAACCAGATTTAGATGGAGTTGATGCCGGCGTTACAACGGTGGTCGATGCTGGATCAACAGGATATGACAACTTACCTGATTTTTACGAATTGAGTAAAAATGTCAGAACCAATGTCTATGCAATGTGTAATATTTCTGAAACAGGTATTGTTGCTCAGGATGAGCTTGGTGATATGACTAAGATAGATAACAACTTAGTCAAAGAGATGATCGAGAAGTATCCTGATTTTGTAGTTGGTATTAAGGCACGAATGAGCAAGTCGGTTGTATCTGGCAACGGCATTCATCCCTTAGAACGAGCTAAAGAAATTCAAAGGTTAAACGACGATCTGCCATTGATGGTCCATATTGGAACCAATCCTCCTGAGTTGAGCAACATCATGTCGTTAATGAGTCCTGGAGATATTATGACACACTGTTATAACGGTAAGCCGAACGGAATTATGAATTTAGATCTTCATCAGATCAAAGATTTCGCTATCGAAGGATATAACCGTGGAATTATTTTTGATATCGGTCATGGTACGGATAGTTTTAATTTCGACGTAGCCCAAGAAGCACGCAGTATGGGACTTAGACCTAAGTCGATTAGTAGTGATCTATATCATCGAAATCGTGAGAATGGTCCCGTTTATAATTTGGCAACTTGTTTGGATAAGATGCTGTACCTCGGTTATACACTGGGTGAAATTCTACCGATGATCACCGAAAATCCAGCTGACAATTTTCATTTGAGTAACAAAGGACAGCTTAAAAAAGGATTTGACGGAGATTTAACGATTTTTGATGTTGAAAATAAATCTAAAGTTTTGACTGACTCTAACGGTAATGAACGGACGACTGATATGGTCGTTGTACCGCATTTTGCAGTCGTTGCCGGTGAGGTCTATGAAACAAATTTGGAGGAATTTTAATGAGTGATATTTATGAAAAATATGATTTAAAACAAGTAATAAATGCCAGTGGGAAAATGACTATTCTTGGTGTTTCAAAGGTTTCTGATTCAGTTTTAGAAGCTCAAAAATTTGGTGGTCAACATTTCTTTGAAATGAGTGATCTAGTTTTAAAAACTGGTCAACATCTTGCCAAATTAATTGGTTCAGAAGACGGGGTTATCTTACCATCTGCTTCAGCTGCAATCGCAGAAAGTATCGCCGGTATTATTGGTAAGGGCAGTATGTATCACGTTTATCACCCGTTCAGTGAAAAATATACTGATCGAGAAGTAATTATTCCTAAGGGTCAAAATGTTGACTATGGTGCTCCCGAAGAAGTAATGATCGAACTCGGTGGTGGAAAAATAATCGAAGCTGGATATGCCAATATGTGTTCAGTCGAACATCTAAAAATGATGATCACTCCACAGACTAGTTCGATCCTCTACGTTAAGAGTCACCATGCGGTACAAAAAAGTATGTTGTCGATCAAAGAAGCACTTGATGTTGCTCATGACAATAATTTGCCTTTGATCCTTGATGCAGCCGCAGAAGAAGATTTATATACATACATCAATATGGGTGTGGATATTGTGATTTATAGTGGTGCTAAAGCATTTTCAGGTCCTTCATCATGTTTAGTTTTGGGTAAGAAACCATATATTGAATGGATCAGAATGCAGTCTAAAGGTATCGGCCGTGCGATGAAGGTTGGTAAGGATAATATCTTAGGATTGACTAGAGCTATTGAAGATTATATTGAATTTGGTCCTGAGAATGGCGATTCAATGAAAACAAGACTTGCTCCTTTTGTGGAAGAACTCAATAGTATTGATCATCTATCTGCTAAAATCACTCAAGATTCGGCCGGTAGAGATATCTATCGCGCTAGCGTAACGGTGGATAAGAATTCTCCGATTGATGCAAAAGAGTTGATAGCTAAGATGAAAGTTGACAGTCCAGCTATTTATACACGTGAATATCGTGCCAATATGGGAATCATTGAGTTTGATGTTAGAGCTGTACATGAACAAGAAATGAAGACAATTATTGAAAAAATAACAAAAATCATGAGGTAAGAATAATGAAGCTGATACCAGTTAGTGAAAATACCAAGAAAATAATTAATGATAGTCCGTATTCTGAAAAAGTTGAACAAATTTTGGACCAGGCATTGAAGGAAATGGAAGTTATTGATGCTAGTCCTGATGAAACTCAAGTTGAGGTTTTAACCAATCACTTAGCTGAAATGGTCAACCGTTCTGAAACAGGTGAAACTCTTGAAGAGGTTGATATTGCAATGTTTCATAGCTTGTCACAAGACAGTTTAGACGCTGCTGATCGTGTTGCTAAGAGAATTGGTAATTTGAATGAACAAGAAAAATATATTTTAGCCGTTCACTTTGAAGTGGCAAAAAATTAGGAGAACATATAAATGACAAAAGTTGTAATAGCAGATCGAATGGGAAAAGGCCAACACGTTGCCGCTGGTGTAGAAAAAGCTGGAGGAGTTGCTGTAGTGGTCCCAGGTATGGGTGCAGATATGCGTTTAGGTGATGTAATGAATCAGGAAAAAGCCGATATTGGTATTTCTTTCTGTGGTAGTGGTGGTGCTGGTGCAATTACTGCTAAGAATAAATATGGATATACAGAACGTCACAGTATGAGATCAGTTCAAGAAGGTGTCACTGCTATTGAAGATGGTATTCAAGCTTTAGGATTTGGATTCATGGATACTGAAGAACTTGGTCAGAAACTGGTTGAAGCATATAAGCGCGTTAACGGTTAGGGGTCAGCAATGAAGAAAGATTCTCAAAAAATCGTAGAGAAAATTTTGACGGTATCAGGTAACGGCGGCAGTAAAAAGGAAGCCATGGCCGATGCACTTGCCAAGGTATCTAAGACGATCAGCCAAGATATGGATCTGACAATTCAGATAACACCAGTTTCTGTTGAGATAGAAGAAGCTAAGGTGAACCAATATATCGAACATTTTCTATTTTTCTTTTTGCCAAGAAAACGTGAAATGTATCAAGTAAAACTAAGGGTAGCAACAGAAGTAAAATATTTAGATTTAAATGAAATTGAGTTTATCAAAAATCAAGTAGCTGATCCGAATGGATTACAGTTACCAAGATTTTGGAGTTGGCAAAGGGAGGGATAAAGATGACGTTTGTACTAATTTTATTGAAATCGATTTTGATTGGTGGTCTGGTAGGTTTTGCTGCCGGAATGGGAGCTGCCAGAATGTTTAATGCACCAAATGTGCAAGCTTTAGGTGCTTTTAGAACACTTGGAGAAATGAATGCCTGTGAAGGAGATCCAGCATCACATTTCTCATTTGGATTAGGTTTTTTCTTTAATGCCTGGGCATCAACCGTTGGTGCCGGTGCTTTCACACAGGATATTACTCACCGTGTAATTCCTAACTGGGCTGCATCAGCTTTGTTAGTACGTAATAAAAAGATTGAAGAAACAATGCATGATCCTAAGAAGATGGCCTTTACCAGTGCTCTTATTGGTATCGTAGTCGTTGTTTTCCTAAATACCACTGCTTCAGCAATTCCTAAGTCATTACAAATAACAGCGGTCAAGGTTTTGGTGCCAGCTGCTGAATTGCTGATCAACATTGTTATGCCGATTATTTTCTGGTTGGCCGCTATTGATGCTGGTAAAAGAAGTGGACTCTGGGCAACAGTTTTTGGTGGCTTATCAGCCATGATCATGGGAAATGCTGTTCCTGGTGTCGTTCTAGGTATCTTGATCGGTAAAGGTGTCGATGAATTAGGTTGGGTAAAACTTACAAAGATCATGTTTACAGTAATCATTGTGCTATTCGTTCTTAGCGCTTTCTTTAGAGGTTTCGATGTTCAAATGATCGAAAGTTTCAAGTTGCCTGTACCAAATTGGTTAGACAGTTTGCACGGATTATTTAATGTGAAATAGGAGAGTAAATTAAATGGAATCGATGGAAATAGATAAGAAGAGTTTCTGGTACTCCGAATGGTCCTTTCCGATTCTGGTCGGATTGATGTCAGCTGGGGTTTTTGCCGGAACACATATGTATTATCAGTATGGAGTAGGAGCTTTTAATGAAGTGGCTATCGTAGCCATGTTAAAGGCTGGTATGGATGGCGGTTCTTATGGTGCTGCCGCTGCTTTTGGAGCTAGTTTCTTGTTTGCCAGAATTTTGGAAGGTTCATTAGTTGGTATTTTGGATCTGGGTGGTTCGATCCTGACTGGTGTTGGTATTGGTATACCGGCCATTATGTTAAGTGTCGGCTGGAAAGCACCAATAACTAATTTTTCATTTGCGATTGCGACTGGGTTAGTTTTAGGACTCGCAATTGGTGGGATCATCACTTTAGTTCGTAAGTATACGATTAATCAATCACAAGCTAGTTTTGGAGCTGACGTCATGATGGGTGCGGGTAACTCATCTGGACGTTTCCTTGGCCCATTGATTTTGATCAGTGCCGCAACGGCTTCAATTCCAATTGGTATTGGTTCAATTATCGGTGCCGTAATCTTTTATCTTTGGAAAAAGCCAATTGCTGGTGGAGCTATTTTAGGGGCTATGGTTCTTGGAGCCTTCTTCCCAATATCATTAAAATAAAAACTTGAGGTGAAAATTATGTCAAATAAACCAAACTTTTATCAAGATCGTGTTTGCCTAAATGTTTTAGCAAATTCAGTTCAAAATGCTAAAGACTGTTATGAAGCAGCCGAACACCACGTTGTTTTAGGAGTTTTGTCAAAGAATTATGATTCTGACGAAGCTGCCATCGAAGATATGAAACGTTATCAAGCAGAAACAAACAATGCTTTATCTGTTGGATTGGGTGCTGGTGATCCTAACCAAAGTCAAATGGTAAGCCGAATTTCCGCTGAATTACAACCACAACACATCAATCAAGTATTCACTGGTGTTGGTACTAGTCGTGCTCTATTAGGACAATCAGAAACATTTATCAATGGTCTAGTTTCACCAACTGGTAAATTAGGTTATGTTAACGTTGCTACTGGTCCTTTGAGTAGTCAAGAAGTAGCTGCTGATGTTCCTATCGAAACAGCTATCGCCATGCTTAAAGATATGGGTGGAAGTTCAATCAAGTTTTTCCCTATGAAAGGTTTAGCCCACGTTGACGAATTTAAAGTCGTTGCTAAAGCTTGTGCAGATAATGACTTTTCACTTGAACCAACTGGCGGGATTGACTTAGAAAACTTTGAAGAAATTCTTCAAATTGCGTTAGATGCCGGAGTTAAGAAGATCATTCCTCATATTTACAGTTCAATTATTGATAAAGGAACCAATGATACACGACCACAAGACGTTCAAAAATTGTTTGAAATTGTCGAAAAACTAGTTAAATAATTTCACATTAAAAGCCTGATTCAGATTTTTGAATCAGGCTTTTTTTATTCATCTAAGACTACTTTATTTCTATTAGATATAGATAGGATGATATTGAAGCCAACTAACCAAACTAAAGCACCAACGGCTGGTAGTAAGGTTTCCTTATTGAAGAATAGTGTAACGAAGATACCGACGAATAAAGCAATTGTCAGTGGATTAGTCCATTGATAATGAGGCATCTTGAATCCTTTTTCGAGGAAGTCTTCTGAATGACGATACTTCCAATGTGCCACCATGGTTAAGATACAAACTAAGATATAAATATCACTGGAAATAGATGCAATAAAAGTAAAGGCGGCACCAAGACCATTGAATGAACTGATGATTGGAGCAAGGATCATCATACCGGCTGAGAAGAGGACACTTCCGTATGGAATACCACTCTTTGAAACTTTTTCAAATGGTTTGAGAGATTTACCAGTTGATTCTTGAGCCAATTGATATAAGTGACGTCCAGTTGAAAAAATAGCACTATTTAAAGTGGAACAAGCAGCGGCAATAACAACTAAATTGATGATTTGTGAAGCTGCAGGTAAACCAGCTAGTTCAAAGATTTGAACGAAAGGACTTTGTGATTGACTAAGGGATCTCCAAGGCGTGATAGTCATGATAATAAATAGGGCGCCAATATAAAATAGAAGAATTCTGCCGATAATTTGATTTACGGCGTGTGGTAAAACCTTTAGAGGTTGTTTAGTTTCAGCAGTTGTAATACCAACAAATTCCATTCCTTGAAAGGCGAAGAAAACCATTGGAAAGGCATTTATGAATGAATGGAAACCATTAGGAAACATTGTAAATCCATCAGTTAAGTTAGTTAGGGATGCGTGTGTTCCAGCAGGATTTTCGTGATGAGTAGCGATCATGTAGATACCAACAATAATTAAAACTAGAATGGCAACAATTTTGATACCAGATAAGAAAGTTTCAGATCTACCAAATGAACGAACCATTGAAAGATTAACGACTGTTAATACAGCTAAGAAAACAAGTTGAACTAGCCAAGCAGGTGTACCGGGGAGCCAATATTTGATGTAAGTTGAGATGGCAGTAAGTTCAGCCATTCCAGCGAGGATCAACTCAGCCCAATAACTCCAGGCTGCAAAATATCCAAAACGAGGACTAATATATTTTCCAATAAATGATACGAAGGTATGTTGCTCTGGATCCGAATACATCATTTCACCGATGGCTCTCATCATGAAGAAAAAGAAGACACCGATCACAAGATATATCAGCATAATCGAAGGACCAGTTTTGTGAATAGTACTACCAGCACCAAGGAACAATCCAGTTCCGATAGATCCCCCGAAAGCAATCATTTGTACAGCTAAATTAGATAGACCACGTCTTGTGCCATCTGCGTTTATTCCAATTTCACTAGTTTTACTTAACAATATTATCAAGCCTCTTTTTCCAAAGCCAAACAATAAAAAAAGAGCACTCCTGCATATACAGAAGTGCTCTAGCACGTTACCATTCTGGTTTGTTTATTTGGTTGCCCAAATAAGCCTTAACAACCTTCATATAAAATAAAGGCGTGTCCGAGTAACGTGGACCAAACCGTTTAGCATTCTCATGACGATCATACTAACCAATCATCGGCCATTTTCGTCTTTCATAAGTGATTGCCTCACACCAAACGGCAACTCTCTTTCTCACTTAATCGAAATTACTTTCCGAATCTTATTGTTTGAACTTTTCTTGTTGCTATTCAATATAGTCATTATTAAAAAAGATGTCAAGTTAAATTAGAATATTTTAATTATGGGATACTGATAATACACCGTATAATGCTCTTATAATGTACAATTGTGATAATATAACTAATTTTATCTAATAAAAAATCCCTTAGGCTTTTAGACCTAAAGGATTGATTATTAATTTTTAGCATCGTCTTTTAAAACATTTTCCCAGCTGTCAATATTAGTTCGATCGTCACCAATTTCTGGTGCATCGGTATTATAAAGAGGGGTAGTTGATTGATTACCATTCTTAGAATAGACACTAGTTGATTTCAGACCTAACTTATTTCTAGTTTTGATCAATTGCTGAATCTCGTCTTGGTAACTGTAATTCTTAGGATCAACTGGTGTAAAGCCCGTTGGAGTATAGAACCTCAGTAAGTTTTTGTTATTTGTGACATCAGATATTTTGAGCTTTTGGTTAACTTCTTGTTGCCACTTTTTAACTTGTCCTTTTAATTTAGGATCATTTTCCAAGTCGATCAGTTCGCCAGTCTTATTGTTGTAAACTTCAGGTTTACCATTGTTCCCCTTTAAAACTGTATATTTAGCTGTAACGAAAGTCTTATTTCTAAAGGCAACGAGAGATTTGTGCTGCTTAGATAATAGATCAGATCCAACTTGAACGTAGTTTTGAGTATTAATACCAGCCAGGTGCATGATTGTAGGCAAGACGTCAATTTCACCACCATAAGTGTGATTGATGCCACCCTTAAGTCCTTTCATGTGGATCATGAATGGAACACGTTGCAGTTGAGAATTATTGAAGTCATTCCAGCTATCAGCGTCATAACCTAATAGTGGAGCCAAATCAGGATTCTTATCGTCAGAGATACCATAGTGATCACCATATAAGACAATCATTGAGTTGTCATATAGCCCACTGTCTTTTAGATAGTTGAAGAATTCTTTTAAGGAATTGTCCAAATAATGTGCAGTTAAGAAGTAATTATTAACTGTGTCCGCGTTAGTGTCTGGTTTAACAAAGCCATCATTATCTTCATCGGATAATTCAAATGGATAATGATTAGTTACAGTGATGTATTTAGCGTAGAAAGGCTGTTGTAATTGTTCCAAATATTTAACACTTTCGGACAGCATTAACTTGTCCTTCATACCATAACCCGTATTGGAATTGTCGGTTTGATTGTAATAGGATTCGTCAAAGAAATAGTTATATCCCATATTCTTGTATACGTTGTCACGGTTCCAGAAGCTACCCACATTACCATGGAAGACAGCACTAGTATAGCCTTCCTTTTGGCTAAGGATTGCGGGAGCTGACTGTAAGGTGTTGTCACCACCGAGTGATTGGAAGAATGATCCTTCAGAAGTACCAAAGAGCCCAGTTTCTAGCATAGTTTCGGCATCACTGGTCTTACCTTGTCCAACTTCATGGTAGAAATTATCAAATGACATGGTGCTTTTGTCAGAATAGATGCTATTCAAAAACGGAGTGACCTCTTGACCATTGACCTTCATATTGATCAAGAACTGTTGGAAACTCTCCAGATGGATAATGATAATATTTTTACCCTTAGCTTTACCGAAATAGACAGGATTAGGTGCCGCATAATTGTTGTTAGTATACTGCAAAACGGTATCCATATCAGTACCAACGGCAGATGATCTGACTTGATTGTTCTGAGCCGTCTTGATCGAATCATAAGCCAAAAATGAATTGAATCCTAGATATTTAACAATGTAAGCACGGTCAAAAGTACGACCTAATAATTGTGGACGGTTACTTTCAGCTAACATCAAGTTAAATGAGAATAGCATAACTCCCAAAATAGTAGTTGCGGCGGCCGTTAACTTTCTTATCGGACGTTTATCTAACTTAATAAAATGAGAGATAAATAGTAATGCTATAACGATAAAGTCTATCCAGTAGATAAAATCATGAGGAGCGGCTGAATTCATGGCACTGTTACCAAGACCCTTAGAAACCTTAGAAACTCCCATGATTGTATTAAAGGAAATAAAATCACTGAACTCTCGATAGTAGAGGATATTTGCATAGAGTAAGATTGTTTCCAAAATATAGACTATTCCCATAACGATGTAAGATATCAGCGTTTTATTAATGTATAACGCTAGACTTAACAAAATCACCGCTGTAGCGATGGGATTAATGATCATAATTAGATGTTGAAGTGGATCAGTTGCACCTAGAGAAAAGTCGATGTAATAGGCAATAACAGACTTGATCCAGAGAAAAATAATCAAGAGAGTCATGAACCCTAATCGCTTATTTAAAAATTTTTTGATTTTATTCATTTAAAAAACCCTTATTTATTAAAATTCCTTATAATTACTTCTAAATAAATTGCTTAATTGCTAGTATAATACGTATTGAGTAAAAAATGGGAGGAGAATGGGAAAATGATTTTTTTAGGACCGTTATATAACTATATCGCGAACACTTATGCAACGCGAATCAATCATTTTCCTTTGATTCGTCTTTCTTTCTATGCAATAGACAAAGCCATATTATATACGATATTTTTTATTATATTAAGATTTATTTGGCTCAAGGTTAAACACCGCAAGGTAAAACCAGTCAGAGAATTCTGGATCGTTGTCTTTGCCTTCTATGTTTTACTCTTATTTGCCTTGACCGTCTTTAGGGATGGTTATTTTATTTGGCAATTTAAATTCTACTGGCATCGACCACTGTGGCAAATAAATCTTAAACCAATGGTGGAAACTTTGAAACTGGCGAGTGGAAAGTCATTAGTTGATTTTATTTATAATCTTTATGGAAATATTTTTTGGTTTATTCCAATGGGATTTTTCATACCGGCGTTGAATATTAAAAAAGGTTTCTTTAGAGTTATATTAACAGGGGCGCTGATCTCTGTATCAATTGAGGCTATGCAGTTTGTGCTCAATACAGGTGTAACAGATATCGATGATGTTATCTTTAATACGATTGGAACCGTTGTCGGATATTTGTTATATTTGATATGTTCCATAGTAAAAAGACGAATAAATATTTGAAATTTTCATCGAAAATGATTAATCTAGTTTTTGAAGAATATGGAGGAGATAATATGACACACATTAAATTTGACGATTCTAAGTTGGGCAAATTTGTTCATGAAAATGAACTTGGCGAAATGCAAGCACTTGTAAACGCCGCTGACGAAGAATTACGTAAGGGTACTGGTGCTGGTAATGACTTCCGTGGTTTTATCGACTTACCCGTTGATTATGACAAGGATGAATTCTCACGTATCAAGAAAGCTGCTAAAAAGATCCAATCTAACTCAGAAGTATTTGTTGGAATTGGTATCGGTGGCTCATACTTAGGTGCTCGTGCTGCTGTCGATTTCTTAAACTCATCATTCTATAACATTAAAAACAGTAAAGATGTTCCAGAAGTTTACTTTGCAGGTAACTCAATTTCTCCTAACTATCTTTCTGACTTGATCGATGTTATCGGTGATCGTGATTTCAGTATTAACGTTATTTCAAAATCTGGTACAACTACAGAACCTTCAATTGCATTCAGAATTTTGAAAGCTAAATTAGTTGAAAAGTATGGTAAGGAAGGAGCAAAGGAACGTATCTTTGCTACAACTGACCGTGCTAAAGGTGCTCTTAAGAGTGAATCTGATGCAGAAGGCTACGAAGAATTCGTTGTTCCTGATGATATCGGTGGTCGTTTCTCAGTTCTTACAGCTGTTGGTCTATTGCCAATCGCCGTTGCTGGTGTCGACATTGATAAGTTGATGGAAGGTGCTGCTGCTGCACGTACTGATTATTCATCAGCTGATCTTACAAAGAACGAAGCTTACAAGTATGCTGCTTTGAGAAATATCTTGTATCGTAAAGGTTATACAACAGAACTTCTTGAGAACTACGAACCAAACCTACAATACTTCGGTGAATGGTGGAAGCAATTGATGGGTGAATCAGAAGGTAAAGACCAAAAAGGTATCTACCCATCATCAGCTAACTTTTCAACTGATCTTCACTCATTAGGTCAATATATCCAAGAGGGTCGTCGTAACTTGATGGAAACAGTTGTTATGATTGACAAACCTCGTTTTGAACTTGAAATTCCTAAGGAAGACAAAGATCTTGATGGTCTTGGCTATCTTGAAGGAAAGACAATGGACTACGTAAACAAGCGTGCTTACGAAGGTGTTGTTCTTGCCCATACAGATGGTGGTGTTCCTGTAATGAGTGTTCACATTCCAGAACAAAATGCTTACACATTAGGTTACTTGATCTACTTCTTCGAAATTGCCGTTGGTATTTCTGGTTACTTGAATGGTATCAACCCATTCAACCAACCAGGTGTTGAAGCATACAAGAAGAACATGTTTGCATTGCTTGGCAAACCTGGATTTGAAGAACTTGGCAAGGAATTAAACGAACGTCTATAATTTGTAATTAATGCTTAAAGTAAAATAATTCATAAAAGATGATAGCCAATTGGTTATCATCTTTTTTTTATTTTCCATAAATTTTTTTTAGGTTTCACAAAGAAAAATACTGTATTTTTCAGTAAATCGTGATATAGTATCAATGGTCAATTGAGCGCACGCTCAAATTATTCAATATTAAAAGCTTTTTAGACTGCATAGCTTGATCGTGTGCTCAATTCCCCTGAAAAATACGGAGATAACGTCATAAGTTGAAATGATAATATATCGCCGAATTTCTAAACCAATAGAAAAGAGGTACTACTATGAAAAATAGTGGTGAAACAAAGAAGTTTGTAAGCTCAAGCTCAGCTGATAATAAGAGTTTGGACGAAATCAATGGAAGTATTGAAGTTCCAGAAGGCGCTGGTTTCTGGAGAACTTTGATGACTTTCACTGGACCAGGTGTCTTAATTGCTGTTGGCTACATGGATCCTGGTAACTGGATCACATCTATCGCCGGTGGTGCACAATTCAAGTACACACTCTTGTCAGTTGTACTTATTTCCAGTTTGATTGCGATGTTATTGCAGTCAATGTCTGCCAAATTAGGTATCGTAACTGGAAAAGATCTTGCTCAATTAACTAGAGAAAGAACTTCCAAAGTTGGTGGATTCATTTTGTGGATCATCGCCGAACTTGCCATCATGGCTACCGATATTGCTGAAATTATTGGTTCCGGTATTGCTATTAAATTGTTGTTCAATATACCGTTGATCGTTGGTATTTTGATTACAGCAGCCGATGTTTTGATCCTATTGTTACTGATGAAATTAGGATTTCGTAAGATCGAAGCTATCGTTGCTACCTTAGTTGCAGTTATTTTATTAGTGTTCTTATACGAAGTATTTTTAGCAAAGCCAAGTGTTTCAGGTATTATTGGCGGATATGTTCCAGCCAGCAGCATTATTACTAACAAATCGATGCTTTACCTCTCACTAGGTATCGTTGGTGCAACAGTTATGCCGCATGATTTGTACTTAGGTTCATCTATTTCACAGACTAGAAAAGTTGATCGTGAGAATAAGAAGGATATTGCGAAAGCAATCAAGTTCTCAACAATTGATTCAAATATTCAATTGTTTCTTGCCTTCATCGTTAACAGTTTACTATTGATCTTAGGTGCCGCTTTGTTCTATGGAACAAATAGTGATTTGGGACGTTTCGTTGATTTGTTCAATGCTTTAAGCAACAAACAAGTCGTTGGTGCTATTGCCAGTCCTATTCTAAGTATGTTATTCGCTGTTGCCTTGTTGTCATCAGGACAAAGTTCAACTATTACTGGTACACTTTCTGGACAAATCATCATGGAAGGTTTCATCAGATTAAAGATGCCACTATGGGCACAACGTCTTTTGACAAGACTTTTGTCAGTTACACCAGTTTTGATCTTCGCTATCTACTATCATGATAATGAAGCAAAAATCGAAAATCTTTTGACATTCTCACAAGTATTCTTGAGTGTTGCCTTGCCATTTGCGATTATTCCATTAGTTATTTTTACTAGTGATAAGAAGCTAATGGGCGAGTTCATTAATAAGAAGTGGGTCAAGTACAGTGCCTGGTTTGCTACGATTGTTCTGATCATCTTAAACGTTTATCTGATTGTTCAAACAATAGCAGGAATGTAGAGGCAAGCTTATGGAAAAAAGTGAACTTCAAAAAGATAAGATAATCAAAGTTGCTCAAAGCATGTTTTCTGAACAAGGTTATGATGCTACAACAACGCGGGAAATCAGTCGAAAAGCTGATATTTCTGATGGCTCACTTTATTATTATTTTCCAGATGGTAAACGAGAAATTCTTGATACCATTGTACAAAGAGGAATTGAAAGTCGAACTTTAATAATAGACGATTGGTTTTCAGATATTAAGACCGTCGAAGAATTAGAAGCTCAGATTATTGGTTTATATGAGCAGATATGCTCGATCTTTGAAGATGAGGATGGTTATCGTTCCTTCATGATAACCATTAGGGAGCGTCCATTACTTAGTGATGCGCAGTCCGATTGGTTGATTAAGATATTGGATAATATCCAGATAAAGTTAGGTAAAAAGTTTCATACTTTGTTACCACTTCTTAAAATCAATGAAGACGATCTCGTTAATGCGACAGGAGCCATCGTGGCGATTTTCCAAAAATCACTTTACGATGAACTCATCTTGAAGAACAAAGAAATGATAAGTAATGAAATTAAGAAGAAAACAGAAGCTGAAATAAGCCTGTTGATAAAATTATTAACAAAATAGGATCAAGCAAAATTAAACTTTTGCTCGATCCTTTTTTTGTAAGTTATAAGTTTTTACAAATACTTTCTGAAAATTTACTCTAACATTACATCCCATTTACATTAAATATACAACTGTCACTTATGATTATCTCGTAACAAATTATTAAACCCTTAGGAGAGATTTTATGAAGAAAACAGAGTCCCTTGTTATAACGAGTTTATTATTTAGTGCCATGGCCTTAAATCCAAGTACCATTCAAGGCTTGGTTGTCCAAGCTGCTGATGGTGCGACTGTGTCAACAGAAGCACCAGGTTCAACACCAGGTTCAACACCAGGTTCAACACCAGGTTCAACACCAGGTTCAACACCAGGTTCAACACCAGGTTCAACACCAGGTTCAACACCAGGTTCAACACCAGGTTCAACACCAGGTTCAACACCAGAAACAAAAAAGGATATTTCATTTAACTTTGTAGATAAGGATAATAAGAAAATATCTGATTTAGAGTCTCTTAAAGAAAAAGTTTCAGTAACTCTATCAAAGGGTACTGATAATAAAATTAATATTGTCAATAAGAAGGATGTTACTGAATTTTTATCAAAGTATGCTACTGGAGATTTGGCAGATTATACTTTAGCTGAAGAGAATGCAGTTTATACAATGGATGACAGCAATGTAGTTACAGTTAAACTTACGAAAAAAGAATCTGTATCAGTAAGTTTTATTGATAAAAAGACTAATAAAGAAATTAAAAATGTTACAGAAAAATTCAAGGTCGATAACAACAAAATAACCAAAGAAAGCATTCAAGAAGTACTAGTTAAAAATAGCCTATCAAAATATACAATTTCTTCTGAAAATAAATACGATATTACGACTGATAACAGTAAAAAGTCAATCAAGATTATTTTAGTAAAGGACGTTACTCCTAATCCAGGTTCAACAGTAAAACCAACACCAAAGCCATCAACCGATAAAACAACATACAAAACAACAGTTAACTTTATTGATCAAGCAACAAAGAAGAAAGTTAACACAGCCAGTGTATCTGGAAAACATGGACAAAAAGTTACTTTAACTGTTCCAGAAGGCTATGAATTAGCTAAAGGTGTTTCTAAGCAACTAACTGTCGATAAGAACAAGAAAACTGTAGAAGTTAAGGTTGTTAAATCAGCTAAAGCTCAAATTACTGCTTTCAAAGGTTTGATCTCAACTAAGAATCCAGCTGTACTTTACTCAAAGGACGGTAAGCAAGTTGCTAACAGAGGTCTTGGTAAAAACAGTGACTGGATGGCAGACAAAAAAATGGTTCTTAACGGCGAAACATATTACGGTGTTTCAACAAACGAATTCGTTAAGGCTAGTGACATTTTTGAATACCAAACAGTAAATACAATTATCAAAACTTCAAATGGCGTATCAAAGCATCTTTATAATAGTAAAGGTGAAATGGTAAGTAATCGTGCGTTAGCACCTAACACATTCTGGAGAACAGATAAGACAACAAGAATTGACGGCAAAGATGCTTATCGCGTTTCAACAAACGAATGGGTATTTGCTAGTGATCTAGGCTAAATTCATCTGATACCATCCTTCATATTCACACTTAAAACTCAACAAAACCAAGTAAAGGCCAGTCCTTATGATGGTCTTTTTTTATATAAAAATATGCAAGTTTAGGAGAAATTAATGAATAAAACAAAGTCGCTAGCCGTATCTGGATTGATGTTTAGTACTATGGTATTTAGTCCATTAGTTAATCAAGGTGTTACTGTTTATGCTGATAGTAAATCTCAGCCTGAGATAAGTGTCAACAAAGGAGAAATAGATGATAGGAGATTTATTACCATTATTTTAAATGTTAATAATAAAGAGTTTAGAAGATTAGCGTTTATGGTTGACAAGGATGCTACTTATTTGGATAAGGGACAACTGGAATCCATAGTTAATAACAGTTCCTATGTATTAGATGATTATAATACAGAAAAATTTAATATTTTTGAAAATAAAATTATTGTAGAAATGAGAAAGGTTACTGAAAAAATTCCATCTAAGGAAAAGGTTAGGATAGCTGTAAATTATGACATTATGGATCCAAAGTCAGGTGAAAAAGTTGATCCAATTTTTATAATGGTTAGTAAGGATGATGAATATATTATTTCAACTGATGATTTACTTCCTAAGGGGTATCATTATACCGGTCATAGTGGGGCGTTATCACAACCAATTTCAAATGGAGCGGTTTATCTCAATATAACTGCAAATGAACTTGTCAATACAAAACCCAGTAAACCAGTCCAAAAATTCAACACAACAGTAAATTTCATAGACAAATCAACAAACAAAAAAGTAACTACACTAAATCTATCTGGAACTCACGGACAAAAATACAAACTTGATATTCCGGAAGGCTACGACTTAGCAGAAAACGAACTAAAAGAGGTTACGATCGATAAAGCTAAGAAAGACTTAGAAATCAAACTTGTCAAAAAAACTGCAAATATTACTTTATTCAAGGGTAATATCACAACGCACGATGTATCAAAACTTTATACACAGGATGGTAAGGTTGTTCATAATAGAGGACTTGCCAAAAATTCCGATTGGTTATCAGATAAAAAAATGACAATCAACGGTGAAACATACTATGGAGTTTCAACTGAAGAATTTGTTAAGGCTAGTGATGTTTTTGAATATACAACCATTTCAACCTCGGTAACTACTTCAAATGGCAAGGCAAAATTCTTATACAATGCCAAGGGTCAGAGAATAAGGAATCGAGCTGTAGCACCTAATTCATCTTGGAAAACTGACAAATCATCAACTATCAATGGAAAACATGCTTATCGTGTTTCAACAAATGAATGGTTGTTTGCAAACGACATCGTCTAAAAAAGCTGCTAATCAAATGATTGGCAGCTTTTTTCATTTATTCAATTTTTTTAGGTGTGTGATTCAAGAAATATTTAACCCCGGAAATAATATGGAAGTAAACTGACAATTCCAGCATGTCCATATTCAAACTCTTCAAGAATGGCCATTCTCGTCTTGATGATTTCCACATAGTTGGCTGTGACTTGCTAAAGTCATCGGTCACTTCCTGTGGTCGATCGAGAAATATTCCTGATTCATAAAGATAATTAGAGTAGTCATAGAAGAATTCAGCTGTTTCAGGTTTATCAATATCATCTTGGAGAATCTTTACACGTGCACGCATGAATCCCAGAGTATTACGCATTACTTGTGGTCCAGTTGTGGAATCTTGCAAGTAATTGAATAGTTGTGCAAAGAAATGTTGATAGGAATGGATCTCACTTTCAGTAAGGTACGATGCTAAATGATGCTTGAAAGGATACTTCCAAGTATTGAGATTGTATTCCCACTTTTGTCCGACCCAAATCGTATATGGTATCTCATAGAATACTTGGGTCAGATCCTGTTCAAAACTCTGATTGATTATCTCAGGATATTCTCTAGGCAACAAATGTTTGATTTCTCGATTGAGAATATTGGTAACCGTTTTTTGATTAGTCAACTCAAATAATTTATTCCAGGTCTGTTCATCAAACAGTTCTGGAGTGACTTCTTGTACTTGTTTTAGGTTCACAGGGGCAGAATTTAAGGTGTAACCGGCTTTAAAGCAATCATCAGTCAGTTGTAAGGTTTGGACGAAATGTCCACCTAATGAGTGACCAAGACCATATATGAAGCACTTATCTTGAATACTTTTCTGTAAATAATCAATGAATTTTCTAGCGACGGCTAATTGATCTAATTCCTCAGAAGTGCCGACTAGAATAGCTTTAACGTTATAATTCCAGTCTTTATATCCTTCCAATAAAAACTTCTCTAAACGTTTGCTTCGGGAATTTTCAGTATAATCCATATCGGCTTCTGTACCTTTGAAAGTAACATAGCATTCACGAATTCCGTCTATCTCAACTTCATAGGCGATACCAGAAAAGCCGCATTGTTCAGCTTCAGGCAATAAAACACGGGCGTCATATGATTTGATGAAACTAGCATGCCTTTGGACCTTTTCAAAAATCAGATAGTTCAAGAAGTTCTCTGGCGTGAAGTCCTCATATAGGTAACGGTCATAATCAAATTGCATGAGCTTCATTCTAAAGTCAGCGTCATCAAGCAGTTCTTTTGCTTGATATTTTTGTGTGCGTTCGATAAATAGAGAATCTTTATTTTGATATAAAAGGACTTTCATTTGCGTTAAATATCCTTGGCACAGTCCAATATTTTCATCCTCGATCATTGTGATCAGGCGTTTTAATTTGTTGATCTTACGATTTCTGTTTGGTAGTTCAGATATTTCTTTTTTATGTGTTTCATCGATGTTTTTTAGTTTCAATGCTTTGTCGATCAAAGCAGGATGCAGTTCTTTATTCTGTTTGAATAGTGGATCTTTTAAATCAATAGCTTGCGAAAGGATCAGATTTGTTAATCTGGTTTTTTCTTTATCAAGATATGAATAACTAAAATAGAGCCGTTTATTTTGAGGCAATAATTTTTTGCTGTCTTTTTTGTTAAAAGTCAGTGGCATTACTTTATGTGCTCGAAAATTCAACAGGTCAAATTGATCATAAATACGATTTAATTTATCCAATGATTTAAGTAATTCTTTCATCTGATCACCTCTGTTAATACCAGTGTAACAAAATTCTGATTAATAATAACGAGAAAAGATATGTCACGTCTGTGATACTTCACATTTGTAATATATCACATATGTGCTATACTGTAGTTGTGGAGGTTGGAGATATGGAAATAGACATTAAATCGTACTTAGAAGATAAGCACTTAACAATCTACTTCATAGCGAAGAAGAGCGGGTATGGTTATACCACTCTGCATAAGTCGTTTAACAAAGACCAATCTTCCGCGACTCCACTTAATCTGCGTGATATTGAGGCGATTGCCAAAGCGCAGGATATTGAGATGTGGAGAGTTTTACGTGATTTGGAGTTACATTATCTGAAGTGAGGAGGCAATTATATGGCAAGATCATTTTGGGATGACGATTTGTTTTCAAATAACGATATGGACGATATCTTTAACAGTTTAATGGGTCAAAAAGGTGGTACGAAGTATTATGTTAACGGCCATGAATTGACACCTGAAGAATTGGCAAGATATCAAGAAATGCGCACGGCTGGTAAAAATATTCCGGTTGAAGAGCAAAAAGCAGACAGTAAAGGTACCGGAAACGGTAAATTACTAGATAAATTAGGACGTAATTTAACGCAAGAGGCTCGTGATGGTTTACTTGATCCCGTCATTGGTCGTGATAAAGAAATTCAAGAAACGGCTGAAATCTTGAGCCGTCGTACTAAAAATAATCCTATTCTTGTTGGGGATGCTGGTGTTGGTAAAACCGCTGTTGTTGAAGGTTTAGCACAAGCTATTGTCAAAGGTGACGTTCCAGCTGCTATCAAGGACAAAGTGATTATTTCCGTTGATGTATCGGCACTTGAAGCTGGTACACAATATCGTGGTTCATTTGAAGAAAATGTTCAGAATTTACTTAAAGAAGTCAAAAAAGCTGGTAACGTGGTTCTATTCTTTGATGAGATCCATCAGATCATTGGAACTGGAGCTGCTGGTGGAGAGGCTGGTAGTAAAGGGTTATCCGATATTATCAAACCAGCTTTGAGCCGTGGTGATCTAGCAGTTATCGGCGCTACAACGCAAGATGAGTACCGTAACACGATTATGAAAGACGCTGCTTTAGCAAGAAGATTCAATGATGTAACGATCAATGAACCAAGTAAAGAAGCAACAGTAGCTATCTTAAAGGGATTGCGCAAAGCCTATGAAGACCATCATAACGTTAAATTGCCTGATGATGTTTTGAAGGCAGCTGTGGATTATTCAGTACAATATATTCCACAGAGATCATTGCCTGACAAAGCTATCGATCTTATCGATATGACGGCTGCACATTTGGCCGCTAAACATCCTGTAACTGACAAGGTCAGTCTTGAGAAGTCTTTAAAAGAAGCAGAAAATAACAAAGAAAAAGCCGCTAAGAATGAAGAATTTGAAAAGGCCGCTGATCTTAAGAAACAGATCGAAGATATCAATAAAAAGTTAAATAACGATGATCCAGCGGAACCAATAGCAAAAGTTAATGATATTGCTGAATCTGTTCAAAGATTAACTGGTGTACCTGTTTCTCAAATGGGTGCTAGTGATATCGAGAGATTAAAGGATATGGGCAAGAGATTGAAGGGTCATGTCATCGGTCAAGATGAGGCTGTTGATATGGTCGTTAGAGCAATTCGGCGTAACCGTGCAGGCTTTGATGAAGGAAATCGTCCAATCGGTAGTTTCCTATTTGTCGGTCCAACAGGTGTCGGTAAAACAGAACTTGTAAAACAATTAGCTAGTGACATGTTTGGCAGTAAGAATGCCATAATTCGTTTGGATATGAGTGAGTATTCTGATCTAACAGCTGTATCTAAATTAATTGGTACATCTGCTGGATATGTTGGATATGAGGATAACGGTAATACTTTGACTGAACGAGTAAGACGTAATCCATATTCCATTGTTTTACTAGATGAAATTGAAAAAGCTAACCCACAAGTTTTGACGTTACTTTTACAAGTTATGGATGACGGTCGCTTGACTGATGGACAAGGTAACGTGGTCGACTTCAAGAATACGATCATCATTGCTACATCTAATGCAGGCTTTGGTGAAAAAGCTACTAAAGATGAAAAATTAATGGATAAATTAGCACCATACTTCCGTCCTGAATTTCTAAATAGATTCAATGGTATAGTTGAATTTACACATCTATCTAAAGCAGATTTGAATCAGATCGTTGATTTGATGTTGGATGATGTGAATAAGAATTTGGCTAAGAAGCAAATTACTTTGGAAGTTACACCCGAAGCAAAAGAATGGCTGATCGATGAAGGATACGATGAGGCTATGGGTGCTAGACCATTGAGAAGAGTTATCGAGCAACAGATCAGAGATAAAGTCGCTGAATTCTACTTGGATAACTTGGATGTTAAGAGTCTTAAAGCTGAATTAGCTGAGGGTACTATTAAAATTGTAAAAAACTAGTCCTAAGGAGGTAATTGATCGTGAAGTATCGGATTTTGTTAGATTTAAAAGATCAATTATTTACGGCTGTGGACAAGAATGATTCGAATGTTTTTGAGAACGGTAGAACGATTCAAGAGGCCGTTGATAAATTAAAACAAAGAGCGTAAAAACTCTTTAAAGACATCTTACAGATAAATGTAAGGTGTCTTTTTTTATGAAAGTAGCAAGCTAACGTTCTGTAAAACACGAACTATAATTTGATTTATGTAATAAATGTTTCTAATTGTCTTGTAAAATCAAAATGTTTCTGTAATACTAGATAAGTTCGTAATCTTTCTTCGGGGGCGTTTATTTTGGAATCATTAAATGATGAAAAGAATTTAAGCTTTATTGAACGACTATTTCATCTTAATCAAGCTGGAACTACGATCAAGCGTGAGTTTCTAGCAGGATTGACGACATTTGTGTCAATGGCATACATTTTGTTTGTTAATCCACAAGTTTTAGGAGCATCAGGTATGGACAAGGGTGCCTTGTTCACAGCCACAGCACTAACTGGTGTGATCGGATCAGTTTTAATGGGGATCTTAGCGAACTATCCGATTGCTATTGCACCAGGATTAGGTGACAATGCCTTTTTCAGTTATTCAGTTGTTATTGCAATGGGTATTCCTTGGCAAACAGCGATGGCAGGTGTTTTTGTTGCTAGTATAATTTTCTTGGTTATTTCATTATTGAAACTACGTGAATTGGTTATCAACTCAATTCCGCAAGATTTAAAATTAGCTGTTTCAGCTGGTTTAGGGTTATTTATTGCCTTTGTTGGTTTACAAGGTGGAGGATTGATCGAAGCCAGTAAATCGTCATTAGTTGAGATCGGTTCATTCACAAATCCAACAACATTACTAACTATTGCTGGTTTGATCGTTACGGCTGGACTTATGTGTCGTAAAGTTCCCGGTGCTATCTTTATTGGTATGGTCTTTACTACGATTGCCGGATTAGCTACGAAACTTATTCCATTACCAAGTCATATTGTTTCTGGTATTCCTAGTTTGAAGCCAACATTTGGCGTTGGTATTGCACACGTTGGTGATATTAAACAGCCACAACTTTGGGCGGTCGTTATCATTTTCTTATTGGTAGCATTCTTTGATACTGCAGGTACTTTGATCGGATTAGCTGAACAGGCTCATTTGATGGAAAATGGCAAGATGCCAAGAATCGGACGTGCTTTGATGGCTGATTCTATCTCAATGGTTGGTGGAGCTATCATGGGTACAACACCTCCAACAGCTTATGTTGAATCAAGTGCAGGTATCGCAGTTGGCGGTAGAACAGGATTAACTTCAGTAGTAGTCGGAGGATTATTTGCAATTTCAATGTTCTTCTCACCACTTTTGACAGTCGTTACATCAAACGTAACGGCACCCGTTCTAATTATTGTTGGTGCTTTGATGGCACAATCAATGAAAGGTATTCACTGGGAAAAGTTCGAGATTGCTTTACCAGCGTTCTTGACTGTTCTAGCAATGCCACTTACATATAACATCACATATGGTATTGCCTTTGGATTCTTAGCATATCCATTGACAATGATCGCAGCGGGTAGAAGAAAAGAAGTTAATGGAATTATGTACGGTCTATTCTTCGTCTTCGCATTATTGCTTTATATTATTAATGTTTTACCACACAGTTAAATAAATAGAAAACGCAGTTGAGATTAATTTCTCAACTGCGTTTTCTTTAGTTCTTTGGAGCCATAAATTCGTTGCTAGTTTTTACTTTATGCTCAATAAATTGTTTGTGATAGTCGGCTAGTAATTGCATGACCTGGTTACCGATCAGACGGTAATCTTCAGTTGGCAAGTTGGCCTGTGAAACACGCAAGCATCCCGGATGTGTACCAAACCCGACACCATCCATCAAAACAACACCATTCTTTTGAGCAAGGTTAACTAAGAAGTCTAATTGCTCAAAATTATTCTCCAAGTAGTTACGGAAGTCTTTGCCGTATTTACGTTCTGCAACATTATAGATATCGATGATTGAGTAGTATTTAGAATTATCGCCGCTTTCATCTTTAGGATAATTGAGAGAATCATGTAGATCTGTATAACGTTTACCAACGATTCGCTTGGAAGTTTCGATATATGAATCAGTTTGATTTTTGTTAACGAGATGCGTCAGACTGAATAAATCTTCCATTATCTGTTGCGGTGTAGATAGTCCAGCGGTGTGATAAAGACTTATTGAACGCGAGTCAGCTACTAATCGATCGATAAATTTCATCTTGGATGGATCAAATTCAACTGATCCGTAACGTTTCTCGAGTTCTTTTTTATCCTTGTCAGGCAATTCTGAAATAATTTTGTCAAAGACATTTTGATCATGTGCAGCTACTAATCCTAAACGCCAGCCAGTTGCTCCAAATAATTTTGAAAATGAATAAACTAATAACGTATTATTTGGTACCACACTGTATAAAGTCTGGAAGTTTTCCACAAAGGTACCATAAACATCGTCAGTTACGATCATTAGGTCAGGACGTTTTTTGATAACTTCTTTTATCTCTGCTAGATCTTTTTGGCTAAAAGCCTTAGAACCGGGATTACTTGGATTAACAACAACAAATAATTTAATAGAGGGATCAAGTAATTTGTCGATTTCTCCGGGAGCAATTTCCCAATTATTGGAAGCATCAGAGTTTAAATCAACCTCAACCATTTGGTAGTCATTTAAAGTTGGTATTTCAATGTAAGGTGTAAAGATAGGAGTATTGATAGCTATCTTGTCACCATAATGGATCAATTTATTCTCTCGTAATGTGTTGAAGATGTAGACAATGGCAGCCGTTCCACCCTCGGTAGTAAATACACTAGTCTCATCCTTCAGATCAACACCATTATAAAGTGTCGTCTGCAAATATTGATTAATGATTTTTTCAGTATTTCTCAAACAGCGAGCGGGTAGAGGATAGTTATTACCAATAGCGCCATCAACGAACTCTTTGATAACTTCATCCTGATTGAGTTTCATATCGTCACGAATATAATCCAAAACACTTAACCAGAAGTCATCGATTTTATATTCTTCCGGTCTTAGAAAGGCTTCAAAACGTTGGCGCATACCATGTTGTTCAGTATATCCAGCCATATCGCCTTTGTTAATAGTACGTTCAGATTCGATAATGCCGAATTCAACTAGGCGATTGAAGGCAAGTCGAGCTTTTTTATTGATCCAATTCGGATTACCACGACCAGCGTCTAGAAAAATGTTATTTTTGGCATTTTCCTTAGCTAGTGAGGTCATCTTGCTACTGATAACAAATGATTCCAGATCTTCAAGCTTTTTTTCTTCAGAAACTTTCATGAGTATCCTCCTGCTAAATACTTTCCATCAATTTTATTGTAACGGTAAATAGCAAAAAAGATACTAAAATTTGTCTTAAATGTGAAAAAAGTCACGATAACTGCATTCAATCTTTGTAATCGTTTTACTTTCTTTGAATACTGAACATATGTCTATCGTGACGTTTCATATTTTTTGTTAGAACTAAATTTTTGGTACAATATAGTTAGGAAGTGATCAATTTGTCAAAGAGAAGAGTAGTTAAAATAGAGAATCATAAATTTGTCGATGATATTGAAGATAGTCAGGAAGTTCATGGATTAGATTTGCTAGTAAAAATTCAGGCAGTTTCTATCAATCCCGCTGATGTGAGAAAAGTAGAACATCTAAATCCGTCACGACCTAAGATTGTTGGCTATGATGGATTAGGAACTATTTTAGAAAAAGGCGAGCGAGTAACTGATTTTGAAGTAGGTGATGTAGTTTACTATGCCGGCAGTAATTTAAGAAACGGTAGCTTTCAAGAAGAACAACTGATAGATTCAAGATTAGTCAGCCGTACACCAAAAAATTTAACTCCAGAACAGGCAGTTGGTTTTCCATTAGTAAGTTTGACGGCTTATGAAATGCTGTTTGAAAAATTTGGATTCGTTCCAGAGGAAAATGTCAACAAAGGTAAAAGAATTCTGATCATCAATGGTGCAGGTGGTGTTGGTTCAATTGCTGGCCAATTAGCTAAGTGGTCCGGACTTAGTGTTTATGCGACATCAAGTCCAAAGAACTTTGACTGGTTGGAGTCGCACGGAGTCGATCATTCAATTGACTATCACGTAGATAGTGACAATTTTTTGCGGATTTTGGATGATAGTAGTTTTGATGCAACAGTTTGTTTCTACGACATAAGCAGTTATTTACCTGAAATGATCAGATTAACTAAACCGTTTGGTCATATTGGAACAATTGTTGGTGTAGACGGTCCACTAGATATCACACCCATGCAGAGAAAATCTTTATCATTTGACTGGGAGTTGATGTTCACGAAGGCCGCTGAGGATTATCAGGTTTCTACTCAAAGTAAAATTTTAAGTAAGGTAACTGATTTGATTGATAGTGGTATTTTGAAGAGAATTGATACGAAGACTATTACGGGTATAAATGCAGATGGATTAAATCAAGCATTGGACTTATTACAGACTGGTCATAACGTTGGTAAGATAACTTTAGTAAATAAATAGTGAGATATGGTTAGTTTTCGAGCGTTAAGGAAAATGGCTCCAGTAATCCAAAGCCGGATTACGGAGCCATTTGCTTTAACCTGAAAAAGCTATGTCTACATGTTTAAGGTGAAAATAGTTATGTCACAGCCCCTTTTTAGAATTTAAAAAATCAGTGACAGCAATAGGACAACTATTAAACCAGTAACAGACATGGCCATTGATAATATTGTCCACGTAAGGAGAGTTTCTTTTAGTGATAATCCAAAATATTGCTTGATCATCCAGAAACCTGCACCATTAACATGATCACAAAAGACTGATCCAGCACCGACTGCGAGTACCATTAGAGCTGGATTAATGGTTGAACTGACAACTAAAGGTGCGACAAGTCCAGCACCAGTTAATGCAGCAACTGTCGTAGAGCCAAGACAGAAGTGAAGTGCGGCTGGAATTAACCAAGCTGCAATCAGGACAGGAAAGTTAGAGTTGATGAACAGGCTAGAGACATCTTTGGAAACCCCACCAGTAATTAATACTTGTTTAAAAGCTCCGGCACCACCGATGATCAGGAGCATCATCGAAATTTGTTTAATAGCAGTTTCCATAGTTATACCAATTTGTTTCATCGGTGTCTTTTGAGCAATACCCAAAGTATAAATGGCAATCAATAAGGATATGATCATGGCTATATCAGCATTACCAATGAATTGAATGACCATATTGACAGGATTTTTTTCTGGCAAAATGTATTTAAAGATAGTCGCTAGAATAATCAATATCAGCGGCATAGTTGCAGTTAAAATACTGACGGAAAACTTTGGTATTTTGTCATCTTTAGCAGAGGTTTTAATATTTCCTAATGATGGTATCTTGATATGTTTACGATAAACTTTTGGATAGATTTTCTTTAGATAGTGATTGTAGACTGGACCCATTAAAATAGTAACAGGAATTGCTGCCAAGATCCCCAATAGGATAACATGTCCGATTGGTGCACCTAGTATTTCGGCTACGGCTGTTGGAGCAGGATGTGGTGGCAGAAAAGAGTGCGCAACATTTAATGAAACTGCCATTGGCAAAGCTAGATAGAGAAAGGCAATATCTAGTTCTTCAGCTATAACGAAGATGATAGGTAGTAAAATAACTAATCCTACTTCAAAGAATAGTGCTAATCCAATAATAAATGACGTCAGGACTACCGCCCAGACGATATATTTCCGACCGATCCGTTTAGTAAAAGTATTGGCAATGGAAATACCGGCTCCAGAATCTGAGATCAACATCCCAAGCATTGATCCTAAACCGAAGATAATTATCAAATGTCCAACCTGATCACCGATCCCCATTTCGATGACTTCAGGTAGTTTTGTATAAGGAATTCCCAATAATAACCCTACAATGACGGAAACGATAACTAATGAAAAGAATGTATTCAATTTTAATTTTATTATCAAAAAGAATAGTATTAGAACACCAAGTAACATGATGTAGATAGACATGATAAATCCTCCTTTCTATCCTCTATTTTTAAAGTGATTTATTTCACATACAATTTTAAAATAAAAGGGAACTGCATAATGCATTCCCTTTTTTGCGTCCTAAGCAATTCCCATAATTTGCCAAAGTGGGACACAGACTAGTAAACCAATAATATTTATCAGCATATAACCAAGTGATGATTTTGCCATGGCACCTCTTGATACCATACTGTCATTTACAGCAGCACCACCAGTTAAGAATGGTGCATTCATGTAAGATAGCAACCAAACGTTAACACTAGTTGTAACAATGATAGCGATAATGGCTGGACTAAAACTCATGGTACTGAAGAATGGAAGTAAACCGATCGTGATCAAAGTACCAGTTGAGATCAATGAGACAACGACAAATTTACATAGATAGATAATGATAGGTAAAGCAATAACTGTAATGTAAACATTACCGATAATTGGACTGATAACTGGTTGCAAAACGGTACGTAACCAAGTAGTCAAACCGGCAGATTGCATAACATTTCCTAAAGCCATAACAGTACCGATGAAGATGATCGTACTCCAGCTGAGACGGTTCTTGAAATCATCTGGTGTAAGAACTTTAGTAGCAACCAAGACACTGACACCGATCAAAGCTGTAACAGCGGCAGGGATGTTAACAACTGATTCTAAGATCCAGAAAATGATAGAAACAAGAATAACTGCAGCAGTAATTTTTTCTGCACGTGACATAGGTCCTAATTCAGTTAATTGTTTAGAAATGAATTCCTTTGAAATAGGTTTATCATCCTTAGGTTTAAATAAAAATCTAAGCAAGAAGTAACCACCAACTAAAATAATGATCGTCCAAGGAATCATCATGACGAACCAATTACCCCAGCTCAAAATTTTTTGAGCACTAGCAGGGATCAAACCTTTAAATGCATAATTTTGAGCAGTAGCACTCAAAAAACTTGCTTCAGTGACGAAGAAGCCCCACATTGCAGCTAAGAAAATACCAGAACTGCCCTTATCGTGTTCTTTGTAGCCTAAAGCGTTACTGATACCTTTAGCAATCGGAGTACTCATCGCAGCTTTAGGATGGGCACTGGGAATCATTGGAGCAATAATTGTTCCGGCTGTGAACAAAGCCAAAGTCTGACCTCTAAAGTTAGCTGGAAAATAGGTCATGATCTTTAAAGCAATCCGTTTGATCAAACCTGTTTTGGTAGCTGCGGCTCCTAAACCTAAACCACCAATGATGATCCACATAGTAGTCGTTGAGAAAATAGCGAAAGATACTTCAAATTTGACGGCCCCTAATGCGACCCATGAGGATAGCATTAGTAGACCAGTTGCAAAACTTGGAATAACATTAAAGATCCAGAAAATATTTGCGGTAACAAGTGATGCCAAAACGATCATCCCGGCATGTGTCAGTCCATCTGGCGTAGGGATAAAGAAGGCGATTATAACTCCTAAAATTATTCCAATAATGCCGGCAACTGTTTTTTTATGTTTCATAATGGAAGATCTCCTTTTTATGAATAATTAATTATTTCAAATCCTTTGCATTGACTGGAAATTCCGGTGTTTTGCCGTTTGAAAAATCAATGATAGCTTGAGCAGCACCTAATCCTAAAGCTTGGTTGGCTTCAACAGTAGTACCGGCCAAGTGTGTAGTTAGAATAGTATTCTTACTTGTAAATAGTGGGTTATCTGGAGCTGGAGGTTCTGGATTGAATGAGTCAATAGCAGCACCGGCAACTTCATCGTTGTTCAATGCTTCTGCAAGATCATTTTCATTGATGATCCCACCACGAGCAGAATTAATAATGAAGACATTGTTCTTCATAGTTTTTAGTTCTTTTTTAGTGATCATGTTTTTAGTTTCAGGTGTTAATGGCATGTTAATAGATAGGAAGTCGGCCACTTTATAGATATCCTCTAAGTTGTCATAAAGTTTAACAGGTGAATTTTTGATATATGGGTCATAACCAACAACGTTCATACCAAAAGCTTCGGCTAGTTTTACCAAAACCTGACCAATTTTACCTAAACCTAAAATTGCTAAAGTTTTGTCTTTTAATTGATTACCATTCAAATTGTATTTAGTTGAGAAGCCAGGTAGTGAACCATCAGCTGCTAGTTCTTCTTTTTTGTCATGGATGAGTTTGTCAGCAGGCATGATCTTGCGACTCAACATCAACATAGTAGTAATAACGTATTCGGCAACGGAAAAGGCATTGGCTCCGTTAACTTTAGCTACCATAATATTTTTCTTAGTAGCTTCGGTTACATCAACATTATTGATCCCAGTACCATTTCTAGAAATGATTTTCAGTTCTTTACCAGCGTCGATAACTTCGGCTGGCAATTCTGATGAACGCATGATGACTGCGTATGCATCAGCAATTTCTGATTTCATAGTTTCAACATCTGTATCAGCGGAAACTTTTACCTCAAATCCGTTGTCCTTTAGAAGTTGAATTCCTTTGTCGTCTATTTTTTCACTCAATAGAACTTTCTTCATAATGTGATCCTCCCAGTAAGATTCTTTTTTTATGTAGCGATGATTCTTTAAGCTATGGAACGCTTTCAAATATTATTATAGTTAACAAATTCACTAACACACAGTTACGGAATGGACGCCAGCCGAACTAAATATGACATGTGAAAATAATCTATGAAAACAAAAAAGCCCCTAGTATAGGAACAATAGTGGTTTATCAATGATTTATTCATATTATAAAAATGAAAACAAACTGGTCTAGATACATAAAAGGTTCAGCAGGGGAATGAGTCGGAACTGTGAACTAGTGAAATCCTTAACTATAATCGAAGCTGTAAACGGTTACCGCAATCGTAAATGAGAACGGAGGATGAAAATGAAAATTATTAGTGTAGATATAATGAAGGTTCCAAGCGAAGATCCAAGCTTTAGTGGTAATGGACAAGGCTCCAAAGAAGATTGGTGTCCATTAGTAATTCGAGTTAATACTGATAAGGGTATTTCTGGATTCGGTGAAGCCGGCTTAGCATATGGCAAAGGCTGGCGCGGTGGATTCGGTATGCTTCAAGATTTTAGCGAAGTTATTATCGGAGAAGATCCATTAAATATCGAAAAGATCTGGGATAAGTTATTAACTACTACTTATTGGGGTATTGCAGGTGGCGTAGTTGTCGATGCTGCTATTAGTGCCATTGATATTGCACTTTGGGATATTAAAGGTAAGTATTACAACACTCCTACGTACGAAATACTTGGCGGTAAGACAAATGATCACTTGCGTGCTTATGCCAGCCAGCTGCAATATAACTGGGGTGAACATATTGATAAGTTAAAGCTGATCACACCAGAGGATTATGCTGAGGTTACCAAGAAAGTTAGATCAGAGGGTTATGATGCTTTGAAGTTTGATCCGATCATGCTTAGTGATCAACCAGACGGCGGTGGAAAATGGATCACTAAAGGTACTGTTTCAAAGCACGTGATCGATGTTGCTTACAATCGTGTTAAAGCTATGCGTGAAGCTGGCGGGGATGATATGGATATCATTATTGATATGCATGCTAATTCAGATACGACTTCTGCTATTAAGATTGGGCAAGCGCTAGAAGATTTGAATATTCTCTATTATGAGGAACCAGTCAGCACCTTGAATCCTGATAATACATTAGAAGTTTCCCAAAAAGTTAATATTCCTGTTGCTGCTGGAGAACGTGTCTTTACTCGTTTTGGGTTCCGTAAGTTCTTTGAAGATCGTTCTATCAAAGTTGCACAACCTGATCTTTGTTTGGCTGGAGGTATTTCTGAAGCTAAAAAGATTTGTGATATGGCATATACATATGATATCAATGCTCAAGTTCATGTTTGTGGTGGACCAATTGCGATTGCCGCAGCCTTACAAGTTGAGGCTGTAATTCCAAACTTCTTGATCCATGAAGTCTATCAACGTGCTATCAATGCCAAAGATCGTGCAACCTGTCTATATGATGACTATCAACCAGTTAACGGATTTATTGATATTCCTGATCGCCCAGGTATCGGCCAAGAATTAAAGCCAGAAGTTATTGCCAAATGTAAGATGGTCACGATCAAATAGCATACCAAACATAAATGGAGGAATTTAATAATGTTAGATAAATTTATTTTAGGTGGATATACCGAGGACAATTACACTCCAAATAATCAATCCGATGGTGTTTATACTGCCACATTGGACACTGATAAAGGAGAAATTACTGATATTAGTTTGTTGGCAAAAGTAGAAAATCCAGCATTCTTTAATTTATCAGATACCGATCAAAAAATTGCTACAGTTTTGACAAAAGATAATAATCAAGGTGGAGTAGGTATCGTTGATGTAAAGACTGGTAAATTAATTTCTGCCAGCTATTTGCCAAAGAAGCATGGTTCATATGAAGCCTACGATGCTGCTAAGAATCTCTACTTCTGGAATGAATTGCCTTATACAGTTCCTTCCTATATTTCAATTGATACTAAACACAAGGTATTATTTGCCGCAAATTACAATACTAATGCTATTCATACTTATAAGATGGACGATGACTACAAGATAACTGACAGTCATACATATCCAATTGAAGGCAATGGTCCCTTGGTTGAACAAGATCATGCACATATTCACTTTGCTAGACAATTGCCCGATGGTAGATTGATGGTCTGTGGATTAGGTTGTGATAAATTATTTATTTATGATGTTAATTTTGATAATGCCGAAATCACATTAGTTTCAGAGTTTGATACGAAGCCAGGTTTTGGACCTCGTCAGTTGGCAATTGCTAAAAACAGTAATTATATCTATGTATTAGGTGAATTGGCAAGTCGTGTCGGTGTTGTTAAATATGATCCTAAGACAGGAACTTTATCACGTATCGCCGATTATTCTAATATTCCTGAAGGTTATGTTGGACACAACGGTTCAGCTGCCATTCGTCTAACTTCAGATGAAAAGTTCTTATATATTTCAAATCGTGGACACAATTCATTGACGGTTTACAAGGTCATTGATGGTGGAAAACATCTCGAAAAGATTCAACAAATCAAGACAGAAGGAGTTTTCCCACGTGATTTTAGTTTGAGCTATAACGAAGATTATTTACTCTGTGCAAATCAAAATACTAATGATCTGATCCTTTATAAACGTGACAAAAAAAGCGGATATTTAACTGTTGCTCAAAGAAATATTAAGCATGATGCTTGTGTACGTGTCTTAGAAGCAACTGATTTCTTGAAGTAAGCAGAAAAATATGGTGATATCTGAAGTTTTCTTCAAGTATCACCATTGTTATCTAAGATAATTTTTCAACTAATTTTTTTAAGATAGGATTTTTATTATTCTTATTGTATAGGAAGGTTGAAGCATAATATTTATTTACGTCATCTTTGATCTTGAGAAATTTGATCATGGGATTCTGTGATTTTTCTTTTGTGAGTAAAGGACTTGGATAAAATCCCACACCGTTGTTCGACGCAACTAACATGTCCCTTTGCTCTAAAGAAGAAACACGACTGATCTGTTCTTTTTCAAAGTATCCTGAGAATTTCTTATAAAAAACATCTCGTAAATAAATTGAGTCAGATGAACTGTAATATAGAAGCTTCATATCCTTTATCTTATTTAAACTGATCGAATCAGCGTCACTTAAAGGATTTAAACGACTAATTCCAAGGGTCAACTCGCCTTCAGTAAGTTTGATTAGTTGAACAGTTTCGTAATCGTCAAAATCGTTATCTAAGGCATAATAAGGAGTCACTGCAAAATCAATGGCATTTTTTTCTACCAAGTGAACTAGACGTTTACCACTTTCTTCTTTTAGCTCGATTTCAATATTGGGATTCTTAGTCATAAAGGGAAGTATTGTCGTTTGCAAAATAGTAGCTTGATTCATTGATGAGAAGCCTATTTCTAGTTTGTTTTTAGGAGTTTCATCGACAGTTTTTAATCGTGTCAAAGCATCATTATAGCTATTGACAATATCTTGGGCCGTAACGATGAATTGTTTACCAGTAGCGTTTAATTCAGTGCTATTTTTGTTACGAGTGAATAATTCTACACCTAATTCGTTTTCAATTTGGTCCATTTGTTTGGAAACAGCTCGTGGCGAAAGAAATAACTTTTCGGCAGCAGATTTAAAGCTGCCCGATTTCGATACGGTCAAGAAGGTTTTTAGTTTATTTATATCCATGTTTTCAGCCCCTAAACTTTAACTATACTTAGTGATGATCATTATACACTAAGGCTTGTGTGTACCTTTGGTTCATCATACGTCCAAAGAGTAACTGTTTTAGTTGAAATAGACACAATATAATAGAGTTAAGCAAAATTGTTAATTAAATCACAAACAAATAAGAGGAGATATTATTATGAGTATTCCTAAAATAGCCAAAATGGATGTCTATCCAGTTGCTGGATATGACAGTATGCTGATGAACCTTAGTGGTGCACATGGTCCATATTTTACAAGAAATATCGTTGTACTGACAACTGATGAAGGTCAAATTGGTGTTGGTGAAGTTCCTGGTGGTGAAAAAATCACAAGTACTTTGGAAGCTTCTAAAGAGTTAGTTATCGGTCGTTCGATCGGTGAATATAAAGATGTATTGCAAAAGGTAAGAGAGAAGTTTTCATACCTTGATAAAGGTGGAAGAGGTAAGCAAACATTTGATTTGAGAATTATGGTTCATGCACTTACCGCTATTGAAACCTCATTTCTTGATCTATTAGGTAAACACCTTCACGTTCCAGTTGCCGCACTACTAGGTGACGGTCAACAGAGAGAAAAGGTCGGAGTGTTAGGATATCTATTCTATGTTGGTGATACCAGCAAGACAGATTTACCATATATTCAAGATGATGATAATACTAGTGATTGGGGCAAATTACGTCGTAAACCAGCAATGGACCCTGAATCAATTGTTAAACTTGCTCAGGCTGCCTATGATAAATACGGCTTCAAGACCTTTAAGTTAAAGGGTGGTGTCTTTGACGGTGAAGAAGAAGTTGCCGCTATGAAAGCACTTCACAAGGCATTCCCTGAAGCTAAATTAGACTTAGATCCAAATGGTGCTTGGTCATTGAAACAAGCTTTACACTATGCGGATGAAATGAAAGATATTCTTCATTATATTGAAGATCCATGTGGAGCTGAGGAAGGATTCTCCGGAAGAGAGATCCTTTCAGAATTTCAAAAGATCACACATATGCCAACAGCTACAAATATGGTTGATACTGACTGGCGCCAAATGTCACATGCAATTGCTTTGAATTCAGTTTCGATCCCATTAGCCGATCCACACTTCTGGACCATGGAAGGTGCCGTTCGAGTAGCTCAATTGTGTAATGAATTTAATCTTAATTGGGGAGTTCACTCAAATAATCATTTTGACATCTCACTAGCTATGGTAGCTAATGCTGCCGCTGCTGCTCCCGGACGTGTCTTCGATGTTGATACTCACTGGATCTGGCAAGATGGTCAAAATCTAACTAAGAATCCATACAAGATCGAAAACGGCCAATTAACAGTGCCAAAGACCAACGAAGGTCTGGGCGTTGAAATCGATCTCGATAGCATCAAGAAAGCCAACCAATTGTATGTTGAAAAGAAACTCGGTGCACGTAACGATGCAGCCGCAATGCAATTCTTAATTCCAGGTTGGAAATTTGATTCAAAGAAACCAGCAATGGTTAGGTAAAAATTGAAATGGAGTTGTATCACATTTTATTAGTGTGATACAACTCCATCTTTGTATTTATATAGATTATTGAAAGGATAATTTAGTCGGAAGAACTGAAAATATCCACCAGCTATGACAGTGGCGTTATGGCTTTAGCCATTACACCACCGGGCGTGTTCGAAGACTTGCTGAACTTTGCAAGGCTTCAAACCGAGGAGGCGAGACCATGGCTCGCCCCGTTCCGCATAGCAGGTGAATATTTTCGGTTCTGTAGACGGAATCCTACATAGTAGAAAACTTACTCTTAATAGTCTCAGCTGAATTCTTAAATTTAGCTTTTTCATCATCAGTTAAAGTAACTGGATTGACATATTCGATACCATTTTTACCAATTACGGCTGGTTGGCCGATATAAGTATCAAATTCTTTATCATAACAGGATACAGGACATTCCAATTGAGCATCTGAAAGGACAGCTTCTGCCAATTTGACGGCACATGTAGCAATTCCGTAGCTAGTATATCCTTTACCTTGATATACTGACCAGCCGCCTTTTCTGATTTCTTCTTCAAGAGCGGTATAATCGAGATCTTTTCCTTGTTGTTTGGCAAATTCCACTAGAGGATGACTATTTACAGTAACACCTGACCAGGCGACGAATTGTGAATCACCATGTTCACCAAGTGTATAACCGGCAATATTTTTGGAGTTGACATTAAATTGTTTAGCGACTACACGTTGCATTCTGGCAGTATCTAAGAATGTTCCAGTACCAAAGACTTGTTGTTGAGAAAGTCCGGTAGATTTTTGAAGATATTGGGTAATTGCATCGCAAGGATTAGTTGTGTCTATCACAACACCATTGAATCCTGATTTTTTGATTTTTGGTGCAACTTCTTTGACCATAGCGTTAGTGAACTCAAATTCAGCCCAACGACTACCAGTTTCCTTTGCGGCATCGATCTTGCCGGCAGTTAAGAATAAAATATCAACATCCTTTAATTCAGAATAGTCCTGAATTTTGATTTGAGTAGTTGTATCTAATCTTGCCTGTGCATCTTCAAGATCGAGTTGTTCAGCCACTGCTTTTTTCTCATTATTGTCGATTAAAATTAATTCGTCTGCAATACCTTTAGTAACGAGGGTATAGGCAATGGTTACTCCAACATGTCCAATACCGATTATGCCAAATTTTCTCATTTTATAAGATCTTCTTTCATTTTTCTTTTAGTGTACCAAAGATCCGCCTTTGTAAAAACAATATCCGACAAATTGTGCAAAACAAATACCCCATAATCAGAAGATTAAGGGGTATTCATTGAACTGTTTATTAAATTTTTGTAATAAATGCTTAATTATGCTACTTTGTGCTCCAACTTACGATAGCCGAAGTAGAATTGAGTGACAGCTAACACGACGTTGACCCAGTTTAGAACTTGGAACCAGGTTGATAAACTATCCACAGGAGTTGCTCCGTAGAAAGTCCAAAAACCAAGGATGACAGCGACGACGTTGATCCATGCAAAAGTCTTTTGCAATTTTTGGTCATCGAGATCGAACCACATCCATACAAAGTTAACAATAAACCAAATTGCTAAGATCCAAAACATCCATGTAAACATATTGATTACCCCATTTCTTTTTAAATTTGAAAGCTGTTCCCATTGCTTTCAACAACTACATAATAGGGCGGTTATACCAATGGGTACACTAGCAATAATCTTGCTATTGTTGGATTACGGACACTTTTCGTACATTTTGTTCGAAAAGATACATTTTAATTGAAATTGATTGTGTTATGCTGAATTTAATAAAATAATTGGGGGATCATCATGTCAAAAGATGTCCGAAAAATCAAAACGGAACGTGATATTCAGCAAGCATTGTTGACGTTATTAAATTCAAAGACATTTCGTCAAGTCACTGTAGCCGATATATGTCAGCTTTCTATGACTAGTCGATCAACTTTTTATGCACATTATTTAGATAAATATGATCTATTAGATAAAATAGTAGATGGATTTACTCAATTGTTTGAAAATAGAGTGGGTCTCCGTTTTAAGCAGATCATAAATGGTGAAACTGACAATTTGTTGCGTGGGTTGGCTGTGGATATGGCAGATAATCGTGATGCACTTTTGACATTATTTACAGTTCATGAGCCTAATGCCGATTTGGAAGCCAATTTCAGAACGCTTCTACTAAGAGAGTGGAAACGATTTATCAAAGAATCCGGCGGGAAAATGAAAGTTCCAGAGGATTTGATGGCGTCTATGGGGATGAATGTTCAAATGACAGTTATTCAATGGGCGTTGTCTCATGGTGATGGAGAAATTGATGACGTGGCCGCTGCAGTTGATACGATCCGTAAAGCAATCTTGTTACAGATTCAACCTGAAGATTAGACAAAAAAAGAGTGATCAGATATGACCACTCAAATTTTATGAGGAAAATATGGAAAAATTACTTGAAGAAGCAATTAAATTGATTCAACCAAAAATGATCGTCAGTTTTGGTGGTGGAAATACAGTGGGCAGACTTTTACATGAAGTAGCTGCTAAAAAGCTTGATATTATTGTCTGTACACCATCCGAAGTTACCAAAGACACTTGTCAGAAACTAGGTTTAGAAGTTAGAGAATTGAATCAACTTGATAAAAGTGACCTAGCCTTTGACGGTTGCGATTCATTAGACAGGAATCTAAACGCCTTAAAAAGTAATGGCGGAATTCATACATATGAAAAGATTTATGCCAATTTAGCTAAGGATTATATAATTTTAGGGCCTAAAGAACGTATGCGGGAACAATTGAATGCGGATGTATTCTTAAGTTTAGAAGTAATCGAACCAGCAATTGAACAGGTGATCGAATTAGTAACCGCTTTAGGTGGACACGCAAAAGTGCGCCAGTCACAGGATATAGCCGGTATTGTGCGAACGAGATTAGGCAACTGTTTGGTTGATTGTACGTTTAATAATTGGGAAAAGATCGATGTGATCGATCAAGAATTAAGTGAGTTCAACGGGGTTGTTGGAACATCTTATTTCCATAATTTGATCACAAAGGCTTTATTAGCAGATGGGGAAAAAGTAATATCAGTCTCAGCTAATATTAACGACTAGAGAAGTTATTTTTCCTGCATCGTTGAATTTGTAATAGTCGAAGCCATGTAATGAAAATAGTGATCCATCGATTTTAAGACCGGCAACTGCCCATTCAGCTTGATAGTAGTCAGTGAAGGATTCTATTTTAAATAAGTGTTTTAATTCTTTGTTGCGATTGAAGAATGTTTTAAAAAATTCTGAGGCTTCTTTCTTACCAGTAGCTGTTTCACTTAATCCTGATTTGATAGACGTGTCTTCTGCGAATAAGTCGATTATTTCAGTGAGAGCTTTTTCGTCACTAGATGCTAAATCAGATAGTTCGAAGTATTTTTTGATCGTTTCGATATTTTTATCCATAACAAATACCTTCTTGTATTTTTAACGCCTAGTATAAACTGTTTTTAGAAATAGTCAGTTAAAATGAATCCGTCTCCGAATACCAATGAATTTGCCTGCTGTGCGAGCGCAAATTTCAGAATCATTGATTACGTAAGGACAACTTTGTCGTTCAAAGCAATTTTACTGTTGGCGTATTCGCTAGCGTTCCCTGGCTATATAAGCGTATATTATTTAAGGGGGGGGGAAAAACAAATTTATATGAAAAAGTCAGTTGATGAACAAGTATTTGAAATTATTGACGAAATGTATAATTCTTTATCTAAAAAAGAGGACACTGATCCAGAAATTATTAAGACTTTAATGACAGCTGGTATCTATTTAAGTGAAAAGAAGAGTGCTCCGCAAATAATTGCTTCTAAAACAGTTAATGGAATTTTGTTAGCTAATACAGTTAGTAAGTCAAAACTAGATGAAACTAATTGGAAACGTTTGAAACAATTGATAATGTTAGCTAAAACTGAAGGATTTCAAGGTTCACCATTGGGACCAACTGATCCCAGAGCACAATTTTAAAAATTAACTAAAAGGAGCTGTATCACATTTGTTTATCAATTGTGATACAGCTCCTATTTTTATGTCTAAATTAATTTCAGTCTTGGAGGCGGAAACTAACCGTTATATTTTGATAATGTGAAAGTAACCTTATCTTTGTTCTTCAACTTCTTCTTATCAGCACTGACGTTAACTTGCTTGCCGTTAACTGTAAAAGTCCAATAAATTTTCTTTTTGTTATTTTGTTTCTTGCCATCAATGGCCGAGATGAAGCCGCCTTTTTGCTTAACTTTCCAGGCTTTCTTTGTTCCATCCATAACTGTTGCATTTTTCTTTAAAGTAACAGTTTTCTTGGCAATTTGTTTCTTGTTCTTCTTTAGAATGTAAGTAACCTTGATGTTATTCGTTTTAGCATCAACGGTTGTGGCGGTTGCTGGTGCAATAACGCTAACAAGCATCAACAATGACATCAATAGAATAGTAATTCTTTTTTTCATAAATGAACTCTCCCTTTTGTCGTTATAGTTCAACGATTTCTAATTATATCAGAGAATTAGTTTATACGAGTTGGTAGATAAGAAAACTCGTTAATTTATTTGCTAGATGAATCATCGTCTTGAGCAACTGCACTTTTGTTTCTTTCTTAATGCTTTATACAAACATATGTTCTTTTAATGTATAATTGTAGGTAGAAAAGAGGTGATAACAATGGTTTTAAAAGGTATCAAACTCCGTATTTATCCTGACAAACAACAGGTTGAACATATTACTTTAAATTTTGGTGCTAACCGTTTCGTTTGGAATCAAATGCTGGATATGATCCAACAAAGATATGATAATAATCCTGATTCTGACTTCTTGAGTGCGTATGACTTGAACTACTTGCTTACTCAATTAAAGAAGGAATATATCTGGTTAAAGCTGGCTGAAAGCACAGCTTTACAGGTTACTGATCATGATTTAATTGAAGCCTACAAAGGTTTCTTCAAACACATCAGGAAGTACCCTAGATTCAAAAGTAAGAAATTTCCTAAGCAAAGCTATCAGTGTAAGTTTGTTAAAAATAACATTGAAGTGGTAGATGATCATTTCATTAAGCTACCTAAGTTAGGCTACTTGCGTTATCGTGCCGGTCGAAAGATAGTTGGCAAGATCAAAGCAGTCACAATTCGTAAGTCTAGTACCAACAAATACTACGCCGTCTTATCTCTTGATTGCGAGAACCA
>NZ_RHOR01000004.1 GCF_003946625.1 Companilactobacillus kedongensis | reverse complement strand
GTTGCGGTACCTTTTATCCCATATTTATCCATTACTTGTTTAACTTTAATTCCGGCATTAAGATCATTAATAGCTTTTAGTTTTACATCTTTTGAAAACATAGAAAAACCCTCCTGGTTGGATTACTCCAACTAGGAGGGTGCGGTTCAGTTTGGTGGGTTCTGTTATTTTTTTAGATCAACATATGCGGCTTCGATAACGGGACGAGATGTTTCTCGACCACGTCCGGTCTCATACTGTTCTGGCTTTGAAACTTTTCCATAAAATCTGACTTCTGTACCAACAGAGAATCTGTTTGCGTTGTCGGTCTTGCTGTAATCAAATTTGAGCTTGATGATATTTGATTGATCATTCCCGTTCAAAACCACCAGCATATAACTACTGTTACTATTAAAAACAACTTTATCGACTGTACCGTATTGATATACCTTAGTTCCTGTATATAATTGCGGATTTTCGTATAAATTTTGAAACGAAACATAATTATAATCCTTACGTTTAACTACACGATTAAAATTTACAGCATCAGTTGTATTGTATTTCATTGAAATAATAGAACCGCCACTAATAAGCGTTATGAGTGAAATGCCCAATACCACTCGCTTAAACATTTAATTCCCCCTGACCTGAAAACTTTATCAGATGTCGTTTTTTATTACAACCAAGAAAAAATTATCAAAATTACAAATCACTACATTGAATTTATAATTATCCCGCGGCAATTGCTCTAACTTTGATAACATTCTCATGATTGGATAAATCCTCTATAACTGTTACGTAATTAGACTTCCTAGGTAACTTGACCTCGTAAACATTAGTATATAGATATTCACCGTCAATTCTGCTTGCCCTAAAAACCACATTACTTATAGCAATATTTTTCTTTTGGAAATAATCTAGAATAAATTTCTTTGTTTCTACTTTATTTCGATATTCGATTTCAATACTTTTTACTGCACTAACTCGTACTATTTGTTTTAAGAAAGCTACAACACCGAATACTACAACAAAACTGGTAATGGCAATCACGTAGTCACCCATACCAACGGCGATACCCATACAAGCAACCACCCACAGACTGGCAGCTGTCGTTAGTCCTTTGATATAATGATGTTCAACAATGATCGTACCAGCACCAAGAAAGCCAATCCCACTGACTACTTGTGCAATAAGTCTAGCTTCATCAGCCCTTATCACTCCCCTATATTGAGGATATTGTGCGGCTACTCTTAAAGCGTTAAAACCAATTTCTTTTTGAATCAAGGCTACAATACAAGCACCTAAACAGACCAGAATATGGGTTCTAATACCCGCTGGTCTATTTTTGTGTTCACGATCCCAACCAATAACTCCTGATATGGCAGTGGCAATAATCAATCTAACTATTATAGTAATTGCACTTAACTGCACACTAATGCCCCCTCATAAAAAAAGAGCTTGAAACAATAGTTTCTGACTCTTATTTAGTACTATTCAAAAGAAAAGCTGCCCAATATGGAACTGCCTGACTTAACTGTGAATATGTTCGATCAAATTTATGATCGTACCACGGATCTTGAATCACTTGATTGCCCTTAAATTCTAAGGCCAAGTGAATCTTGTCTTGATGGCCGCTCGACATATCATTTAAATCAACTATATTCTGATGGTCCATCCCAATTATTAAATCAGCCTCGAAAAAGTCAGTTTTAGAAATTTTCTGTGAATGATGTTCAACAATTTTTACTTGATGTTTCTTCAATTCAGCGATAGCACCAGGATGAATTGGATTCCCAGCCTCATAGTCTTCAGTTGCTCTCGACGAAACTGTTAATTTATCTTCTAAACCATGTTCAGAAATGTACTCACGCATCATCATTTCTGCCATCGGCGAACGGCAAATATTTCCTAAACAAACAAAAACAATACTTTTCATTTATTCTTCCCCAATTAGTTTATCAAACCTAGACGACGTTTGACGTCTTCTAATTGTCGTTCCAAGACAGGATCACGACGACTCAAGATGTCTAACGTACTTGTTTTAGTAGGTTCATTTGAAGTCTTTTTTGGTTTATTAATAGAAGCCTTAGCTTCATATTTTCTGACCCAAGCTGCTACTTGTTGATAAGAGATATCATATTTAGCACCGGTTTCTTTATAACCATAATTGTTTTTGATCGCATACTTCGCAATTTCAATTTGTTGTTCTTTATTATATTTCATCGTATAACTGAATACTCCTAGTAACTTAGTAACAAAATTATACCATATTACAACCTATTTCCTGAAGTGGAGCCGCACATGGCGTCAAAACCAAAAAAAATGCATAAAAAAATGGCAGCTCAGGGAGGAACTACCATTCAGGGTAATAACAGATTATCAGACTGTTATAAACATGAAATTATCAAGGAAGAGGAAACAGGGATTTCCTCTCCAACGAGTAATATATCATAACGTATCTATATATATAAGTATAGATTCTATATATCGGTAAATAATCGCATTATTATATCCTCTAACACCGCGTCAGACTAGCGATTATGAACCTTTTCCAATATTTTGCTATATTTTATTATTTTCAATATTTTGTTGTAAAAAAAAAGCCGAATTGCTTCGACTTCCCCAGAAACAGCTGCTCTTAAGAACTATCCCAATAGATTGTCTGTTTCTGTAAAGATAATTTGTTGGATCAAAGTCGACTATTTGACACTAAATTATCTGTCACCGAATAGCCGGATTAATCCTTACTTACTATTGGCATCTATAATTATATATCACTCTCAATAGACACGTATACCACAAAAAATTCATAGCATTTTATTGAAATATTAATTTTTAGTTGAAGTAGCCTCGAAAATACTAATTAATTTTTCAAAAACTGAACCTTTAATCGTCCCACGACGATAAACCAACATTATATAAAAAGGCGGCAGTTCCAATTTATCGATTTTCAATTCTTGAATACCAGTTAAAGGTCTAATCGCAGTTTCAGTTATAAAACTGATTCCTTTATTTTCCTTAACTAAATCCAAAAGTAGTTTATAGTCGCTAGTCTGAAAGATTATTTTAGGTGAAACATTGTATTTATCAATGAAGTTATTAAAGACCTGTTGATGAACGGACTTTTCATCCAAAATAATAAAATCCTCATCTATCAGATCCGTTAATTTCAAATTTGCCTTAAACTTACGGTCTTCACTAGCGATTATTTTAAAATGATGTGTGTCCAACAATTTATAATCTAAATCTGGATCATCAGGTAAAGTTGTCGAGCCTAAGAGAGATAAATCAATATCTCCGTTTTTTAATTTAGCTAGTAATTCCTTAGAGCCATCTATCACAGGAACAATTCGATTCAAATAATCAAATCGCTTTAACTCATTAAAAATTTTGGGTACCAAATAATTGGTAATTATCGGGGGCAGACCCATTTTAATTTGTTTTTGCTTGATTCTTGAAAGATCTGTCTTAACTAAATGATCTTCACGCAATATCTTATTGATATGTTGTAATAATTGTTCACCGGCAAAAGTTAGAGACAACGAATTAGCATAACTTTTTCTTTCTACCAATTTGGTATCGTATTCTGTTTCCAATCTTTTCAAAGCATAAGTTATCGTTGGCTGACTGACTTTGAAATAATGAGCAGTCTCCGAAAAGCTCTTCATATTGCTTAATTTTTGAAAATATCTGAAATCATTTAAATTCATGATTATCACCTATAAATATTTTTTATCAATTGTAACATATTTGACTATATTTTTTATAAGGAATTATAGTACGTCACGAAAGTTATTTCAGGAGGCAAAGTTATGACATACACAGGTTTAGATTTACTAAATAATCCCTTTTTAAATAAGGGAACTGCTTTTACAAAAGAAGAAAGAAAGGCAAATAAAATCGAAGGTTTACTACCTCCATTCGTTCAGACTCTTGATCAGCAAGTCGCTCAAGCATACGAACAATATGGTGCAAAACCTACTCCATTGGCAAAGCGCATGTACTTGATGGATCTTTTCAATGAGAATCGTACATTGTTCTACAAACTATTCAGTGAACATGTTTATGATTTCATGCCCGTTGTTTACGATCCAACTATTGCTGATACAATCGAAAATTATAGCCACTTTTTCTTAGATCCACAAAACGCTGCGTTCTTATCAATTGATGATCAAGATGATATGGAAGCTACATTAAAGAACGCTGCCGGTGATCGTGATATTAAATTGATTGTTGTTACTGATGGCGAGGGAATCCTTGGTATTGGTGATTGGGGTCTACAAGGTGTAGATATTTCAGTTGGTAAACTTATGGTTTATACAGCTGCTGCCGGAGTTGATCCTAAGTCTGTTCTACCAGTTGTTCTTGATGCTGGTACAAACAACAAAGAATTATTAAATGATGATTTATATCTTGGTAATCATCATGAACGTGTTACAGGTGATAATTATTATGCATTCGTCGACAAATTTGTTGCTCTTGCAGAGGATTTATTCCCCGACATGTATCTTCATTTTGAAGACTTTGGTCGTGACAATGCTGCCAATATCTTGAATAAATATAAAGATCAAATTTTGACATTTAACGATGATATCCAAGGAACTGGTATTATCACTCTTGCTGGTATCTTGGGTGCTTTGAATATTTCTAAAGAAAAATTCACTGATCAAGTTTATATGTCATTTGGTGCTGGTACTGCCGGTGCTGGTATTGCCAAACGTATCTTTGATGCAATGGTCGAAGAAGGTTTATCTGAAGAAGAAGCTAAGAAACACTTCTATCTAGTTGATAAGCAAGGTCTATTGTTTGATGATACTGAAGGTCTAACACCTGAACAAAAGCCATTTACAAGAAGTCGCAGTGAATTTGCTAACGCAGATGAACTAATAACTCTTGAAGCTGCTGTTAAAGCCGTTCACCCTACTATTCTTGTTGGTACGTCAACACAACCTGGTACCTTTACAGAATCCATCATCAAAGAAATGGCTGCACATACAGCACGTCCCATCATCTTCCCACTATCAAATCCTACAAAACTTGCTGAAGCAAAAGCTGAAGATCTTTTGAAGTGGACTGATGGTAAAGCTCTAGTTGCAACTGGTATTCCAGTCGAACCAGTTGAAATGAATGGCGTTACATACGTTATTGGTCAAGCTAACAACGCTCTTGTATATCCTGGACTTGGTCTTGGTGCAATGGCCGTCAATGCTAAATTACTTAGTGACGGCATGATCAATAAAGCTGCTCATTCACTTGGTGGAATCGTTGATCCAACAGAAGCTGGTGCTGCTGTATTGCCTCCAGTTTCAAAGCTAGATGAATTTAGTATGACAGTTGCTATGGGCGTTGCTCAACAAGCAATTGAAGAGAAATTAACTGATGCCACGGATGCTAAAAAAGCTATCAATGACATCAAATGGGAACCAAAATATTAATTTTAGGAATTAAGTTATAAGAGAAGGGGAATTATCTCATGGAAGCATTCATTACCTCACTAGAAAGTGTTGCTGAAATCGTAATCGTTATCGCCCTTGGCTACTGGTTAAGAAGTTCAGGTCGTCTAGGTGACGAGTTTAAAGGAAATATCTCATTTATTATTATGAAGATCGCCCTACCAGCATCTATTTTCGTTTCAGTATTAAAATATTTAACACGTGACAAATTAGCTAGTCTTTCAGGTGGTTTAGTCTTTGCCTTTGCCAGTTTTGCCTGCAGTTATTTACTAGCCTGGATCCTTACTAAAGTGTTCCGTATTAGAAAAGGTCGTCGCGGTACATTCATCAACATGTTTGCCAATGCTAATACGATCTTCATTGGTCTACCACTAAACATGGCATTGTTTGGAACAAAGAGTTTGCCTTACTTCCTTGTTTACTATGTTATGAATACTATTTCAACTTGGGCCATCGGCGTCTTCTTTATCTCAAGTGATGATCCAACTGTTGAAAAAGGTGCTAAGAAAGACTTTAACTGGAAGAAACTATTACCTGCTCCACTTGTTGGCTTCTTAGTTTCACTAGTATTCTTACTACTGGCTATTCCTGTTCCACTATGGATCGATAAAACTTTAGACATGGTTGGTGGTATTGTTACACCAATGTCTCTTATCTACATTGGTATTATCTTGGCTGATGCCGGTCTTAAATCAATCGGCTTTGACCGTGATACAGTACTCGCCCTACTGGGAAGATTCGTCTTTGCTCCCGCAATTATGATCGGTTTCGTAATGCTCGGTAGCTCAATGGGTCATCCAATGCCTAGTTTGGAAAGCAGCACATTGATCATTCAAGCAGCTGCTCCTGGACTTGCTGTTCTACCTATCTTGGTTGGACAATCACATGGTGATGTTGAATACGCAACTAACGTAGTTACAACTTCAACTGTTTTATTCGTAGTCGTTGTTCCTATCTTGATGCAGATTGTTAATTTTATCTAATTAACCATTCAAAAGAATCCTCTCCGATTCATTCATATAAAAAAAGCTCATACAAAAATGTATGAGCTTTTTTGTTACTTCCATAAACATATCTTATGTAACTATAAATTTAGCTTGGCTTGACAACTTTTGATATAAGAACCAAACTTCTTAATGAAGTGACAACTATTTGGAGGTAAATTTATGACATTATTAAATACAAGTTTTAAAACAAATTATCTGCACACATATTTCAAAACGACTATCGTGATACCAGATTCTGGAAAGGCCAATTATAAAGCTGTCTGGTTATTACATGGCTATACTGCCGACGACACTACTTGGATACGAAACGTCAATATTGAGAAGCTTGCGGACAAATATGACCTAGCTATCGTCATGCCCGAAGGTAGAAATGCGTTTTATACCGACTCTAACTTTATTCCTTATTACAGTTTCTTCATTAAAGAACTGATTCCCAAAGTTCAAGACCTCCTACCCATCTCTTCAAAAGCTGAAGACAATTACGTTGCTGGTGTAAGCATGGGTGGCTACGGAGCTCTAAAATTTGGCTTAGAGAATCCCGGAAAATTCAGTCGTATTGCGGCTATGTCGCCAGTTGCTGATATTGAACACTTTAGAAATAATTCCAAGAGTCCGATGCCGATCAATACCTTTGATACCATCTTTGACTCACCTAAAAAGCTACATGACAATCAATTAGCAAATATTCTAAAAGATGTTGACACCACTGATCAAAAGATACTTCAATTATGTGGCGACGCTGACTTTATGCACGAAGATAATATCGTTCTAAAAGGCCAGTTAACTGATAAATTTAAGACCAACTACACTTGGATGCCAGTCTCAGGAGATCATTCTTGGACGACTTGGAGTGCAAACATCGATCAAGTTCTAAATTGGTTTACTAAATAATTTTTAAAAGTTGTGCGATTGGACTTTAAAATATAGATTTATTATCATTAATACTAGTTAAAATAATCGAGGTATAACGTATGACATTAATAAATCTCAGCTATCGCACAAATTATCTACATACTTATTTCAAGACGACTGCCGTTGTTCCAGATACTGGCAAGTCGACGTATAAAGCAGTTTGGTTATTACATGGATATACTGGTGATGATTCCGCTTGGATAAGACATGCAAATATTGAGGAAATTGCTCGTAAACACGATTGGGCCATAATTATGCCGGAAGCTAGAAATGCCTTTTACAGCGATTCTGACTTCATCCCCTACTACAGTTTCTTCATTAATGAATACATGCCTAAGATCCAATCTCTACTACCTATATCAACAGATGTTTCTGACAACTATATTGCTGGATCAAGCATGGGTGGTTACGGAGCTTTAAAGATTGCTTTTAAGAATCCTGATAAATTCAGCAAGGTAGCCGGTTTATCTCCAATAGTCGATATCGAAAAGTTCAGAAATAATCCCAAATCGCCAATGGAAAAGAAGACATTCGATACGATTTTCGATAGTCCGAAAAAGATTGCCGATAATCAGTTAGTCAATATCTTCAATCGCGAACACCCACAACTAAAAGTTCTAACTATTTGTGGGGATGACGACTATATGCACGAAGATAACGTCATGTTCAAAAACTTCTTGGGTGTTCATCTAAAAGATAGTTTTACTTATATGGCTGTTGATGGAGATCACTCATGGAATACCTGGGTTGGCAACATTAATAACGTAATGAATTGGTTTGAAAAATAAAAAATCAGCTCTGCATATTATGCAAGGCTGATTTTTTTTTACGATTTATTTACTTTTGACTGTTTAAAGATGTGTGTTCTGATCCAAGGAATTACCCAAAAATCCAAACCAATTTTACCAGCATTGAAGCCAGCAAAGATAATAAACATTTCTAAGAAAATATATTCAGGGTTAACTGAGATTGCTCCAGCTAACATGTATGAGAAGTTCATCAACATAGCGAAGAATGTAGCTGCTGTTGTTAAACAACCAAAGATAAGACCTAGACCAACTAGTAATTCACCCCAAGCAACCATAAAACTGATTGCACCAGAATTTGGAAGTACGATGTGTTGGATCATGCCATTAAACCATGGATACAATACATTTCCTTCTGGTCCCTTAACTGGATTCTTAATAACTCCCATCAACATCCCTGAAGCTGAAAAGCCGCTAGTAATCTTACCAAAACCAGCAATTGCCCACTCGAAACCTAAATAAATTCTGATAATGGCTAAGATAATAGAAGCATACTTATTATTACGTAAAAATTTTACCATTTGTTTCATCTCCCAATTTGATAACAAACTGTATAGTACTCCTTTGAATGTTTATTCACAAGCAATTTGTTTTAAATATGGAATATTTTTTATAACATGCTGACATATTACAATAGAACATAAAAAGTCAGTTGGAGAATATCCAAGCGACTTTTTAAATTACTGCTGATAATACTAAATTGATCAAAAATAAGGTTGAAACGGTCAAAATAACTGGATTAATATCTTCTCTCTTTTTAGCAAAAATTTTTACTAAGGGGTATGAAATAAACCCAAACTGTAATCCCGTTGAAATGCTTCCTGTTAAGGGAATCAAAGTGATAATTAAAAATGGCGGTATCCAGTCATCTAATTCCCGCATATCGATACTAGACAGATCCTTCATCATGAGGGCTCCAGTGATGATGATAACTGGTGAAATGGCGGCTTGTGGGATCATTGCTATAAATGGCGCAACCACTACCGAAACTCCAAATAAAATTCCTGTTACCAATGCTGTGATACCTGAGCGACCCCCGCTTTGAATACCTGAGGCACTCTCTGCTGCAGCAACAGTCGGACTTGTTGATAATCCTGCTGATAAAACAGCCGTGACTGAACTGGCCTGAAAGGCCTTCTTAAATTTCTTAGAATCTTCTAGTAAACCTTGTAATAATCCCATCGATTCAAAGATCAAAATCATCGACATTGAGAATATTGCGATGATAAATTTAGCACTGAAAAGGCTCGAAAAATCAAATTGGAATAATGATTGTGAAAACTTTCCGATATCATTTAACGAAACAGACGAGGTTGAAGAACCATGGACACCCAATAATTTAGCGATAATAGTGGTAATAATGATCCCAATCAGAAAATCACCAGGGATTTTTTTCATCATTAAAAATAAACAGATCAAAATACCCAAAAAAGCTACCAAAGTTGTCATATTAGCAATGGAACCAAAAGACAATAATGAACGATCACCGCCAGATTTGATAATTTCGGCCTTTTCCATCCCTAGTTCAACTAAAAATAATCCTATTCCGACAGTTATTCCTCGTTTCAAATTATCAGGGATATCATTTGATAAAATCTCACTCAAAGGTGTAAAAGCAACGATAACATAAACTATCCCACTAAACAAAGAGACAGTTAAAGCTTGTTGCCACGTCAGATGCATACTTCCAACCAAAGTATAGGTAAAAAAAGCATTAACTCCCATCCCTGGTGTTAAAGTGATCGGACTATCACCCCAAAATGCCATAATCAGACAACCAATCAGCGAAGAAAAAGCTGTGGCAAAGAATGTCACCTCAACTGACATTCCAGCATCTTTTAAAATCATCGGATTAACGATCAGAATATACGAAATTGCAAAGAAGCTAGTTATTCCCGCAATTATTTCTTTTTTTAAACTTATTCCATTCTTTATGTTTTGTAACAAATACAATTCCCCCAAATGTGTTAAATATAATTTTCACACATATTTCAGTATATCAAAAAGCGCAAACCTTTTTCAGATTTGCGCTTTTTAGTCTGGAGGATGTCAATTTCAATTTACCAAACGAACAAGCCGACAAATGCGGCTGATAATAGTGAAACGAGAATACCTGATAACAACATGTAACCTACATTTTTAGAAATTGTATCATTCTTTTCTTTGCTCACGATACCCTTAAAACAACCGATAATCATTCCTAGGGTCGAGAAATTAGCAAATGATGTGATAAAGACCGTTAAAACGGCTTTGAAATGCGGATCAAATTTACCAACGATCCCAGTTACTTTACCCATAACCACAAATTCATTAGTTACTAACTTTGTTCCCATATACTGAGCCATCTGAAATGAATCATGACCGTTAAGACCTAGTAACCAAGCAAAGGGATACATAATAATTCCTAAGATATGTTCCAGTGTTAACCATGGATTAACTAGCTGAAGAATTTTATCTATCAAAGCAGCTAGTGCAACAAAGGCAATAACATTTGCGGCAATGATCAAGATAAGTTTACCAGCACCAAGGATAGAATCACCTAAGAATGAGAAGAATGGTTCTTTCTTACCACTCTCGCTTTCTCCACTAAGTTTAGCAACAGTATCTTCTTCAGGCGTTACTGTAACCGGATTTAACAAACTAGTTACAATAATGGCATTAATTATATTGATCGGAATAGCTGTCAAAACAAATCTACCCGGCATCATTTGAATGTAGGCTCCAATAATTGAAGCCGTAACACAACTCATTGACATCATCGCCAAAGTTACATTACGTTGTGCTTTCATCTTTTTTAATTGCAAACTTGAAACGGCTAAAGCTTCTGTATTACCTAAGAACATCATTTCTACTGCGAAAAATGATTCAAACTTAGGTTGTCCAGTGATAAAGGATAAACCTTTGCCGATCCATTTGATAATAAATGGTAAAACACCAATATATGTCAAAATATCAAATAATGGCACAATTAGTAAAATTGGTAGCAGAGCACTTGTCACAAAGTCCATTTGCTTTACATGGACCCAACTTGGAAGTGCAAATTCAATTCCGACATATGCCACCTGAACCAACCAATTAAAACCGTCAGCAGCGCCAGAAACAATTGCACGACCAATCCCAAAACTTGTCAAAAACCAGGCCAATACTAAGTTCAGTACAACCATGATTGCAATTGACTTCCATTGAATTGCTTTTCTATCTTTAGAGAACAGGAAGCCAATGGCAAGAAAAATAACTAGACCTATAATATTAACTACTAGGTACATACCCATTTTTTTAACCCCTTTTTCTGTAGTAGATAACTCCAGCATATTTTATACAATATCATCATTTTTCAATGAAGATTCAAAATAACATCATATTAGCTTAAATATGTTGAAGTTAATCCATCCTCCAGACGGATAAGTAATTAAACTTCAAATCTATTTGAAATTTCTTATAATATATCTATTTAACTTATTAATGTAAAGAATTTTTTTAAATAAAAAACGACCAAACAATTAGTTGGTCCGATTGGTTGATTGTAGAAATGTTGATTTAACTTATAGATAGAACGAATTCTATATTAATTTTAATCTAATTATCATTTAATCTTTATTCAAAAGTATACGTATAGCTTATATTTATTGCATTAATATTATTAAAAAAATCAAAATGACAGTAATTTCCGAACATTTTACTCTTTATTATAGTTAACATACATGTTAGTCTATTAACTATTATCTTTTAAGGAAGTGTCAGATTATCACCTATCAAAACGTTTATGAGGAAAGTTCTTCAACGTTGTTTGACAAGGCGGATTTTACACCCAATGTTCTCACGTGTATTTTAATACCCGCGAATGAACCGGATTATAAATCGGTCAAGCAAACTGCGACTAGATCTTCTCGAGGTCAGACAATCGTCCAGTTTGTTCTGCCCGATTTTTTTAGTTCCAAGATCATTCAAAGGGGGATACATAATGGAAAATAAAAGTAGTCTTTTAGTGGGACCAGACGATAAAGTCGGTTTGGTTGAATCAGGATTTCTAGGCTTACAACACGTTTTAGCAATGGACATTTATGTTCCACCAATAATATTGGCTGGAATGATGGCTATGAGCTTACCCGATCAAATGGGATTGTTACAATCGACTTTTTTAGCTGCCGGTATTGGAACAATCTTACAAACATATTTCTTCATGAAAATGCCAGTATCGCAAGGTCCATCATTTGTACCACTTGGTGCTGCAGCTGGAGTAGTCCTAGCTTCTGGTGGAGTTAAAGGAAACGGTATGGGAAATTTGATCGGTGCTTTATTGATCGGATCAATTATTTTAATAATTATGGGTGCTACCGGGGTTTTCCAAAAAATCATTAGCAAATTAGTCCCTGCTTTGGTTGGAGGAACGATCATCACTTGTGTTGGATTATCTTTGATCCCTTCAGCATTGAATGACAATATTTTTAAAGCCTCTGGAAATATCAATAATAATATTATCTTAGCTTCCATTACTGCTCTTACCTTACTGATTGCTGTCGGTATTAGCATGCATTTCCCTGGTGTCCGTCGTTTCTTTAGAACTGGTTCAATTATTTTAGCGTTGGCAGTCGGTACGATCGTTTCTACTATGATGGGTATCTTTGATTGGAAAACCGTTTCTAATGCAGCCTGGTTCAGCCTTCCTCAACGGACCGTCTTCCACTACGGAATTCACTTTTCAGCTTCAGCAATTATCACTTTTATTATTATCTATGCAGTTATCACAACGGAAACAACTGGTACCTGGTTTGCTATGGGCGCAGTTACAAATCACGAGATCAGTAAGAAACAATGGAACATGGGAATTATTGGCGAAGGCTTTAGTTGCCTTATCGCCTCCCTATTAGGTACAACGCCCGTAACAGGATATTCAACTAATGCTGGTATTATTTCTATTACTGGTGTCGCTAGTAAAAGGGTTTTCTTATTCGCTGGAATTTGGTTCGCGGTTCTAGGTTTCTTCAGTAAATTATCGGCCTTTTTAGCTGCAATTCCTGCACCCGTTATTGGCGGTGTATTTGCTATTATCTGTGTAACGATCATGCTCAACGGTTTAAATGTTATTCGTAATCTTCACACAACTGACCGTGATCTCTATATAATCGGTTTACCAATCATTTTGACCTTAGCTTTAGTATTGTTGCCAGCTTCAGTTACTAAACAAGCACCACAGCTATTGCAATACTTATTGGGATCACCGATCGCAATTGCAGCAGTTTCCGCAATCTTGTTAAATCTATTAATGCCAAAAGTTAAAGAAGCCGTTTCTAAAACTGAAATTGCCTAAAAATTATTCTTGTCTTAAATATGCAGCATAAACGTGTAACAAAGCATAGTTTTTTCCGCTTAAAAAAAATGGCTCCAGTAATCCAAAATCAGATTACTGGGGCCATTTTTTTAATACTCAAAAGCTAACCATATTTTGTCACACTCTGTTTTCTATTCATCAAATTCACCATTTAAAACACGTTCGATCATAAAAGAAACACCATTATCATTATTATTCTTAGTAATGGTCCAAGATTCGTCCTTGATAAGATCAATAGCATTATCCATAGCAACTCCATAGCCAACATTTCTGATCATTTCTAAATCATTTCCGTAATCACCAAAACACATAAAATCAGTGATAGGAATATTCTCATATTCAGAAATCTTTTGTAATGCCACTAGTTTTGAAACATCCAGAGCGTTTACTTCAAAATAATCGCTACCTGATCGGCTAACGGTGACCGGCAATGCTACTAAAGATTCTATTTTCTTCTTCAATTCAGATAGACGTTTCGGTGTCGTACTGAAACAAACTTTATAAATCTCAAAATCATTATCTTTATTGACTTCACGTAATTTTGTAAAATCTTCAGCTCGTAAGTGATGTCGATCCATTCCCTCATAATAAGCTGAAAAGTTGTGATTAGGATCATAAATATACGAACTATTTAATCCATCCAAAACAACTTTAAAATTACTGAATTCTACCCTTTTAAAGATTTCTTCAACAACTTCTTTGTCCATTGGAGTATCGACAATTTTTTTACCATCAGGGTCAACGACCACTGCTCCATTTAAGACCACTCGATAACCTGGTACTTTTAAATCTTTGGAAAAAAATCCATTAACAGAGTGTAATGTTCTGCCGGAACAAATGGCATACTTTATCCCTGCTTTTACTGCCTTTTGGATAGTCGCAATATTTTCCTCTGAAATTTTGCTATAACTATTCAACAAAGTCCCATCCAAGTCGGTTCCGATAAATTTAATCATTAAGTAACCCCTTACATAATTTCACTACCGTTATCATACGATAACAGTCACAAAAAAAGAAGTTCTTAATGTCTAAAAACCTACTAATTTCTTCAAATCTGAAATAAAGTTAGGATATGATACGTCAATTGCTTCAATATTTTTAATTTGAAATGGAGTCTTAGTCAAATTAGATGCGATCACTAGCATCATCGCTATACGGTGATCTTTGTGACTGTCGACATCATCTTTAACATTAACTTTTTGACTTCCTTCAATAACGATCGAAGCGTCGTTTATCTGCATGACAATTCCCAATTTCGCCAATTCTGTACGCATATTTCTAACTCGTTCACTGTTTTGAAGATAGACATCTTGAACTTCTTCTATAACCGTTTTCCCGGTTGCCTGAGAAGCCATCAGAGCAATTAAAGGTATTTCATCAATAATAGTTGGTACTTGTTCAGCGGTGATCGTAGTTCCATGAAGTGACTGTGTTCCCACAGTAATATCACCATAAGGTTCAATATTGTTAACACGATTAGTAATCGTAATTTTTCCGCCCATTTGTTCAATCACATTTAAAAGTCCGATCCTAGTAGGATTAAGTCCAACTTTTCGCAAGGTTATTTGGCTATCTTTAGATAACATTGCTCCTACCAAATAAAATGAAGCTGAAGAAAAATCTCCGGGGATAGTTAAGTTTTTTCCCTTTAATTTTGTCTTTTTAGGATCAACAGTAATTACCTTAGAATTCATATCAATATTTGCTCCAAAGTAATTAGCTAGAACCTCGGTATGATTTCTAGTCGCTATTTTGCGAATGATCGTTGTCTTTGATTTAGCAAATAATCCAGCTAAGATCAACGCACTTTTAATTTGAGCACTGGATATTTCTTGTTGATAGGTAATACCATTTAAAGAATCACTACCGATAGTCTTTAGCGGCAGAGCTTCTTCAGAAGTCGAATCATAGCTAACTCCCATCTGCTTTAGAAGATCTAATAAACCATTTTGAGGACGTTTCTTTAAGAAATCTCCTCCATCAATAATATATTCTTGCGGTACTGAAGCCAAAACTCCCAATAATAAACTTTCCAATTCGCCAACGTTATGTATCTCTAATGGCTTATCAACTGGATTAAAACTATGATCGGTTCCTTTAATGATCATCCCTTTAGTACTTGGTTCAGAGTGAATCTTAGCGCCCAATTCTTTAAATATTCGGACAGTTGTAGCTAGATCTTCTGAGAAAGAAAAGTTGCTAAGCTGGGTGACACCCTTAGCTATGGAACCAAACATGATGGCCCTATGAGAAATACTTTTATCTCCAGGAACAGTTATTTCACCATTTAATGAATATTTTTTAGGTTGTGTATTAAAGTTAAACATTTTACCAAACTTTCAAGGAAACTAAGTCCTTTCCTTTCTTATATAATTTGATATATCAATATTCTTATTAACTCTAAACTAACCAATTTCCTGATATAAAACAAATTATTAGCACTTTTCTGAAAAAAAACACCGTAACCTAGAATTTGGGTTACGATGTTGTCATTATTGGAAATTAAAAATTGTACAAAATGCTAAAAACGCACAAGTGAAGACTATGAAGACTAACAATAGCTTCCAAATATATTTAAACCAAGTAACGATACTTACATGACCCAAGGCTAGTGACCCCATAACAATCGCTGAAGTTGGCGTAACGAGGTTAACTAAACCTGAAGCAATCTGATAAGCAGTAACGACAGTTGATCCCGGCACACCAGAGAATCTACCGATAGGTCCGATAATACCCATTGTCGAAACGGCCAACCCTGAACTTGATGGAATCAAGAATGACATAGGGATATAGAAAATATATGTCAAAATAATGAAAACTGATGATGATAATCCATGCAGTCCAACTTCACCAGCATGAAGAATAGTTGCTGAAATATAACCATTGTTCATAATAACTTGAATACCACGGGCAATGGCAACGATCATAGCAACTTCAACGAAATCTCTAACACCATCCATGAAAGCTTCAACAAAGTCAGCTTCCTTCATCCGATAAATAGCTTTGATAACTAAAGATGCAAAGAAAATCAAAGTAGTGATCTCAACAAAGCTCCATGTACCAAATGGCACCATATCACGCCCAACAAAGGCTCCGATAAATGGCATACTGTTAAGCCACTTCAAGAAATCTACGAAAAATGTCCACTTAGGATTTAAGGTAGCCCAAGGAACTAACCCAATGATCATGACTACAAAGGTCATAATGAAAGCAAATAGGACCCATTTTTGTCTCTTAGTTAATTCTGTTACTTCAACATCACTAGCTGCAACGAACTCTTTAAGATCTTTTTCATGACGTTCATATACTAACGATTGATCTGGATGATCCTTTACTTTAGCCGCATAACGCATGACATAAATAATTCCGATGATCAAAGATAATACTAAGAACACCACTCTAGGCAAAATCCCTTGGCCTAGTGAAATGTGGATCGTATCTGAAGCTACACCAGTTGCAAAGGGGTTGACTGTTGAACCCATACAACCGATCTGTGAACCGATCAAAGTTATCGAAATAGCCGTGATCGTATCGTAACCAACACTTAACATAATTGGAATAACGATCGGAACAAAGGCAATAGTTTCTTCACCCATTCCAAAAACGGTTCCACCTAAAGCAAATAAAGTCATTAAGAATGGAATCAAATATTTTTCTCTGCCTTTATATTTCTTAGCAGCTGAACCGATCCCGTCAGCAAAAGTATTTGTTTTATTAACAACTCCCAAAACACCACCAATGACCAAGATATATAGTGATACTGGAATTGCTCCATCTGTTGTTTTTGTACCTATCATTCCGTTTATGGGAGCTTCAAAAATATCCCATAGTCCCTGAGGACTGCTACTTCGGCTTCGGAAAGTCCCGGCAATTACGTTGCCCGCCTTAGTAGTAGCATATTCTCCGGCTGGAATGATCCAGGTTAAAATTGCTACAAGAATTATTAGGATAAACAATATGGTAAATGCCGAAGGCATATGCCATTTACTTTTTGTTTCCTGCATAAAATATCTCCCCTTATCTTGTAGAATGATACTAAGGATACGTTTATTTCTTACAAATTACAATATAAAATTAGATTTTTTTTAATTAATTTTAAGTTTACGTATATTTATCTAATGTTTTAGAGTCAAAAAAGCGTCCGACAATTTTATATCGGACGTTTTTTTAATACAATTTTACAGTTCCTGATAGTGCCTTACCTTTTATAACATATCGTGGATCATCTCCGACATGACCGTCTTTGAAGCTAAAAGTATCATGATCCATAATAGCATTTTCAGGACTCTTTACAGTCCCACTTTTTGATTGTAGATCAAAATAATAGTTAACTGGCAACATTGTTAATCTAACGGCCCCACTATTAGATTCGGCACTAATATCACCTGTTAATTCTTTAATACTTACTGAAACTGTTCCAGAATGACTGATCACAGAACCACTACCACTCAAACTTTCACCCCGAATAGATCCTGAATGTGCTTTAATTTCAAATTCACGTCCAAGCACATTATTTATCTTGATCGAACCACTATGAGCCAATAATTGTAAATTATCATCGGCTTTAATATTTTCCATCTTTACTCTTCCAGATTGAGCTTTTATTGAAAGATTATCCACCGAAACATTATTGAAGTATCCGTTGCCACTATTAATGGTAGCTTTGATTGTGCCTAGTCCTGAAATACCGTTTAGATACAGTTGACCGGCAGAATTTGAAATACGCATGTCCCCTGAAAAGTTACTTGGAATCAGAATTTGGGTTCTAACCTTCAAGCGTAAAAATTTGGGGAATCTTCCTTGCTTGATCCGTAAAGTATCTGATCCAAATGAAGTTCTAGCAAAATAATCTGGATTATCACGTGACATATATTCTCTTAAAATAATTTTATTACCTTCAGTTGGTAGTACACGAACGGTTGCGAAACTATATGAAATATCCAAACGTTCAACACCATCAACGGTAAATTCTTGCTCATTAACTAGATTCAAAGTTTCAACGTAAACTTCCGTATCAACATTAGTATCGAACTGCTCATCAAACTTTGAAAAAGTATCGCGTACTTTACTTGCGTTCTGTTCAAAATTGATGCCTCGACCATCAATAATCATATTTCCGAGCTTAACACCATTTTCATCGGCTCTGAAAACTCGTCCTTCACTGATAGAAACACCTGAACCATCAGCCTTGAATGACTTACCTTTATTGATAAACATTCCACTTTTATCGATTTTTAATTTATCACCACCATCGACTGTGATCCCCGACTGAGTAATATCAATATGATGACCTTCGTGATTTTCAGATTTCTCTTTATGATCACTTTCATGCATAACATCTTCAATCAAATCTCTAATATCACCAAATTTATTGAAAGCATCTTCAACGGCATATTCTGGAGACATACCTTCTTTAAGATTGTCCTCGGCTGAAGCAATTAAATCTGATTTTAATTCTTCTGCTAATTCATGAATATCGGCCGTGTGAGGATAGTCCTCGAATATTTCCGATAATTGTTGTTTTACTAATGCTATTATTTTTTCATTCATATTAATTTATCCTCCCAAGGATCAAATCATCGATAACGTGCTTGGCAAAATTCCATTCTTTGACATTATTCTTTAAAGTTTCTGTGCCTTGATCAGTGATCTGATAATATTTGCGTCTGCCGCCTTGGCTCTCATCGCCCCAATAGCTGGCAATATCACCATTTTTTTCTAAACGCCTAAACACTGTATAGAGTGTGGCTTCGTTAAGTTCGTAAGATTCATGGCTCAACTGTTTGATCATCTTAGCTATCTCATAACCGTAACTGTCGCCTTGACTGAGAATGTTCAAAACGATTGTAGTTGTATGGCCGCGAATTATATCTTTCGAAATTATTGGTTTCATAGTGTGTCTTCCTTTCGATAGGTATAATGTATCATCAACTACTGTGTGTGTCAAAGTAATTTATTCAAAACAGTAGTTTTAGTAGCCTGGTTGCCGTCTCCAAGTATGAAAATATTCACCTATTGTACGGACCACTGAGTCTTGGCCTCCATCCTCAGTTTGAAGCCTTACCACAAACCGGTAAGGCTCCAAGTACGCCCGATGGTCTAATGGCTTTCTCCATAACGCCACTCCTTAATAATAAATACAGCTATATCAAGGATTAACCTTGACTAAGGGTAGAAAAAAAGAGTCGTATCACACTATACTTCTAAAGTGTGATACAACTCACCAATATCTATTTATATAAAATTGTCTTTTGGTTAGTGAATTCTTTAATACCTAAATCACTTAATTCACGACCGTAACCGGATCTCTTCACACCACCAAATGGTACTTCGGCATGAGATAGCATTGTCTGATTGATGGCTACCATTCCCGTTTCAATATGGCTGGCCAAATTTTGAGCACGTTCAACATCTTTGGAATAGATCGCACCACCTAGACCATAATTTGAATTATTGGCCAATTGAACGGCCTCGACATCATCCTTTACTTTATAGACTTGAGCGACGGGTCCAAATAATTCTTGATCATACATAGGATTATCTGGTGTAATTCCCGAAATGATCAATGGATTAAACATTGCTCCCGATCCTTCAATTGGGGTATTGTCACCCCAAAGAAGCTCAGCTCCTCCAGAAATTGCATCGTTGACTTGTCCTTGTAATTTTTGTTGAGCAGATTTGGATGACATTGGAGCCAAGGTTGTTTTCGCATCTAACGGATCTCCTAGAGTCCTCTTAGCAAATTTAGCGCTAATTCCATCAACAAAGTCGTCATACAAATTTTGATTGACGATAAATCGTTTTGCTGAAGTACATGCTTGACCAGCATTTCCTAATCTACCTAGCACTGCATCATTAACTGCTTTTTTGAGATCAGCATCATCAAGAACCATGAAGACATCGGTCCCACCTAGCTCCATCGTTGATTTCTTGAGATTTTTACCTGCTTCAGACGCAATTTGACTACCGGCTCTTTCTGATCCCGTCAAAGCGACTCCTTGAACTCTTGAATCGGCGATCATCTTATTGACTTGGCCATAGTCGGCAAAAATATTTTTGAAGGCTCCGATTGGAATACCTGCCTTTAAAATTGCTTCTTCAAAAGCCTGTGCCGCCTCAGGGACGATACTAGCATGTTTTAAAATTGTGGGATTACCAACAATATAATTAGGTGCAAAAACTCTCATAACTTGCATATACGGAAAATTCCATGGTTCAACTGCCATGATGGCACCAATAGAATCATATTCAACATAGGCATAATTATTTGGTATCTCATATGGCTGATCTTTTAACAAACTACCACCATTTTTAGCATAGTATTCTGCAAATTCGACTGTTCTGACTACTTCTTGTTTCGCTTCATTAAATAATTTGCCCATGTTAAGGGACAAGATCTTAGCATAATAATCGATATTAGCGTTCATCTCATCTGCTACTTTTTTTAGCATCTTTTCCCGTTCTAAAATAGGTTGATGCTTTGCTTCTAAATAGAATTCATGCGCATTTTTTAATGTCGTTTCAACCTCAGCATCAATTGCATTAGGAAATTCTCTGATCAACTCTCCATTAAATGGATTAATTGCTTTATAGGCCATAAAATACCTCCTCGAATAGTAACCGATTTCAACATACTTTTTTTAGCGATTTTTGTCAATTTATAAGATATTTTATATTGCCTATTAGTGGACACCTCTGGGACTAATACCCAAAGTGATCCTTCCCAAACGACTGATTCGACTCATCTGCCAAGCTGGACTCCAAACGACATCCACCGAAACATCGTTTATTTCTTCAATTTCAACTAAAGATTGTTTGATTGCAACGGGAACTTCACCGATACAAGCACAACCTACTTCGGAAAATGTAATAATGACATTACAATGACCCTCTTTAGTCAAATTGATTTCATAAATAAAGCCTAAATTATAAATATCCAATCCAATTTCAGGTTCAATTATCTTTTCAAATCGTTCAATCATTTGATCACTTACTGTGGCGGCACGATCATTTAACTTGATATCTTCCCGCATCTAATCATCACCCTTACTAAGAATATATTTATTTATCATCGCGATTCCAAAAGTCGGTTATAGCTCCTTTAGCTGAACTGGATACTAGATGAGCATATTTACCCAAAACACCTCTTGAATAAAGTGATGGAATGGTAGTTTCGGCTTTACGTTTTTCTAATTCTGCATCGGAAACTTTCATTGTTATCTCTCGTGTATCCTGATCGATCACAACTATATCTCCATCTTGCAGATATGCGATTGCCCCACCATCTTGGGCTTCTGGAGCTATATGTCCAACAACAAAACCATGTGAACCACCAGAAAAACGTCCATCTGTTAACAGGGCAACCGATTCATCTTGACCTTTACCTACTAAGATTCCAGACAATGACAGCATTTCTGGCATACCTGGTCCTCCTTTAGGACCGACATAGCGCACAACTAAAACATCCCCATCAACAACCTTATCTGCTAAAACAGCTTCAATAGCATCTTCTTCATTATTGAAAACTTTAGCTGGTCCAACATGACGTCTAGTCTTTAATCCTGAAACTTTAGCTACTGCCCCTTCAGTTGCAAGATTACCGTGAAGAATAATCAATGGTCCATCTTTTCGCTTAGGATGATCAAGCGGCATAATAACTTTCTGACCTGGTTTTAAATCTCCAACTTCGGCCAAGTTTTCTGCCACAGTTTTTCCCGTAACGGTTAAACAATCTCCATGCAGATAACCATTTTCATATAATAACTTCATAACTGCAGAAACACCGCCAGCATTGTATAGATCCTGGAAAACGTATTGACCACTTGGCTTTAGGTCAGCAATATGAGGAACTTTTTTCTGAATAGTATTAAAATCATCAATCGTTAATTCAACATTGGCTGCATGTGCCATGGCCAACAAATGTAATACTGAATTAGTCGAACCACCTAAAGCCATAACTACAGTGATTGCATTTTCAAAAGCATCACGGGTCATGATATCTTTAGGATAAATACCCTTTTCCAGTAATTTCAAAACAGCTTCACCAGCTTCTTCAACATCCTTTTTCTTAGCCTCAGTAGTAGCAGGATGTGACGCTGAACCGGGCAAACTCATCCCCATAGCTTCAATGGCAGATGCCATAGTATTAGCTGTATACATGCCACCACATCCACCAGGTCCGGGACAAGCATTACATTCAATTCTTTTAACTTCTTCTTTACTAACATCGCCATGATTCCACTGACCAACAGCCTCAAAAACTGAAACAAGGTCAATATCTTTACCATCCAGTTTACCTGGTGAAATAGTTCCGCCATAAACAAAAATGGCTGGGATCTCAGAATTAGCAATAGCAATCATACTTCCTGGCATATTCTTATCACAACCACCAACGGTAACTAAAGCATCACAGTTATGACCACGAACAGCGGCTTCAACTGAATCTGCAATAATATCTCTAGATGGTAAAGAATAACTCATACCGGGTGTCCCCATCGAAATACCATCAGAAACAGTAATCGTCCCAAATTGTACTGGCCAGCCTCCAGCCTTGATAACACCTTGTTTGGCTAAGTCACCTAAACCTCTCAGATGAATATTACAAGGGGTATTCTCAGCCCAAGTGCTAATGACACCCACAATCGGTTTTTCAAAATCCTCATCTTTCATACCAGTAGCTCGCATCAAAGCACGATTTGGCGATTTAACCATGCCATCATAGACATGACTTCTGATTCTAAGATCTTTTTTCGATCGTTCATCTGTCAAAATGAAACACTCCCTTCACGATTAAATTAAATTACATTAGATTAATATAATTATAATTTGATGATATTTTAACATATCAAATATCATTTAAAATAAGACTCAACAAATTTTTTAAAACTTAGTATATTCCCTTACTGCACTTCTAATAAAGGCTGTCTTAAATTAGAACAAAAAAAATACCGACAATGTCGGCATTAAATTTTTTCTAATAATTTCTGTTCTGAAAGGTAACGATTGATCTTTTCAATCAATTCTGGACCGTTATAGATAAATCCAGAATAAACCTCAACTAAGGTAGCCCCTGTATCGAGTGCTAATTTAGCATCTTCCGGTGTGAAAATTCCACCAGAATAAATTATTGGCATATCTGGAAACTCATTATGCAATGTCTTGGTCAAAAACATTGATTGAGCAAAAATCGGCTTACCGCTCAAGCCACCTTTTTCAACTTGATTATGTGAAATGAGATTATCACGTTTGACCGAACAATTAGATAGAATAATTCCATCTAGCAAACCATCTAATTCATGTAAGTTATAAATTAACTCATCTGTATCAATGTCATTGCTGAATTTTCCAAAAATAGGCTCATCGATCCCTAAAGCGGCGATCCCTTCAAGCAGCGGCTTCAAAATATCTAGTTGTTGAAGAACAGTCACACCAACTTGATTAGGACAGCTGAGATTCAATGCAATGTAATCAGCATATTCGTGGATTTCTTTAACATCATCGATCATTTCAGCGATCATCTGGTCACTCTCTAAATCATGACCTGGTGCAATACTGATCCCTAGTTTAATTTGAGCAGGATGATTTTTAAGTCGGCGTTTTGTTTCTTCAATTCCGACATTGTTCAATCCCATACGGTTGATGATTCCTTGATCTTCAGTCAATCTGAAAACACGCTTCTTAGGATTACCTTCTTGGGGATGTTTCGTTACACTGCCAATTTCAACAAACCCGGCACCCAAGCCACCTAAACTATTATAAAACTCAGCTTTTTTATCAAATCCAGCTGCAATACCGATTGGTGAATCAAACGTTAAATTTTTGATCTTAACTTGAAGATTTTCTCGTTTACGAGTATAGAATAATTTCTTTAAAATTTGGGGATGGTCATTAAAGATCTTCAAACCAGTTCCAACTAGTTTGTGGTCTACTTCGGGGTCGATCGCAAAAATTGCTGGACGAGCTAATTGATACCAATCCATTATTTGCACCATCCTTCTGGGTCTTGATACCATTTCTTTAGTAGTTCCATATCTTCTTCTTTAACGTAATCTTTATCATTAGCAACTTCGATCATCGTTGGGTAATTTGTCAGGGTAACTAGTTTAGTATGGGCATTTTCAAAGTTAGTCTTACTTTCTGGTAAATTATACGAAAAAATTGCGACCGTTCCAATAACTTCGGCTCCAGCTTCACGTACCGCTTTTACAGCCTTTAAGATACTGCCACCAGTGGAAATAAGGTCATCGATCAAAACTACTTTATCTCCAGCTTCACAGCGACCTTCGATTTGGCTATTTTTACCATGATCTTTAGGTTTTGAACGGACATAATTCAATGGTAGATTCAAAATATTAGCTACTCCGGATGCATGAGGAATGCCTGCTGTAGCAACTCCACCGATAACTTGTACGTCAGGGTAATTATCTTTGATCAATGCGGCTAAATCTTTAGCGATCTGCTGTCTAAAATCTGGATAGGCGATCGTCAAACGATTATCAGTATAAATTGGTGCCTTGATACCGCTAGCCCAGACAAAGGGTGTCTTAGCATTTAAAGTTATCGCTTTGATTTCTAGTAATTTACTGGCTGTTTGATATGCTACTGAATTTTCCATTATTTACTCCACTCCTGACAAATATTTTGATATGCAACAAAGCCATTATCAGCTTGTGTGATCGGTCTTCCGACTACAATTGCATCACTGCCGAGTTTTCTAGCTTCCCTAGGTGTTGCAACACGTTTTTGATCACCAACTTGAGCTGTCTTTGGTCTGATACCTGGTGTAACACAGAGAAAATTGTCATCAGTTATATCTTTGATCATTGGAACTTCTAAGGCTGATGAAATAACCCCGTCAGCTCCATTATCAAAGGCTAGTCTTGCTAAATGAGTTACATAGTCCTGTGACTTTTGAGGGATCATCAATTCTTCAGCTAATTCTTTTTGTCCTAAAGAAGTCAGTTGCGTAACAGCTAACAACTTCGTATCTGATCCTTCTAGTCCTTTTTTGGCAGCGGAAATCATTTCTGCACCACCACTTCCGTGAACGGTCAACATCTGTACATCCCACTTAGCAATCATTTCGCAAGTTCTTTTAACAGTATTAGGAATATCGTGTAATTTTAGATCCAAAAATATCTTGTATCCCCGATTACGTAAACTTCGTACAAAAGGATAACCGAATTGACAAAACATCTCTAATCCTATCTTCAAAAATAAATCAGTATCCTTAGGAAACTGACTTAAGAATTCAATACACTCAAAATCATCTGCAAAATCTAACGCTACAATAACTGGTTTTGACATTTTTTCCTCCTAAAATGAATAAACTTCTTGACCCTTGACGAAGGTCTTTTGAACTTGGCCATAAACTTCTTGACCTATAAACGGACTATTCTTCCCTTTAGAAATAAAATCCTCTTTTTTAATTTCAAAAGGCTTCTTTAAATCAATGATAGTTAAATCAGCATCTCCACCGACTTTTATTTCACCAGCAAGTAAATTAAATATCTGGGCTGGTTTATTAGTCATCAATTCCAATAATTGTTCTAAACTCATCAAACTTGTTTTGACAAAACGGCTATACATCAATGGAAATGATGTTTCTATTCCTGTAATGCCGAATGCACTCTTCAGAAATCCTTGATTCTTTTCATTTTCTGCATGTGGTGCATGATCTGTTGCAATCATATCGATTGTTCCATCTAAGAGACCGTCTATCAAAGCTCTGCGGTCAATTTCACTTCTTAACGGTGGGTTCATCTTATAGTTAGCATCATCTTCAAGTATATTCTGGTCACTAAGTAACAAGTGGTGCGGTGTTACCTCACAGGTGACATTGATACCAGCATCCTTGGCAATTCTGATCAGCTTAACTCCATCAGCTGTTGAAAGATGACAAACATGATAATGAACACCAGTTTCTTTTGCCAAAATCAAATCTCTAGCTAGTTGTGAAGTTTCGGCTACACGTTCGATTGCTGGTAGTCCGAGTTCTTCTGCTACAGGTCCAGCGTTAATGACCCCTTTATTGAAGAGATTCTGATCTTCAACGTGAGCCGCCAGATGACTGTTAACAGATTTGATCCGCGACATTGCATCAAACATTGTTTTTGCATTATTGATCCCATGACCATCATTTGAAAAGGCCATTGCCCCAAGTTTTGCTAAATCTTCAATTGGACTCAATCCATCTTCAGTTTCATTCATGGTTACCGGTGCATATTGTAAAGTCTTGATTACTGACTGTTTATTTAATTCCAACTGGTTTTTGAAATCATCGACATTGTCCGGTACTGGAATGACATTGGGCATTGCTCCAACAGTCGTAAAACCACCATGGGCGGCAGCTTTAGAACCAGTTAAAATGGTCTCTTTATGTACTTGACCAGGTTCTCTAAAATGCACATGAACATCGACTAATCCTGGTGCTACTAAATTATTATCAGCATCGATAACTTTATCAGCTGGTTCATTTATTTCATCAGCAATCTGGATGATTTTTTCATCCTCAATTAAAAGGTCACTCTTAATTAATTGTTTAGCGTAAAACAAATTCGCGTTCTTGATCAGGATCGTTGTCAAATTGTGTTCCTCCTAGTAAGGACTCGATCATTGCCATTCTCATATAGACGCCGTTTTCCATCTGTTTAAAAATATATGATTTCTCACATTCAACGACGTCGTCAGCAATTTCTACTCCTCGATTGATCGGTGCTGGGTGCATGATCATTGTGTCTGCCTTCATCATTTCTACTCGACGCATATCTATACCGAATTTTTTAAAATATGCTTCCTTAGAAAAGTTTTGATTCTCACTATCTGCCAAACGTTCATGTTGAACTCTTAACAACATAACGATATCCATTTCTTGGCAAAGTTCATCGACTTCCATATGTGGTCCGATAGCTTTGAATTCATCACTGTACCAGTCATTCAATCCACCAAAGTTAACCTCTGCTCCGAGGTTAGTCAGGGCCTGTGCATCAGAATGTGCCACACGTGAATGTTTCAGGTCACCGATAATTCCAACTTTCAATCCTTCAAAATATCCAAATCTTTCATAGATTGTCATTAGATCCAAAAGTGATTGTGAAGGATGTTGTCCAGTACCATCACCAGCATTGATCAAATGGATCTTCAAATTTTTACCTAGTAATTCTTCATAAAACTTATCTTGTTTATGACGGATAACAGCCAAATTTACACCCATGCTCTCGACTGTCTTAACTGTATCATATAATGATTCGCCTTTATTGACGGATGAGTGACGTGCGTCAAAATCAATTTGCTTCATGCCTAATTTGGCTTCGGCAACCTGAAAACTAGTATTAGTTCTCGTACTGTCTTCAAAAAATAAATTCATTGCAAATTTATCGCCGTTGTTAGACTTGATCCTTCCTGACTTGTAATCCATAGCTAAGTGGATCAGGTCAAAAATCTCTTCGTTTGATAATTGTGACATAGAAAGTATGTTTTTCATTGTTTTCCTCCAATAAAAAAAGACACCGACAGATGCGGTGTCCCAAAGGCAGAAAATGCCACTCAACCTTTGAGACCTCGCTGGATCTGATTAAAAGTTCTTTTTATTTTTTTTAGTAAACAAAAAACTTCCTACCCACAAGGAGAGGAAGTTTACGCGTGACGTGTTTAACCTTCCAAGCCTCACAGGACTTGTTTAAAAGTTTTCGTTGGAAATAATATAAATTAATTTACCAATAACGTCAAGTTTTTTCAGATTTTATATTCCAATTATTAAGACCCGAAGTTGACTATACCAAGCTGTATGACGATAAATAATATCTTTTTAATAATTGAATATTATTTAGCATCTAAAACAAGATTTTTAGGAGCAACTGTCTTTTTGGAATCAGTTGATTTTAAGTAACTCTTGCCAAAAACAAAAGCAAAAATAACTGTTAGAAGTGGATTTAACCATACGTAGAAAGCGAATGGAATGAAATGAACGGGACTAACTCCCAGAATTCCGGAAATAAAGATACCACTGACACCCCAAGGTACTAAGGCATTAATATCAGCACCACCACTAGCTAAAACACGTGATAAGTATTGTGGTTCGATACCTAGATCCTCAAAATTCTTACGGAATGTTGTTCCGGGAAGAATAATAGAAATGTATTGTTCACCAACTAAGAAGTTAACACCGATAGCACTGAGCATTGATGCAGCAATGACTTTTCCAGGTGTATTAACACGACTTCTAAGTTTGCTGATCAAATTATCAACGACACCAAGTTTTAACAAAACACCACCAAGTGTCAATGCAACTAAGATCAATGAAATACTGTCAAGCATGCTTGAAACACCACCACCACTGACAATTGCATTGATATGTTTATCTGATGATTTCAAAACGAAACCTTTCATAATAACATTACTGATGGTGCTAAATGATGTGTGATTAATGAAGACATCCATAATAATGGCTGTCAATGAACCACTCAAAAGTGTTGGGATAGCAGGCACTTGTAAGAAAGCACATGTGATCAAAACAACAATTGGTAACAACATAATTGGTGAAACGAAAAAGTTAGCTTGCAGTGCATTGATAATATGATGTACTGAACCCATATCTACTTGGGCACTAGTGTGTCCAACAAATAGGAAAATAATTCCTGTAACTACGGCCGAGATCAATGCTGTATGTGAAATAGTTCTGATATGTTTAAAGACATTATCAACACCGGCAATACCTGTTGAAAGATTGGTTGTTCCAGAAAGTGGTGACATATTATTTCCGAATAAAGAACCAGAAACAATTGAGCCTGCAGTTAGAACAGCGTCAATACCCATAACTTGACCAATACCCATGAAAACAATTCCTAATGTAGAAATAGTTGTAAATGAACTACCAACAATAACTCCAACTAAACAACAACTCACAAATACTGTAAATAAGAAGAAACTAGGATTTAGAATCTCAAGTCCATAAACCATGATTGTTGGAATAACTCCTGAAATCAACCAAGAAGCAACCAAAACACCGATCATAACGAAGATGATCATAGGGATAATACCAGGTTTAACACCATTGATAATTCCCTCTTGTAACTCATTCCAACTGAACCCACGAAACTTTCCATAAAACAGTAACAAAGTAAATGTTAATAAAATTGGAACTTGTGGAGTCATTTTAAATTTGATCATCATAGTTCCTAACATGCCAAACATCACTAACATGATAATGATACTTTCTACAAAGTTGAGTCTATTTTTCTTTTCCATTTCATTCATCGCCTTAATTAATTTTATTTAATTTTGGCTAAGAAGTACTTTTTCTTTCCGCGACGGATAACGATGTATTTGCCATCAAACGAGTCTTTAGGATCGACCATAGTTGTTGTATCAGTTAGTCTTTCCCCGTTAATTCTAATAGCCCCATTTTGAATGTCTTCACGTGCTTGACGTTTTGATTTGTCGACATTTGCGGCAATCAATAGGTCAACCAAGTTGATCTCATCTGAAGAGATCTCTTCACTTGGTACACCATGGAAGGCTTGTGCAACTTCATCTGTCGTTAGAGCTTGAATTTCACCTGAGAAGAGTACGTCAGTAATTTTTTCTGCTGTTTTAAGTGCTTCTTCTCCGTGAACAAACTTAGTAACTTCTTCTGCCAAAGTTCTTTGTGCTTCACGTTTTTCAGGTGCTGTTTTAACTTTTTCTGCTAAAGCTGCGATTTCATCTTGTGTTAAGAAAGTAAATTTCTTAAGCAGATTGACAACGTCTTTGTCATCTTGGTTGAACCAGAATTGATAGAACTCATAAGGAGATGTCTTTTCAGCATCTAACCAAACGGCTCCACCAGCTGTTTTACCAAATTTAGTACCATCAGCTTTAAGTAATAATGGAATTGTCAAAGCATAAACTTTGGCTTCTTGTCCTTCAGCTTTATGAATAAGATCCAATCCGGCTGTAAGGTTACCCCATTGATCACCACCACCAACTTGTAACTGAATATCGTGTTGACGATAAAGTGTTAGGAAGTCCAATGATTGTAGGATTTGATAGGTAAATTCTGTGAAGGAAATACCTGCTTCCAAACGACTTGAAATAATTTCCTTATTAAGCATGGTATTTACATTAAATAACTTCCCGTAATCGCGAAGAAAATCTAAAATACCAATAGGTTCTGTCCAGTCATAGTTGTTAACCATTGTGAAGTCTTTGAAAATCTTCTTAGCTTGGTTGCTAAGTGCTTCAACGTTGTGATTAACTTGGTCCATTGTTTGCATTGGTCGTTCGGCCTTTTTACCACTTGGATCACCGATCGAACCAGTTGCTCCACCAATAACGATATAAGGATGATGTCCTGCATCACCAAAGCGTTTCAAAGTCATGAATGGTAACAAATGACCGATATGCATTGAGTCTCCTGTTGGATCCATACCACAATAAAGTGAAATGTCCTTCTCGTCGACTAACTTTCTTAAGCCCTCTTCATCAGATTGTTGGTTGATCAGACCACGCCACGAAAGTTCATCAATAATGTTCATTTAAATATCCTCCTATTATTTTGTCCGGATCACTGGGAAAAAAAAAAGCGCCCCTGCAATTAATATGCAGGGACGCTATTTGCGCGGTACCACCCAAAATTCAAATAGAATAATCTATTTGCTCTTTACTCCTGTAACGTCGGACACGAAATTTCAGCTAGGTATTTTATCAATTTATCCTGCATGACTCGCACCAACCGTCAATTCTCTGAACACCCAGATAAATGATTACTTCTTGTGAAGCTGAAATTTAATTTATGTATATGATACTAGCAGACAATATAATTTTTGCAAGTAGTTTTCTTAAAAAAATTGTAAATAAATTAAAATAGTCCTTGCTACTTTTATTAATCACTCAAATCCTTTACAATCTTTAAGGTATAAAAAATCATGAGGAAGTTATGTATGAAAAAGACTCTATATTTAATGCGACACGGTCAAACCATTTTTAATGAACGAGGAAAAATGCAAGGATGGTCTGATGCTCCACTAACAGAACTTGGTTATAACCAAGCTAAAGTGGCCAAAAAATATTATGAAGATAACAACATCACTTTCGATGCTGCCTACTCTTCAACTTCAGAGCGTGCAAGTGACACTTTGGAATTGATCACTGACATGCCCTACGAACGCCGTAAAGGATTAAAAGAAATGTATTTTGGACTATTTGAGGGTGAAAATACCAAATTAAATCCAATAAAATCACATTATGAGCTCTTCAATGACGCTTTTGTTCAATATGGCGGTGAGGATATGATAAATGTTCAAAAACGTGTGACAAAAGAATTAAACGACATCATGAACCAAGATGTTGAAAATGTTCTTGTCGTTAGTCACTACGTTTCGATATTATCCTTCAATAATCAATGGAATGACTCAATCGATGTATTAAGAAGCGGATTTACTAACTGCAGCATCTTGAAATATACTTTTGAAGATAACAAATACAACCTTGAAGAAGTCATCAATCACGATTACTCACATCTCAAATAACAATTAACCACGTCGAATTTCTTCGATGTGGTTTTTTTCTTGCTTAAAAATATCGGAACAATCTTTTATGGGTTTAATTCTAGTATCATTTAGAAAAAATTGATTTCCTGATAATTCTAAATCATCGTACATCATCAATAACTTTTCTTGTTGAAATGCAAAGTTGATAGTATTAGTCGTACCCCCACGCATCCCCGTTTCAGCAACAATTACACCATCACTTAAAGCACTTTGCCACTCGTCTCTAGCGGCCAGATTATGGGAATATACCTTGGTTCCATTAGGATATGTAGAAACAAGAAGACCATTATTATTCAATATTTCTGCAGCCAGATCTTCATTCTCAAAAGGATAGATTGGCATATCTAATCCACTTCCCAAAACAGCAATTGTCTGTTTATGACAATCAACTACTTGTCGTTGAACAACAGTATCAATTCCTTTAGCTAGACCACTGACAATAACATAATTATTGGCTAATTCATTAGTTATATTAAATACCCATGTTTGACTACTTTTCCTAGGAGTTCTCGTACCAACGATTGCTAAGATTTTATCTTCATTTAGCAATCGAAGATTGCCTTTTAGATATAACAAAACCGGACGATTTGCCATATTTTGCAATCTTTTTGGATAACTATCTTCAAAGCAATTTATAATTTGGATATTTTCTTGTAAACTGATTTGTAATCGTTTTAAGGTTACTTCATTGGCTGTTTGCCAAGTTTTATTAGAAATAATCTCCTCATCCAGTAATTTTCTAATTTTAGAAACTTTTGTCGTGCTCAATTCAGCAAAATCAAAGTTTTTTAAATGCTGCTTTGATTCATTTAAATATCCTAAAACAGATTGGTTACCGATTCCTTTAAAAGACAATAAACTCATGATTAAGACAGTTAATTGATCCATATTCAGCTCCATTTTTAGTTTGTTATAGTAAATTTCGCTAAACCCACTTTATTTACCCTAAAAATCTATTTTAAATTCAAACTAACTATATAGTCCTTAGGAATTATATCTACTTTGTCGCTCAAAGATTCATCCAACAGATTCTTAAAAACCGATATTTTAGGACTTTTATCAACATCTGAAATGATATACACCCAATAATTATCGAGTCTTTTAGCAGTATCCAACTCATTTTTAGTTAAATTGAATTTTAACGATTTACCCAAATTCATCGAAGTAGTTTTTACTTCGATATATCTGCGATCACCATTTGTATCACTGGATTGAATATCGAAACCCAAACTATCATCTACATTGGAAACATGCTTAATTTTATTTATTAGTTCCGGATAATTTTTAAGCCTATTTTTCTCATAGTCCATTGCAATTTGCTCACCCGTCAAACCTTTGACACTATTTCTAATCTCCTCAGCTACATAATCAATCTTATACTGCCCGTTCGACTTATCAATTGACGCTTTGTCTATTATTTTTTCCAACTTGTAATTTTTAATTTCATACTTACTAGTTAGTTCAGTATTTTCAAAAGAGGTTTTATTTAAAATTCCTCCGTCGATCCAAAATTCAGAAGAATTATCTTCACTTCTTCTGGGAGTTCCAAAAAGATAATATAAAAATCTTGCATATTCATACATAGGGAGCAAATTTAGAGTGTCGTTACTTTTCTTTATTTCTAACAACAGGTGCTGTTTCTCTCCTAAAGTTTTGAAATCACTAGTTTTAAGTCCAAAAGATTTTATGAAGTGATCATAATGCAAATTAGAAAAAACAGGAAAGTAATAATCAGGATAATACATATAGAGTGTTTTATACTTAACAGTATTAGATAACTTATTAGCTTCAATTGTTTCAAAATCTTGTTGATATCCAAATTTTACTAAAGATACTAACTCACTACGTAATAAATCCATGGATTTTTCCTCGGTTGATCCAGCAAACTTAGCAACGGTATGAATAGATCCATCTTTTTTAGATCTCCAAATACCGTGTTTCAAAGCCGAACCACCTTGTATAGAACCAACAACTTTTGTTTTGAATTCCAGCCAATATGAATAGGAATCCTTATTATTTCCTAAGACATAATCATCAATACTAAGCTTATCCAATGTATCTTTAGGAAATTTAACTTGAAATCCATTTATTAAATCATTTACTTCATTATTCAAATTAACCATGGATAAATCATTCAAGTTTGGTTCATTCATGAAAGGTACCAAATAAGGAATGATTTTTTCAATTTCAATCATATTGCATCTCCCTCTACATATAAAAATTTTACTTCCATTTTCGATTTTGATTATATACCTAAAAGGAGCTATATCACGCTAAAGTATAAAGCGCGACACAGCTCCTATTTTTTATTTATGTAATTACAAGTCGGAAAGACTGAGAAAAAACTATCCGACTGTACCTTCCATCTCATAACTGATCAGACGGTTCAATTCAACAGCATACTCCATTGGCAACTCTTTAGTAAATGGTTCAACGAATCCCATAATGATCATTTCAGTGGCTTTTTCTTCACTCAAGCCACGACTCATTAGGTAATAAAGTTGTTCCTCTGAAACCTTAGAGACCTTAGCCTCATGCTCCATTGAAACATTACCATTGAGGATTTGATTATATGGAATCGTATCAGAACTAGAATCTTCATCCATGATGATCGTGTCACACTCAACGTGAGCCTTTGATCCATCAGAATTTCTTTCAAAACGAACTGTACCACGATAATCTACCGCACCACCGTCTTTTGAAATTGACTTTGAAACGATCGAAGATGAAGTATTTTTAGCCGCATGGATCATTCTGGCACCAGCATCTTGGTCAACATTGTGTCCGGCAACAGCAATCGACAACATAGTACCTCTGGCACCTTCACCATCAAGATAAACACTAGGATACTTCATAGTGATCTTAGAACCAAGATTACCATCGACCCACTCCATTGTGGCATTTTCCATGGCCTGAGCACGTTTTGTCTCAAGACTGTAAACATTATTCGACCAGTTTTGAATGGTTGTATAACGTACATATGCGTCTTTCTCGGCAAATACTTCAACGACCGCAGCATGCAAACTGTCGGTTGAGTAATTAGGTGCAGTACATCCCTCAACGTATTGGATACTTGATCCTTCATCAGCAATGATCAAAGTTCTTTCAAATTGACCACTATTCTCCGCATTCAAACGGAAATATGACTGAATAGGTGTATCTAACTTTACACCTTTTGGTACGTAGATGAACGATCCACCAGACCAAACGGCACCATTTAAAGCCGCAAATTTGTTATCTTCTGGGTGGACTAATTTACCGAACCATTTTTTAAATAGTTCTGGGTATTCACGTAAAGCTGTATCAGTATCAGTAAAGATGATCCCAAACTTAGCAAATTCATCACGCATATTGTGATAAACAACTTCTGACTCATATTGAGCAGATGATCCAGCTAGATACTTTCTTTCTGCTTCTGGAACACCTAAACGATCAAAAGTATCTTTCAACTCAGTTGGAACGTCGTCCCAATCACGATACTTCTTGTCAGTTGCTTTTTGATAATAACGCATATGTTCCAAATCAAGTCCGGATAAATCAGGACCAAATTTAGGCATTGGCATCTTTTTGTACATTGCATAACATTTTAATCTAAAATCAAGCATCCACTTTGGTTCGCCTTTTTCTTTAGAAATAGCACGGACAACGTCTTCTGTTAGTCCTCTACCAGTAGAGAAAACAGGTTTGACATCATCATGAAAACCAAAGTCATAGTCATCTTTTAGATCCAATGATTTTACAGAAGAAACAGCTTCTTCATTATTTTTTGTATTTTCAGTTTCTGGCATATTATTCACTTCCTATTTGCTTTGATTAGTCAATGATTTATGTAATGCTTTCCAAGCTAGCGTTGCACATTTGATTCGAGCTGGGAATTTAGAAACTCCTTGCAAGACGGCAGCATCTTCCAAAACATGAGTATCGACATCTTCACCAATGATCATATCGGAAAATACCTGTACCATATTGTCAGCATCTTCAACTTTTTTATTGATCACGGCATCTGTCATCATGCTGGCTGATGCTTGACTGATAGTACAACCATAGCCACTAAATGCAGCATCTTTAATAATTCCATCTTCTACTTCAAGTTGTAATTTTAATACATCACCGCAAGTAGGATTTTTTAATTCAATTTCATTAGTAGATTGAGGTAATTCCCCATGATGGTGAGGATTCTCAGAATGATCCAAAATCACTTGACGATAAAGGTTGTCCATTTTAGATAGTGACATTTTTAAAGAACTCCTTTGTTGCTTTAATTGCTTCAACTAGTCTGTCAGCATCGTCAATAGTGTTGTACAAGTAAAAACTAGCTCTAGCAGTAGCTTTAAGTCCTAAGTATGTCATCAATGGTTGGGCACAATGATGTCCTGCACGAACAGCAACACCTTCCATATCCAAACCAGTTGCAAGATCATGTGGATGTAATCCCTTCAAATTGAATGAAATAACACCTGTATGATCAACGGGATCTTGTGGTCCATAAACTATCAAATCATCAATGGCAAGTAACTTAGGCAATACATGATCGACAATTGTTTGCGTATTTTTTTGAATATTATCTAAACCAACTGACTCTAAATAATCAATTGCGTATCCTAAGGAAATAGCACCAGCAATATTAGGTGTACCAGCTTCAAATTTCCATGGTAGTTCATTCCAAGAACTGTCGAATTTATTTACAAATTCGATCATTTCACCACCAAATTCAACTGGAGGCATTTGTTCTAGAAGTTCTTGTTTACCATACAAAACACCAATTCCACTTTCAGCCATCATCTTGTGACCAGAAAAGGCTAGAAAATCACAATCTAAGTCATTTACATCAACTGGCATATTAGGAATCGACTGTGCACCATCAACTACCATAACCGCATGATGTGCATGTGCCATTTTAGCTAATTGCTTCACAGGATTGATCACACCTAAAACATTTGATGCTTGAGTGATCGAGACGATTTTTGTTTTATCGGTAATTTTCTTTTCGGCATCTTCCATATCAAGTCGACCATCTTTAGTCAATTCAATATATTTTAAGGTAGCTTTCTTTTCGAGAGCCAATTGTTGCCATGGAACTAAGTTACTGTGATGTTCCATGTAGGAAATGACAATTTCATCACCTTCATGAATATTCTCTTCACCATAACTTTGAGCAACAAGGTTCAATGAGTTAGTTGCACCTTTAGTAAAAATAATTTCTTTAGCAGAATTAGCATTAATAAATTTTCTTACCTTTTCACGTGCGGCTTCAAATTGTTCAGTCGAACGTTCAGCTAAAGTATGAACACCACGATGCACATTAGCATAGTCGCTGTAATAGAAGTTAACTACTTTGGACATGACTTCTTTAGGCTTTTGCGTTGTGGCAGCATTATCCAAATAAACTAGATCTTCGTCGTTAACTTTTTGATCAAGAATGGGGAAATCTTTTCTCCAGATATTATTTTTGTCCATAGACTAATTTCCTCTCGATCATCTGAGTTAGACTAGCACGTACATCTTTTTCAGGGATCTCAGAAATAACACTACTTAGGAATCCACGAATAACTAATCTTTGAGCAGTTTTTTCGTCAATACCACGACTCATCAAATAATACATTTGATCTTCATTAACACGACCAACACTAGCAGCATGTCCAGCCGTAACATCGTTTTCATCAATCAAAAGAATTGGGTTAGCATCCCCACGGGCTTTTCTAGAAAGCATCAAGACACGACTCTCTTGTTGTGCATCTGATCCTCTAGCACCCTTGACGATATGACCAACACCATTAAATGTCAGAGTTGATTTTTGCAAAATAACCCCGTGTTGAAGGATATGTCCAATCGTATGCTTACCGTAATTAGTAACTTTAGTATCGATCCCTTGAACTTGTTCACCAGTGGTAATAGCTACAACTTTAGCCTCCGTGTGTGAACCTTCGCCCAATAGATCAGTTCCAAAGTCACCAATAACATCACCATCATTCATAAATCCAATAGCCCAGTCGAGACGAGCATTATTACCTGTAATACCGCGACGATTCAAATAAGTTGTCGTATCTTTTGACAATTGGTCAAGTGCTGAAAAATGTACTCGCGAATTGTCGGCTGCAATCACTTCGACAACAATATTGGCCTTATTTTTATGACCAGAACCTTCAGAGACTAAGTTTTCCAGATAAGTTACTTCAGTATCGGCTTCAGCAACGATCAAAACGTGATGTACAAAATCACGATCAATGGAATTATCTTGGACAAACATGGCTTGAATAGATTTAGTTAGATGTACACCCCTAGGAACGTACAAGAAAGCACCACTATTTAAAAATGCAGCATTCAAAGCCGTTAATTTATTATCAGTTGTTTTAGTAACCTTAGTCATGAAATATTTTTGCATCAATTCAGGGTAATCTTTCATAGCTGAAAAAATATCAGTTAGAATAACGCCCTTCTTTGATAATTCATCTTCCAAATTCATTGAGATCGTTTGATCTCCAGCTTGGTAGATATAATTATTTGCTTGAGGTTTTCTATCAAATTCATTGGCACTGGAATTATCGATTGAACCGGGACGGTCTAATCTCCAACTACGGTAATTGATTTTTTCATATTTAGGAAGAGATAATTCGTCGGCTTTTTCCAAACTGTCAAGACGCACTTTTTTATACCAATCTGGTTCACCTTTAGATTGAGAAAAAGAAGTCACGTCGTCTTTATATTTATCTATTAAATTAGCTCGCATAAACTCCTCCTCCTAAATTTCATCCGTTAGTTTAACATCAAGATGTAAGTCGTCACGTAGACCAGCATAACCCTCGTCTTCTAGTTTCTTAGCCAATTCTGGGCCGCCACTCTTAACAATTCTTCCATCCATCATAACGTGCACTTGATCTGGAACAATATAATTCAAAAGTCTTTGATAGTGAGTAATGATCAATGAACCAAAGTTATCACCACGCATTGAGTTGACACCACGTGAGACAACCTTTAGAGCATCAATATCAAGACCCGAATCAATTTCATCCAAAATAGCAAATTTTGGTTCGATCATTAGTAATTGCAGAATTTCATTACGTTTCTTTTCACCACCGGAAAAGCCTTCATTAAGATATCTTTCTGACATTTCATCAGTCATATCCAAAATATCTTGTTTGGATTCAAGTTTCTTAATGAAATCCATAACGGGAATTTGATCATCTTTGTCACGACGTGAATTGATCGCAGCACGCATGAACTCAACATTTGTAACACCAGGAATTTCAGCTGGGTATTGCATTGCCAAAAATAGTCCTAAGCGAGCACGTTCATCAACTGGTAATTCCAAGATACTTTTACCATCAAGTAAAATATCACCTTGAGTTACCTTATATGCTGAATTACCCATAATTGCTTGTGATAAAGTCGACTTACCCGTTCCGTTAGGTCCCATAATCGCATGGATCTCACCTGTACTCATTGTTAAATTAACGCCCTTTAAGATCTCTTGTCCTTCACCGTTCTCATCATCAGTTACTGAAACATGTAGATCTTTAATCTCTAAAGTAGACATTCAAATCCCTCCATTACTGTTAATGCTTTCATTATAGTATTGTTTCAATTCGAAACCAATATAATTTAATATATTCGATAGTAATAAATTAAATTCCTCACAAATGTGGGTAGCAAAAAAGGCCACAACTAATTCCTGTGACCTTAATTTGCCATTTTTGACTCGATCCAATCCCAAACTTGTTCTTTACCATATTTAGTTTCAGCACTAAACATTTGTAAATCATCAGTTTGATTGATCTGCATTGTCTTCATAATTTGACTACTACTCTTATTCCACTGATTTTTCTTTACTTTATCCATCTTAGTAGAAACGATCAGTGTGGGAATATGGAAATAACTAACGTATTGGTACATGGATACATCATCTTCACTTGGTGCATGACGACCGTCAGTTAAAATAATTACACCTTTTAAAACTTCTCTAGTTGTTAAATATTCTTCGATCATAGTACCAAATTCTTCACGTTGCTTTTTGGATACTTTGGCAAATCCATATCCTGGAACATCAACCAAATAGAGTTGCTCTTCTATATTATAGAAGTTAAGTGTTTGCGTCTTACCTGGTGTACTTGACGTTCTGGCAAAACTTTTACGATTTATAAGTGTGTTGATCAAAGAAGACTTACCCACGTTAGAACGTCCTAATAGCGCGATCTCTGGGTAACCATCATCTGGATACTGCTTAGAACTAACGGCACTTAAATTCATTGAAACATTATTTACCTGCATAATTCACCTCAATGTTCTTATTTTAACATATGACATACTATCAAGAATATAAAAAAAGATTGCCTACTAGGCAACCTCTCCATCTTTTAGAATTAATTCTGGTTCTTTAACTTTGCGAACAGCATCTTTAGTTACTTTAACCATCTTGACGTCTTTTCTTTCTGGAATATCGAACATTGTATCCAGCATTGTTTCTTCAACAATTGAACGCAATCCACGAGCACCAGTATTTCTTTCAATTGACATCTTGGCAATTTCACTCAAAGCTCCATCAGTAAATTTCAACTCAACACCATCAAGTGACATGAGTTCTTGATATTGCTTAATAAGAGCGTTCTTAGGCTTTGTAAGAATCTGAACCAAATCATTCTCAGTAAGCTTTTCAAGAGCTGTAACGATAGGAATACGACCGATAAATTCTGGAATAATACCAAATTTCATCAAATCTTCTGGAATGATCTGTTGCATCAAACTCTTTTCCTCGTCGAGGTTAATGTCATGTTCGGCACCGAAACCAATTGTCTTATCACCTAAACGGTTTTTAACAATTTGTTCGATACCATCAAAGGCACCACCAACAATAAATAGAATGTTAGTCGTATCAATTTGAATAAGCTCTTGTTGAGGATGCTTTCTTCCACCCTGTGGTGGCACACTAGCAATTGTTCCTTCAAGAATCTTAAGTAATGCTTGTTGAACACCCTCGCCTGAAACATCACGTGTAATAGAAACATTTTCACTTTTCTTGGAAATTTTATCAATTTCATCAATATACACGATTCCATGTTCAGCTTTTTCAACATCAAAGTCAGCATTTTGCAATAACTTCAATAAGATATTCTCAACGTCTTCACCAACATAGCCGGCTTCAGTTAAAGTTGTTGCATCAGCGATTGCAAAAGGTACCTTCAAAATACGGGCCAGAGTTTGAGCAAGGAAAGTTTTACCTGAACCTGTTGGTCCAATTAAAGCAATATTACTCTTTTGTAACTCTGTATCGCCATCTTTTGAGTTTTCCATCTTATTGATTCTCTTATAGTGATTGTAAACGGCAACTGATAAAGCACGCTTAGCATCACTTTGACCAATGACATAATCATCAAGGATATTTTTAATTGCTACTGGTGTAGGGATATTTTCAAGATCTAATGGTTTGTTTTCACTTAATTCCTCATCAATGATCTCTTTACAAAGATCGATACATTCATTACAAATATATACGCCTGGTCCTGCAACAATTTTTTGAACTTGATCTTGTGTCTTTCCGCAGAAAGAACAACTGATTGTGCCTGTAGTTTCTGTACTATCAAACATATGCGATTTCTCCTTCAATAGTTCCAATACTTTGAAAGTCTAGCATTGAAGCTGTTAAGAGTAAAGTAATTAGTTTTAAACAGATTTTACCTTAAACTCATATCAATTAATTACCTAAAAAAAAGAAGCCGATAGGCTTCTTTTATTCAATAATCAATTAAATAATTATTTTTCTACTGATGAATCAACGATAAGTTCGATAGCTTTCTTAGCTGAAATATCATGGGCCAACATATCGTCTGTAAGAGCATTTCTAACAGCCTTTTCGTCCATGTTGTATTCATCAGCAAGTGACTTAACTTCATCTTTGATTTCGTCTTCTGTAGGTTTGATGCCTTCTTTAGCAACAATTGCTTCGATAACAAGATCAGTCTTAACACGTTCTTCAGCGTCAGTTGAGAATTGCTTCTTCATATCGTCTTCTGTTGTACCTGTCATTTGATAGTACAACTTAGGATCGATTCCTTGACGACGTAAGTTTGATAGGTATTGGTTCATTTGGTTAGAAACCTCTGTATCGATCATAGCTTGTGGTACTTCGTCAATCTTGGCATTCTTTACAGCAGCTGAGATAGCTTCTTCTTGAATGTTTTCTTCAGCAGTTTGCTTCTTTTGATCCTTCAATTCATCATGAATCTTCTTCTTAAGATCATCTAAAGTATCAACGTCTTCATCAACGTCCTTAGCAAAGTCATCATCAAGTTCTGGTAATTCCTTTGTCTTAACTTCATGGATCTTAGTCTTAAAGATAGCTTTCTTACCAGCTAAATCTTTTGCTTGGTAGTCTTCTGGGAATGTTACGTTTACGTCAACATCCTCATCAGCACTGTGACCAATCAATTCGTCTTCAAATCCAGGAATAAATGAACCTGAACCTAATTCAAGTGAGTAGTTTTGAGCACTACCACCATCGAATTCTTTACCATCAACTGAGCCAGCATAGTCAATAACAACTGTGTCGCCCTTTTCAGCTTTACCGTCTTTAAGAACAAGTTCAGCTTGTTGTTTTTGTAATTCTGCAAGACGAGCTTCAACGTCTGTCTTCATAACATTACGTTTTTGCTTCTTAACTTCAAGACCAGTATAGTCACCAAGTTCAACATCTGGTTTAACAGTAATAGTTGCACTGATAGCCCATGGTTGGTCTTTTTCCATTGAATCAACACTAATTTGTGGTTGGTCAACGGGTTCAACTGCAGCTTCGCTAACAGCCTTGTCATATGCTTCTGGTAAAACAGCGTTCAAAGCATCTTCGTACAAAGCTTCTTCTCCGTACATACGGTTGAAGATTTGACGAGGTACTCTACCCTTTCTAAAACCAGGAACGTTTAAGTTTTTCTTTACACGATCAAAAGCAGTATCTAAACCTTTTTTGATAGTATCTTGGTCAATTTCAAATTTTAATTCACCAGTATTTTTTTCTTTTTTTGTAAATTCAGCCTTAGCAGACATTTTATCCCTCCGGTATTTCACGATCTCATACTTTGTAATATTACCTTAAATCAATAATATTGTAAATATTTCACGCTAAATATAGGCTTTTAAGCCATTAGTTCACTATTATAAGATACCTTAAAGCGTTTTCTTAATCAAATATGATAATAAAAAAAGAGCTGAGACGTAGTCTCAACTCTTTTTAGATAGAATCAAAGAGATTAGTCTAAGATATCTGTAACAACACCAGCACCAACAGTACGTCCACCTTCACGAACAGTGAAACGTGTACCTTCTTCAACGGCAACTGGAGCAATCAAGTCAACTTCAAAAGTTACTTGGTCTCCAGGCATTACCATTTCAACGCCTTCTGGCAATTCAATAACACCAGTAACGTCAGTAGTATGGAAGTAGAATTGAGGACGGTAGTTTGAGAAGAATGGAGTATGACGTCCACCTTCTTCTTTTGTCATGATATAAACTTCACCCTTGAACTTTGTGTGAGTTTGGATTGAACCTGGTTTAGCAAGAACTTGTCCACGTTCAACTTGGTCACGGTTAATACCACGAAGAAGTACACCAACGTTATCTCCGGCTTCACCAAGATCCAATGTCTTACGGAACATTTCTAGACCAGTAACAGTTGACTTGATAACGTCTTCTTTCAAACCAACGATTTCAACTTCATCACCGACTTTAACTTCACCACGGTCGATACGACCAGAAGCAACAGTACCACGTCCAGTGATTGTAAATACGTCTTCAACAGGCATCATAAATGGTTTGTCTGTTTCACGAACTGGTGTTGGGATATATTCATCAACAACATCAAGTAGTTCTTCAACGTGTTTGATTTCCTCTGGGTCACCTTCAAGTGCTTTCAAGGCTGATCCACGAACGATAGGTGTATCGTCCCCAGGATAATCGTATTCTGAAAGTAATTCACGTACTTCCATCTCAACTAAGTCAACAAGTTCGTCATCATCAACAAGGTCTGTCTTGTTTAGGAATACAACGATGTATTCAACACCAACTTGGCGAGCCAAAAGGATGTGTTCACGAGTTTGTGGCATAGGACCATCAGTTGCAGCAACAACAAGGATGGCACCATCCATTTGTGCAGCACCTGTGATCATGTTCTTAACGTAATCAGCATGTCCTGGAGCATCAATATGTGCATAGTGACGCTTTTCAGTTTCATACTCAACGTGAGCAGTGTTGATAGTAATCCCACGTTCTTTTTCTTCTGGAGCTTTATCAATATCAGCGTAATCTTCAGCTTTAGCTAAACCTTTGTCAGCCAAAACCTTTGTAATTGCGGCTGTTAATGTTGTCTTACCGTGGTCAACGTGACCAATTGTCCCAATATTTACATGGGGCTTTGTTCTCTCATAATGTTCTTTTTCTGCCATTACAAAGAATCCTCCTAAAATTTCATTTCATAAGATTAATCCAAAGAAAATGTTCTTTAGATGACTCTTTACTGAAAAATTATACTACTTTCAGGGGCGAAAGCAAAGCAATTCAACGCAAATCGCCTACTAAAAATATACTCTTTGGATTATACGGGGCACAATCCAAATTGTAAATACTAATAACGAAAAAAATGCATTATTTTCATTGCTGAAACATATTTATTAAAGAATCGAACCTATCGATCCAACTCTTCACCTCTGAAAAGTGTGAATTGTCTTTAACATCAGACTCATCTATAAGACCATACCGCAAAAGGAAAAGGTTTGTCCAGAGACTTGGGCTTTTTATTATATTTTCTCCAAATGGATAGACCATCGCAGCATATAATGATAATTCTCCACGCAAATTCTCAACCTGCGTCTCATTTTTACTGTCAGCCAAAACCTTATCCAGTTCATCACACATCTTTAAGTAAATATCAGTTGCCATGATTGGTTTTAACTTAGATGGATTACATGACTTTGTTTCACCGTAAAATGAAATGTCAATTTCTTCATCCACACCTAACTTATATAAATTTTCAACTAATTCACTCTTCAACAACGGATGCAAAAGTGGATTTCCCAATAATAGTCTGGAACCAGCAATATAATCCTTTTTGTCAAACTCTCTCATACTACGTATAAGCTGAATTTGAGTGACCATAGGTTTAGTCACTATTGAACGTAAATGAGTTAATATTGTTGTCATATGAGGCCTAAATGAGCGCAAATGACGCTCTTCAGCCAAATTTACACGATGTTTAAAATCAAGAATAAATTCTTCATCAATAGTTGAAAAATTGTTGTTCTTATAATAATTAATAATCTGATTTGCTAATAGGAAATCATTGTTTTCTAGCACAATATCAGTCGCAAGCTTAGCTGCATCAGCATCACTGAGATAATAATTGAAATAATCTAAAATAACGGCTTCAGCATCATCAGCTTTTTTTAGGTTCAACAAAGAAGCAGCCAGTCCTTGATTTATTAAAAAGGATGGCTGCATAGTGTATGCTTCGGTATAAAGTTCAGTGGCTTCATCCCAATCACCTTTATTGAATGCATCGTCAGCTGCGTCTAGTATTTTCTTTAGGTTATCTGAGTCGTCCATAAAATACCTCTTGATAAAAGATCAATTGATCTTACTTTTTAGATTTTCGATGTCTGTTTTGGTTAACTTCCATAATAACTGGCAAGATAACTGGATGGCGATTTGTTTGCTCATATAAGAAATGATTTAACTTATCTCTAACACCTTGTTTAAGATCTGACCAGTCAAAATCTTTACTATTTTGAAGATAATCAACAATAGTATCAACGATCAAATCAGAACTTTCACTTAATAAATCACGACTGGCACGCATATAGACAAATCCACGAGCTGTGATTTTAGGCTTAGCAACGACTTTCTTCTTTTTACGGTCAATCGTAGCAACGGCAATGAAAACACCATCTTCGGCTAGTAATTCACGGTCACGAAGAACAATACTTCCTATATCGCCAACACCAATTCCATCGATCATTGTATCTCCAGCTTCTACGCCCTTACCCAAATAGAATTGATCGTTTTCATAATTCAAAACGTCACCTTTTTTAGTAAGGAAGATATTTTGATATGGAATACCAGTTTCATGAGCAATTCTAGCGTGAGCATCCAATAGTCTGTACTCACCTTGTACAGGAATAATATTCTCAGGTTGTAACAAATTGATCATTAATTGTAAGTCACTCTTGTTAGCATGGCCTGACGAATGAAGATCATCACCTAATGATTTAACTTCTGCACCAGTTCTATAAATAGCATCACGTGTTTTAGCAAAGCTTGTATCCATTGCATGAGATGGAGTCGTAGCAATAAATACTAAGTCTCCCTCTTCAATTTGGAATTTAGTTTTTGAGGATGGATTAGCCATTTTTTGCAATAACTTAATAGGTTCACCCATTCTTCCTGTTTCAATAACTACCAACTTATTAGGGTCGACATCATCCAATTCTTTGCCTTTAACAATAAGTTTTTTGTTACTGATCTTTAAATAACCTAACTTCATAGCAGTTTTTAAGATTCTTTCGGCATCAGTACCAGACAAAAAGACTTGGCGTCCTGTATTATCTGCTGCATCAAGAACTTGTTGCATTCTTTGAATATTTGAAGCAACTTGCGCTACAACAATCCTACCATTGTGATAATTGAACATATCAAGGATATATTCATAAATGTCACGTTCATTAGAGTTCTCATATGGCGATTCTGCATTGGCTGAATCACTTAATAATGCAAGGACACGTTCGCTACCAATCTTGGCAATACGTCCAAAGTCAGTTCTATATGTTGGTACAGCGGCTTGGTCAAATTTGAAATCGCCTGTATAAACAATTTGTCCTTCACTAGTTTTAATATCAATACCTAAAGAACCAGGAATTGAATGAGTTGTCTTAAAGAAAGCCACTGTTGCTTCTTCAAAATCAATGGCGGTATTTTCATCAATAATATGGAAATCATCAAATTTTTTACTGCGACGATCATTTGAACAAACTATTTTAGCTAATTCAATTGTCATTTCTGAACCAAAAACAGGAATATCATAGTCACCAATTAAATATGGTAAAGCACCAATAGCATCAGCATGACCATGTGACAAGAAAATACCAACTACTTTGCTAATATTTTCCTTAATGTATGTCATATCTGGAACAACTACATCAATTCCATATAAGTCATTATCAGGATATTGTAAACCGATATCCAAAATGTAAATCTCGTTGTTAATTTCTACCGCATACATATTCTTTCCATTTTCGCGTACTCCGCTTAATAGAATGATTTTTATTTTTTTGCTCATTATTTCATCTCTCATTTCTTAAATATAAATAGATAACAATATCTAATTGTCGTTTTGAGTCCATCTACTTAAGACTACTTGATATGTACCTGATTGTTATTCTATCACACCGTTCAGCAAATTGAAATTTAGCAAAAAAAATAGGAAATTCCGAATGGAATTCCCTAAAATAAATATTAACGACGTAGACCAAGTGATTGGATCAAATCACGGTAACGTTGTACATCATTATCTCTAAGATACTTAAGCAAGTTACGACGGTGACCAATCTTCTTCAACAAACCAACATATGAATGGTGGTCCTTCTTGTTAACTTTCAAGTGATCGTTCAATGAGTTAATATCGTATGTTAAAACAGCAATTTGTACTTCTGGAGAACCTGTGTCTCCTTCTTTACGAGCATATTGCTTGATAACTTCTGTTTTCTTTTCTTTTGAAATAGCCATTTCATTCACCTTTTCCTATTAATTTGGCCAAACTATGCAAAACGACGGTGAATCGTCAAACAGAGCATGGTTAGTACGGTTAATTAGTTTACTATATATACAGACCACTTTCAATATAAAAAACCAATTCAAATTCATAAAACCATGCAAATCATTAAATTAATTACAAATAATTTATTGCATTGAAAGTATCAATTATGTATAATTCTATGTATTGAGTTTAAGTCACTAGGTAATCGGAGGTGAAATTGATGCCACAAATTAAATCAGCTATCAAGCGTGTGAAGTCTGCAGAAAAGGCTAGCCTTCGCAATAGCTCACAACGCAATGCTATGCGTTCAGCTATTAAGAACTTTGAAACTTCAGCTTCAAATAACGCTGACAACAAAGATGAATTATTTAGATCAGCAGTACGCGCTATCGACATGGCTAAGTCAAAAGGCCTAATCAAAGCAAACAAAGCTGCTCGCGATAAGTCAAGACTTGCTAAAATGAATTAAGACATAAGCAACTATAGGTTGCTTATTTTTTTTGCTCAAATTTCAACAATAAAAATCCGTCGATGAAGTTTTTACCTCATTCGACGGATTTTTTTGTAAATATTCTTGTTTAATTAAGAGAAATACTTGTAACTTGCCAAGATATCCGAAAACATCCTAGGCAAACTTAGCAATGAATAAATCAAAAAGTAATTCCTTATCACCTTGTCCAGATTTAATTTGATAATCTAAATCAACAATGGAATGAAACATCAAAATCAACTGCTGGATCTCTAGATTTCTAGCCTGCTTTAATGACATCTTGACACGATAAGGATGTAATTTTAAATTTTTTGAAATAGTCGATTCTGACAATCCGCGCTCACTTAATATTTTAGTCTGGATCAAAGTTCGTAATTGTGACATTAAGATAGCTACTAGTAGTATTGGATCAATCTTTTGCAATAAGAACTGTTGATACAATTCTTCGGCTTGATAAATATTTTGAGCTAGAATTTGATTCATTAATTCAAACACGTTGTCATCTAAACTTTGAGGGACTAGTTCACTGACCGCTTTTTCATCAATAACTTTTGATTTTAAAGCATACAACTTTAATTTCTCTAGTTGGTTTACTATTTGTGAGTAATTGCCTTGAGTTTTATTGATCAAAAGGTCTAACGCTCCTCTATCAATCGAATAACCATCATTTCTCAAGTCTTCATTAATAGTTTTGACCAAATGTCCACTATCCATCTTGCTGGCATCTATCATACCGGCAGATTTCTTTAATTGTTTAACGATTTTTTTACGAGAGTCTAATTTATCATAGGTCGCGAAAATAACCATGATAGTGGAAGGAGTCGGATTTTTAACATATTCAGTTAATAGATCCATATTTTGTTCTACAAAACCCTTAGATTTCTCACCAGTCAAAAAGTACGGATGGTTTATGAACACTAAACGCTTTTCTCCAAAAAATGGCGCTGAAATAGCTTCATTTATTGCATCATCTAATGATGTATCCTCTAAATCAAATGAAGAGAAGTTCATGTCTTGCTCTTCCGGCAACAATAAATTCTTAAATAGCTTTTCAACTTGTTTAACAAATACTTCTTCTTTACCAGTTACAAGATAAACGTTTTGAATATTTCCCTTTTTCAATTCACTTTTTAATTCTGTTATTTTCAATTACTTCACCCTTTAAAAAAGTTTTTATCTTGTTCTGCTGCATAAACGGATAATAATACCAAGTAATCATACCATAATCAGCCGTATTCATATGCGGCACATGTAATTTATCCAATCTTTGAATTGTTTCTTTATTTGGATGACCATAACGATTATTCACTCCTGCGGAAATGAGAGCTAATTTAGGTGATGTCTGCCTTAAAAACTCATCCCCACTTGAGGTCTTTGATCCATGATGGCCTACTTTTAGATAATCAACTTTTATCTTATAATCCTCTAACATCTTTTTTTCATTATCGATATCTAAATCACCTGTAAATAACCAATTCTTATCATTAATGCTAGCCAATAGAGTCAACGAATCACCATTTTCACCAATGCTTCTATTTTTGGGCCATAGAACATCCCAATCTGTATCTGCAATCCTGAATCTATCCCCCTGTTTAATATGCGTGAACTTCACCTTAGGATTATTTTGGATAATCCTTTTAATAGACAAATTATCATCTAATCCTTCGCCGAAACTAACCTCAGTAACAGGAAATTTATTCAATAGAACGGGTAAGTTCCCCATGTGATCAGCATCTTTATGGGATAGGAAAACTCGATCAATTTTATTGATACCCTGAAATTTTAAATAAGGAATTGTTGAATTAGTCACCTGATCTGACTTAGTCCCCTTCTGCCATTGCTTTTTCGGAAAGCTTAATTTGCCACCAGTATCAATTAAAACAGTCTTTCTATTGAAAGGCGTCGTCACTAAGATACTGTCTCCTTGACCTACATCGATCATCGATACTTGACCAGCTAAAGGGAACTTATTATAAGTTACAGCCATAGTAAAAATCACCAGATAGCTAATCAAATACTTATTCTGAAATGATTTCTGTTCTAAATTGAATAGACTCAACACAACCAATATTAAAACAACGAATAGAGAAATTTTACCAGTTATCAGAACAAAACCACTATTCTGGGCTATTTGCTCAAGAAAAATATATACACTATCAAACAACTGATTTACGATATTCCAAAAGAAAAATTTTGGAAAAATTGCTGCAACTATTGTCGTAGGTAAAATTATATATTCAAAGAACGGAACAAATATCAAATTTATCAACAATATCAGCCAGCTAAATTGATAAGTATAATTACAAATCAATGGAAGACTGACCAAATTTACTTTAAATGTCATCGAAATCGTATTTTTAATGTCATAAATAAACAATAAAGCAAATGACAATAAAAAGCTTAACTGTCCACCCATATCTAAAATCGATCTCGGCTGTACAAACAAACATATCATTATAGTTAAGCTAAATACATCTAACTTACTAATGTTCCAATGAAGTTTACCGATGATAATACCCAAGATAGATAAAACTATTGCTCTCCAGATTCCAATTTTAGAACCAACCAAAATCCCATAAATCGGTAATAGGATAAGCAATATATCATCAACCATTTCTCTAGTTATCTTAATAGTAGAAAAAGTTTTTCTAAAGAACGTCACTAACATTAAAACATGCAATCCTGACAGACTAAAAAGATGTATTATTCCTAAAACACTTAAATTGTTAAAAAAGTCTTTTTCCTCACCACTGCTGTATCCAAGTAACAAACTTTGAGCATGTATTTTGAGCCATCTTGGTAACTTTTCTAATTTTTTGATCATATGTATTCGTAAAACATTTATTATTTCAAATACTGATCCTGGTTGATGAACTTTAATTTTATCGATTTTACTCAAATATACTGAATAGTAGATACTTCTGTTTTCTAAAAAATTTCGATAATTAAACTCACCGGGATTTCTATTAAATTGAATTCTTTCAACTTTATCAATCGTTACATTTGCCTCAATAGGATCAGATAAAGATTTCCAGTTAGACTTATCACTTTGATTTTGTAACCTATAAAAAAATTTCACCTTTTGCTTATCGATAGATGTTTCCCCACTCATTAGATCACCATTTATCTTAATAGTATCTGGAAAAATTATCAGAGTCTCCTTCTCGGAAGTTATTTCTGGAATATTATTATCACCCCTGATCCAAACGACTCCCGCAATCATAAGCATCAAAAGGATTAAAATTGGTCTTTTTAAAAAAATAACCCTTATTAAGATTAAGATTCCAAGTAATATCCAAATAACTCTATTCGTATCTGTCAGCAATTGGGATACACAATAACTAAACAAAGCTGGAAAAATAAGATAGTTTTTCATCTAAACCGTCAATTGATCTTTTAGTGATTCTAAAGTTTTATCACCAATACCAGATACTTTAGTTAAATCTTTTAAATCTTTAAAATTTCCATTTTCTTCTCTAAAAGCAATTATTTTTTCTGCCTTCTTAGGTCCAATTCCGGTTACCGACTGAAAATCTTCAACTTTAGCGGTATTAATATTTACTTGTTTCTTACTATCTGTTCCACTAGTACCTGTAGAAGACGACACTTCTCCAACTGCTGGAACTACAATTTGCATTTGATCGGTTACTTTTTGAGCCTGATTGATCTGCTTTGTATCAGCATTTTCATTCAACCCTCCAGCTAACCTGATTGCCTCCTGAACAATGGAACCAGTTTTTAGTCGATATACTCCGGGGCTTTTCACCGCACCTTGAATATCGACTACAAATTCCTTATTAGTTAATTCCTTTTTAGGCGTAGTTTTTCTTTGAATAGCAGTGTTATCCACTACTGGAGCCACCTTAGTTTGAGCCTTATGTGTCAAACTCCAAGTTCCAAAACCTAGTAGTAAGAATAATAATAAAATAACTGCTAAATTTTCTCGACATAATTTAATTACTTTTTCCATTAAATTCACCTCAATAAAAACTACGTTAAAAAATTTAAATTCTAACGAAAAAAGTCTGTCGAATTATTCGACAGACTTTTTAACTTAATTTTTTTCAAGATATTTGATAGCTTCATTTAGTGATTTAACTGGAACGATCTTCATCTTCGTATTGATTTTTTTAGCTGCACGTTTAGCCAAATGATAGTTATTAACGTAATTAGGGTCATATTTCTTAATTTCTTTAGTAACTGGATCATCAGGTGCAAAGAAAACAGTGGCCCCTTCTGAAGAAGCAGCATAAACTTTCTTCTCGATCCCACCGATAGGGCCAACTGTCCCATCAGGAGAAATTGTACCAGTACCAGCAATTATTCGATCTTTTTTAAGATTTTTGTTGGTTATTTGTGAATATACTTGCAGCGTAAACATCAGACCTGCAGATGGTCCACCAATGTCACCAGCATCGATTTTCGTCGGAGGCATTCCCTTAGCCTCTGTATTATCTGTCAACGTAATACCTAAACCAAAACGTTTTGTACTAGCCAGTTTGACGAGCTTACCACTGGCGGTTTTCTTTTTACCATCTCTAGTAAAGTTAATTTTGACGGTCGAATGCTTATCTTGTTTACGAACATATTTAATAAACTGATTAGAGTTCTTAAATTTGTACCCATTGATCGAGCTGATCGTATCTCCAACCTTTAATTTACCTTTAAAAGCTGAATTGCTCAAAATATCCATTACATAAACGCCAAGATATTTTTTAGTAAAAGGCTTATCGGCAGCTGAATAAGCAGCTTGAACAGCATTATTAGTTGCTGATCTCATATAGTATTGCTGAACTTGCATATATTGTTGATCTGTTTCATTTCCCATCAATTCTTCACGAGGATAAATTGTTTCAAAATCATCCCCCAAAGAACGTAGTAGGGTAAACGGTGTCCCTTGCATAATACCAACAGTCGTCAGCAGGAAATCACCCTTCTTTTTATCATGCTTGCCATCAACTTTGACATATTGCGAAGTGGATTCAGCACTTCCAGGGACCTCTAAATAATACTTTGTTGGAAAGGTAAAGAATGCTAAGACGATGATGAAGATAAATACTCCACCAAAAATCTTGTTTCTAGTTTTATTAAATTTCAATCGACTTAGTCCTTCCGCAATTTCTTAACTAAAGCATCTGCCACATCTTCAGGGACAAATTTTGAAACATCCCCACCAAATTTGACGACTTCCTTAATCATTGATGATGATATATTAGCATACTTTGAGTCGGCCAATAAAAAGATTGTCTCTATCTCTGGATTTAAAGATTTATTCATAGCGAATACACCTGCTTCATAGCTGAAATCACTAGAATTACGCATCGAGCGTACTAACGTATTAGCTCCGTATTCCTTAGCTAACTTTGTGGTCAACTGTTCTTTGCCATCAATAACACGAACATTTTCTAAATCACTTAATTCATTTTCAATGAAAGTTTTTTTCTCTCGATAATCAAACATATAATTCTTAGAGTTGTTAGTCATTGTGGCTACGATCAATTCATCAAATTGCTTAGCGGCACGACGAATGATCGTTAAATGACCATTTGTAACAGGATCAAAACTTCCTGCATACATTCCAATTCTCTTTGGCATAATTATCCTCCAAATTGATACATTACAACTTTTGTATCTTTGTAGTCTTTTTCTTTGATAAGAGCTATTTTATCAGAAGTTAACTCAACGTTATAATCCGTTTCGTCAACAATAATTGCCCCATCATTTAATAAATCATTTTCAATCATATCTAAAATTATTTGCTCAGTTATCTTCATTCTATATGGAGGATCCAAAAACACTAAATCAAACTTAATTTTATTCTCAGAGAACTCTTTCAAAGCTTCAGTAGCAGCCTTTTTTATAACTACAAACTGTTCTTCATGATGAGTTTTTTCAACATTTTCTTTGATAGTATTAATAGCTTTATATGCCTTATCTACCAAATAAGCTCTTTCAAAACCACGAGATACGGCTTCAATTCCGAGACTGCCGGTACCGGCAAATAAATCTAAAGCTACTCCATCATTCAGATAAGGTGTCAACATGCTAAAAACTGCTTCTTTGACCTTTGCTGAGGTGGGACGGGTATTATTGCCTGGAACTGGCTTCAAATTCAATCCGCCAAAGGCACCTGATACAACTTTCATAATTACTCCTCTAACTCATCAGATTTCTTATTTTTTAAAACGTAATGATCATCTAGTTCTTTTCTATGAGCAACAGTCACACGTTTAACATACTTTTTATTCACTAATTCTTTTTTAACTTCTGAAGCCTTACTGGAATTAACATACAACATCACATATTTCATCTTTGGAGATGAATAATAAATTGTTCCATAACGTTGCAATTTCTTTTTCCATTTCATTGAGTAGACCCAGACATACAAAGCCTGACGTTCCACTTTCTTGTACATAAAATCACCTGTGTTTTTCTATATTGAATTTATTTGTCGCCTCAAGATTTAAGACTATCCCTAATGAAAACGATAGGACTAACAAACTTGAACCACCATAACTAATGAATGGCAAGGTAACACCTGTTAATGGCATTAAACCTAATAATCCACCAACATTTAGGATCATCTGTGCCAACATCATAACTGCTACACCGTAGTACACCAAAACGTTATACGTGTTTGCCGACTTAATTCCAAGATAAAGTATCCTGAATATGATCAATCCTAGTAAACCTAATACTATGAAAACTCCTACTAGACCCAACTCTTCACTAATAATGGCCAAGATAAAATCAGTATGCGGTTCCGGTAAATAACCTCTTTTTTGAATACTATTTCCCAAACCAACTCCAAAAATACCACCATTACTAATTGCATAAAATGAGTTGACCAACTGGTTACCAGATGTACGCTCCAGTTTAAATGGATGCAACATTGCTAAAATACGCTGATACTGATAATTTCTAATAATAAATTTAGGCTGAAACTTAGTTATCCAGAATATTCCAACTAAGAATGCTCCAAGTAAACTTCCATCTAATTTTAAAATATGGTTGAAAGGTATTGAAGATGAAGAGATCAAAACGATAGTTATCAATCCCAATATCAATGCTCCACCAATATCAGGCTGAAATCCGACCAGAACGATAATTGCCAAAACTATTATAACTGGTTCCTTGATCACATGTAGTGAGTCAGAGAGCTTCTCATTATCCAACAGTCTGCTTTTACGACTCGTTAAAATATAGGCCAGATAAAGGATCAAAGCTATCTTAGCTAGTTCCAACGGTTGAAAGTTTATTGGTCCAAAATTGATCCACGCTGATGCACCATTGATCCTACTACTAGGATTGAAATAAGCCCTAACCAGTAGCAAGGCTAGCGATACCAATGTAATCCCTAATAGAAGCGCCCTAGTCTTTGAACTTTTAAAGAACTTAACTTTCAACATAAAAGTTACAAAAAGGAGAATCAGACTCATGAACGCGTACATTCCTTGTTTTATCAAGTATTGATTAGTACTGCCACCATTCGACATAGCATTATAAAAACTGGCGGAATATACCATTACTACACCAATACCCAGAAGTATGATGTATGGGATCAAGATCCACAAGTCAATTAACTTTAATTTTTTCACATTAATACTCCTAAAATCTAATAATAAGATTATACCACCAATCAAATAACGCGTATAGAAAAGCCAGCCTTTCAGGATTCATGAGAACAAATAAAAAAGGTATAACATCAAATGATGTTATACCTGATTAAGCCATATTAAGCTTTCTTAGACATTTTTCTTTGTTTGTCATACTTCTTACGTTCGTTTGTACTTAAGATCTTCTTACGTAATCTAACGCTCTTAGGTGTTACTTCACAAAGTTCGTCTTCGTTTAGGAATTCGATTGATTGCTCAAGTGACATTTCCTTAGGAGTTTTGATTGCGGCAGCATGATCTTTACCAGCGGCACGAGTATTTGTAAGGTTCTTACCCTTTGTAACAGTAACAGCGATATCTTGATCACGGTTACTTTCACCAACGACCATACCTTCGTATACTTCAACGCCGGCACCGATAAATAGTTTTCCACGGTCTTCGACTGATTGTAAACTATATGTAGTTGAAGGACCTTGGTTAATTGAAACCAAAGCACCAGTTCTTCTACCTGGTTCCCAGTTTTTAACAACTGGTTTGTATTCTTCGTATGTGTGGTTCATGATTCCGTAACCACCAGTCATTGATAAGAACTCTGTTGAGTAACCGATCAAACCACGTGAAGGTGCTGAGAAGATCAAACGTGTTTGACCATTTCCAGTACTTTCCATGTTCTTCATGTCACCTTTTCTTTGTGACATTGAATCGATAACTGATCCAACATATTCGTCAGGTGTATCAATTGTAACCTCTTCGAAAGGTTCGCTGTTTACACCATCGATGTTCTTGTAAATAACTTCTGGACGAGAAAGTTGTAATTCAAATCCTTCACGTCTCATTTCTTCAACAAGAATTGACAAGTGAAGTTCACCACGTCCTGAAACCATCCAAGCACCAGCTTGATCAGTATCTTCAACTTTAAGTGAAACATCAGTATGTAATTGTCTTCTTAAACGTTCTTCAATCTTTCTAGCAGTAACTTCTGTACCTTCACGACCAGCGAAAGGTGAGTTATTTTGTAAGAAAGTCATTTGAAGTGTTGGTTCATCAATACGTAATAATGGAAGTGCCTCTTCATGGTCAACTGGACAAACAGTTTCACCAACATAGATATCTTCCATACCAGAAACAGCAATCAAGTCTCCAGCCTTAGCTTCTTGAACTTCAACACGATCAAGACCCATGAAACCGAAAATCTTAGTAACACGGAAATTCTTAGTTGATCCATCAAGCTTCATAACGGTAACATTATCACCGATTTTGATAGTTCCACGGAAGACACGTCCAATACCGATACGTCCAACGTAGTCATTATAATCAAGTAAAGCAACTTGGAATTGTAATGGTTCGTCAGAGTTATCTACTGGAGCTGGGATAGTCTTCAAAATTGTGTCGAACAATGGGTCCATTGTGTGCTTTTGTGCAGCTGGATCTGAATCATAACTTGATGTTCCGTTAATAGCTGAAGCGTAAATAACAGGGAAATCAAGTTGTGTATCATCAGCACCTAATTCGATAAACAATTCAAGAACTTCATCAACAACCTCTTCAGGACGAGCACCTGGTCTATCAATTTTGTTGATAACAACAATAGGTGTTAGATGTTGTTCCAAAGCTTTCTTTAGAACGAAACGTGTTTGAGGCATAGTTCCTTCGTATGCATCAACAACAAGTAGAACACCATCAACCATCTTCATGATACGCTCAACTTCACCACCGAAATCGGCGTGTCCTGGTGTATCCAAAATGTTGATCTTTTTACCGTCATAATCAACGGCTGTATTCTTTGAAAGAATTGTGATACCACGTTCCTTTTCGATAGCGTTGGTATCCATAGCACGATCTTGAATTTGGTAATGTTCCCCTAATGTATCTGATTGTTTTAACATTTCATTAACTAAGGTTGTCTTACCGTGGTCAACGTGGGCGATAATGGCAATATTTCTAATATCTTCTCTTAATTTAGTCAAAGTACTTCTTCCTTCCATTAATAGTAATGCGACTGGATTACTTGCAATAAAAAAACTGTGATTGTAATTCACAGTTTCAGTTATTATTTTTTAACTGTCTTTAGTACCTCTGAAATAACTTTTTCAGTACCAACTATTACGACTTGTGATTTTAGCATATTTACGGGGCTATCGTCAATAGTCGAGACCTTTAAACCGAGACTTTCACAGAGTACTCGACCCGCAGCTAGATCCCAGGGAGCCAAATAAGACATGTATAAAACCTCTCTACCAAAGATTAAATGTTCAAAGATAATCCCTGCACTACCATAAATTCTCAATCCGCTACTCTTTTGTACAACTGCTTGAGAATTAAAACGATCTGCTACAACCATTGGCCAGCTGATATCAACTAAGCCTTCTGGTAATGACTGATTTTTAGGACTAATTACTTTTTCTTCATTTCTAAATACTCCATAATCAGGTCCGCCATGATAGATTTCTTGTTTAACAACATCAATTATTGCGCCTAGAAACGGTTTGCCATCCAGATAAACTCCTATCATCGAGGCAAAATCATCGCGTCGTTTCACAAAGTTCATTGTACCATCAATCGGGTCAACAAAGAAAACTAATCCGGACATATCTTTTACGACATCTCCATAGCCTTCTTCACTAAAGATCGTTGCTTCGGAATATTTTTCTTTTATTTTGCCAACTAACCATTTCTCAGTAGATTTATCAAAGTTAGTAACCAAATCGATCCGGCTGCTTTTTGTCCCAACAGACTTATCCTTTTTTGAGTCTACCAAGAGATTCTTCCCAACTTCACTTAGTAATTCAACCAAAAATTCATCCATTTCTTTAATATTTATTTTCATATTGAACCCTTACTTTCTCATTATCAGGTGTTTTTTGACATTGCTTAAAAACTTTATATATGGAATATCCTGATTCAGTCTCAAACTCATGGTCCAGACGCTTCTGTTCCATCTTCATTGATACTACTTGTTGGAATGATCGATATTTATTTAAAAAATCTTCTCGTTTAATACCATGCTCATATGCCGACTCAACTGCATTGTAGAGTGCCATCACCGTAATTATTTCATCATTGTTCCAATCTTCATCTAATGGATAACTATAGTTTTCGTGCATAAGTATTCCCCTTTTCAACCATTTACTATACTATACAAAAAAAGTGATGCAAGTGCATCACCTATTACTTAAATCAGCTAACTTGCCGATCTGTCCAACCCAAAAAAGATCAGAAATCCCTCACTGGAATCTCTGATCCTTTTTAAATTTTTAACTAAATATGTGTAGGATATCCGATAAGAATGTCGGCTGCTTCTTGAATTGGTTCACCTAATGTTGGATGTGGGTGAATTGTCAAGGCAATATCCTCGGCATTCAATTGACAGTTAACGGCAACACTTAATTCAGAAATCAAATCACTAGCACCAGGGCCAACGATTTGTGCACCAATAAGTGTACCAGTATCTTTCTTAGCAATTAATCTTACAAAGCCTTCTGGAGCGTCTAATGATACGGCACGAGCATTACCAGCAAATGGGAACTTAGCTGATGAAACTTCGATACCCTTATCTTTAGCTTCGGCTTGTGTTAGACCAACACTTGCTAGTTCTGGGTCTGTAAAGCAGACAGCAGGAACACCGATAAAGTCATTAGCAGTATTCTTTCCAGAGATAGCACCTGCAGCAGTTTTAGCTTCAAAGAAAGCCTTATGAGCCAAAGCTGGACCAGGAACAATATCACCAATAGCATAAATATTAGGAACATTTGTACGACCTTGTTCGTCAACTTCAATAAGTCCACGATCTGTAGTCTTAACAGATGTCATTTCAAGACCAAAGTTGTCAGTATTTGGACGACGTCCAACAGTTACCATACAGTAATCTGCAACAACTTTTTCTTCCTTACCATCAACTTCATAAGTAACAGTAACGTTGTCTTTACCGTTTTCACCCTTCTTAGCCATGGCGTTATTAACGATAGTAACACCTTTCTTTTCAAGGTTCTTCTTAACAACTGAAACCATATCTTTTTCAAAGTTAGGAATAATTTGTGGTGTACCTTCAAGGATAGTAACATGTGCACCTAAGTCAGCATATGCTCCGGCTAATTCAGTACCAACATATCCACCACCGATGATTACAAGTTCCTTAGGAACTTGTTTAAGGTTCAAACCACCAGTTGAATCAACGATTCTGTCTTCAAACTTGAATCCTTTGATTTCAACAGGACGACTACCAGTAGCAAGAATCAAATTCTTGAACTTGATAGTTTGACCGCCACCATTATCCATAAATTGACGAGGGCCAGCAGGCATGATACGTAGTTGTGTATCGTTGTCCAAGTATGCTTCTCCTTGGATCAATTCAACCTTGTGCTTCTTCAAAAGCATGTTAACACCGTTTGTCATACGAGCAACAACTTTTTCGTCTTTCCAAGCTTGTGTCTTTGTGAAGTCAATTGTGGCTTCTTTTGTTGTAATACCATATGTTTCGGCATTCTTAGCTTGTTGTAGTCTGTGTCCGGCTGTAATTAAAGCCTTTGAAGGAACACATCCAACGTTCAAACAAACTCCACCAACAGTATCTGATTTTTCAATTACGGTTACTGTTTGTCCCAATTCAGCGGCACGAATAGCGGCAACATATCCGCCGGGTCCCGAACCAATGATAACAGTATCTTTTTCTACAACATTATCTGCCATTTTTAAACTAGCCCTCCATTAGTAGCATATCTGGTTCATGCAATAATTTCTTCATGAGGTTCAAGGCATTTTGAGCCAATGCACCATCAATTAGTCTGTGATCATAACTTAGTGAAAGCTTCAACATCTTACCAACTTGGATGTTTCCGTCTTCATCAACGTAAGGTTCGTTAGCAATCTTACCAACACCTAAAATAGCACTTTCAGGTTGGTTGATAACTGGTGTAAACCAGCCACCACCGATTGAACCAACATTACTGATAGTGATTGAACCACCAGACATTGACTTAGCATTCAATTTGTTGTCATATGCAGCTTGTGTATTTTCTGAGATTTCTTTGGCAATTTGGAACATTCCCTTAGAATCAGCATCCTTAATGTTTGGTACATACAAACCATGATCTGTGTTTGTAGCAATACCAACGTTAAAGTAGTGTTTATAAACAATTTCCTCAGTTGTATCATCAATAGAAGCGTTAAATTCAGGATATTCCTTCATAACAGCAACTAAAGCTTTAACAATATATGGCAAGAATGTTAGCTTGATATCTTTATCAGCAGCAACTGCCTTGTATTTCTTACGGTTAGCCATCAAAGCTGAAACTTCAACATCATCGAAACTTGTAACGTGTGGAGTTCTGTGCTTAGAATTTGACATTGCTTTAGCAATGGCTTTTCTAGTCATAGTCATCTTTTCACGTGTTTCAAGTTCTGGATTATCTGACTTGTAAGGTCTGATTGCTGTAGCTGTTGAAGCAGGTGCAGCAGCGGCGGCTGGAGCAGCTTCTTTAGCTGGGGCAGCAGCGGCACCGTTAAATCCTTCAACGTCAGCCTTTGTAATTTGTCCATGGTCACCAGTTGGTGTAACTTGTGATAAATCAACGCCCTTATCACGTGCCAATTGACGTACTGATGGCATTGCTAAGTAATCAGCATTTGCTGATCCTGTAGCATCCTTAGCAGGTTCTGCTGCTGGAGCAGCTTCTTCTGCGGGAGCGGCAGTTGAGTCATCTGATGCGGCTGCAGCTGGAGCTTCATCATCGTCGCCTGTATCAGCTGATCCATCATCGATAACGATCAATGTATCACCGATTTCTACAGTTTGTCCTTCTTGAGCAACGATTTGTTTAATAGTACCTGAGACTGGTGATGGTAGTTCCTCAACAGACTTATCATTTTGGATTTCAACTAAAGAATCATCTTCTTTAACTGTGTCTCCTTCTTTAACAAGCCAGCTAGCGACTTCACCTTCGGCCATTCCTTCGCCTAGTTCTGGTAGCTTAAATTTAAATGCCATGGCTAGAATCCTTCCCTTCAATTACCTATCTATTAGTAGTTTTTATTAATAATTTAAAATTTCTCTAACTTTTTCTTCAATTTCATCTGCGCCTGGGATCCAAATATCTTCGGCTTGGGCAAATGGATAAACACTGTTTGGAGCGGCAACTCTACCAATAGGTGCATCAAGAGACATAATAGCGTTTTCTGAGATAGCTGAAGCAACTTGTGCTCCAACACCAGCCATCTTTTGAGCTTCTTGTACAACTACAACTTTGTGTGTCTTTTCAATTGATTTGAAGATTGTTTCTGTATCAATAGGAGAAACAGTTCTTAAATCAATAACTTCAACAGAGATTTTTTCAGCAGCTAATTTTTCAGCAACTTTAAGTGCTTCATTAACTTCAGCACCATAAGCAACAATAGTAATATCTGTACCTTCACGTGAAACATTAGCTTTGTCCAATGGAACTGTATACTTGCCATCAGGAATATCATCCTTCATTGAACGATATAACTTAAGGTTTTCCATAAATAGAACAGGGTCATTGTTTTCAACAGATGAAATCAATAGTCCTTTAGCATCATATGGATTACTTGGCATAACAACACGTAAACCTGGTGTACCTGTAAAGTAGTTTTCTAGGTTATCAGCGTGCATTTCAGCAGTATGTGTACCACCACCATAAGGTGTACGGATTGTAACAGGTGCTGTTTGCTTACCATCAAAGCGGAAGCGCATCCTTGCTTGTTGGCCAACAATTTGGTCAATAGCTTCAAATGAGAATCCCATAAATTGAATTTCAGGGATTGGACGCCAGCCAGTAACACCTAGACCAGTTGCCATACCTAAAATTCCAGATTCAGCCAATGGAGTATCGAAGACACGATCTTCACCATATTTTTCTTGAAGACCTTGTGTGGTTCTAAATACACCACCGTTTTTACCAACATCTTCACCGAAGATCAATGTTTTTGGATCTTCGTCTAAGACAATGTCAAGTGCGTCAGTAATTGCTTTAATATAGGTTTTCTTTGCCATCGTTACTTCGACTCCTTTTCTTCAAATTTTTCAATTTCAGCTTTTATTTCTGGAGTTGGGACTTCGAATGTACGTTTCAACATAGCTGGCACTGTATCTGGTTCAACAGCATCTGCTTCCTTGATAGCATCCTTGAATGATGCTTTATATTCATCAACAAGTTTTTCTTCATCCTCGTCTGACCATAAACCTTTGTCTTCAAGAACTTTTCTTAAACGAATCAATGGGTCTTTATCGAACCAAGGTTTTGTTTCTTCTTCAGTTCTATAACGAGTAGGATCATCACCAGCACTTGAGTGAGCACCGTAACGATATGTTAATGTTTCAATCATAACTGGTCCATTACCGGCTGTAATGTATTCACGGGCAGCCTTAGCAACCTTATAACAAGCTAAGATATCCATACCATCAACTTGAACACTAGGAATACCAGCAGCAACAGCCTTTTGAGCTAATGTTGGAGCAGCTGTTTGCTTGCGACGAGGTGTTGAAATGGCAAAGCCATTATTTTGAACGATGAACAATGCTGGAGCTTGGAAAGCACCTGCGAAGTTCATACCTTCATAACTATCACCTTGAGAAGTACCACCATCACCAGTATATGTGAATGCAATAGCATCTTCACCATTCTTCTTAAGTCCTAAAGCAACACCGGCAGCTTCATCATAAGCAGCACCAATAATGATTTGTGGCATCATAGCACGTGCTTCATACTTATTACCTACGACATGTCCTCTTGACCATAGGTATGCTTCAGTAACTGTAGCGCCATGTTGAATCAATTGAGGAACATCACGGTATGCTGGCAATAAGTAATCTTGTTTCTTCATTGCCAACACAGTACCCATTTCAGAAGCTTCCTCTCCTTCTGTTGGTGCGTAGAATCCCATACGTCCTTGACGTGAGAAGTTCATAGTTTGTTCGTGCAATGCACGTTCCCAAACCATTTTCTTCATAAATTCAACTAAGTCATCATCTGAAAATGAATCAAAAGTCTTTTGATCCACAATTTCAGCGTTTTCATTTAAAACTTGAATTGGCTTTGGATTATTTGATAAATCTTTTTTAATAGTTTCAAAGTCAACAATCGGTTTGTTTGCCATTCTCTTACAGTCCTTTCATTAAAGAAACTCACCCGTCCAACCTGCATTGAAAGGGCTTTCACACTCTTAATACTATCATTGATTATGAAAAAAACAAGGGTTTTTTAACCGCTTTCAATAAAAAATTTCCGGTTAAATCTTTGTGAATTAATTAACTATTTTCCTAGTTTAATTTCATTTTTAGAGGTACCATTTTGAAGTTCTTCTACCATAGAATCTAGTGAAATTGTAGCCATGTTCTTTACTGCCCTAGTAGTGTAAAAGGCAATATGAGGTGTGATGATAAATTTAGGATGTTTGATCATTGCTTCTAGTAGGTCATCATTAAGTTCACTATTGGAAAGGTCGCTGTTGAAAATACCAACCTCGTTTTCGTAAACATCAAGAACAGATCCGGCTAATTTACCGCTTTCTACTGCATCATAGAGGTCTTTTGTCTTGATCAAATCTCCACGTCCAGTATTGACAACAATGGCACCGTCTTTCATTTCTGAAATAGTATCCTTATTGATGACAGTATTGCCCTTACCAAGACTAGGTAAATGAAGCGTTACAACATCTGAATTCTTTAGGAGTTCGTCAAGGCTATCAACGTACATGCCTTGCTCCTCGAGTTCTGAATTGTGAAATTTATCATAAGCAATAACTTTTGCCCCAAAACCTTGATAAATTTTAATTGCGGCACGACCAATTCTTCCGGTACCAGCAACACCAACAGTAAGAGAATTTAGTTCTCTACCGATATCTGGTGCCCATCTGAAGTCATGGTTATCTACTTTTCTAATCATAGATTTCATACTTCTTAGTAATGCCATCAATCCTGTTACCGAATACTCGGCAATAGCTTCTGGGGAATAGCTTGGAACATTTGTAAGTCTAATATCGTTTTTTATAAGTGCATCAATAGGTAAATTATCTGTCCCGACATTTCTCAATGAAATAACATGAATACCATATTCATTCATCTTGTCGAAAATAATTGGATCATATGGGAGTTGTTGATATGCCACAACACCATCGAATCCTTTAGCAGCTTCAATAGTTTCTGCAGTTAAAAGGTCAGAAACGATTTCAACTTCAATATCGTTTTCTTTTGACCAATCCTTTATATATTGCATTTCATCTTCTCTTACACCGTAGTCAATAAGCTTCATAACAATCTCCTTAGAAAAAAATTATTTTAAACCAATCAATCGTGCAAATAATGGAACAACAATATTGGTTACAATTCCCACGACAATGACGGCAATTGACGCCATTGCTCCTTCTATGGAACCAAGCTTAACAGCTTTGGCCGAACCGATCGTATGTCCAGAAGTACCTAAACCTAATCCAATACCAATAGGGTCAGTATCAAGTTTCAACCATTTAACAAGCTGATCCCCTATCGCTAATACAATCACCGAATTTAAAATTACCGTCATAGCAGTAATAGCTGGTATACCGCCAATACTAGTTGAAAGTGGTAAAGCAATGGCGGTTGTTGCTGATTGTGGTAATAATGAAGCAATTTCAGAATCACTCAAATTGAGAGCTCTGCACATTAAGTAAATAATGACCAAACTGATGAATAAACCTACTATTAAAGATAGTAGTATTTCGACCCAATAATCTTTGACAATATCATTTCGTTTATATAGTGGAACTGCAAAAGATATTGTAGCTGGTCCTAAGAACCAGAATAATAAATTGGCGCCGATGAAGTTGTCTTTACCTCCATGCCAAAAAGCATCATATATTACAGTAGAAGAAACTCCCATCGTTTGTTCTAAAATCCATAGTACAAAAATGCCTAAAATCATTCCGACGAACAGTGGTTGAAATAAGAAAAAATTATTAAACCTGTTAAATAAGTAGAGCCCAATTAAATAAACTGCCACTGAAACAAATATTCCAAAGAATGTATTATTGATAAACTGCATATATCATGCCCTCCTGTTTCTAATTTTTTTACTAATAGAAATAAAAAGTCTCGCAGTAAAGGTTACAGTTATCAATAATATTATCGTCGAAGCGATAATCGCAATGATTAAAGTAATTCCATCCTCCTTAATTAGATCCAAACTTTTGTACATCTGAATACCAGATGGGACAAAGAAAACTCCGATAATCCCGATCAAAAAGCCAGATAGCTTTTCAACCTGGTGTAATTTAACTACATGTGTCGTTAAAAGAACGTATAGGATTATCAAACCCCAGACTGGCACTGGTACTGGAAATGCTTTCGGCATTATCACAGATAAAATATTGGATACAAACAATACCGCAGCAAAAATCCCGAGCTGAATTATTACGGGAGAAGCATCTTTTTGCTCCTCCTCGACAATCCGTTCTTTCTCAGTTTTGTTCATAAGTATATTCCCCTTTAGTTCTGCTGAAAACGGTTACATCGGTGTGCGAGCTAATCTTATCACGATTCTTCAAGCTGTGGCAACTAAGTTCATTTACTCACATTTGACAGCTTAAAAGTGAAAGTTTTTTTAAAATATGATTAAGTACCTTTTATATCAGTCATCCAAAAATCTTTATCTAGTTATTTGATTCACAATTATCATTTTTTTGTTCAATATTAATAATAAAATAAAAAAATTATTTTTTATTGTCATTACGTCCATGTGTCAGACAACTATTTTTCGAATTGATAACCATCATTAGTCGTGTCTATAAAACAAATATCGTCAAGGGATCATCGATGCTATTGAAATTAAGGGTAATTCATCAATAATTCACTGTCAGAACATTCTATAAACATTTCACGAGTACTTTTGACGGTGCTCTCTTACAATTAATTAAAAAACAGCTATCAAAAATTTCCTTTCTGAAAGTTTTAAAGTAAAACCCCAAAAATTATTTTTGAGAATATGACACCTTTCTCCACAAGAAAAACTGTCTCACAAATAAACTTCCTATTAAAGGTGTAAAGAAACGTCTTAACTAATAGAATTCAGTCTGATAAAGTAATTTTGTAAAGTAATTTAAGTTATATTTCATTTTTTAACGTAAAATAATTTATAATAGAAGTACTGATATAACTCAAATCTAAATATCTGGAGGAAATTATGTATTTAATGAAAGACATCGTTCGCGATGGTGACCCTGTATTAAGAAAAGTATCTCAAAAAGTCGAATTCCCATTGAGTGATGAAGACAAGAAACTAGCTGCTGACATGATGGAATATCTGATCAACAGTCAAGATGAAAAAATTGCCGAAAAGCATCAGTTACGTGCCGGTGTCGGTTTAGCTGCTCCTCAAGTTGGCGTTTCTAAAATGATGGCATCAGTTTTGGTGCCTGCAGAAGATGGATCTGACAAACCACAACTTAAAATCACCTTGATAAACCCTGTTATCGTCAGAAATTCAGTACAAAATGCCGCTCTATCTGAAGGTGAAGGTTGCCTCTCTGTTGACAAAGATGTACCTGGATTCGTACCTCGTTCAGATCGGATTACGATCAAATATGATGACTTCGATGGAAATTCTCAAACACTTCGTGTTAGAGATTACCCTGCGATTGTTTGCCAACATGAAATCGATCATTTAAACGGACATTTATACTACGACAAGATCGACAAAAAAGAACCATTCGAACTCGATCCAAGTACTGTAGTAATCTCGTAGAACAGCGCTAAGTATACTTGAAACTGGTTCTATGTTACACTGGTGTCATCTGTATTATTGCACGTTTAATGGACAAGAAATTAATAAACGAAGCTGACCTGTTTCGTTAATAAACATTAAAGGAGAAACCAATTTGATTTATAAAGTTTTATATCAAGAAAGCGAACTAGATAACCCCCGTCGTGAATTTACTAAGTCACTATACATGAATGCTGACTCAAGTATCGAGGTTCGTGAAACAGTAGAAAAAAATACAAAGTACCATATCGAATTCATTCAGGAGCTTGACGAAAAACACTTGGAATACGAGCAAAAAGACCCTTCATACAAGCTCACGGAGTTTTAGTTAATGTCGTTTAAAGTTAAAAATAACGAAGTTGCTGTTTTTGCCATCGGGGGCCTTGGCGAAATCGGTAAAAATATGTACGGTGTTCAATATCAGGATGAATTGATCGTTATTGATGCCGGAATTAAGTTTCCAGAAGATGAACTGTTAGGAATTGACTATGTTATTTCTGATTACAGCTATCTCGTTCAAAACCAAGACAAAATTAAGGGACTATTTATTACCCATGGTCATGAAGATCATATTGGTGGTATTCCCTTCTTACTTCAAAAGTTACCTAACATTCCTATATACGCCGGTCCATTAGCCTGTGCTTTAATAAAAGGTAAACTTGAAGAACATGGTTTGCTCAGAACTACTAAAATGTATCCCATTGAAGAAGATACTGTTATTAAATTTCCAAAAACTAGTGTTTCATTCTTCAGAACAACTCACTCTATCCCTGATACTTTAGGTGTTGCAGTTCAAACGCCCCAAGGTACTATCGTAGAAACTGGTGACTTTAAGTTCGACCTTACACCAGTAGCTGGATTGCCTGCTCCAAACTTACAAAAAATGGCAAAGTTGGGATCAGATGGAGTTTTATGTCTACTATCTGATAGTACAAATGCTGAAATACCAACATTTTCAAAATCTGAAAGATCAGTTGGACTAACAATTCACCAAATATTTGAAACAATTGAAGGAAGGATCATCTTTGCTACCTTTGCTTCTAATATTTATCGTGTATCGCAAGCGGTTGACGCTGCCATGCAACAAGGTCGAAAAATTGCTGTATTTGGCCGAAGTATGGAATCGGCAATTGCCAATGGTCGCGAATTAGGCTATTTAAATATTCCTGATGATATGATCATCGACCCACATGAATTGAACAAAACTCCAGCAAATGAAACTTTGATCCTTTGTACAGGATCACAAGGTGAACCATTAGCTGCTTTAAGTAGAATTGCTAATGGTACACATAGACAGATCAGTATTCAACCTGGTGATACGGTTATTTTCTCAAGTAACCCTATTCCTGGTAACACAATTAGTGTCAATCACTTGATCAACCAACTTTCTGAAGCTGGTGCAGAGGTTATCCATGGTAAAGTAAACAACATCCATGCTTCTGGTCATGGTGGTCAAACTGAACAGGAATTAATGCTTCGATTAATGAAGCCTAAATTCTTTATGCCAATTCACGGTGAATACAGAATGTTGAAGATCCATACTGAATTAGCTGCTTTATGTGATGTGCCAATGGACCACTCTTTCCTACTAGAAAATGGCGATGTTTTAGCATTAACTAAAGATTCAGCTCATGTCGCTGGACACATCCCTGCTGGAGACGTTTATGTTGACGGCAAAGGTGTCGGCGATATTGGTAATGTAGTTATCCATGATCGACAAGTACTTTCTGAAGAAGGTATGGTTGTAGTAGTTGCTACTATTGACTATCAAAAACATATTGTACTTGCTGGACCTGACATTCTATCACGTGGATTTGTTTATATGCGTGAATCAGGCGAGTTGATCAATCAAGCTCAAAAACGTGTCTTCCATTTAATTAAAAGTGCCTTTGATAATGAGGAAAAAGTTACTGAAGCATCATTGAAACGAATTATAATTGAAGGATTGCAAGAATTTCTATACAAACGTACAGCCAGAAATCCTGTGATTTTACCAATGATAATTTCCACTTCTATCTAAGCAGATCAATTTGATCTGCTTTTTTATTTTTTAAGGGGTTTATTATGACGAAAATTAACAAACTGGAAATAATTTTAAATCGCAAAGCTGGTAATGGTGAATCATTACGAATATGGAAAACTATCAAACACTTTCTTAAAAAGAATGATATTGACTTTCAAATTCACACCACCCAAAAAAATGGTGATGGTGTCAGAATTGCTCAAGAACTTGCAGACCATTTGGAAGTAAATACTAAGATACTAGTACTCGGTGGTGATGGAACTCTTAATCAGTCTGTCAATGGTGTTAAGAATTCCAAGAATCCTAACACGCCATTAGCCTATATTCCAGCCGGATCTGGCAATGACTTTAGTCGTGGTATTAAACTGCATCATATTAAGCCTCTGATTTTATTACAAGATATTTTATCGATGGAAAATCCACGTTTAATTGATATCGGTAAAGCTACTTTTCCTAAACAGACAAAGTATTTTGTAAATAATATTGGCATTGGACTTGACGCTAACACGGTCTATACGACCAATCACTCTAAGAGAAAAGACTTTCTAAATAAGATGAAATTGGGCACTTTAGCCTACGTTTCAAGTTTAGTGAAAGTAATCAAAGAACAAGGTGCTTTTCCATTAACAGTGATAACCGACGATGGTATCAAAAAATTCGATCAAGCCTATATTGTTTCAGCAACTAATCATCCCTATTTTGGTGGTGGTGTGGCGATCGATCCTCTGGCGACCCCTTTTGATGGCAAGCTTGATCTAGTCGTTGTCAATAAGATCACGGGAATGACCTTTGTTAAACTTTTCAGCAAACTATTAACCAATGGATCACATTTACAAGATGAAAATGTCTGGCACACACAAACCAAGTCGTTTACTTTGAGTAGTTTACATGACGAATATGGTCAAATGGATGGCGAGGAATTAAAACCACAAGAATTTGAAATAAACTTTGAAGTTTCATCACATCCTTTCTGGTTACCAATTGAAAAATAGTAAAAAAGATAGTCGATACTTATTAAAAAGTATCGACTATCTTTTTTTCTGTTATTTACTCAAAATTCCAAAACCACCAAGAATGATTCCACCTATTAGTACACAGACGATCAAACGTGTTGAATTCATCTTTTTCTTTCCTAATAACCAATAGCAAAGTGCAACTAATAGTACTGGAACTAGTGATGGCATGATTTGATTCAATACAGATTGAGCCTTCAAAGTAACTTTACCACTTTGGAAGACTAAGGGAACTTTGGCGGAAACAACTGTAGGTATCAAGGCTCCTACAACTGTTACACCAAGAAGGATGGCTGCGTCGGTGATACGGTTTAGTTTATCACCGGCGGCATAAATCAACTTTTCACCTTGGGCATAACCCAAAGGTAACAAAGTAAATCTCAAGAACAATACTGCGAAGTTTACGAGTAACCAGATAATAGCACCGATCGGATTACCCTTTAACCCCATATAAGCACCAATGGAACCAAAGATAGTTGGCAAAATAACCCCAACAATCGTATCACCAACACCAGCAAATGGTCCCATTAAACCAGTCTTTAAACCAGCAACGGTATCTTTAGCTTTGGTACCTTCCTTTTCCTCAATAGCCATATCCATGCCGACAATGAAACCACCGACATAGGCATTGGTATTGAAGAATTGGTTATGTGTCTTCATCATTTCAATCAAATCATCATCATCTGGATATAATTTTTTCAATGTTGGTAACATCGTATAAAGATATCCAGTTGACATCATTCTTTCATAATTCCAACAGATCTGACTGGACCAAAGCCAGCGCCAATTTGCTTTAAAAAGATCTTTCTTCGTGATCTTAGTTTTCGTATTCGCCGAGTTCATTTTCCACGCCTCCATCGTCTTGAGATTGTGATTTATTATTATCGCTATTATCATTTTGCTTGTAGTACATGATGGCTAATGCGAGGCCAAGTAGTGCAACACCTAACATTGGCATCTTCAAGTATGCTGCAGCAATAAATCCAACGATCAAATATGCGATAAATTTCTTCGTAGGTAAGAATCTCAACAGAATTGCAATACCGACGACTGGTAAAATTCCACCAGCGACATTTAAGCCATTTGAGAGCCATTGTGGCATCCATTCAACAATCTTCGAAACCACATTATTACCAACGATCAACATAATGAAAACAGGTACAGCTCTTGATAATCCCCATGGAAATACACCGTAAACAATATTTCTGGCAACATTTTTTGTATCACCCTCGGCGATATGTTTATCAACTCGATGTAAGAAGAACGTATTGATGAAACGTGCTAAAACATCAAGTTGAACCATTAAAAGTCCAACTGGAACAGCTAATCCAATCGCAAAATCAATACCCTTTCCAGTCATTACAGCATATGCTGTACCAATAATGGCACCAGTCATAAAGTCCGGCATACTGGCACCACCATATGTACCAACACCTAAAACCATCAATTGTAACGTGGCACCGACGACTAAACCTGTTTTAATATCGCTCATAATTATTCCGGCAACGAACCCGATCAATAATGGATAATTGCATAAAATACCAACGGTGATCTGATCAATGATCATCCAGAAGGCTAAGGCTGTTAATAATAGTATTTGCCACCAAACTATTGTCATGATTATTTACGCCCCTTTTTCAATAAATTCATAAATTCCTGTTTATTATCATTTGGTACCATTTGATGATAAAGATCAACATTTTGATTAGATAGATATTCAAATACGGTTTCATCTGAATCCGTTACAGCAACACTTTTGGCAATTTGACGGGCATTTTCTGACATCGACATATTACCAACATTGATCGATTCAATTTTTACACCTTGTTCAACCAATTCTTGTAAGACTTTGGGATCTCTAACTAAAATAAAGACTCTTTGTCCTTGATATTTTTTATCCTTTAATCTCTTTGCAGCACCCTGACTAGTCAGGATACTTAGATGTACGCCTCTGGGAACGGCCGTTTTCAAGGTCATCTTTTGTACGTCGCTCTTTACAATTTCATTATCAATAACCATGATCCTAGTTGCATTGAGCTTTCTAGTCCACATTGTTGCGACTTGACCATGGATCAAACGTGCGTCAACTCTGACATTAACAATTGGGTCTTTAGTTGAAGTTGCATCAACCTCTGGATTATTGATCTCACTAGTTTCTTGTTTCTTAGCAATTTCCTTTTGAGGATCGATTTCAGTTAAAACTTCCCGATTTTCTTTAAGTGCTTCCTCGATAGGAGTTCCCGTTGCTATTGTCAAAACTAAACTCAATGATAATCCTGCGAATACTCGTACATCATCATGTTCTGATTTAAACAGAATTGCCGAATTTGCTGGAGTACCATTCTTAATATCAGTAATTATGTTGAATGTATCCGACGTGTTACTACTATATAGTTTGTCATACTCACTCACCATATCATTCACACCCATAGGATCATGGAAAGAGATCGTTGCAAAATCAGTTAATTCTCCTGTGATCATTTCACAGCTCTTCAAAGTCTCTTTAGCATAATTACCATGACTTGATAATACGTACATTGCTTCTCACCACCATCTAAATTATTTACTTAGTACATTAACCTATTTCGGGATAAGTCTAACACATTAGGTAAACGATTACAATAAATCTTAAAATTCATTTAAGTCCTGGTATAAAGGTCTTTACCATTTTCCTTACTACTTGAATTAGTATATCTTAATGTGTTAACTTAATGATGATAAGATTGAGTGAATTACTCAACTAAGGAGGATCAACATGAACGTTCCTTTAAAAAGAATCAAAAATTACGAAGATTTAGGATTAGGACTATTCATTCACTGGGGTCTATATTCACAATTAAGCCAAGGTGAATGGACTGAATTTATCCATGGTATCAATAAAGAAAAATATGAAAAATTAGCTGATACTTTTTCCGCTAAAGATTTTGATGCAGAAAAAATCGTTCAACAGGCTAAATCTATGGGTGCAAAATATATCGTCCTAACTGCCAAACACCATGAAGGATTTTTCCTCTATGATAGTCAAGGATTAAGCAATTTTGATGCCATACATAGTTTGGCCAAACGAGATCTCATCAAAGAGTTTGTTGACGCTTGTCATAAATACGACATTAAACCTTTCTTATATATGGCAACTTATGACTGGCACAATCCTCTATACGAAAATGACTTTAATAAATATCTGGAATATTTACGTAAGTCGGTTGAAATACTTTCCAAGAATTACGGCTCGATCGGTGGATTCTGGTTTGATGGTAACTGGAATAAAAAAGATGCCGACTGGCATCTGGACGATCTTTATGGAACCATTCGTAAATATCAACCTGATGCTATGATCATAAATAACACTGGTCTTAAAAACCGTGGTAAAATCATTAATCCCGAAATTGACGCGGTTACTTACGAACGTGGTACACCGGACTCAATCAATCATGGTGATGATGGACAAAAATACGTTGCTGGGGAGATTTCATTGACTTTAAACCAACACTGGGGTTTTGCCAAATCAGATATCAACTTTAAATCACCTCGTGAAGTTATCGAAACGATTTGCCATGCCAGAGATATCGGTGCTAATATTCTGATAAATATCGGATTAACTGGAACTGGGGAGATTCCTATCATTTCCAAAGAATATATGAAATTTATCGGACTTTGGATGGATCATAATAGCCAAGCTATTTATGAAGCACGCCCCACTGATATTAAATCAGGTTACCAAATGAAAGATTTTGCACTTTCAGATGGTAAAAATACATATCTCTTCATTTTCGATCTAAAAATCGTTGGTAATAGCAACGTCGTTTTAGGTGGTGAAGGTGTCAATCCACGTTCATTTACTGGTATTAATAAAAAAGCAAAGAAAATTTCCTGGTTAGATAACAAAGAAAAGTTAAGTTTCACCCAAAACAATGATATGCTAACTATTGATGCAACTGGTTTTAAGTATGGAACTGACTTAATTGTCCGCGTGGCAAAAGTTGAATTCTAAACAGGGAGGAATTTAATTGCTCACACCTAAATATCAAGAAATTATCGAAATTTTAACTGACGAGCTTAACCATGGTTCATTCAACCAAGGTGACAAATTTTACAGTGAATCTGATATCTGTAAACGTTTTGAAGTCAGTTCTACCACAGCTGTAAAGGTCCTCAACGACTTGCAGCAAAATAATAAAGTTACCCGGATCAAGGGTAAGGGTACTTTTGTCGCCAAAGAAAACCATCGTAGTGTTGTCCTATTGACTGACCTAAATATGTCAAACGGTAATACTGAAGGTGTAAAAGTTCTTTCAGCCCAAGAAAACAATCAAAAAAATATCCAAGAGATCCTAAAAATCGATTCCAAATCTCAATACTTCGAGATCAAACGTCTACGTTATATTGGTGATGAAGTGGTTCAATATACCGTTAACTACATCAATTCCCAATATATTTCAAAAGAAGCTTTGATCGATCTGCATAACTTCGACTCCGTTTACCAGCGGATACGTGAAGATTCGGGAATCGATCCTTACAAACTACCATATTCACAAAGAACAACAGTTGAGATGCTTGATGATGAAAGTATTCTAAATTATTTCAATCACAAACAATATCCAGTATTTATGTATCAGAGAAGAAAAACTTATTTACCCAATGTTAAAGGTACCATTCTTGAATATGCCTTTACTTATAAAGATCCCGCCTATTGGGGTTATCAAACAGATTCCGTTTTTGGGAGTAATATTTAAGATTTGCCGTCTCCAAGTATGAGAAAATTTACCTGCTGTTCCGCACAACTGGTAAATATTCACATATTTTCCAACTCATTTAAAATGATTTATATAGTTACAAAAAAGAAGTTGTACCACGCCTTTAGGATTAGGTGTGATGCAACTTCTTTTTGTTAAATTAAAAAAACAATCACTTTTTTATTTATTATTAATTGCGTCAGTAATTTTGTTTGCTCCATGTGACACATTTCTATCATCTTGATACTTACCTAAAGCTTGAATTACTTGTTCTTCTAATTCTTGTGCATGACTTGCTTCAAAGAAAGGTAAGTAAACTTTCTTTTCAATACCTGAACGTTCATATGAAAAAACGGTTAATATTCCACTTCCGCCAATACCTACTCCAATTAGAACTAAAATCAAGGCCATCAAAACCGAATTGCTAAATGTGAACAATCCCCCAAGAATAAGTAGTGCTCCTAAGAACAATCTACCGATCTTATATTCTGATGAAGTATAAACATTAGATAGATTATCTAATGGTGATGTGTCCTTTTGTTTACCTGCAGGAATTAGACCAAACAAAACTGTGTTTTGAATGTTAACGTGCAAAAAGTTTCTATCAACAAAGATATTTCCCTTAACCCACGGTGCAACAAGACTTACTGAAAAGTCTTGATTTGGACTCAATCTATTACTCTCAACCATATTAAAAAATCCCCCTATAATTAACTATAACTTTTTTAGTATAAGTCTTGTATAAAGGAATTGTCAATGTAAATAAAAGTATTTCCATATTTTGTATTAATTTACTGTTTCGCGATCATTAAAGTCAAACGGTGTGATATTTTCCATCCCAATCATCGGATCTATGGAATTGTTCATGACCATGTCTAACGTCAAACGATAGTCTGGTTCAACTATATCTTCCGATTCCTCTTCAACTTTTTCTTCTGGTGTATCTTTAATTTTAAAGGCGGTGAATAGTCGTTTCTTCAGCGTAGTATTTCTTTCTGCCGATTCATCAGTTATCGAGCGTTCAAAAGCACTTCTATTACCTACCATGATAAGTAGACGCTTAGAACGTGTAATCGCCGTGTACAGTAAATTACGGCGTAACATACGTGATTCTTCGTTAACTAACGGTAGAATAACCATTTCAAACTCAGAGCCTTGCGCTTTATGAATCGAAGTACAGTATGCCAAAGCAATATTGGTCCAGTCTTTACGATCAAGAGTAACTTCATTTCCATCAAAATCAATTACCAATTGATCCACATGATCGGCACTTTCCTTGGACAAAATTATCCCAATAATTTTACCGATTTCACCATTGAAAACATTATCTTCCGGAGTATTGACCAAATAAACTACTTTATCATTGATACGATAATGGATATTTCCCATTAGAACTTCTTTACGTTTTTCAGCCATGGGATTAACTACATCTTGAATCGTTGAATTAAGATTATCGATCCCAGCAACACCACGATACATCGGAGCTAAAACTTGTACATCAGCTATATCGAATCCACGTTCACTCGACTTACTAACGATTTGTGATAAAACTTCCGGTACATTTCTACTTGTACATTCGATAAAACTACGATCGGAACGATTTTGGAAAACCTCATCAGCTACTCTTCCCTCATTAATATCATGGGCAAGCTGAATAATTGTTGAATCCTCATCTTGTCTATGAATGTCCTTTAGAATAACGGTCGAGAATATTTGACTATTGATCAAATCAGAGAATATTTGACCTGGTCCAACTGAGGGCAACTGATCTTTATCTCCAACAAGCACAACCTGTGTCCCTGGTTGAACGGCATCAATCAGTGTCTTAAATAACTTAGTATCAACCATCGACATCTCATCAATGATCAACAATTTACAATTAAGAGTCGGCTCCGCAAATTCATCATCTTCGGTTCCTGTCAATCCTAACAAACGATGGATCGTCATAGCCGGTAAGCCAGTTGCTTCACCCATATGTTTAGCCGCTCGACCCGTGGGTGCTGCCAAAGCAATCGAATAATCTTCAGAAGCAGGATCAAGTGTTTCATCATTTAGCTTTGCATAAGCTGCAACGATTCCGTTGATAATTGTTGTCTTACCAGTACCAGGACCACCAGTCAATAGAAATACCGAGTGAGTCAGTGATTGCTTGATAGCTTTTTCTTGTGATGGATCATACTCAACTTTGAATGATTTTTCGATCTTTCTTAATTCTTTGGAAAAAGCCTTGTCACTCCATTCAACACCTTTATAAGTGTCGGTAATCATTTTCAAAGATTGTGAAATTGACCATTCAGCTTCATACAGTGACTTTTCATAAACTTTGCCTTCTTCAGACATCAAGACGCCGTCGTTGACTAATGATTTCAATCCATCGGCAATTTTTGTCTTTAATTCATCAAGATTATTATCTGAACGTAGAATTGCTATGGCACGTTTAAATAAATCATCCTGTTCGATCAAAGTATCGCCAGTTGAATTATTCAATACTGTTACCAATTGAATCAAAGCTCCTTTGATTCTTCGAGGATCATCAAGTGGAATATTTAAATTCTTGGCCAATTCGTCAGCTCGCTTAAAACCGACACCCTTGACATCAGTCACTAATCGATACGGATCTTCAGTTATTTTTTCTAAAGTATTTACTCCATATTTTTGATAGATTCGGGCACTCAAAGTGTTACCAAATCCAAAGTTGCTCAACTGATATAATACTTGTTCAGTTTGATGATTTTTAGATATTTGTTCCACAATCAAGTTAGTTTTTTCTTCACCCAATTTTAGAAAATCCAATGCATTAGGATCTTGCAAAATCTTGTCGATAGCATTTTCACCTAATGTATCAACAATTTTCTCAGCCTTCTTCTTACCAATACCCGGAAACTCATCACTAGAAAAAAAACTGATCAATTCTTTTTTGCCACTAGGCCGGCTATGCTGATAAGTATCAGCCTGAAATTGCTTGCCATATTTAGGATGGTCAACCATGCGACCTTCAAATTTATACTCTTCTTCTTCTGAAATATTGCCAAAACTACCGGTTACGACAATATCAGTGCCGTCCCAATCAGTATTAGTCTTTTTTATTTTGATCGTAAAAATTTTGAATAGATTTTCTGGATTCTCAAAAAAAATAGCTTTGACAGTACCAACAAAATATTCTTTATCGTCTGCCATTGCTATCTCCTGTTTCAGTTAAATATTTTTGTAAATTAGATAATTTCTTTTCATTTTCAGCAAAATATTTAGGATCAATTTTTTTTGATTGCTCCAAATATGTTTGATAATTTTCTTTTAAATTCATCGCGCATAAAGCTGAATTAAAATAATACTTTGCTTTAGGCTTTAATGAAATTGCATCTTGATAATATTTTTTGGCTTCAGAGAAATTACCGTTAGCTAATAATAAATCAGCCATTAATTCAACTGATGCGAGATCTTTAGGATTTTTTTCAACGGCAGTCAATGCATAAACGATGGCCATTTGCTTTTTACCTTGTTCATCAAGAGTTTTAGCTTCCATAAAGTAAGCTTCAAATCCGTAATCATCTTGAATCAATTTAGAAAAAATCTCACTAGCTTTGTCATATTTATTTGCTAAAAAGTAAACATTCCCTAAATTATAGCGAATATCTTTATTCTCATCAAAAAGGGCCAAAGACTTTGTTAAAAGTTCCTCAGCTTGTTCCAGATCACCAGCCTCAACCAAATAAGCTGATAACTGTAAAATCTTATCTAGTTGATGATGATCACGATTTAATTCATTGACGATTTCTTTAATGGCAGCTTCTTTATCGCCATTTTTAAATAATTTTTCTGCTTTCTTATCCATTTAATACCTCAAATAGTATCGGTACTTTCCAACTTCTTGTGTAAGTATCCTGTTTCATTCCATTTAATAAGTTTGAATTCATCATTACTATATTGTAAATGTGTCAGACTTGTATTAGATAAACCGCCATCTTTTCTAATATCAGCGATCTTAGTTCCCAATAACGATTGAATCAAAGTTACCAAAGCGGCCCCATGACTGACGATTACAATAGATGCATTTTCATCATTCTCTGAAACAATTTTTTTAACTGCGGCAGTTGTACGTTTAGCTACTTCTTCAAAAGATTCACCTTTAATACGATCTGAATCATAATCGATCGGTTCATATCTAAATGCGTGAATAACCTCTGGCATCTCTTTTTCCAATTTAACAAACTTTTGACCTTCCATAATGCCAAGGTCAAATTCCCTCAAACCATCTACAACAGTCAAAGTAACTGTTTGATTCATATCTGAAATCAAAGTTTCAGCAGTTGTTTTGGCACGTGGCAATGGACTTGTATATGCATTAGCGATATTAACATCATTCAACCTTTTGGCTAATAATTTAATATCTTCCATACTTTCTGGTAATAGTGGCGAATCACCGTGACCGCCTTGATATTTTCCCTCTAAATTCCATTCGGTCTTTCCATGTCTGACAAAGTACAATTCCATAATTTATTCACCTTACAAAGTTAATTAATTACTATTATGATGATTTTTAAGGTTATTTTCAAGTTACAGGTGTATTTTCCACCTACGATAAAGAGCAAAATTGTGTCTGCAATGGGACCGATTCAAGTCAAAGTCTTGAATCTCGATTTTGAGTTTTGCTTACGCAAATTTCAGAATCGTTCATAGAGTTAAGAACAGAGGACCACTGTTCAACTCCATTATCACTGGATCTCCGGCTATATTGCATAAGAGATTATATAGTAATACTTTTTCATTCAAAATAAAAAAAGCCCCCTAAGTATACAAATCTGTATAACCTAAGGGACACTTTATATTCAACTAAAAACTAGCATAAAACACTGACATGCCTTATTTAAACACATTTACAATAAGTAAACCTCTGCGCTTACTAGATATATTGTAGCTTCTTAGATGCCATGTAAGCTGCATCAATTGTAGCTCCACCAAGACACTCCTCACCATCATAGAAGACAACTTCTTGTCCAGGTGTAATAGCACGTACTGGATTGTCAAAATCAACAGTTACCTTACCATCATCTAAAACATGAACAGTAACACCTGTATCTTGTTGACGATATCTAAACTTGGCTGTGCAGTGGAACTCATCACCATAATCTAAACCTGTGATAAATGACAAGTCTGATGCATCCAAATGATCTGCATAAAGTCTTGGATTATCATATCCTTGGTCTACATAAAGAATGTTCTTAGACATATCCTTACCAACAACGAACCATGGCTCGTTTGACTTACCATTTCCGCCAATTCCAAGTCCTGATCTTTGACCAATTGTATAATACATCAAACCAGCATGCTTACCCTTAACTTCACCATCTGGTGTCATCATTGTTCCAGCTTGGGCTGGCAAAAACTCACCAAGGAACTTTCTGAAGTTTCTCTCACCGATGAAACATACACCAGTAGAATCCTTCTTTTTAGCAGTTGAAAGTCCAGCCTCTTCAGCAATACGACGAACCTCAGACTTTTGCATTCCACCGATTGGGAACAAAGCCTTTTGTAGTTGATGCTGTTGTACAGTACTTAGGAAATAAGTCTGATCCTTGTTAGCATCTCCACCACGAAGTAAATGTACAACACCGTTATCATCACGGAACGATTGTGCATAGTGACCCATAGCAATGTAATCGGCATTTAACTTCTCAGCATAATCTAAGAAAGCCTTGAACTTAACTTCCTTATTACACATAACATCAGGGTTAGGTGTTCTACCTTTACGATATTCAGCCAAGAAATATTGGAATACACGATCCCAGTACTCCTTCTCAAAGTTAACTGAGTAGTAAGGAATACCAATCTTGTTGGCAACCTTTGCTACATCCTCATAATCCTCTGTGGCAGTACATACTCCAGAATCATCTGTATCGTCCCAATTTTTCATGAAGACACCGATAACCTCATATCCTTGTTGTTTTAACAAAAGAGCACTAACTGATGAGTCCACTCCTCCACTCATTCCAACAACGACGCGCTTTTTTGCATTATCCATATTAAAAACCTCTATCTCTTAACTAAAATGTTTTTTTCTATTAAAAAGTTCATTAAATATCTGAAATCTTCAACTTCTTGAGCCGTGTTCTTTGATTTAAAAATATTTAAATTATGTAGACCACTTTTATCCGTTGTAGCCATTTTAAGATTATCAAAATCTTTGTTGATGGTAATCTTCAAGACATAACGAGCATCATATGGTGAATTACCATTAATTGGACGTTCAAGGCGGAAATTACCTTGTTTAGTTTCTTGAAAACCAACATCTAATAGTGCGTATTTTTTAATTTCAGGATTGATTTCATAGAAATCTTTATCACCTAAAACTTGTACTTTTGTACTCATAGTAAAAACCCCCTAAGCTTAGTTAAATTAATTTTGAAGAAATTTAACTAATTAGTCAAGTCTTTAACAATTGAAACTAATTTATTAGAAAAATTAGTAATTTCTTCAGCTGTATTATCTTTACCAAAGCTGATTCTGATCGAATCATCAATTTTAGGGCTATCTTTACCGTACATAGCGACAAGAACATGCGAAGGTTCAAGACTCCCAGCGGTACATGCAGAACCACCAGAAACGGCGAAATATTCCAGATCCAATCTAGTTAACAATACGCCACGATTTATCCCTGGCAGATAGAGATTAAAGACGTGATTCAAGGCATTGATGTCCTTTGGACCATTGACCTCAAATTTAATATTATTATCTTTTAAAATTTCTTGAATCTGTTGTTTGAAACCAAAATAACGTTCACGACGGGCAGTTTTAACTTCAGGAGTAATCAATTCTACCGCTTTAGCAAAACCTGCAATAGCTGGAACGTTCTCAGTCCCGGCACGACGTTTCGTTTCTTGGTCGCCTCCCTTAATAAAGGAAGGAATATCGATCTTTTCATTAATATAAAGGAAACCGATAAACTTCGGACCATTAATTTTATGAGCAGATGTTGACATCATATCTATGTGTTGATCTTTAACATCGATAGTTTCTTGACCATAAGCCTGAACGGCATCAGTATGGAAAAATGCTTGATGATCTTTTAACAATTCACCAATTTCTTTAATGGGGTTTCGTGAACCTACTTCATTATTTCCGTACATGATCGAAACTAAAATAGTATCATCTGTTAAAGCATCTTTCACTTGATCGACTGTAACTTCACCACGTTCATTGGGCATCAAATAAGTGATCTTAAAGCCTAATGACTCCAAATACTTCATTGGTTTAAGAATAGCTTCATGCTCAATAGCCGTAGTAATAATATGTTTACCTAGATTTTGACGTGATAAAGCAGTTTCAATAACTGCAGTATTGTCACTTTCAGTACCACCACTTGTAAAAACAATTTCTGAATCTTTAGCATTGATACTTTGGGCAATTGTATGACGACTTTCATCTAACACTTTGCGTGCTTGACGACCAAAATAATTAGTTGCCGATGCATTCCCAAAATTATCTGCCATTTGTTCAGAAATAACATCAACGACTTCTTTAGCCATTGGTGTCGTGGCAGCATTATCCAAATAAGTAAACTCCAATTTAAAAATCCCCTCTACTCTTGATCTAAGAAGTTCAATAACATTTCAACTGACTTCTTGCCGGCTTGAATAACAAAGTCATCAAAGTTGACACTTGCATCTTCATCACCAACATCACTCATTGAACGAATAACAACGAATGGTGTCTTAAATTGCGTACATACTTGTGCTACAGCTGCACCTTCCATTTCGGAAGCTAGTGCATCTGGGAACGACTTTTTAATTGTAGCAATTTTTTCTTTTCCGTCAATAAATTGGTCTCCAGTTACAATAACGCCAACATGGGAAACCAAGTTTGACTTCTTAGCAGCTTTAGCAATTTCATCAACATAGAATGAATCTGCTTCAAAGAATAATGGTTGTTCAGGCAATTGACCCATTTTGTATCCAAAACCAGTTGCGTCAGCATCGTGATAAGCCAACTTACTTGAAATCACAACATCCCCAATTTTCAAACCTTCACCGATACCACCGGCTGATCCAGTGTTAACGACAAACTCAGGTTGATAACGATCATTAATAATTGTCGCTGTCATTCCGGCTTGAACTTTACCAATGCCACTCTTAGCAAGATAAACTTGATGGTTCTTATATGAGCCAATTGTAACTTCGACTCCGGCAACTTCATCTTTAGTCACGTCACTCAGAGATTCTCTCAGTAATTTGATTTCCTCTTCCATCGGAACGATTACGCCAATTTTCATTTAACAGTTCTCCTTTATATAAAAAATAAAATTAAAAATACAATGACTATTAAGCCAAACACTGTAATAATCGCAATATTTAGCTTTTTTTTCAATTTATTTGTCTTATTTTCAAATGATTCCATTTTTTCTTGCATAATTTGATCAGGATGCGTCTGTCGATACTCTTCTTCGGCACGTTGTCTCTCTTGATCCCTTAGTTCTTGTTGTCTTCTTTCAACCTGATCAGCCGGCACTACTGAATCGTATTCAGATTTATCAGATTTAGAAAAGACACCTTTAATTTTAGATACAAGGTTATTTAGCATTTAATAACTCCCAATAAGTAATAGCATAAATTGATTTGGAGTCACAGATAACGCCGGTCTTAACTTGTTTTTTAGCTTCTTCAAGTGTCAATTTCTCAACATTTAGAAACTCATCTTGATCAAGTGGGCGCTTGAATTCAACTTCTTTTAAATTATCAGCTTTAAACATTGTTAGCTTTTCATTTGAATATCCAGGACTAGCAAAAAATGCCGTGACCTTTTCTAAGTGATCTGTTGTTAGACCCAACTCCTCATTCATTTCACGTAGAGCGACTTCTTCTAAGTCACTACCTTCGTCAGGATCAATTTTACCGGCTGGAATTTCAAGTGTCTCTTGATCTAATGGTGCACGCCATTGACGTACAAAAATCATTTTTCCATCATCTGTAAAGGGAATGATTGCCACAGCTCCATGGTGTTTAACTACTTCACGAATTGCTGGAACTCCATTAGGCAAGACAACTTGTTCAACATCAACATTAATAATTTTCCCGCCAAATACTCTCTTTTGTGCTACTACTTCTTCATAATATCTAGAATCTTCTTTATTCATTCTTTAAACCTCTTGATTTTATTAACCTAATTACTGACATCATTATAGCAACTAAACAAATTACTAACGCGAATGTCATTGTAACACGCATCCCGTCAATAAAGATATCAGGTCTATTGTCAACATATGTCGTAACTGATTTTCCATAAAAATTGCTCATTGATAAGAATAATACTGTGGTTGAAACTGATACACCAATTATCATACCCATATTACGTGCCAAAGCGTTCAATCCACCAGCAATACCCAAATCTCTTGGTTCAACTGAGCTCATGATCATCGTATTATTAGGAGCTTGGAACAATCCATTTCCTAATCCATTTAAGCCAATAAATAATAGTATAAACCAAAGACTTGTATTTACATTAAAGAATAAATATCCAATCTGGGCAATAGCAAGAATCATTAATCCGGTAATTGTCAAAAGGATCGGATTAATCTTAGCTGACATTTTACCAGAAATAGGCGCCACAATAACTTGAACAATTGGGAACATCATTAAAACATATCCAGCAATAGAAGCTTTCATACCCAAAGCATTTTCAAGATAGAATGGCGAGACCACATTGAAGAAGAAATTAGTTACAAAAATCAGAAAACCGACTACTAATCCCAATGTGAAATCATGATTCTTGAAAATCCTCAATTCAATCATTGGCTGTTCTGTATTCTTCTGAAGATGAATGAACCATAAGAACAACAGAATTGCGGCAACAAAAGCTAAAATAATATAAATGTTACCGAATCCAACTGATTGTCCGATAAAGATAGCCGCAAAGAATAATATCAAAGCCACAAAATATACTGCAAAGCCGCGATAATCAAACTTGGCAGGATTCTTAGGTTCTTTTTTCGGTAAATTCAAATATCCTAGTAACAACGCAATTGCACCAATAGGAAGATTGATCCAAAAAATATAACTCCAATGAAATTGCGACAATATTAATCCTCCGATACCGGGTCCAGCAATTGATCCTATCGAAACAAAAGATCCAATATAACCTAAAGCATAACCACGTTCTCGCAAAGGAAATGTCTGGGTGATGATACCGTTGTTAGTTGCCATCGCCATCGAAGCACCAAAAGCTTGAATAGTACGACCAAACAATAGAATTGGTAAATCAACACCAAAACCACAAACTAGCGAACCTAAGATAAATAAGATCGAACCAGTCTTAAAAACTTTTATTTTTCCGATCGAATCGGCCAGCTTACCAAATAATAGTAGAAAAATACAAATTGTCACCAAATAGATCGAAACGATCCATTCGGCCATATTCATCGGAATATTAAGATCATTACTGATCACAGGCAATGCGATATTAACAATTGAACCATCTAACGTAGCCATTAATGTAAAGATACCAACGGATACCAGTACCATCCATCTCTTTGGATTTAATTCTTCGTTCATATTCGTTCTCCCTGATAAATTATTTCAATAAAAAAAGAAAGCACTATTCAGCGCTTTCTTCATCTCGTTCAGGATCTAGTATAGTCATATTGATTGCTTGTGGTCCTTTAAAACCAGGAGCAATCTCAAACTCAACATCAAGACCTGGCTTGATAAAGAAGTCTTCACGATTCAAAACAGAATCAGCAAAGAAAAAGATATCTTCTTCTCCATTATTTACAAAACCAAATCCACGTTCATTATTAAAACGAATTATTTTTCCTTGAAACATTTATTAGCCCTCAAAACCTTCTTCAATTGTTTGAGGATATTCCTCAGTAACAATCTTAGCACATCTTGAACAGAATGTTGGGAAGTTTGAGTCACTACCGACGTCAGTCTTGATCATACGACATCTTTGACATACATCCCCATCAGCTTTTTCGACTAGAACACTGACACCTTCATACTTGTCAGCATCAGCTGGAGCAGCATCTTGACTGATTTCAAATTGAGAAACGATCAACAATTGGCCAAAGTTACTATCAATATTGTCTAAAGTAGCTTTTAATTCATCATCTGGATAAATAGTTACTTTAGCTTCTAATGACTTACCAATCAACTTGTTTGTACGAGCAACTTCAAGTGACTTCAAAACATCATCACGGAATGACATGAATTTGCTCCAATTTTCATGAATTTCAGCTTCGTCGGATAATTCTTCAGCAACTGGCAATTCAGCTAATTGAACATATTCTTCTGGTTCTTTTAGATATTCCCAAACTTGTTCCATAGTATGCGGCAAGATAGGTGTCATCAATTTAGCAATTTTAACAACTGCATCATAGATAACTGTTTGCATTGAACGACGTGAATGTGAATCCTCAGGGTCAATATAAACAACATCTTTAGCAAAGTCGAGATAGAAAGTTGACATTTCATTAGTAATGAAACGAACGACATTTTTTGTAACATCAGCAAAATCATAAACATCATATTCATCGTGCAAAGTCTTAACGAGGTCATTTAACTTAACAGCAACATACTTGTCTTCTGGACGAAGATCTTCATAAGCAACACGATTTGTCTTTGGATCAAAGTCGCTTGTATTAGCAAGCATAAATCTCATTGTATTACGGATCTTACGATATGTTTCTGAAACTTGTTTGAATGAATCAACAGATACAGCAACGTCAGAACTTGAGTCAACTGAAGCAACCCAGAGACGAATAATTTCAGCCCCAAATTGTTTTTCAATGTCAGATGGTGCAATAACATTACCAAGTGATTTACTCATCTTAACGCCGTTCTTATCAAGTGTGAAACCTTGAGAAAGAATTGCTTTATAAGGAGCAACACCAAATGCGGCAACAGATGTGATCAATAATGAGTTGAACCATCCACGATATTGATCAGAGCCTTCAAGAACTAAATCAGCTGGGAATTGTAAGTTATCACGCAACTTAGCAACACCAGCATGTGCTGTCCCAGAGTCGAACCAAACATCCATAATATCTGTTTCTTTAGTAAATTTACCATTTGGACTAGCAGGATTTGTATAACCATCTGGAAGAAGATCTTTAGCATCACGTTCAAACCAAACATTTGAACCATACTTGCCAAATAAGTCTGCTACATGATCAATAATTTCTTTAGTCATAATGGCTTCGCCATTTTCAGCGTAGAAGATTGGTAGTGGAACACCCCAGGCACGTTGTCTTGAGATTACCCAATCACCACGATCACGGATCATATTGTAAAGACGAGTTTTACCCCAATCAGGAATGAAACTTACCTTTTCAAGTTCAGCCAATAATTGTGGTCTGAATTTGTCAATTGAAGCAAACCATTGTGGTGTAGCACGGAAAATAACTGGTTTCTTTGTACGCCAGTCATGTGGATAACTGTGAGTGAAGAAACTCAACTTCAATAATGAGCCGTTTTCTGTCATACGTTCAGTGATCATCTTGTTAGCTTTATCATAGAAGACACCCTGATATTCAGGAACTTCATCAGTAAAGCAACCATGAGCATCGATTGGTGAAAAAATAGGTAACTTGTATTTCATACCGACAACAAAGTCATCAGCACCAAATCCAGGAGCTGTATGAACTAGACCAGTACCATCATCTAATGTAACGTGATTACCAAGAATAAGTAATGATTCACGGTCATAGAATGGATGTGTAGCTGTTAAGCCTTCAAGTTCACTACCCTTGAATGTCTTTAGAGTTTCAACATTTTCCCATTCAAGTGTTTCCTTCAAGAAACTGATACGTTCTTCAGCAACGACATATTTTTTACCGTCAGCCTTGATCAAAGCATAATTAAATTTAGGATTTACACAGATAGCCTCATTTGATGGCATTGTCCATGGAGTAGTTGTCCAGATAATAAATGAAGTATCCTTGTCTAATAGATCTTTACCATCACGTACTTTGAAAGCAACGAAGATCGAAGGTGATTTGATATCTTTATATTCAATTTCAGCTTCAGCCAAAGTAGATTCTGATGATGGTGACCAATAAACAGGTTTTTTACCACGATAGATATAGCCTTTATCAACCATTTCACCAAAGACTTTAACTTCTTCTTTTTCAAATTCCGGTTGATATGTGATATATGGGTGTGCCCAGTCAGCTGAAACTCCTAAACGTCTGAATCCAGCCATTTGCTTTTTGATCTCATTTTCAGCAAAATCACGACACATTTTACGGTATTCAGTCATACCGATTTCCTTACGTTTAACACCCTTCTTAGCCAATTGTTGTTCAATTGGAAGACCGTGAGTATCCCAGCCAGGAACATAAGGTGAACGGAAACCATTCATAGATTTATATCTGATGATAATATCTTTTGAGATTTTATTAAGTGCATGTCCCATATGGATATCACCATTAGCAAATGGAGGGCCATCTAACAATTCAAAAGTTGGTTTACCTTCATTTAATTTTTGGCGCTTTTCATATACTTTATTTTCGTCCCAAGCCTTTTGCCATTCTGCTTCTTTGTTTGGCAAATTACCACGCATAGGGAATTTAGTTTTACCTAAATTTAGTGTGTCTTTTACTTTCATTCTTTCACCCCTCGATTAAAATAAAAAGAACCCATCCAAATTAGGACGAGTTCTCGTTGTACCACCTATTGGTATATCATAATAGAAATTTTTAAGAGTTGATATACGGAGTAAATTATTCTGCTAACCTCACACCATACGTTAGCTCGCTGAAGAATGTTTTACTGGGCACTTGTTCTCTTAATTATTGTTATCATCCTGATTGTCATTGTCAAACTGGAATGTTGGTCCATTTTGATCATGGTTGATCGTGTATGGATCATTTGGAGCTTGATCTGGTTCCTGACTATCAGTAATGTTGTCATTATAATTCATTTGTCCGTCATTGGGAACACTATCTTGATAATTTTCATAATTATCTTCAGAATATTGGCTATTTGCCATACCTACTTTTTGCTTCAAATCACTGGTAGACGTAGCATCGGCCAATTGTTGCCACTTAGGATTATCGATCATTGATAATTGTTGTTGCAACATTCCTTGTAAACCACGACGAAAATCATTGGTCTTTTGTTTAAGTTCATCCGTTTCAATTGTTACCTGACGAGCTTTGTCAGAGGCGTCTTGCAGAATTTGATTAGATTTCTCGGTCGATTGATCTAACAACTCGCGAGCTTTCTTTTGTGACTCTTCAATTATGACTTGTGCTTCTTGCTCAGCACCAGACTTAACTTTGTCAGCCGCATCTTGGGCCACAATAATAGACTGATTCAAAGCATCTTTCATATCGGTAAAATATTTAAGTTGCTCTTTCATATCAGCATATTCTTTTTCTAACTGTGAGTTTTTTTGTAAAGCTAGGTCATAATCTTGAGCCACTTGGTTCAAGAATTTTTCGACTTGGTCACGATCGTACCCACGAAATTTGTGGTCAAATTCTTTATCATGTATTTCAACTGGTGATAATACCATAACTTCACGCCCCTAATTATTTATTAATGACATTTACAAACAATATATATTTATCATTTCTTGATTTTCCCATAATATCATTAATTCTTATTCGACCGTATCCGCGAACACTCAAAGTGTCACCCATTGTTATAAAGTCACTGGCATTGCGTGTTCCAGTCCAGTTTAATTGGACTTTTCCATGCTCTACTAATGATTTAGCAACTTGTCTAGATAAATCATAAGCAGTTGCGATCACTGTATCGACTCTTAATGATTGAACTCTTATGTCTTCGTCCACGGAATCATCTCTAGGCAAAAGTAAATCTGCAAAATCTTTTTGAATTAAATGAATCTTATATGGTCCTATTTTTGTAACTTGTTCTTCAATGAAGTCATCCATTTGATCAAAGACAAAAAATTGCCATCTTTCACCATCAGTGATGATGTCACCAAAATGATCACGATCAACTCCGGACCCTGTCAAAGAACCCAAAATTTGACCATGATGTAAGTTAGCAAATTTTTCTGGATATCTTATTTCGTACATCGAAACCTTATAATCAGATTCCTTTGGTACAAAATAATCAGGAGCAATTATACCCCTGACTCTTTCTGCACCTTCATATCCACCAAAATAATGAACGAATAAATCATCATATTTATTGATCAAGTTATTCAAAATCAGCTGTTCTCTTAAATTAAGAAAATCAGTTAATTGCGGTGTATACATAGTCTGCGATTTTAATAATAAATCACTGATACGATCGACAAAAGGTTTTTCCTCAGGACGAAAAAAGCCGCTATCCAAGCTTATTTTTTCTTTGTCAGCCATTTTAAATCACCATGAATATTACTTTCTGTACTAATTGTAAGATTATTAAAGCAATTAATGGAGAAAAGTCTAAAACTTGTCTATTTAAAAATGGTAGAGCTCGATGAATCAATGCCAAAAATGGTTGTACTAAACGTACGATCAATTGTCCAAACGGATTTTGATACAATCTGGGCATAAATGAAAGTATGCAGTAAATAAATATAACCATTTCATACAGCTGAAAAGCTCCAGCAATGATATATGGTAAACCGGTTAAAATTCGATCCATGTAACTCCCCTATCTATTCATTAATATCAGGAATGCTACCGTCAATTTCAAACTTAGGAGGTGTGCAGAGAAAAATCTTATCTCCAACACGCTTAATTTCACCATTCAAAGCAAAAATTGATCCTGTCAAAAAGTCAACGATACGCTTAGCTGAATCATCATTGATATTGTTAAAATTAACAATAACAGCTTTATTGTTTAATAATTGTTTGGCAACTACCTTGGCATCAGCATATACTCTTGGTTGATAAATAGCTATTTTGCTGCTGGTAGTTCTAGAATCTGTTGTTGAATTCATTGAGACAACCTTTTCATTATTAGAATAATCGGCCTTTTGTTGTACAGGTTGATTTTCATCTTCTTCATCATTAATACCAAAAAAGTTACTGAACTTTTCAAATGCCATAGATTAGTTCTCCTTTATTTGTTGTTGCGACGTTTAAAGATTGGTGGTGTTGAATCATCATCATCGTCATTCAAATCAATTGTTTCTGGTTTTTGAAAGATTTCAAAATCACTCTTTTCACCAGAAGCATTATTTGTATCGGCATCACGATTGATGTCCCAATCTGCCAAAGGATCTTTCTTTGGTTGTGGAGCTGGTTGAACACTACCTTGATTCTTGTTATCCAAAGTAGCCATTTTATTATTTAAAGTTGGTTTCTTGGCATTCTTCTTGCTATCTTCAGTTTCGACACCAGTTGCAATAACTGTGATCTTAACTTGATCGCCAAGTGAATCGTCCATTGAAGTACCAAAGATGATATTAACATCTGAAGTTGCTTGATCTGTAACAATTTGAGCAGCCTCTTGTGCTTCATAAAGTGATAGGTCTGTACCACCTGTAATGTTAAGAAGTACTTGCTTAGCACCGTCAATTGAAACTTCAAGTAATGGTGACGAAATAGCCTTATTAGTAGCTTCAGTAATTCTATTTTCACCATTAGCAGTACCAATACCCATAAGAGCTGATCCTTGATCTGACATAATTGTCTTAACATCAGCAAAATCCAAGTTAACATAACCAGGTGATGTAATAAGATCAGAGATACTTTGAACACCTTGACGCAACACATCATCAGCTTTACTGAAGGCTTCACTCATAGGTGTCTTCTTATCAACAACTTCAAGTAATTTACTATTAGAAATAATAACTAGTGTATCGACATCTTTTTTGAGTTCTGTAATACCATCAGCAGCAAAGCGTGAACGTTTTGAACCTTCAAAAGCAAATGGACGAGTAACAACTCCAACTGTAAGAGCGCCACTTTCTTTAGCAATGTTAGCAACGATAGGTGCGGCACCTGTACCAGTACCACCACCCATACCAGCAGTGATGAAGATCATATCTGCGCCCTCAAGGGCTTCTTTAATTGCTTCTTCACTCTCTTGAGCAGCCTTTTGTCCAACTTCTGGGTTAGAACCAGCACCTAAGCCTCTTGTTAGTTTAGGTCCTAATTGAATTTTTGTTTCAGCTTTTGAATCTTGTAAAGCTTGAACATCAGTATTAGCAGTAATAAACTGAACACCTTTTATTTGTGCATCCACCATACGGTTAACGGCGTTACCACCGGCGCCACCGACACCAATTACTTTAATTACTGCTCCCATGTTGTCATTTGAGTCTAAAGAATATTCCATTAAGGAGTTCCTCCTGTTTAATTTATCTTAGTTTTTAATCAAAAAATTTACTCCAGAAATCTCTAAACTTATCAAGTCCCTTGCCCTTTTTGGCCTTTGGAGCTTTTTGAGTTTTTTCAATTTCATCCGGTACATTTTCAGGTTTTGGTTCTGGTTCAACGACCTGCTTGGTTTGTGCTACAGGTTGAGGAGTTGAATTATTTTGGTTAATCGTTGCTCCATTAACAACATTGTCAGCAATAATTCCGATATCGTTTAACCTTGAAGCATATGTCACTAATCCTAAACCTAACGCATAGGAAGGATGACGCATTCCCATTTGAGAAGGTACATAGCTTCTAACCTTAACGCCAAAGACCTTTTTGGCAAGTTCTTCAATGTTAGGTGTTGCAGCAACACCACCAGTTAGAACAATTCCACCTGGCAATGATAATGCCCCTGAATTTTCAAGTGGTTCTTTTAATCTATTAAATATTTGCTCTAAACGAGCTTCAATTATTTCTGAAATATATTGTTCTGAAATTTGTTCTGGATCTGTCTTGCCAACGACTTCAACGCTGATTGTTTCATCAGAAGAAGTTTCATCGGGATCAGCATTACCATAATAAACTTTTAATTGATCAGCATTTTCAACAGTTGTATTTAAGACAACTGAAATATCATGTGTAACATAATGTCCACCCTCAAAATCGACGGTTGACAACTTTAAATTATAATCATGTACAACAGAAGCTGTAGTTTGACCGGCACCCATATCAATGATCACTGAACCAAAGCCACTTTCACCATCATTCAAAACAACTTGGCTAAGTGCCATTGGCGTAATGACTTTATGAATTATATTTAATCCAGCTAATTGAATGGCCTTCTTTGTATTATGGACAATCGTCTTTGGTGCGGTATAAATAATACCCTTCATCTCTAAACGAACACCGATCATTCCACGTGGATCTCTAATATTATTAAAACCATCGACTGAAAATTGTCTTGGTATCAAAGATACAACTTCGCGTTCACTAGGTAAGTTCTGTACCATAGCCGCTGCCATAACTTGTCTTACGTCATTTTCGGTAATTTCTTTTGATTCTGAACCAACGGCTATCATACCTTGGCATTTTTCAATCTGTAACATATTGGCGGAGATACCAACCACAACATCGTGGATAGTAATATTAGCCTGTGTTTCAGCACGCTTGACAGCTTTTTTAATTGCTCCAGCGGCTTTATCTATATCGACAATAACACCACGACTAACGCCTTCGGATCTTTCGCTTCCTACGCCAACGACATTTAACTTGTCGTCTGACGATTCAGCAACCACTACTTTAATTGAGCTAGTACCGATATCTAACCCTACAAAAAACTCTGAATTGTCCATATATACGTGGCAGCCTCCCTTACCTAGAAAAAAATCTTTTCATTAGAAAATTTTAACACAAATATGACTATATTAAACCTATTTCTTAGCTTTAAAAGGATAAGAATATGCACCAATTTCTAAATTAATTACACCCTTTTGCTTCATTTGGGCGGCAATTCCCGGATAATACTCCATTTTAGCTTGAACAGTTCTTATGTCAGCTACTACCTTGTTACCATCATTCATATCGATTTTAATACGATAAGGGTTCAACTTAGTAGGCGAATTATAAAACTGTGAAACATTTGTTCTTACATTATCAGGCAATTTTTTATAAATTTTTGAAATTCTCTTTAAACTCTTTTGATTATTGAAGCCACTATAAATCGGATACTTTCCGATTGGCGAATGCATTTTTTGATCAATTACATGACCGCCATTTATAACCCGGTAGTAATATCCATCTTTATAAATCAGACCAAGAGTCTTAAATTCTTTAACCTTGATAACAATATCTCTTAGATTATGTGTTTTAAATGAAACTGTTTCGATCGAAGGTAATTTTTTCTTTGTTTTATTAGCGATTGTCTGCTGATCAAACATTATATTGATCAACAAACTATTGTTATTAATATCAGTAGCATCGATAACTTGCTGTGCTCCAAGGTCATTGACACCTTCAACGGTAACATTTCTAACTTTACTAAGCGGAGAACCTAGATAGGCGATAAAAATTATCACAACGGCCAAAATCAATATGATGCTATTTTTACCTAAGTTCTTCCTCTTTTTCATCATAGTAACTCCTTAATTACTTAACTAAGCCAGTTAAAACTTTGATCAATCTATCAGAAGCATCGGGAACGCCGATATCTTTTGAAGCGGCTGACATCTTATTTCTAGTTTCTTCACTACTCATAATTTTATTAATTTCTGAATAAAGTGAATCACCAGTCAAATCTGCTTCAGGAATCATAATGGCCGCACCATTTTTAGCAACTGATAACGCATTCTTAGTTTGATGGTCATGTGTTACATAAGGACTTGGAATGAAGATTGCGGGAATCCCTAGCGCTGTTATTTCAGCAATACTAGTAGCCCCACTACGTCCAACGATCAAGCTAATGTCTGGTAAGATCTCAGGCATATCGTCAATGTATGGTCGTACAGATATATTGTCCATGTTCAATGATAGGGAATCAATTTTTTTGATTACATCATCATAGTGAACTCTACCTGTTACGAAGAGAACTTGATAATCTTCTTTAGAAAACTTTTCTAAAGCTTCAATCGTTGTTCGGTTGATCGGAGCAGCTCCACGTGAACCACCAAAAATCATTACAGTTGGTGTATCAGGTTGCAAGTCAAAATCTTTCAAACGATCATTTACTTCTATTGTTGCCACTTCTTGTGCTCGAGGATTACCCGTGAAAACAATTTTTCTCTTTTCGCTGAATTGATCTTGTGCTTCCTTAAAAGCAATCGCGATCTTATCAACGAAATTACCTAAGAATTTATTAGTTACACCGGCAATCGTATTTTGTTCATGAATGACTGTCGGAATATGTAACCTGTGTGCTGCATAAACCACTGCACTAGATACATATCCGCCAGTTCCAATAACAACATCTGGACGAAATTCCTTAATAATTTTCTTGGATCTTCTAACACTGGAAAGAAACAATTGTAAAACTTTTACGTTCTCTAAAGTTAATTTACGTTTGAAGCCTCTTATTTCAATTGTTTTAAATGGAATACCGGCATTATTGACTATTTTGCTTTCTAAGCCCTTTTCTGTACCAACATATAAAACCTCATCAACTAGATCTCGTTCTTTTAGACGTTGAATTAACGCCATTGCGGGATAGATGTGTCCACCAGTACCTCCACCGGAAACTACGATTCGTAATTTGGTCATTATGCTTCTCCTTTAAGTCCTTCGACTTCTTCAATAAATTGATCTCCACGTTGTTCGAAGGTATCGAATTGATCCCAACTTGCAGCTGCAGGTGAAAGTAAGATAACATCCCCATCGTCACTTTGACGATAAGCTTCAGGAACGGCTTCAGCTAAGTTAGATACCTTTATAATATTTGTAACATTGGCTTTTGTAGCGGCATCGACCATTTTGTCGGCCGTTTCGCCATACAAGACAATATTTTTAACATTTTTTAATTGTGGGACCAATTCGTCAAACCCGTTTCCACGATCAAGTCCACCAGCAATCAAAGTCAATTCTTGATCACCGAAAGCTTCTAGTGCAACAGTCGTTGCTTCAATATTAGTTGCTTTAGAGTCGTTATAGAATTTACGACCATTAAATTGGTCAACGAATTGAATACGATGCTTTACACCCTTAAATGAAGTTAAGACATTAATGATATCTTCATTGCTGACATTAAATATTTTGGCAACATTGATGGCAGCTAGTGCATTTTGAACATTATGTTCACCAGGAACTTTGATCACATCAGTATTTAAAATAAACTCTTTATCATAATAAATTTCATTGTTCTTAACATATGCACCATGTTCTAACTCTTGTTCATCTGAGAAAGGTACAACTTGTGCCTGTGTATCTTTAGCTAATTGACGCCATTCATCTTGGTTCCAGTTGACGATGAAGTAATCGTCTTTAGTTTGGTTCTTTGTAATATGCATTTTAGCCTTAATATAATTGGCTCTAGTACCATGAAAATCAATATGAGCTGAATAGATATTATTCAAAACAGCTACATGTGGATGAAGATCAATTGTTCCTTCTAATTGAAAGCTTGAAAGCTCAGTTACTACTACATCGTCTTTAGTGGCTTTCTGGATCACATCGGAAATAGGAATACCGATATTACCAGCATAAAATGATTGTTTAAATTTTGGAGAATGTGCCAACATCAATTGAATCAATGTTGTAACCGTAGTCTTACCGTTTGTCCCTGTAACAGCAACCATCTGTGCGTCTGAAAAACTATAAGCAATTTCTGGCTCTGTAATAACTGGGATATTCAATTCTTGAGCATGTTTTATCAACTCATTTGAATATGGGATACCAGGATTTTTTACAACGTAATCAAACGACGTATCAACTAAATCGGCATCATTACTTCCTGTAATAACTTTAAATCCTTGATCCAAAAGTTCTTTGGCTTCGGTGTTGCCATCTAAGGAATTAGAGTCAACAACCGTAACTTCAGAATTCATTTTTTTCAATAATTTAGCTACTGCAAAACCACTTTTGGCTAAACCTAAGACGAGAAACTTTTTATTTGAGTATTTACTTTCTGCTTTCATGACTGACTTCCTATACAAATAATATTAGATAAATTCCTGAACAAATGATTCCAACAATCCAAAAAACAATATCAACTTTCCATTCATTCCATCCCATCATTTCAAAATGATGGTGAATTGGTGTCATTTTGAAAATACGTTTATGGAATACTCTATACGAGAATACTTGCAACATGACACTAGCTGTTTCTATTACATAGACTAGACCAATCAAAAGAAGTGACCAGTAACGTCCTAATAGAATGGCGATAGCTGCTAATCCTGCACCTAAAGCTAATGAGCCAACATCACCCATAAAGATTTTTGCTGGCTTATGGTTAAAAATCAAAAATGCTAGTAATCCACCAACAACTGAGAAACAAACGATGGCAATATCAATTCGATTTTGATTCAAAGCTATTAACCCGTATGTACCATACGAAATAGTAGCCAATCCGCCTAATAGTCCGTCTAAGCCGTCAGTTAAATTAGTTGCATTGGAAAAACCAACTAGCCAAAAGATTGTGAATAGAACAAAAATTATCACTGAATCAATTGACCAAATACCAGGAATAGTAAAGTTAAATGGTAATTGATCAGTTGCATAGACATATATAAAGATAAAAGCAACTATAATTTGCAGAACTAATTTTTGTAAAACTTTTAATCCTAAATTACGTTTCTTAAAGACTTTTATGAAGTCATCAATGAAGCCAATTCCACCATAAAGAACTATTACCAGAGTGATAATAATCAATGAATGTGTCAATTGGTTCTGCCAAGCACCAACCCAAACGTTAGTGATCGTCATGGCAATTATGATCAAAAGTCCACCCATTGTTGGTGTTCCGGATTTCTTTTCATGCCATTTTGGTCCAACTTCTCGAATAGACTGTCCTTCTTTATGCGATATCAAATATCCAATAAGAAATGGCATTAAGATCGAGACGATAGCAAAAGTACTAACTATATCTATAATAATTTGACTTAATTCCATGTAAATCCCCTTAACCTATTTATTTTTCAATGTAACTATAATTTTACCACTGTCATTTAAAACATGACCGGCTTTCAAGGATTGTGACGTAACATATCCGTCACCTTTAGTCGTCACATGCTTACCCGTAACTTCAGCAAACTTCAAAACATCATTTTTAGACCAGCCGCTCAAATCAGGCATAGTCATAGCACCATTAGTCAATAAGACAATTCTTTGACCTGGCATAACTTTCTCACCACTTGCTGGTAATTGTTGAACGACTTTGTCTCCAGTTCCTATAATACCAGCCTGAAGGTTCAATGAATCAATCTTCTTTTGTGCTTTAGTAGTTGTACTATTCAAAAAACTCGGAATACTTACATATTGGCTACCAGCTATATTAGATTTAGTTGGTGAATCACCCTGATTTACTAAACGAGTCACTAACGGATTAAATATCTCCGATAAAATTTTCTCAGGAGACTCAGTCATTTTTTGCGGCTGTTTCATTGTGATATAGACAATATAATTAGGATCGTCATACGGTACCATACCTGCAACTGAGAATATGTAATTATTAGTACCTGTTAAATAACCACCCTTATCAGAGGCCACCTGGGCGGTACCAGTCTTGACTCCGACCTTAACATCAGGGACATCATAAACTCGACCGGTCCCGTACTCTTTAGTAACTACTGAACGCATAGCTTTTTTGACCTTTTTAGCAGTGCTTGCGGATATCGGATGACCAACTGTCTCAGTATCATAATTTTTTTCAGTCTTACCTGTTGTAGGATTAACAACTTTTTTAATGATTTGAGGCTTGATCATCTTACCGTTATTAGCTATTGCTGAGAATGCTTGTAACATCTGAATGACGTTAACATTGACACTTTGTCCAAATGAGGTCATGGCCTGATCACTTTCATGCTCAAACGAGATTCTACCAGCTACTTCACCCGGCAACTGAATTCCCGTTTTTTGGCCTATTTTAAAGCGTTTCATATACTTCATCCACGTTTTTGCACCCATTTTTTGTTCCAAATGAACCATTCCGACATTAGATGACCTTGTAAATGCCTCGGACATGGGAATTGATCCCCATCCGGCATCATTCCAATCATTAATAGTTCTGCCACCGACTTCAACTGAACCTGATTGATACAATTCATTAGGTTTGTAATTACCTGAATCAATAGCTGCCGATAGAGTCAATATTTTCATAACTGAACCGGGTTCATATTGATCTTCAACTAAAGTATCACGCCAACTGTCAGTCAATCCTTTACCAGTAGTTGGATTAAATGTTGGTCTCTGAGTTGCTGCTTCTATCTGACCAGTTTTAGCATTCATGACAACCACTTGTAGATTTTTCGGTTCATATTTTTCATCAATATTTTGAGCTAAAATTTCTGAGTATTGTTGAATTCTACTATTTAAAGTTAAATAAACATTCGTTCCATCGACAGCATTTTTTTCGACCACTTGAGAATTAGGTAATTCATTCCCATTAGAATCCTGTTTAGTGATCTTCTTACCATTAATACCTGACAACATTTTATTGAAGTACTTCTCAATACCCATAACTCCACTGATGTTGCTATTAGAGTCATTAGGATCATCAGCCTGTGTCATACCAACCAGATTGGTAGCAAAAACACCGTTCGGATAGGCTCTAGACGGCAATTCAACGAATTTTATTCCCGTTAAATGCTTGGCAGCAATTTTATTCTTGATCTCGATGGACAAACCACGGCCAGATTGACCGAACTCAACCTGATATTGTTTTTTATTTTTAGGTGTTAAATATTTCAAAGCCTGCTTTTTTGATATTGAAAGATACTTACTCAATACCCCAGCAACTTTAGATTTATCCTGAACATAGTCAGGCTTACCATCCTCAGTTTTTGCCGAATGTGAAACAACTGCATAAATATTATAAATACTAGAATCTCCAGCAATCATTTCACCATTTTTATCCAGAATTTCTCCACGATGAGCATTAACTTTCGATGAATGTTCATATTTCATCTTGGTGCGCTGTACCAAATTAACGCCATTATAATGCTTACTAATAGCGATTGATGTAAATCTAGTAGTTGCGGCTATAAAAAAAAGGGCAGTCACGAACACTATTATTATTCCTATAATATAGTGATTTCGCGTTGCCTTATTTGATAAAGCTTTTTTAATAATCCGTCTCATTTCGAAACATTCCTTACGTTCTTGTTACTCATTTTTAAATTATGATCCTTAGCAAATGAAGACAGACGATCAAAGCTTGTCATCTCAGAAATTTCTTGTCGTAAATTAACATTTTCAGTACTTGTTTTGTTGATTTTAGATGTAATACTATCTAAATTGTTTTGAGCTGCAGTCATAGAAACATTAATGCTGACTAACGCCACCATTAATGACAATACTAAAGCACCTAAACCAACCAGCAGACTGATTTCGAGTTTAGATACGGCCACACGACCTGATGTTTTAGGGACTTCAACTGGTTTTGCTTGCGGTTGAACCTCTTCATAGTTTTGTAGATTTCTAGCTGTACTCTCTCTCATTTTCAATTCTCCAATTTAAATCTTTTCTACGACTCGCAGCTTGGCACTATGTGCCCTATTGTTTTCATCTAATTCATTTTCATTTGGTAAAATTGGTTTTCTAGTAATCATTTTTAATTCAGGTTTTAAGTAATCTGGAATAACTGGCAAACCTTGTGGTACATCAATTTGTGATTTTTCTTTAAAAATATGTTTTACAATTCGATCTTCCTTAGATTGGAAGGTTATTACACTGATTCGACCTTTAGGTGCCAATAGATCAATTGCCTGTTCAAGCGATCTTTCTAGTGAACCCAATTCATCGTTTACCGCGATACGAATAGCCTGGAAAACCCTTTTTGCAGGATGTCCCCCAGTTCTTCTTCTTGCGGCTGGAATAGCATTTTTTATGATGTCCGCTAATTCCAAAGTTGAAGTGATCCGGTGATCTTCTCGAATTCTTTCAATTGATCGAGCTATTTGTTTCGAGAATTTCTCATCACTATATTTATAAAAAATACTGACTAAATCTTTGTAGTCCCAGTCATTGACAATTTTTTCAGCATCAAGATCTTGGCGCTGATCCATTCTCATATCCAAACGGGCTTCTTTTTTGTAAGAGAAGCCTCTTTGAGCATCATCAAACTGAGGTGAAGAAACACCTAAGTCATATACAACACCATCGACAGCGGTAACACCCAATTTATTCAAACTTTCCTTCATATCCTCAAAGTTACTACGAATTAAAGTTAATTGATTACTGCCGATCACTTTACTATTTTTAAGTTGCTCTCCAACCTCAATAGCAGCTTCATCTCTATCAAATGCATATACATGGCTATTATTTATACGGCTCAATAATTCAGTCGTATGACCGCCACGTCCAAAAGTTGCATCAACGTAGATACCATTGTCGCGCGGATTAACTTGTTCAATTGTTTCTTTTAGTAAAACTGTCTTATGTTTAAATTCTTTAGAAGTCAAAATCCGTCATTTTCTCCGATATCTCTTCAAAATTATCCTCAGCCTCTTTGCTGAAATCATTCCATCGGCTTTCATCCCAAATTTCAATTCGATCAGAAACACCGACTACTACACAATTCTTTTCTAACTTGGAAAATTTTATCAAAGGTGCTGAAATATTAATTCTTCCTTGTTTATCAAACTCAACTTCTGTAGCGGCTGAGTAGAAAAATCTAGTAAAAGAACGTGCATCCTTTTTTGTTAAAGGCAATTTGTCTAATTGAGCTTCCAATTTATCCCATTGAGCAAGAGGATATCCAAATAAGCAGCCATCCATACCACGTGTAATGACAAAGCTTGTACCCATTTCTTTACGAAATTTAGCAGGCACAATAATTCGGCCTTTACTGTCAATTGTGTGGTGAAATTCGCCCATGAACATCCCAGTCACCTCAATTCTTTAACACCTCTTAATTTACCACAATTCCCCACAATTAACCACTTGTTATTGAACATTGGTATTGACAAATTAAAAAAACTCTCGATTAGCTGATAACACTTAGTTATCGGCGGTGGGAGTTTTTTTGTGGAGTTCTGCAGTTGTATGATTAAAGTTGCAATAAGTGATTGAGTGAAGTAGTATTTTGTTATATGAAATCAGATTAGGTGGTGGAAGTTTTGAACGACGAAAAAAAGCCTAAAAGTACTTTAACTAAAATAATTCAAGTTGTTGTTTGGTTAATGATCTTAGTTACCATCGGCGGAGTTGTCCTCGGATCTCTCATGAGTTTCATTTAAGCAAAATAAAAAACCAGAAGCCATTTGGCCTCTGGTTTATTTTTTTATTATTCTTTAACCATAATGAAACGTTTGAGAACTCGATTCAAAACCACAAGTAAAACTAATAACATGATCATATTGGCAATAAAACTACCACCATTAATAACTAGTGAGTAGATCCATGGGTTCATAGTCTTTGGCGCATATGCTCCCCAGTAAATACCACCAGCAAGGAAGTGCAGGAAGTATTTGACTAAAAACCCTAAGGCTGAATAAAGGATTATTAATCCTAACGGACTCTTGCCAGATTGAATGCGATTCTTAACTTGGACACTACCCAATCCAACTAAACCGACTGCAGCAAATGCCAGTGGATATTCAACTAACCCTTGTAGTGGATTTAAAAAGCCACCACTACTGAATCCTTTTAGGATCAAATCTAGGATTCCCCAAACCAAACCGGCTGTAAGTCCAGGCTTAACGCCTCTTCTTAATGCATAAATTGCCATGGGAATAAGTCCATATTCAACTTGAATCGACGAAACACCTAAATCATGAGGTACAAATGATAGTGCTTGAGCTGCAGCGACGATAATGGCCCCTTCAGTTAAAACAACTAAACTATTATTTCTAGTTGCAATATTTTTTTGCATATAAAAAGACTCCCTTATAATATTTGCCATCACAAGAGAGTCCAACTGCATCCAGTGTCCCTAACACAATCCCTACGCATGTATTAACATAACAGGTTTAAAGGGTCTGAATTCCAATTCACTCTCAGCCAAATGGCTCCCCTTGTGTTGACTATTTATATAAAGACACTATAGCACATTTAATTGTTACGTCCAAAAATACGACCTAAAAATCCAGTCTTTTTTGTCGCATTTAAAATATCCAATGGAATATTCTCACCTAACATTCGATGAGCTATATTTCGATAACTATGACCAGCGTCACTACTACCATCTAAAACAACCATGTGACCAGAATTAGAAGCCGCAATAACTTCATCTTCATCAATAACTATTCCTAACAAAGGAATACCTAGGTGATTAACAATATCATCAATTTTCATTGATGTGCCATTGTTGATCATATTTTTTCTAACACGATTTATGATTAGATGAGGTGTTATCGGCATATTCATATTTTCCAATATTCCAACGACACGATCGGCATCACTGACAGAAGCAATTTCAGGATTAGTTACCACCAACGCCCCATCGGCAACCGTCACAGCATTTTGGAATCCATATTCGATACCAGCCGGACAATCTATCATTACAAAATCAAATCGTTGTTTCAAATAACCAATGATATTTTCCAAAGATGTTTGATCCAAGGCATATTTATCAGTAAATTGTGAAGCTGCCAATAAATACAAATTATCTTCAAATTTAGGGTCACGGACCAATGCTTGAGATAACACTACTCGACCTTGTGCAACATCGACAATATCATATACGACACGATTCGTTAATCCCAAAACTGAATCTAAATTACGTAAACCAATATCTAGATCGACCATACAAACCTTTTTGCCAAGGCTTGCTAAGACGGTACTGATATTAGCAGTTGTAGTGGTTTTCCCAACTCCACCTTTACCGGAAGTTATAACAATCGATATCCCCATTATTATACCGTCCTCTTTCTTGAGTCTTTTATTATTTCGCGATAATTTTGTATATCTTCAACGTTGATCGTATGAAGATCATCCAAATAAGCAAAACTATTATTTTTAAATTTATCAGCATTGTCTTCAGTTGCAATCTCGATCACATCAGCAATTCTCAATTGAGCTGCCCCAGTTAAATTACCACAAATAGCAACACCGGTATTATCTGGAAATCCCGCTTGAACTACACCATGGACATCTCCAATAATAAATACCGAACCAGTGGCACTGATGTGTGCACCTTCATGCAAAGTACCTAGGAAAAGCAGATCACCATCGTATTCAAGCTTTTGACCACTACGAACGATTCCTGCTTCAATATTCATCTGACTATCTTTGATCAACTTTTCAATTGAAGATTTAGCTTCAACTTCAGAATCAATGCTTTTAATTTCAATTTCAGGATATTCTGCAAACGAGGTTTTCAGTTCTTTGACTTGTTCATCAGTCAAGAGACGATTGCCTGTTTTGATAGTAACTTGAATAACTTCTTCTTCAGAAGATCCAACATTTTGATTAGCAATTAATTTTTTTAGTTCTTTTAAAGAATTGCTAAAATCGCCCTGATCACTAATGATCATGACATAACCGTCTTTACTTCCTTTAAGAGTAACGTTATTCATTACTTATCCCTCCTGTATTTGACCAGCCAATCACTCAAATTAGCTAATGGAATATAAAGTATGAAAAACACGATCATATTCCACAACAAAGTGGGTCCCAAGGTAAATGTAATGAAATCCATTGTGTCCACTTTTGTCTGCTGTAACAGTCTTTCCAAGATATAAATTCCTGATTGCATGAAAGTCAAAGCTAGGAAATAAATTGAGATCTCATATCCCATATTGGCTTTAACAAATAAGAATTTATAGTGATCAACACCCACCATTGCTAATGGTAGTAAGACTGTATACAGCCCAATCATTCCAAAGTAATACGAATCATAGATCAATCCAAAGACTATCCCATATGTAATTAGCTGTCTACGATCACTAATTCTCATTGAGAGCATAACTAAAACCATTAGCATCAACTGAGGAATAAGCATAACTTCCCCAGTATTCATATTATTTAGAAAAGCCCATTTCATTAACCCATCCAAATAAAGTGCTAATAATACAAAAATGACTTGACCTGTAATCTTACGTGTCTTGACATCCATTACTCTTCACCACTCACCGATGATTTAATAACAGTTACAACTGTAAAGTTCCTCAACTCAGCTGCAGGGGTGATGTAGACGGAATTAGTCATTCCATAATTATCTTTCTTGATTGCACTAACTTTACCAATGTATAGTCCTCTAGGTGTAAGGCCACCTAAACCGGATGTAATAACCTTTTGACCCTTTTTAACATCCTTAGTTGAAGTAACATTTTCCATTACTAAGTCTCCGGAGTCACTATCATATTTACTTACGATACCAGTAACATTTTTATTATCGCTTTGAATTTCAGAAGCAAATTTGTCATTCAATTCATTATCAGTTGAAATAAGTTCAACTTTAGAACTGATCTTATTGACCTCAATAATACGACCGATCAATCCTTTTCCAGACATAACGGGCATATTTTTCTTCAACCCGCTTGTTTGTCCACGATTAATTGTTAAGTAGCTTTGCCAGCTGCTAGGAGAGCGCGACAATACGGATGCATTGACAAAAGTGTAATCAGTCAACGTAGCATTTAGTTTTAACTCATCTTTTAATTTCTTATTCTCTTCTTGAACGACTTTCAACTTAGCTTGATTTTGAGCTAACTCGCCGATTTTAGACTTCAATCGACGGTTTTCAGTATATGTATTATACAAATCTGAAAATTCTGATGAAGCATTCTTCACAGCATTAGTGGGATAGGCAAATATACCTCCAACGATGCTAACAGTGTCATTACCTACCTGCTGTATAACAGGAGGAGTACTCTTTTTATCCTTAATATTGACCGACACAGCCAATAGTCCGAAGGTCACGATAATGATCAACATTAGAATAATTAACTTTTTATTTGAAAAAAACTTTTGCATTGCTTCCTCCTACTTGAACAAATAAAAAAAACGGGATTAACCCGCTTATTTTTGTCGACGCATTACATCGATATTTTTAAGAGACTCTCCAGTACCGATGGCTACACAATCTAGTGGGTCTTGAGCAATGAATACGGGTACTCCAGTTGCTTCAGAAATAACCTCTGGTAAATGATGTAATAAAGCACCACCACCAGTAAGTACGATACCATGATCAATTACATCCGCAGCAATTTCAGGAGAAGTTTCTTCAAGTGTTTCTTTGATAGTTTCAATGATTTCTTGAACATCTTCATGGATAGCTGTAGCTATGTCTTCACCAGTTAATTGAATTGTCTTTGGAAGACCTGTAACTAAATCTCTACCGCGAATTTGCATCGATTCAATTTCTTTGGCCTTCTCGATTGAAGCAGAACCAATTTGAATCTTAACGTCTTCAGCAGTTCTCTCACCAATTTGTAAGTTAAAGTTGGTTTTGATAAATGACGAAATAGACTCATCAAATTTATCTCCGGCCACTCTAATTGAACGTGATGAAACAATTCCGCCTAAGGAAATAGTAGCAACATCAGTAGTACCACCACCAATATCAACAACCATGTTACCAGTAGGATCCATAACAGGAAGACCAGCACCGATAGCTGCTGCAAATGGTTCTTCGATCACGTATGCTTCACGAGCTCCAGCATGTTGTGTTGCTTCAATAACAGCACGTTTTTCCACTTCAGTAACTCCACTTGGAACACAAACCATAACTGATGGTTTTGAGTTGCCAGCTGTTTTTTCAATGAAATATTTCATCATAGCTGCAGTTGTATCATAATCAGCAATAACTCCGTCACGCATAGGACGAATAGCTGAAATACTTCCGGGTGTACGACCAATCATTTCACGGGCATCGGAACCAACGGCAACGATTTCTCCAGTGTTGTTATTCTTTGCTACAACTGATGGTTCATTAAGGGCAATTCCCTTACCTTCTACATAGACAAGTGTATTAGCAGTACCTAAGTCTATACCAAGTTTCTTTGATCCAATACCAAACAATTTATATTCTCTCCTTTAAAGTACACACCACATTTTACGCTAAACAAAATTATATCATACAAAAGGCCAATTTAAAGTAGCACAGTAACTTAAACTAAATTAAATTAGACGACTTCATACTGAGATATGAATTTCTAGTTATAATCAAATGATCAACTAGACCAATACCAATTAATTGGCAACATTCTTGCAATCTTAAGGAAAAATCCTGATCATTTTTCGATGGCTTTAAATTACCACTTGGGTGATTATGTGCGATCACTACCCGCCGAGCCGAGATACTTAATGCATCTCGCATAATATCTCTCGGATGGACAGTTGCCGAATCAATCGTACCAATAAACACGATTCTTTCCATAATAATATGATTACTATTATCTAGATATACTGCGATTAATTTTTCTTGTGGTGAGCTTCCTATTTTTTTTATTAAGTGTTTCCCTAATATCGATAATTCCATTATCCGATCGGGTAACTTATCAGCTTTCAATTTACGATCGCCTAATTCTAAAGCAGCTAATACCTTGCAGGCTTGGGCAATGCCAACTCCTTTATTTTTCATCAACTGGTTTAAATTTAATTGAAGGTCTTCTGACTGCGACAAAATTCCTCTAGCTAATTCAAGAACGTTTTGTCCTTTAATACCATTGCCTAAGATCACAGCAATTAGTTCTTCGGTTTTTAAAGATTTGATTCCGTGACTTGAAATTTTTTCTCTTAATTTTATCATTGTAACCTAAATTACGAGAATAATTTCTCTAAATCAGAAACTAAGTAAAATGATCCGGTGACTAGTAAGATTTGCCGATTAGTCAAACCATTTTTTAATTCTTTTAACTTACTTTGATAGTCTCGAACAAAAGTTACATTATCATATGCTGAAAAATCATAATCAGTTACATCTGCTGAACGAGTCATTTCCAAAGTAGTTACATAAACTTGTTGTACATTTTTTGATAAATAATCTAAAATATCTTTTCGATCTTTGTCACGCATTCCAGCATACACTATAATTATATCTTTATTTGGCCAATTTGATATTAAAGAATTGATTAAATTGTGAATTGCTGAAAAATTATGCGATCCATCAAGGATCATCAACGGATCATTTTGAACAATTTGCATTCTTCCTAGGATCAAATGTGTTTCAGGACTACTTTTGATCAATTGAAGATCAATTTTTTCGTGATGGATCGTCTGATAAATTATAAAGGCCCGAATAGCAATGGCAATATTCATTGCAGTTGTTTTCTCAAATCCATGACATTCAATTTTCTTTATGGTCGTTCTGTCATCCAAGTAATCAAAGCGGCTGACACTACCATCAACCAAAAATCCATTGATTTTAAAATTATGGTCAAACTCAGACAAAAAGCTATCCTGTGATTTTGCCTTTTCTACTATAATATTGCGAATCTCTGGTTGCAAATACCCAGTTACGATCGGTTTGTTCTTTTTTATAATCCCTGATTTTTCTTTGGCGATATCTTGAATTGTTGGACCAATAATCTGTTCATGGTCCAAATCGATCGAAGTTATGATTGAAAGGTCAGGTATGATCACATTAGTTTTATCATGTTCAGCCCCAATGCCAACCTCAATAATAGCAACATCAACCTTTTTTTGAAAGTAGGCGAATCCCAAAATAGTAACAAATTCAAATTCGGTTAAATCAATCGCATCGGTAACTTTCCGAACACGACCCACCAACTCAACCAATTCATCATCACTGATCATTTGATGATTGATCTGAATTCGTTCATTAAATTTAGTGATAAAGGGAGAAGTAAACATCCCCACACGTTTCCCAGTTGCTTCTAAAAGATTTGCCAAATAATTACAAGTACTTCCCTTGCCGTTAGTCCCTGTCACATGAATAGTTGAATAACTATTTTGAGGATCACCTAGCTGTTTTAGCGCTTGTTTGATATTTTTAAGGCTATCCGTTCGATGAAATTTAGAAAAAGTATGGATATAATCAATCGTTTCTTGATAATTTAACACGAGATAAATCCCCCTAATATAATGAAAAAGTCGTCATTTGCTTAAGGCAAACAACGACTTTTTTTGTAGTCAAATAGAGATTGACTGCAAACTAACGATTCGTTAATTTGTCACATTCCCCATTATAAGACTATTTATTAGCTTTTAGTTGATCAATTCTTTGACTGATCTTAGCTTGACGTGATTGATAGTCAGCTAGTTTATCTTTTTGTTCATCAACAACCTTTTCAGGTGCTTTCTTAACAAAATTATCATTTGAAAGTTTCTTATTCAAACGAGTGATTTCTTTGTCCATCTTAGTCATTTCTTCTTCTTGACGGGCGATCTCTTCATCAAGGTCGATCAATTCTGCTAGCGGAATATAAACTTCAGTTCCATTTGTAACAGCAGTCATGGCCAAAGCTGGAGCTTTTAGATTTGTGTCGATTTGTAGTTCCTTAGGATGTGCAAAACGATCAACATAGTCTTTGTTATTTAGAATAACTTCTTTAACGGCTTCATCTTGAGGTTTGATCAAAATATCAATTGCCTTTGAAAGTGGTGCATTAGCTTCAAGACGGATCTTTCTAACTGATTTGATCAAGTCGATCAAGATATCCATGTCGTCCATTGCTTTCTCATTCTTAAACTCATCATGATTTTCTGGATAAGATGACAATGAGATTGACTTACCGTTATGTGGCATTGATAGCCAAATCTTTTCAGTAACAAATGGCATGATTGGGTGCATTAACTTCAAGATCTTGTCCAAAACATAAGTTAAGAGCATTCTCTTTTGATCCTTGGCATCCCCATCTTCGCCAGTTAATGTTGCCTTACTCATTTCAATATACCAGTCACAGAAATCATTCCAAATAAAGTTATATAGATTACGTCCAACTTCACCAAATTCAAATTTATCCATCAAACGGTTAACTTCATTAACTGTTTGATTCAACTTAGCCAAGATCCACTTATCTGAAAGGTCATAGTTAGTTACCTTAGATAGATCGTCCATTGCTGGTGTGTTTTCATCAAGATTCATAATAACAAAACGACTGGCATTCCAAATCTTATTGATAAAGTTCCAAGCTGAATCCATCTTATCATAACTGAATCGTGTATCTTGTCCAGGTGTTGAGCCATTCATCAAGAACCAACGCAAAGCATCAGCTCCATATTTTTCAATAACATCCATTGGATCGATACCATTACCAAGTGACTTACTCATCTTGCGTCCTTGTTCATCACGGATCAAACCATGAATAACAACGTGTTCAAATGGACGTTTCTCAGTAAATTTCAAACTAGTGAAGATCATTCTTGAGACCCAGAAGAAGATGATATCGTAGCCTGTAACCAAAGTATCGGTTGGGAAGTAACGTTTGTAGTCATCACTATCTGTATCTGGCCAACCCATAGTTGAAAATGGCCATAGAGCACTTGAGAACCATGTATCAAGAACATCACTTTCTTGAGTCCAGTTTTCAATATCTTTAGGTGCTTCTTCACCAACGTACATTTTACCCGTTTCGTTATTATACCAAGCGGGAATTTGATGTCCCCACCATAATTGTCTAGAAATTACCCAATCATGAACGTTATCCATCCATTGTGTAAAGGTATCTTCAAAACGATCAGGAACAAAGTTTACCTTAGAATCAGTCTTTTGATTCTTCAAGGCCATCTCTGCTAATGGCTTCATCTTAACAAACCATTGCGTTGATAAACGTGGTTCTACTTGCACACCAGAACGTTCTGAATGTCCAACACTGTGCACAATTGGTTCAACATTTAACATATAACCTTGATCTTGTAGATCCTTAACGATAGCTTTACGAGCCTCAAAACGGTCCATACCTTTATATTTACCAGCATTTTCGTTCATTGTTCCGTCAGCATTCATAGTATTGATTCTCTCAAGGTCATGACGATTACCGACAGCAAAGTCATTAGGGTCATGGGCTGGTGTGATCTTAACCATACCAGTACCAAATTCCTTATCAACATAATGGTCAGTAATAATTGGTGCTTTACGGTCAACTAATGGCACGATAACTTCTTTACCAACGATATCAGTGTAACGTTCGTCACTTGGATTGACGGCAATAGCAACATCACCAAACATTGTTTCTGGACGCGTTGTAGCAATTTCAATATATCCGGAACCATCAGCATATGGATACTTAACATGATAGAAAGCGCCTTGATCATCTTTGTGGATAACTTCAATATCTGACAAAGCTGTTTGTAGTTGTGGATCCCAGTTAATGATATATTCACCACGATAGATCAAACCTTCGTTATATAACTTAACGAAAACCTTACGTACAGCCTTTGATAAACCTTCATCAAGAGTGAATCGTTCACGGTCATAATCGAGTGATAGACCTAACTTACCCCATTGTGACTTAATGATTGAAGCAAACTCATCTTTCCATTTCCAAACTTCATCAACAAACTTCTCACGTCCAAGGTCATATCTAGAAATACCTTGTTCACGTAATTTAGCTTCAACCTTAGCCTGAGTGGCAATTCCGGCATGATCCATACCTGGAAGATACAAAGTATCATAGCCTTGCATACGTTTGTAACGAATCAAAGTATCTTGAATTGTTGTATCCCAAGCATGTCCTAAATGTAATTTACCAGTAACATTTGGTGGTGGGATAACGATTGAATAAGGCTTAGCCTTCTTATCGCCAGAAGGTTTGAAGTCACCTTCATCAAGCCATGTTTGATAACGGCCCTCTTCGACTTCTTTGGGGTTATATTTAGTATCCATGTCGATTTCTCTCATAAAAATTCCTCCATAAAATAAAAAAAGCACCCGTCCTGAATAGGACGAATGCTCGCGGTACCACCTAAATTAAGAGTCATAGACTCTTCTCTCAACAGATAACGGTGGCCCGATCATTTTTTTGATAGCTCACAGGTAACAACTAATAAACTTGAATAAGTACTTTTCAGCTAACGTACTCTCTCTAAAATCTTATTTACTAATACTCCTGATCAAAGCTGTTGATTATGATGATAAAACATTATTTAAAAAACGTCAATTGCTTTAAAGCAAGCTGTTGATATTTTCTTGATTACTTTCCATAAAATGATCACCATGCTCGATAGTCGTAATTTTAACTCCGGCAAGTGATCTCTCAATTAGACCATCAATATCTAAGCCACTTTCAAACTTACGTGTTTTTTCAACATTAGGTCTTGTTTTAGGACTTGGTGGAGCAAAAACTGTACAGCAGTCTTCGAATGGTTGAATTGAAAGATTGAACGTATCGATTTTTTCAGCGATACGAATAATCTCGGTCTTATCCATTGTAGCCACTGGACGTAAAATTGGTGTCGTCGTCACATCATTAATTGCCAACATACTTTCCAAAGTTTGTGAGGCAACTTGTCCAACTGCTTCACCATTAAAAATAGCTAGAGCATTTTCTTTTTCACGCAATAAATCAGTTAATCTAAGCATGAAACGACGTTGAATCGTCATTAAATATCCTTCAGGTACAGAAGCCTTGATCGTCTCTTGAATTTCAGCAAATGGTACTTCGATGAATTTGATATTGCCACCAAAGGCTGTCAACTTGCTAGTCAATTCCTTAGCTTTATTCAAAGCTTGTTCTGATGTATATGGTGGACTGAAAAAGTGAACCATTTCAATATCAACACCACGTTTTAGAGCAAAATATCCAGCAACAGGTGAATCAATCCCACCCGAAAGCATCAACATAGCTTTTCCAGCAGTTCCAACTGGCAAACCACCAGCACCTTTGATAGTTAAGTATGACAAGTAAATACCATCTTGTCGAACTTCAACCGAGATCTTAATATCCGGACGTTTCATTTCAACATCAATACCAGGAAATTCATCACAAATAGCATCCCCAAGTTGAAGGTTAATTTGGTTAGTATCCAAGTAGTAAGTATGATCTGAACGCTTAGTACCAACCTTAAAACTCATGCCTGGTTTGTATGCTTCATGCATCATTTCGATAGCTTTTTTCTTAACATCTTCAAAATCTTTTGAAACTTCAACACTCAATGAAAAAGTTTGAATACCAAAAACATTCTTTAACTTTTCCATAACTGGTTTAGCATCAACACCGTTCAATTCAATATGCAAACGGTCGCGATGTGGTCTCATTCTTAAATCAGGGTAATCTTTTAAAACTCGGGCAACATTACCGTGTAAACGGTCAATAAAACTTTTGCGGTTCTTACCCTTTGTCGAAAGTTCGCCGTAACGAACCATAATTTCAGTATATTCCATTAAATTCTCCTAGTTTTTGATACTTAGTTTAAAATTTGGAAATGCTCATGAATTTGATCCAAATTAGTAATAAATTCTTTCATCTCAGCTTCTGTATTATTCTCATCCAAGCTGACACGAACAGCGCTAGTAGCAACCTTTTCAGGTGTACTCATAGCTTTTAAGGTACTAGACTCCAAGCCCTTCTTCGAAGAACAAGCACTTGTAGTAGAAATATAGATGTCGCGATCCTCAAAAGTATGAACGACCGTTTCACCACGCACTCCATCAATCGTAAAGCAAATGATGTGTGGAGCAAAATCATCAGTTAGTTTTGAGAAAACATGCGTGTTAGGAAGACTTTGGATATGTTCGATCAATTCAGTCTTCAATTTTAACATCTTTTTTGCTTTTTGGGCTTCATTATCTTTTAGTAGACGTAAGGCCTTAGCCATAGCAGCTATTGCAGGTGTATTTTCAGTACCACTTCTAAGATTCTTTTCTTGACCGCCACCAGCCATAAGTGGTTCCAATTGTTTACCAGACTTCATGTAGATAAAGCCGATACCACGAGGAGCATGGAATTTATGTCCTGAGAAAGTATAGAAATCTACACGTGGATCCATAAATTTATCATCAATATTTTTACCAATAGCTTGTGTACCGTCAACGTGATAACTGATATTAGGATAATCGTCCAAAACACGAGCAATTTCATGGATCGGTTGAATCGAACCAATTTCATTATTTACAGCCATTGTTGAAACAAGGATCGTATCATCTCTAATAGCGTCTTTTAAATCTTGGGCACTAACATGACCAGTCTTATCAACTGGTAAATATGTAACATCATATCCAAGTTCTTCCAGTTGATGCATCGAATTCATTACTGAAGGATGCTCGATCGACGTTGTAATAATATGTTTACCAAATTCACGTTTTTTAAAAGCAGTTCCCTTGATGATCCAATTGTTACCTTCTGTACCACCACTTGTGAAAACCACCTCATAAGGTTTAAAACCCATTAGTTGAGCTATTTGTTTACGAGAAGTTTCTAGTAACTCATAAGCTTTCAAACCTAATTTATGCAAACTAGATGGATTACCAAAGTAATTCAAGCTAGCTGCATTATATGTTTGAAGCACTGATTCCTCAATTTTTGTTGTTGCACTGTTATCAAAATAAATCATATTTTTTCCCACCAAAACAAAAAGGCCCGTAGGCCTATATTTTTATCTCTTATACGATACATCAAAACAATTAATTATGCATTAATTGTCTCTCTAATTCTTTCGACTGAACCAGGTTCAACTCGTTCAAGTTCCCCGCTAATGATCTCGACTGACTTATTGTAATCGTAATCATTATCAAAAGCAGCTCTCGAACGTTCTAGTTGATCCTTTAATTCGCCGTCACTACCTGCATATCTATTAGCATATTGGATCAACTTTTCAGCTAAGCTAACTTGTTGCTTTAATTCAGTAGTTTTTTGAACCAAATTCTCTAAATCTTCTTGAGCAACGATCACTTGCTTACTAATATCTTCCATATTAATCTGTTCTGAATTCAACTCATCATATAATTTATTGATTTCGTCGTAGACCATGTAGAAGTAGTCCAAATAATAATCAGGTAATCCATTTAATCTTAATTGTTCAACAATTTTCTTTTGAATTTCTAATCGTTTAGCATATTGATCGACACTATTAACAGCAATTTTTTCACTCGAAACCATCTGGTTCAAGCTGTCATTGATCGATTTTTCTTCTTCTTCAATACGATCAAGTTTTTCGATTATCTCTTTAAAGGTAGCTTCGGCCTTAGAGTAGATGATCTTTTTATCCGCAATATCTTGCACATCTTGATCGTAACCTTCGCGTAAACTGGTCAAAGACTTTCTATTATCTTCCACAGAAGTTCTATCACTCTTTTTAAGAACATAGTGTTCTTCAAGTTCTTGCATACGATGTTCCAACTTATTATGTTGATAATTTGAGTGGTTAATATAGTCCAAAACTGGTTTTTGCTGTTTAAGGACACTTTGCTTAGACTCCACTTCGACTGTAAGAATATCATAAAGATTTTCAATATCAGACTTGATAGTATCATTTAAACTACTTGTCTCATCAAAGTTCAATTCACCTAAAGCATTGTCAGACTTGATCATATTCTCTTGAACACCATTGATCAATTCAGCAATATTGTCACCAAATTGAAACTGTTGATTCAATAATTTTTGATATACATCATTGATTTCTTCAACTTGTCCAGGAAAAACCTCATTTAACTCATGATGTAATGGCTCGATCACCTTAAGTTGATCAGTGATCAAGGCAATCTTGACTCTGGCATCATCCAAATACTGACTGGCTTCCAAATGATCACCACTTTTAGTAGAAGATTCTTCATCATCTAATAAAGTAGCAACTTCAGAAAGCTCATCCTCAAGATTATCAGCCGCTGATCCATAATCAAATGACTGTGTAAGAACCTTTTTACGTAATAACTGATAACCCTTATGTAACTCATCACGTCTCAAAGCATTTTGTTCATCACTATTCGACAAGTTATCTAATGAAGTTTCTAGATTTGAAAATTCTGCTTCAACATCAGAAATCTCAGTTCCAATAGTCTTTAACAGCTTATTAGCTCCGAAAATCTTAAACTGTGTATTCCGGTATTCTGCTTTACGCATGTCAGCTGAAATATTAGGAACGACCTCATTTAATTGCTTTTGATATTCCTCTTTTACGCTGACAAACCGTTCGCTACTGGAACCAGTTAAATTCATATCTTCAATTTTTTTGATTTTATCCTTGAAACGATCTTCCATTAAAGCGGTTATATTATCCTTAAAACCGTTTAATACACCAGCATTCTTCTTTTGTAAGAACCACATGTACCATAGGAAAACCAGCACCAATAAGATAATTATAATAATAATTATAGACACATTTACACCCCTAATGATGTTACTTAACATTCATACTCAAAATTATAACAAACATTTATGATACTATTACCCATGACAAGGATTCATAATAAAGTTTTAAAGATTTACTTTGACATTGGTTATTTTTCACGTTACACTAGTCTTCGTGTAAAATATGCAGCAAAGAGTGGCAAGAACGTCAACAGTTAAAGGCTTTTAGTTTGATCAGTAACCTGCGGGCTGCACAGGGTGAAAGTTATAGCAATAACTGCACGAATGCTAAACTCTTGTTAATTATTTTACTCCATTACAATTTTGGAGGAATTTATTTATGTCTAGATATACAGGACCTCGTTGGAAATTATCTCGTAGATTGGGAATTTCCCTATCAGGATCAGGAAAAGAAATCGCACGTCGTAACTATGCTCCAGGTCAACATGGACCAAATAGTCGTCGTAAGATCTCAGAATACGGCCAACAATTAACAGAAAAGCAAAAATTACGTTTCATGTATGACGTTAACGAACGTCAATTCCGTAATCTTTTCTTACGCGCTGGTAAGCTTGAAGGTATCCACGGTGTTAACTTGATGATCCTTCTTGAAACAAGACTTGACAACGTTGTTTACAGATTAGGTTTAGCAAGTTCACGTCCACAAGCTCGTCAACTTGTAAACCACGGTCACATCACTGTTGATGGCAAACGTGTTGATATTCCATCATACGAAGTTAAGATTGGTCAAAAGATCAGCCTTCGTGAAAAGTCAAAGGACTTGGCTATCGTTAAAGAAAACCTTGAAAATGTTGTTGGACGCCCTGGCTTTGTTAGCTTCGATGACAACACATTGACAGGTTCTCTAGTACGTAACCCAGAACGTGACGAACTAGAACCAAATGTTGATGAATCTCTAATCGTTGAATACTACAACCAAATTCTTTAATATTTGTAATCAAACATCCACCTGGTGGGTGTTTTTTTTATAGTAAAAAAGCCGCCTAATTGGCGACTTTTTCATTTATTTCAACCATTAACTGACACAACTTCATAAATTTATCAAATAATAATTTATCAAAGTCACCTGATTCCACTATTTCTGAATCTCTTTTTAAAACAAAACCGATGACAAAATCACTCGATTTAACGGACATGTATTTCTTGACTGATTTAGTATATACCTCTTCAGCAGGAAATAATTCAGGCTGAGTATGATCATTCGATACTCCCCAACCTTCTTGAACGACTCTCGAACTTAATTTTTGTATAAGCGGATAATATTCAGGCCTTTTATTTATATCGGCCAACAAACTAAATGTTATAAAATACCGATCTGGCCACAAGCCCAATTCAACATGTGGCGTTTTCTTGTATCCACGTTTATTTTGATTAATGGCCAACCAAGTATCTGGAGGCGGATTTTTAGTTCGTCTTTGATGCTTAGCTATTTTCATATAAAATTTAGCTTGATATTTATCTTCCAGGGCAATCATCAATTGATCTCCAATTTCTTGAAACTTAGGATCAAGTTGTTGTCGGATCAAATTCAGACGACCTGATAAGGTATTATCATTGAAAACTTCAAAATCACTTTTCTTAAACATCATATTCTTCCTTTGTTGTAGAATATACATATTGATTATATAGGAGGTATTATGCAAAAACCACTAGCATATCGAATGCGACCGACTAATATTGATGAAATTGTCGGTCAACAACACCTAGTTGGTCCAAACAAGATCATTCGTAGAATGGTTGAAGCTAAAATGTTATCTTCAATGATTCTCTATGGACCACCTGGTATTGGTAAAACCAGTATTGCCAGTGCTATCGCTGGAAGTACCAAATACGCTTTTAGAAAACTAAACGCTGCTACTGATAGTAAAAAGGATTTACAGATCGTAGCTGAAGAAGCAAAGATGAGCGGTACAGTTGTTTTACTTTTAGATGAGATTCACCGACTTGATAAAACTAAACAAGATTTTCTACTGCCATTATTAGAAAGTGGATCAATAATTTTAATTGGTGCCACGACTGAAAATCCATACATCAATATAAGCCCTGCCATTCGCTCCAGAGTCCAAATATTTGAACTCCATCCATTGTCAGTCGATGACCTTAAAAAGGCCGTAGAGCGTGCACTACATGACAAAGAGAACGGTTTAGGCAAGTACAACGTTAAAATCGATGAACTAGCATTAAATACTTTAGTAGAATCAACTACTGGAGATCTACGAAGTATTTTAAATGGCTTAGAATTATCAGTACTTTCAACTAAAAAAGATGATCAAGGCGAAATTCACATTGAACTGCATGATATTGAAGAATCAATTCAAAAAAAGGCTATCTCGGCAGATAAAGATGGTGACAGTCATTACGATGTGATCTCAGCCTTTCAAAAGTCAATTCGTGGTAGTGATCCTAATGCTGCCCTACATTATTTAGCAAGATTACTTGAAGCTGGCGAATTGACGACTGCTATCAGACGACTACTAGTCTGTGCATACGAAGACATTGGTCTCGCTAATCCTCAAGCATGCTCACGAGCCGTACAGGCTGCACAGGTGGCACAAATGGTTGGCTTACCTGAAGCTAGGATACCGCTAGCAAATGCCGTGATCGACCTCTGCTTGTGTCCTAAATCTAATTCAGCCATGACTGCGATCGATGCCGCCATGGAAGATGTCAGATCTGGAAAAGCCAATTCTATCCCTGACGATTTGAAAGATGCACATTATAGTGGTGCTAAAAAGCTCGGTCATGGTGTAGGATATAAATATCCTCATAATTATCCAAATGACTGGGTAAAACAACAATATCTTCCTAACAACCTAGTCAACTCAACATACTATGAACCTAAAAACACTGGTAAGTATGAACAAGCATTAAATATGCGTTTGGATCAATTAAACGTTTGGAAGAAAAAAACAAATTGGAGTAATACAGAACATGGTAATTAAGATTCTAATGGCACTATTTATTTTATTCTTGCTAGCTCTTTCCTATAACTTATGGTATCACAGTGACAAAAAATTCTTGATATACTCACCTGATGAAAACACAACTTTGAAATCAGCAATGAGAATTACATCAGTTATTTTAGTTGTCATATCTGTTGTAGGCGTTATCATATTACTAGTAGGTGGTGAGAAAGCAAACTTCATCACCCTACTCTTAGGTAGTTTGACTGCAGCCGTCTTTTCAATTTATTTAGCAAATATCAACAGATAGCTGTATTTATTTTTCATAATAAACTAAAATATAGATATAGGTATAATATTTATACCAATACAATAACGGGGTGATATTATGTTACAACAATACAAAAACATTCTCGTACCAATCGATGGATCATTTGAAGCTGAATTAGCTTTCAAGAAGGCTGTCGAAGTTGCCAAAAGAAACAATGCTGCCGTACATTTGCTACACGTAATTGATACACGTGCCTTCCAAAATGTTTCCAGCTTTGATTCAACAATGGTTGAACAAATTACAGAAAAGGCTAAAGAAACTGTTAAGGGTTATGTTGAGACAGCCAAAGATGCTGGTTTAACAGAAATTGACTACAGCATCGAGTATGGCGCCCCTAAAGCAATCATTGCCAACGACTTCCCTAAGAAATTAGGAATCGATTTAGTTATGATCGGAGCAACCGGTTTAAACGCAATGGAAAGATTACTGATCGGTTCAGTTACTGAATATGTAACAAGAACAGCCGCATGTGATGTGCTAGTTGTTAGAACTGATTTGGACAACAATCCACTAAAGAACCCTAAGAAAAAATAATTTATCACATCAAAAAAGTGAGCCGGATTTTTAATCCAGCTCACTTTTTTATTTGAAATTAATAATTAATTGTTAAAGATGTTTAGATTCATATCTTTGATTTTTGCTTTTAACTTATCAAAAATATTCTTGTTATCAATAATACTGGAGATCACATAGGCCTTAATGTAATCTTCATCAGCTTTTTTGCCTTCACGTGTACCTGCTTCAGCTAAAGAACAGTACATTGCATCTAGTTTAAACAAAGATTGTTCTTTTCTAGCAATATAGATACCTTCACTAGCATACTCTGCTGCTTTCTCACTATCACCCAGATTTAGAGAAAGTTCAGACATATTAGCGTAAATAGAAATACTATCGTGATAGTTTTCATCGCTGATCTTTTCTACACTAGCTTTGATCAATTCCTTAGCCTGTTCAAAGTATACCTTGGCTTCATCAGTTGATTTCTTATTAACGTAAGCCTTTGCGGTGTAGATATCGATTAAGATATCATACATGTCAACGTTTGCAATATTGACATTCATCGCACGATTGAAATCAAATATGGCCTTATCATAATTTCCACTCAACTCGTATTCCACTAAGCCGTTGAAAAAGTGAATCAATTTGATTTCCTGCTTGTTATTGATATTAATATTACTCAATTTGCTGAGCTTATCATCAATTGCTTGATAATCGTCAAAGTAAAATGATTTTTTAATATCACTGATGATCGAATAGATCTGACTATCGTCATTGACGATTACAAGGTTCATTGTGATACCCAGTCTTTCACAAATGCGAACCAAGATCTCCATACTTGGAATCTTATCTTTTTTCTCGATCAAACTTACTGTTGCCTGTGTGCATATGCCATCGGCCAGCTCAGATTGAGAAATACCTCTGAGCTTTCTGTAGTGGCGAATTTTTTCACCTAATATTTTCATTTTAAACTACCCCATTCATTTATTAATTTCAGGATAATTTAAACAGTTCTTAAAAAAAGTTGCAAGGAATAAGCAACAATAAATGTATTGGTTATAATTATTTAATTATTCACTTCAAAAAGCCAAGCATCTTCTTCAGAACCATTTAATAATTCGGGATTATCAGTCAACTTATCGTTAACCTTAACGATTTTACCGGCAATTGGTGACTGTAATTCGACGACAGCTTTTTGTGCTTCGACCTCACCAGTAGAGTCCCCGACCTTAATATCATGTCCTAAAATTGGCAAATCGACAAACTTTACTTTACCCAAAGCTTCTTGTCCGACCTTAGTCAAACCGACTCTGGTTGTCTCTTTTCCAGCTTTTGTCCATAAATATTTTTTTTCAGACATACTTTTCTACCTACCTTTGATTAAATGTACCATTTTCAAACATATAACTCTTATGATGGAATCTCATCGACATAATTAATCCTATACCAATCATATTACCTAAAAGTGCGGATCCACCTTGAGAAATAAATGGTAATGGAATACCTGTCAGTGGTAATAAACCGATACTCATACCAATGTTTTCGAAAACATGGAACAAGATCATCATAATAACACCTGTTGAAACATAGGCGTAGAATTCATTTTTAGTATCAAATGTCACTTGGATCATTTGGTAAATCAATAAGAAATACAAGAATATCAAGACACATGAACCAATAAATCCAAAGTTCTCTCCGACGACGGAGAAAATCATATCTGATTCACGAACTGGAACGTAAACATTCGAAACATTGAAACCCTTACCAAATAATTGTCCGGACCCAATAGCCTTCATATTCTGCCAGATCTGATACCCGTTTTCAGAAGTATCCTGTGAAGGGTTCAACCAACTGTCGATTCTAGCAAATTGATAGGCCCTAAAGCCTAAATGAGACAGTTGTGATCTTCCCCAGTCGGTAGTAGCAAACACCAAAGCGACACCACCAACAACAGCAACAACTAAGAAGGCCGTTCCAATGATTCGCCAATCGATACCTGAAACAAGGATGATGCCACCCAAAATGGCAATAAATACTAATAATGTACCCAAATCATTTTGTAGCTTTAGCAATACTAAAACTGGCAATGTCCAGAGGATCAACTTTCCTAATAGTGAAAAATCACTTTTCAATGTATGCTTTTGAAACTCGGTATTATGATTCGTTACGACTTTACTCAACATCAGTATATACGCGGGCTTCATTACCTCAGACGGCTGGAAAGTAAATGGTCCCAAAGCAAACCAACTCTTAGCACCCGTTTGAGCAAAGTAAGTTCTACTGTATAGCAGCAATACCAAAACCAGTAACGCTAATCCACCAAAATAGGCAATATTAGCGACTTGCCATAGCTGTTCAGCATCAAGCTGCATTATGACTACCACAATAACAGCTCCAATTGCATACCAGACCACCTGTGAAGCAACGTTCTTTAATGGATTCTGTGAATCCTGGATCGTCGCAACATAAATAGACATCAAGCCAATTATGGCCAACATCATAACCGAAAAGATGACTCCGTAATCAATTCTTGATTCTAAATCATTTTCTCTTTTATTATTTTTTATTTGCATTTTAACACCTATTAATGATTATGTAGATTATACTGCATCAACAATTCGTTTATTGCATCGTCAAGTTTAACTGACTTAAATGGGGTATCGTTACTTTCAACATATGATAGGTAACGTTCGCCCTCTTTTTTAATAGTACCAATGTACTTCTTACCATCCCAAAGTTCATAAACTTCAGGATCATCACTAATATCTTTTAAACTAATTTCAACTGCTTTCTTTTTTCTAGCCATTAAATCTTCCTATTCTTTACTATGAAATTTCTTAGCAATAATCTCATCTTCGTAGTCTTCAGGATGAGGATTGCGAAAAATGGTGAAATTATCCGGAACAGGATCCACTCCACCACGAACAAACGGGTTACAACGCAGAATACGTGCAACTCCCATAATAGTTCCTAAAATGGCACCATGCATTTTTACGGCGTCAATAAAGTAAGTGGAACACGTTGGATAATATCGGCAACTAGGTGGTAATACTGGTGATATAAATTTCTGATATATTCTGACAAGGCCAATCAATAGTTTCTTCACTGTGCTACCTTAAAAAGTCGAGCATATGCACCCAAGTTCCAGGCCACAATACGGCTAATGGGTTTGATCCGCCCAGTGCAGAACCAATTAACATACCAAGAATAAAGAAAACCAGAATTAGTAGAAGCACCCAACCTATTTTTCGAAAAATATCCTTACGATATTCTCTACCAAAATCTTTTTTCATTATTCACCCTAGTATTTTTTATGTTTTTCAATATTTTCTAGTAAAATCCCTGTTCCTAAAGCAACTGAATCAAGTGGGCTTTCAGTCATTAAAACAGGAACTTGTAATTCTTCAGCCAATAACTTATCCAAGTTTTTAAGTAATGAACCACCACCGGTCAACATAATACCACGATCAATGATATCTGCAGATAATTCAGGAGGTGTTTGCTCCAGAACACCTTTGGCAGCTTCAACAATTTGAAGAACACCGTCATGCAATGCATCCTGAATTTCTTTTTCATTTACTGTTATTTCTTTTGGCAAACCAGTAACGATATCGATACCACTAGCAGAAAATGTGACTTTTTCGTCAGCTTCCATAGCAGAACCAATTTCAATTTTGATTCTTTCTGAAGTTCTTTCACCAATAATCAAACCATGATTTGATTTAATATACGATTGAATTGCTGTGGTCATCTTGTCACCAGCAAAACGCAGTGAGCGACTAGTTACAACATCTCCCATTGAAAGAACAGCAATATCACTAGTACCACCACCAATATCAATAACCATGTTTCCTTGTGGTTTAAAAATATCAAGACCAGCACCAACAGCGGCAACTTTAGGTTCAAATTGTAAATAAACTTTCCCGCCACCAGCTTGTTCAGCTGCTTCAATGATTGATTTTTGCTCAACTGGCGTCACATTGGTTGGAGCACAGATCATAATCGTTGGTTTTGAAAAACGACTTCTAACATTTAATTTATCGATAAAATATTGAAGCATTTTTTCAGTTATATTAAAGTCAGCAATTACACCATCTTTTAAGGGACGAATTGCTTTAATATTTGCTGGAGTTCTACCAACCATTTGGTAAGCATCCTCACCAACAGCAACGACATCATCGTTCTTTGTATTAATTGCTACTACTGAAGGTTCATTTAGAACGATACCTTCTCCTTTTACATCAATAAGTACATTTGCTGTACCCAAATCAATTCCTAGATATTTCGACATACTATATCCTCCAAAATCTAAACAAAAAAAGTATATCATAACAAGCGCCATCATTAAATTGCCATAAATAAAAAAAGAAAGTGGATCAACCACTTTCTAAGCCAATTTATTGATACTTGAAACGGTATGTAATACTAGATTTTCTCTTCCGTCTTTATCAATTGATACACGTCTTATATTGGCGCCTAAACTTCTTAACTTTTCAGTGAAATGATAATAACCACGATCTAAATACTGTAGGTTAGAAACTCTTGTTTCGCCTTCAGCAACTATACCAGCTAAAACAAGTGCGGCAGCAGCTCTTAAATCAGTTGCTGAAACTTTAGCACCTGTTAATTGTGCTGGTCCAAACATAATAACAGAATTACCTTCTATCTTATAATCGGCTTTCATTTTCCCAAATTCTGGAAAATGCATAAAGCGATTTTCAAAAACAGTCTCCGTCATAACGGTAGTACCTAAACTTAATAATTGTACTAAAGTCATTTGTGCCTGCATATCTGTTGGAAAACCAGGGTGAGGCAATGTTTTAACATCTACTGGACGAAGATGATCTGTTCCAATAACTCTAATTCCTTCATCTAATTCTAAAATATTAACGCCCATTTCCTTTAATTTGGAAATAAGGGGACGATTATGAGCTGCAATAGCATCTTTGATCATAATGTCACCGTCTGTAACGGCGGCAGCAACCATAAATGTACCCGCTTCAATTCTATCTTGCATAATTGAATGTTCACAACCGTGAAGTGCCTTGACGCCTCTGATACGAATTGTATTAGTACCGGCACCACTGAGATCTCCACCCATTTTACTCAACACGTTAGCTAAGTCGACGATCTCTGGTTCGCGAGCAGCATTATCGATTACTGTTTCGCCTTCAGCCAAAACGGCTGCCATCATAATATTTTGTGTAGCACCGACACTTGGGAAATCTAAGTAAATGTTAGTTCCCTTCAAACCATCAGTTTTAGCGTCGATAAATCCACCGTTCTGTTGGAATTCTGCGCCCATAGCTTCTAGTCCCTTAATATGTAAATCTATCGGACGAGAGCCAATAGCACAGCCTCCCGGCATCGCTACATGTGCTTCCTTGTTACGGGCCAAAAGTGGTCCTAAAACAACGATTGAGGCACGCATTTTATCAACTAGTTCTTCTGGTGCGGTCGTTGTGATTCCCTTTGAAGCATCAACAGTCAATACTTCGTTATCTTCATCAAAAGTTACGTCGGCACCAAGTGCACGCAACATCTTTGTCATCGTTATGACGTCTGACAATGGAGGGATATTTGTTAGGGCTACTTCCCCTGACGAAGCCAATAGAGTCGCTGCTAAAATTGGTAACGCGGCGTTTTTAGCTCCTTCAACTTTAACAGTTCCCTTTAACTTAGATGGTCCATTTACGATAATTTGTTGCACAATATTTTCCTCCAAAATGCTGGAATCATTAGAATTAGAAAAGTAAGGTCAAGTTCTGTGAAACACTGATTATGTTCAAGAAAAATGAACTGACAGTGTAGCCTAAAGCAACTGCTAAGAATGCTATAAGTAGTTGTAACATTCTAGGGTTGACTGATTTATTATAAAACTTTTTCCAGTCAATTACTTGTAAACAATTAAAACTTAGCCAAATAAAAACCAGATGACTTACTAGCGTAAAAATTGCATTAACGCCTAGATTTTGCATTCTATAACCTCACTTTGTATAGCATAACACTGTCATAATGATATGTTTTACTTTATTAAAAATACTTAACTCTTTTCATAGTACCAAAAAAAGGACAAAGACTAAACCCGAAAGTTTTATCTTTGTCCTTATTTATTATAATTTTGTATCTTCATGTGAGCTAACGTTGATTCTGTTGATAGCTTTACGCAATGATACTTCGGCACGATCAAGATCGTCCACATTATGTTTTTCTTTAGCAGTTTGAATTTTCTTCTCTGCTGTTTCCTTTGCATACTTAGCACGTCTCAAGTCAATGTTAATGGCTCTTTCAGCACTATTAGCAACAATAGAAACAAGATTATTGCTGAACTCCAGGAATCCACCGTTAACCGCAATTGCATCTTCATGATTAGGAGTATCGTCACGCTTTACACGGACTTCATCGATCTTTAAAGGTGCGATGATAGGTTCATGGTTAGCCATGATCCCGATATTCCCACTGATGGTGCTTGCTACGATAAGATTTGCATGATGGTCATAAACAACACCATCAGGAGTGACAATATTGACCGTCATTGGTTCACTTTGATCAGCCATATTATTCCCCTCCCTTTTTAGTTAGCAACTGCCTCAGCAGCACCATTTTGTTGTTCATCTTCTGGTTTCCAACCGGACTTCTTAGCTTTTTCAAGTACATCTTTAATTCCACCAACACCATTAAAGGCATCTTCTGGAACATCGTCATACTTACCTTCTAAGATATCCTTAAAGTCCTTAACTGTTTCTTCAACAGGAACGTAAGAACCTGGAACACCAGTAAATTGTTCGGCAACACTAAAGTTTTGTCCCAAGAAGAATTGAATACGTCTTGCACGTGCAACAGTAGTCTTTTCATCATCAGACAATTCATCCATACCAAGAATTGAGATAATATCTTGCAATTCACGATATCTTTGAAGAACTTGTTGAACTCTTGTAGCAACATCATAGTGTTCTTGTCCAACAATCGAAGGATCAAGAGCTGAAGATGATGATGCTAATGGATCAACAGCAGGATAAATACCTTGTTCTGTTAACTTACGTTCAAGGTTAGTTGTAGCATCCAAGTGAGCGAAAGTTGTAGCAGGAGCAGGGTCAGTATAATCATCAGCTGGAACATAAACGGCTTGAATTGAAGTAATTGAACCCTTCTGTGTAGAAGTGATTCTTTCCTGCAATTGACCCATTTCTGTAGCCAATGTTGGTTGATAACCAACGGCTGATGGCATACGTCCTAATAGGGCTGAAACTTCAGAACCGGCTTGAGTAAATCTGAAAATGTTATCGATAAACAATAGCACATCTTGACCCTCAACATCACGGAAGTACTCAGCAATTGTCAAACCTGTTAGGGCAACACGCATACGAGCACCAGGTGATTCGTTCATCTGTCCATAAACCATGGCAGTCTTTTCAAGAACACCTGATTCTTTCATTTCATAGTAAAGGTCATTACCTTCACGTGTTCTTTCACCAACACCAGTAAATACTGAGATACCACCATGCTCTTCAGCAATATTGTGGATCAATTCTTGAATAAGAACGGTCTTACCAACACCGGCACCACCGAACAAACCAATCTTACCACCACGAACGTAAGGTTCGAGAAGGTCGATAACTTTGATACCTGTTTCAAGAATTTCTGTTGATGTATTTAATTCATCATAAGCAGGTGCTTGACGGTGAATACTATCTCTTCTGAAGTCTGCGGGAAATTTCTCGCCTCCATCGATTGATTCACCTAAAACGTTAAACACACGGCCCAAAGTTTCTTTTCCGACAGGAACAGAAATTGGACTACCAGTATTAATAACGTCGACACCTCTTTGAAGTCCGTCAGTAGAACTCATGGAAATGGCACGCAAAGCACCATCACCTAATTCTAGAGCAACTTCAAGGGTAATTGTTGATCCGTCATGCTTTGTAATTTTCAAAGCATCATTAAGTTCAGGAAGATCTCCGTCTAAAGGAAACTCCACGTCAACAACCGGACCAATTACCTGAATAACTTTACCTTTGCTACTCATTAATTTGGCTCCCTTCTAAACTATTCTAGTGCAGCAGCACCGCCGACAATTTCAGTAATCTCTGTAGTAATTTGAGCTTGACGTGCACGGTTGTAATGTAATGAAAGATCTGAGATCAAATCATCGGCATTATCCGTAGCACTCTTCATGGCTGTAACAGAAGCAGCATGTTCTGCTGTCTTTGCATCCATAATTGCTCCGAAAGTTAAGCATTCAATATATTGAGGTACGATTGAAGCCAAAACTACTTCAGGACTTGGCTCTGTTAAATATTCACTAGCGATATGTTCTTCCTCAGGTGTAGTGTCTTTAGGTTTAGTTAATGGCAATAACTTGTCATTAGTAAATCTAGATACAAGTGAGTTGACATGATGATTATGACAGACATAAATTTCATCAAAACTACCAGCTTGATATAATTGCAAAATAGTTTTCACAATAGGTTTTACATCTTCAACTGTTGGAATATCCTCTAAACCACGATATTCATAAGCAATATCATAACCACGTGTCTTGAAAAACTCTGTTCCGGTATTGCCCAGTGAAATAATAGTAAATTTACTTGTATCGTTATGATATTTGGTCTTAAAAAGATCCATCATAGCTTTCAAAATATTACTATTATATCCACCTACAAGACCACGATCACTAGTTATAACAACATAAGCAGTCTTTTTGACCTCACGCACTTGAAGAAGATTATTTAGACTCATTGGATCCTTTGAGTTTCCACCAGCAGCAATCTCACCAAAGACATCACCAACTGTTAAGTGTCTAATAATTTCTTCAACTTTGTTTGCATATAATTGATAAGCAATAGATTTCTTTTCAATACGAGAGAGTTTAGCACCAGAAACCATTTGCATGGCTCTTGTTATTTGACCGGTTTTCTTAGTAGAAGAGATTCTTCTTTTAATGTCCATAAGTGACTCAGCCATAATTTAAACCTCCTGTATTATTTATCTTGCTTGTCAGATTTTGAAGCCAAGAAGTTTTCGGTGAATTCTTGTACACCTTGTTTCATCTTGTCTTCATCAGGTAGTTTACCTGTTTCCTTAATTTCTTTTAAGAGATCGGCATGATTTGCATCGAAGAATTCAGAAAGTGAAGCTTCATATTCTAGGATATCGTCAACTTTAACCTTATCAAGGAATCCTCTAGTTAAAGCAAATAAGATCAAAACTTGTTTTTCAACAGCAATAGGTGCGTGTACTGGTTGTTTTAGAACTTCAACAGTACGACGACCACGATCTAGTTTTGCCTTAGTAGCCTCATCAAGATCAGAACCAAATTGAGCAAATGATTCCAATTCACGATATGAAGATAGATCCAGACGTAATGTACCGGCAACCTTCTTCATAGCCTTAATTTGGGCGTCACCACCAACACGAGAAACAGAAGCACCAGCATCGATAGCTGGACGTGTACCTGAATAGAACAAATCACTACCCAAGAAAATCTGTCCATCAGTGATGGAAATAACGTTTGTAGGAATATATGCGGAAATATCACCGGCTTGTGTTTCGATGATTGGTAGAGCAGTCATTGAACCACCCCCGAGATCATCACTCAACTTAGCAGCACGTTCTAGTAAACGTGAGTGCAAGTAGAAAACATCACCAGGATATGCTTCACGCCCAGGTGGTCTACGAAGCAATAGCGATATCTCACGATAGGCAGTAGCTTGCTTGCTTAAATCATCATATACAATAAGAACGTGCTTACCGTTATACATGAAATATTCACCCATAGCAGCACCAGCATATGGTGCAAAGTAAAGCATAGGAGCTGGTTGACTAGGTCCAGCTTCAACAACAATGGTATAATCCATTGCGCCGTTCTTTCTTAATGTTTCAACTTGACTTCTAATAGTTGATTCCTTTTGACCAATTGCTACATAAACACAGATCATATCTTGATCTTTTTGGTTAATGATTGTATCGATAGCGATTGAAGTTTTACCAGTCTTACGATCACCGATAATCAATTCACGTTGACCACGTCCGATAGGAACAAGTGAATCAACGGCTTTCAAACCTGTTTGTAAAGGCTGGAAAACTGATTTACGTTGCATAACACCTGGTGCAGGTGATTCGATAGGTCTTGTCTTATCAGTCTTCATTTCTCCAAGTCCATCAACTGGTTGTCCCAAAGCATTAACGACACGTCCAATAAGTGCATCACCTACTGGAACTTCCATGATACGACCAGTTCTTTTAACTGTATCGCCTTCACGAATTTTGTCATAATTTCCTAAAATGATAATACCAACATCATCACTTTCAAGGTTTTGAGCCACACCAAAAGTACCGTCTTGGAATTCAAGTAATTCACTTGCCATAGCGTTTTCAAGGCCATTAGCACGAGCAATACCATCACCGACATATGTAACTGTACCTACTTCATCAACTGAGAGTTCATTTTTATAGTTCTTTAACTGTTCTTTGATCAGTGAACTAATCTCTTCAGTTTTGATGCTCATTCTTTTCACCTCTACTTATTTATTAACTAATAGCATGTTTTTGATGTCATTAAATCGCTTAACAACGCTGCCATCAATTACTTGATCACCAACACGGATAACAACTCCGCCGATGATTGAAGGATCGATTACTTTTGTTAAGTTTGCTTGTTTTACAGAAAAACGTTGTTTAACAACAGATCTTAGATTTTCTTCTTGTTCTGAGTTGAGAGGAACTGTTGTTGTTGCAGTAACTTCAACGACCCCATTGTCTTCGTCATATCTTTCGATATAGGCGTCAGCAATTTCAACTAAACAATTCATACGATCACGATCAAAAAGCATACTCAAAAAATCCTGCATTAGTTCGCTTAAACCAGATTTTAAAGTTTCTACGACTTTTTTTCTCTCATCTCGAGAAACTGAACGTCCAGCAAATAATATATTCAAACTTGGATTTTCAAGATAAACTTGCTTAAGACTTTGTAAATCTTTCAAGTTTTCTTCAACTGATCCTCGTTCTTCAGCAACTTCATAGAGTGCTCTGCTGTAACGCTTGCCCACTTGAAATTTACTTAGTTTCATTATTTACTGTCAGCTCCTTAATATAAGAGTCAACTAGAGACTTTTGATCGTCTGCATTAAGCTCTTTAGAAATAACTCTTGAAGCTATCTCTAAAGACAAGTTTGCGATGTCATTTTGGGCATCTTGCATAGCATCTTGTTTTGCTTTTTCAGCATCTTGCTTAGCTTTTGTTCTTACAGTTTCAGCTTCGCTATGAGCGTCTGCTACGATGGCCTTCTTTTGTGAATCACCATTGTCTTTAGCTTTGTTGACGATCTCAATTGCTTCAGCACGTGAATTTTTAAGTGCTTCTTCACGTTCCTTACCCAGCTTGTCTGCACGTGCACGTTCTTGATCAGCGTAATCTAAGTCTCCAGAGATTTTTTCTGATCTGGCATCCATCATCTTTGTGACAGGACCCCATGCATAGTGTTTAACAGCTAGCGATAACAGGATAAAAGAAATAAGAATAAAAAGCATATCACCTAAAGCTATTTTGCTTGCTCCGAGTACTAATAAACTTGCCAATATTCTCAACTCCTCCCTTTCCTATAAAACATAAAAAAGGCGATTATATTTTTTATCGCCAACTAATGTATGTATTATACGAAAAGAATAACGAATGAAATAGCAATGGCAATGATAGGAACAGCTTCGATAAGACCGACACCGATAAACATAGTTCCTCTTAATTGACCAGCTACTTCTGGTTGACGAGCCATACCCTCAAGGGTTTTAGAAATAACAAGTCCGTTACCAATTGATGCACCAAAAGCTGCTAAACCAGCTGCAATAGCTGCCGCGATTTCTTTCATAATTTAAAAATCCTCCAATATAAAAGTTATTCTCTTTCCATTTTACGTGAAATATAGACCATAGATAATGTGGTAAATACATACGCTTGGATGGCTCCAATAAAGACTGAAAAGCCTTGCCAGATCATTTCTACCGGAATGGCAACAACAAATGATACTAAGCCAAAACTCTTAGCAACAGTTCCAATAAGTGCAAGAAGTACTTCACCGGCAAATATATTACCGTAAAGACGCAATGACAACGTTAAGAAGTTCGTGAACTCCTCCAGAAGGTTAATTGGTAGCAAAAAGCTCACCGGTCTCGCATAATTGGACAAGTATGTGCCGAATCCGAATTTCTTTACAGAATAGTAATGTGCCAGCATTAACGAAATTAAAGCTAGCGACATAGTAATTAACGGATTAGTTGTTGGCGACTTAATATACGTGAAACCATCAACCTTGATTTGGAATATTAATCCTAGTTGGTTAGATACAAAGATAAACAAGAATAATACAAATGCGTAAAGACTAAATCGACTACCAGAACCGTCCGGAAAAGCCGACTTAACGATACTATCTGTAAAATCAATCATCCACTCTAAAACGTTCTGAGCTTTTCCTGGTTTCATTGTAATTTTACGTGATAACGAAAAAACTAAAATAAAAACAAGAATAGCTGCAACGAGTGCTGATAAGTCGTTTGCAACATTGAATCTCAAACCTAAGAAATCAATAAACTTGTACTTATCATCCAATAATAACCCCCCTTTCTTTACTTATTGAAAACATATTGATACCTCAAAATAATAACACTATAAAAAAAATATTCAAACAGTGTTTTTTTTATTTAGTACCAAATAATCTGTCTCCAGCATCACCTAATCCAGGGAAAATGTAACCACTATCAGTAATTCTTTCGTCAAGTGAGGCGGCATAAATGTCAACATCAGGATGTGCATCTTGTACCGCTTTTACACCTTCTGGGGCAGCAACTAAAACAACAAGTCTCATGTGCTTTGCTCCACGCTTCTTCAAAGCATCGATGGCCATATTAGCTGAACCACCAGTAGCCAGCATTGGATCAACGATGAATAGGTCACGTTGATCAATATCACTAGGAAGCTTTACAAAATATTCATGTGGTTGAAGTGTTTTTTCATCACGATACATACCGATGTGACCAACTTTAGCAGCTGGGATCAATTCCAAGACACCGTCGACCATTCCTAATCCAGCACGAAGAATAGGAATAACAGCTAATTTCTTTCCGGCTAGGACCTTTTGTGTTGATTTGCCCATAGGTGTCTCAACTTCAACATCCTTTAGTGGCAAATCTCTAGTAATTTCATAAACCATTAATTCACCAATTTCATTGGCTACTTCACGGAAAACCTTTGTTCCTGTGTGTTTACTTCTGATGATTGTTAGTTTGTGTTGAATCAATGGGTGGTTCAGTACTTGAAATTTAGACATTATATTTCTCCTTATTTTTCGTAATGTTTTTGACCAGCAGATTTATTTAAACGGTTTCGATATGCATCCCCGTGGTCAGCATTAGGAAATCCTTGTGCCAATATGTAATCAACCTTTTCAGCATCCAGACCTCTTAATCCTGCAAAGAGATGTTTTGAAGCAGAGATCACGTCTTCACCTAATGAGAATTTTCTGAAACTATCAGGTGCTTCTTGAAGAATTTCGTCAGTTGCTAGTATTCCAACGGGAACCTTCATGTCCTGATACTCAGAAATTGCCTTAGGAAAGTCATTCGTATCATCGACGATAATCACCTGTGCACTAGGAGCATAATGTTTGTATTTCATTCCTGGTGCCTTGGGGATTTCCTCGTCTTTTACCTTATGATGATCACTCTTTATATTACCGATAACTTTTGTCAAATCATCATATGTGATCATTCCAGGTCTTAGGATCGTTGGTACATCAACTGATAAGTCGATTACAGTCGATTCAACTCCCAAGATCGTTGGACCATCATCGACGATTGCAGCTATCTTTCCTTTTAAATCATGATAAACATGTTTTGCCAAAGTTGGACTTGGTTTTCCACTTGTATTGGCGGAAGGTCCTACGATAGGTTTACCAAATTTTTTGATCAAATCTAACGTGACTTTATTATTTGGCATTCTAAAGGCAGCGGTTGAAAGCCCACCTGTAACCTCTTTTGACAAAGCATTTTTCTGAATAGGCATGATAATCGTCAATGGACCTGGCCAGAAACTTTTCATTAACTTTTCAGCTAATGGCTTGTAACTATTGTCAGCATATTGCCAGACCATTTCAGGACTGGAAACATGTACGATCAAAGGATTGTCACTGGGACGTCCCTTAGCCGCGTAGACATTTTTAACAATATCCGGTCTAGTTGCATCTGCACCCAAGCCGTAAACTGTCTCAGTCGGAAATGCCACAAGTTGGCCATTAGCTAAGAAGTTAACCGCTTCTTGGATCTGTGAATCTTTTAGTATCTCTGTTTCCAAATCTACACCCTCTCCTTTTTTGCTTTAAGATACCGATCATTACCATTAATATCCTTATAGAATTTTACCTGATATTCAGACATATTATTAGCAAAAATTTGTTTTATTTCAGATTTTTGATGATATCCAAATTCCATATAAAGTGAACCATCGATATTTAAATGTTGATCGGCAACTTTTGTTATATCCTGATAGAATTCTAAACCATTATTATCTCCATATAAAGCTAAATCAGGCTCATATTTAATAACACTCGGATCCATGACTTTTTTTTCATCCAAAGCAATGTAAGGTGGATTAGAAACAATTACATCAAATTTCTCATTATCAATTTTTTTAAATAAATCACTCTGTTTAAAGAAAACATTATTCGTCTGATAATTATCAGCATTTAACTGGGCAACCTTTAGAGCATCTTCTGAAATATCAGTTGCCAAGATATCATCACCAGGAAACTTCAAAGCCAAATTAATAGCAATAATACCCGAACCTGTACCAATATCTAAAATTGATTGATTTTTGTTGGAATGGTCAGAGATTATTTTCCGAACCATTTCTTCGGTCTCTTGTCTGGGAATCAAAGTATTATCATTAACCGCAAAAGTTTTATCCATAAAGTAAGCATAGCCGAGTATATATTGCACTGGCTCATCCATACCTAGACGAACAACCCCATCACGAAACTTGCGCATGATATCACTTGGCACTACCTCATTACGATGTAATTGTAATTGCGTATAGTTAAATCCGGATAATTCTTCCATTAAATATTGAGCATCTTCAGGATATTTATTTTGTTGTTCTAGCATCAAAAAAGCCCTTTTCAGGGCATTAGAATAGTTTAGTCTCTCCACTTTGAATTTGCTCCAGTTTTTGAGTTTGGTCGTAAACGATCAAGGCATCGATGATTTCTCCCAATTCCCCATTCATAATACGATCCAACTTATTCAGTGACAAACCAATTCTGTGGTCTGTAACACGATTTTGTGGATAATTATATGTTCTAATTCTTTCTGAACGATCACCTGTACCAACAGCTGACTTGCGCTTTTCATCATATTCACTTTGATTTTCTGATTCATAGTAATCATAGACACGTGATTTCAAAATTTGCATAGCTTTTTCACGGTTTTGTTGTTGTGAACGTTGATCTTGCATGGCAACCACGATACCAGTAGGTAAATGGGTCATACGAACGGCTGATGAAGTCTTATTGATATGCTGACCACCAGCACCAGATGAACGATAAACATCAGTACGGATATCTTTAGGATCGATCTCTAATTCAACTTCATCGTATTCAGGCATAATAGCAACTGTTGCAGTTGAAGTATGAACACGGCCTTGTGATTCAGTTGATGGGATTCTTTGAACACGATGTGCTCCATTTTCATATTTCAATTTAGAATAGACACGGTTACCTGTGATCATAACGGCAACATCTTTGTAACCACCGACTTCAGTATCAGTTTCATCAATAATTTCAAAAGTCCAGCCTTGCTTTTCAGCGTACTTACTGTACATAGACAAAAGGTCGGCAGCGAACAAACTGGCTTCATCACCACCAGCGGCACCACGGATCTCCATGATGATATTCTTATCATCGTTAGGATCTTTAGGAAGCATCAAAAGTGTGATCTCATGTTCAACTTTTCCGATTTCTTCTTTTGATTCATTTAGTTCATCTTTAGCCATAGCTTGCATCTCAGCGTCATCTGTTTCACGCAAGATCTCGTCACTATCACTAATACTTTGCTTTAATTCTTTATAGTGTTTAAAGGCATTAACAACATCGCGCATATCAGCTTCTTCTTTAGAATACTGCATGTAACGTTTCGTATCGTTAATAACTTCAGGGTCACTCATTAATTCTTGTAATTCACTGTATCTATCAACTAGGGTCTCTAGTTGTTCTAATATTTTATCCAACTTAACGATCCTTTCTTAAACTATTTTATTGGAGGATTATTATAATGACGACGGCAAACAGGATAATACATTTCATTGCCACCAATGACGATTTGATCACCCTCATAAACTGGTTTACCATCATCCATTCTCATGTTCATTGTTGCTTTCTTCTTGCAGAACCAACAGATAGTCTTCATTTCTTCTAGCTTGTCTGCATATAATAGAAGATACTTTGAGCCATCGAACAATTCATTTCTAAAATCATTCTTCAAACCAAAGGCCATAACCGGGATATTCAGTTCATCCACTAATTTAGTGGCCTGCAAAACTTGATCTTTAGTCATGAATTCACATTCATCAATTAAAATACAAGCTGCTTTAGGGTTCAATCCAACAACGATGTCATAAAGATTTGAATCAGGTGTAAGAGCAATCGCATCAGCTGACAAACCGATCCTACTCTTAATTGTACCAACACCCGAACGTGTATCAAAGGCACTGGTCATTAAAATAACTGACTTGCCTTGTTCTTTATAGTTGTGAGCCACCTTTAATATCTCAATCGACTTACCACTATTCATCGCACCATACTTAAAAAATAATTGAGCCACTCTTCCGCCTCCAAATAGATTCCTTGAAGATTATAACTAAAAAAATCGTTATTGAACATATTAAACATTATCTAAATTGAATCAATTTGCGATAAAATAACGTTTAGTTATGATAATATTATTTTATTCAAGTTAATTGGGGTTTTATAATGACATTCAAATCAAGTATTGCAACACTAACAGGAAAGACATCATATTTCATTTTAAGTAAATTTTTTAACGGCGGTTCATCTTACCCTGGAAAAATTGCTTATAAAATTGATCCAGATATTTTAAAGAGCCTCGGTAAAAACTATGATCTGATCATTGTCACCGGTACAAATGGTAAAACTTTAACTACATCTTTGATCAATAAAATGTTAACACAAAAGTACGATGACGTTTTGACTAATCCTACGGGATCAAATATGATCCAAGGAATCGTCACAAGCTTTGTGACACATCATAAGAAGTCTAAACGCCCTCTAGCCGTTCTAGAAGTCGATGAAGCAAACGTCGAGATCATCTGTAGATATATCAAACCAAAGTACTTTATTTTGACTAACATTTTCCGCGATCAAATGGATCGTTATGGTGAGATCTACACAACCTATCAAAAAATCTTAAATGGTATTAAGTTAGCACCAGAGGCTACTATCATTGCTAACGGTGACGCATCTATCTTCTCATCAAAAGAGCTTCCAAATAAGGTCATCTACTATGGCTTCAACGCCGATGGCCACGAAAATGAAGATTTCAAGGCTCCTACAAACACTGACGGCGTCCTCTGTCCTAAGTGTAATCACATCATGCACTATCATATGATCACTTACGCTAATCTAGGCGACTACTTCTGTCCTAACTGCGGTTTCAAGCGAAATGATTTGAAGTATCAAGTAACTTCGGTCGACGAATTACTTCCTAATATAAGTAAGTTCTCAATCGACGGTAATGATTTTGAAATGAATATCGGTGGTAAATATAATGTCTACAATGCTTTAGCAGCTTATGCAATTGCCAAAGAAATGGGTATTACTATCGATCAAATCAAAAAAGCCTTTTCATATGATGAAAAAGTCTTTGGTCGTCAAGAAACTATCACCGTTGGCGAAAAGAACGTTAATATTATTTTGGTTAAAAATCCCGTCGGTCTGAATCAAGTTATCGAAACCATTCTTAGTGACACAGATGACTACTCACTGGCATTCTTGTTAAATGCTAACTACGCTGACGGTATCGACACTAGTTGGATCTGGGACGGTAACTTTGAAGATTTCGACTATCAAAAACTACCACTCGTGATCACTGGCGGTAAACGTGTCAAAGATGTTACCTATCGTTTCAAAATTGCCGGTTTAGATATGGATAAAAACATTGAAACAGTGGAAATTGAAGATTTCGTTAAAGAGATCCCTAATATTCCAACTAAGAAAATATACGTACTAGCAACCTATACCGCCATGCTTTCACTTAGAAAAGTATTGAATGATAAAGGTTATATAAAATAGTTCAAAAGAGTGTGACAAAACATGGTCAGCTTTCGAGCATTAAGGCAAACAAGACTAGTAATCCGATTTTGGATTACTAGTCTTGTTTGTTTTAAGCGGAAAAAGCTATGTTCTGTCGCACGTTTATGCTGCATGTTTGAGGTGAAAATAGTTATGTCACAGACCATTTTATTTACTCTCATTTAAAAAACTGTCCAAAATAGTATAACGACGTTCCAAGAAAATTTGATTGTGTTCGATTGGATGTACTCGATTAGTCAAAACAACCATCGCATTTTGATGTTGATAATCCAAGGCAATAAAATGACCTGTATAACCTGTGTGAAATAGCACATTGCCAGGTTTAATATCCCAGCCCAATGAACGACCAGGATCTAAATCAGTGAAATTTTTATAAAGGAACTTATAATCTGTCTGAAGCATCCCTTTAGCAAATTGCATAACATCAACCAAATTATCAAACATACCAGCTGAACCGCAATGTTCTCCCAACTGTCTTGCTTTAGGATCATTAGGAATACCAACTAGCATGTGTCCATTCACTGGATACGTCGGTGTACAACGACTAATTTCAGGATCAAATGTGGCATCTTCTAGGTTCCAAGTATTATGAACAAACTCTTTAATTACTCTTTGAACTGGTTCTTGACAGATTTTTTCAATTATTAAACCTAAGAAAATCATTCCAGTATCCGTGTAAACAACCTTCTTATTGAAATTGTCTGTTACAGGTAAATTTAACAATGCATCGATCAATTCCTGAGTATTCAACTTATCACGATCAGGGATATAACCCGCAATGCCTGAAGTGTGCGTCAACAAATGAAATATTTCAATTCGTCCATCTTTAAATTGTGGTAAATATTTTTGAATGGGATCATGTAGATCAAGTTTTTTCTCATCGATCAATTTTAAAATAATTGGGACCGTACCCATGACTTTAGTCAAAGATGCTAAATCATATAATTCATTTCCTTCAAGTGGTGTGATCTTGGGTTGCCATGACTTATTACCTGCAAAATTAGCTTCATCATAGCTAGTCTTGATCTGCTTGCCATGATTACTAATAAATCCATAACTGACTCCTGGAACAATTTGTTGATTCACTAAATTTAGAATTTGTGCTTCTGTCTCTTGAAATTTTTTCATGCCTTATCTCCACGGTTATTAATGTCCTAATTGTATCGTAAAAATAACATCTAGGATAATTTAATAATCATGAATATAACAAATCAAATAGCGTTCCAAAAATCCTCTGATATAAGGGTCTTTAGAACGCTATTTTAATTTTTAGATATTGTCATTCAAACTGACATCTGATGCTTTGACCCACTCATTAGTCGATACACGATACATTTTGACATCATTGATCATAGCTACTTTATCCGTCTTCCAAGCTGTATTGGCCGATAAGATATGCTTTGATGTGACACCTGTTTCATTATAAACTGCAACGTTATTTGAATTAGTATTAACTACATTATTTACTGCTGTATAAGGAACAACGCTGTCTTCTTTAACGAATCCATTGGTTGATACACGATAATACTTATTACCATTGATCTCAGTATAACGATCAAATAACCAATCAGTACCAGCGGCTAAGAAACGACTTGATTTATTAGCATGACCATCAACTAAAGTCTTATCGCTATCTAAATAGGTCTTAACAGTACCATTATCGGCAACATATACATAAACATCATCAGCTCTGACCCATTCATTAGTAGAAACACGATAATACATCGTACCATTACTGATCAAAACTTTATCACTTTGCCAATCAGTATTTGTATCTAGAAAACGACCTTTTATAATATTTCCACTAACATCATAAAGCTGGGCGGCTGGCTCATCTGCATATGTAGCAATGGTCTGATCCTGATCAATTATTTGCGAATCATTAGTTTCCGAACCACCAGGATTTGTTCCGGTTGAACCATTATTGTCGGTATCACCAGTATTATTATTGTTATTATTTGTATTTCCAGTGTCAGTTGAACCTGAGCCACCAGTTGATGCATCTGCAGTATATTTAACTTCTTCATCTGTAGTAATAGTTTTATTTGCATTGACGATTGCGCTAACTGTATCTTTGTCAGATGTATAACCTTTGATTTGTGGAACCTTAACCGTTATAGTATCTCCAATATTTCCCTTTTGATTATCAACTATTTGAGGTCCTAAATTAGATTTGATAGTAACAGATGCAGTTACACTTGTATCAACCTTAACGCTTTCACGAACCCAAGTGTCATCTGGACCACCATTATTGGCATACAAAGCCATCAATTCCTCTGATGAGAGCTTAGAGCCACCTTGAGGGTTATCGACTGTTCCTGTACCAACATTGATCCATTTACCTGTTAAAGTGTCTGAAGTAGACAAATCGGATAAAGCCGGATCACCACTAAAGACATCACTTCCGCTTAATGTCAATTGTTTAATATTAGCGTTAGCAAACAAAATATCTGAATTAGCAGTTGGATTCATTTTCCAAGTCGATAAGTCTAATGAATCAATATTTCTATCACCAAGGAACATGCGGCCAAAAGTAGTAACTTTTGATACATCCCAACCACTTACGTTTAGTGATTTTAAACTTGAATCTGATTGAAACATACCGTTCATATAAGATACATTTGATACATTCCAGTTTGATAAATCTAGTGATGTAAGATCTGATTGTCCACTGAACATACCAGACATATCTTTAACATTCGAAACATCTAAATCAGACAGATCTAGTGACTTAAAGTGACCTCCACCGGCAAACTGGTCCCCAAAGAACATGTGGTTCATACTTACAACATTCTTTGTGTCCCATTTTGAAAAATCAACGTCTTTAAGCGAAGATAAAGAAGATAAAGTTGAAAACATATAGTCCATATAACGAACATTAGATGTATTGAAATTATCAGCATTAACGATTGAAGTAACTTTTGTTAATCCTGCAAATAAATAACTTGAATCAGCATTACCATTTACTTCATCATCAAATACTATTGAAGTTATTTGATTTGAATATGCTGCCCATGGACTGGCATAAACTGATGTTGCAAAATCACCTGCACCGATATGCAAAACATTATCTGAATTGATATACCAATTAGAAGTACCAAAGCTACCTTCCGCAATATTAGGAGCAGCTACTTCTGCACTTGCTGCCACTGGGGCTGCCGCAGGTCCTTCATTAGTTGTATCACTGCCTGTACCAGTTGTTGGATCTTCAGAATCTGTATTTCCAGGTGTTGCTCCTTCTGTTCCATTATTATTACCTTCAGTACCAGTACTTGTATCACCTGTACTAGAAGCTGGAGTATTTTCAGTGCCACCAGAAGCTAAATTAGATGAAACACCTATTCCAGACTCAGTATTTCCAGAACCATTATTTTCAGAACCTTCATTCGTAGTTCCCTCACCTGTGCTCTTTGAACCATCGTCATTTGAGTCAGATACTTGTTCTTTTGTTGAATCGTCTACCGTGCCCTCTGCTCCAGTAGTACCATTCGCTTTTGTACCAGTATCTGTTCCTGACTGATCACTTGTACCAGTCAAAGTTGTTGAAACTACTGGAGCATCAGCAGCGTGAACTGTCGTTGCTCCACCAATGAAAATCGCTCCAGCAAAAAATAAACTGCTAACGACGACCCATTGTGTTCCAGATTTTTTCAATCTTTTTTTAACAATGCTGTTCGGATTACTTTTTAACTGGTTGAACCTCATTTTTAAACACCCTCGATTTATAATATCAATATATGCATATTGTAAATCTAACAACGTTGTTAAAATTTTCATAATTCGTATGTAAATTTTATAAAATTCGGAATACAAAAAATCTACCTGCTAATAGCAGATAGATTTTTTATTTACATAGCAACATTACCAGCAAATTGTGAATTATATAAGTCAGCATAGAAACCATTCTTAGCCATTAATTCATCATGATTACCAGTTTCAATAATTGAACCATCATTCATAACAATGATCTTATCGGCATTTTGAATTGTTGACAATCTGTGAGCTACTACGAAACTTGTACGGTTCTTCAATAGTCGTTCCATAGCATGCTGAATATGGATCTCAGTTCTTGTATCAACTGAAGATGTAGCTTCATCAAGGATCAAGATCTCTGGATCAGCGACAAACGCACGGGCAATCGTGATCAATTGGCGCTGTCCTTGAGAAATGTTTGAAGCCTCTTCGTTTAGGACTGTATCGTAACCGTTTGGCAACTGACGTACAAAGTTATCAACATGGGCTGCTTTAGCAGCGGCAATGATATCTTCCTTAGTTGCGTCTTCACGACTATATTTCAAATTATCATAAATGGTTCCTGTAAAGAGCCAAGTATCTTGAAGTACCATCGCATAGTGGCTTCTGACTTCTTCACGAGTCATATTACGAATATCTTTACCATCAAGCTTGATTGATCCGCCTTTAACTTCATAGAAACGTTCCAACAAGTTGATAATAGTTGTCTTACCGGCACCAGTTGGTCCAACGATAGCAACCATTTCACCAGGTTTAACTTGTAAGTTATAATCCTCAAGTAAAATTGGCTTATCATCATAGCCGAATTTAACATGATCCAAAGTTACTTTGTCATCAGTTTGAACGTCAGGTACATCAACTTTTTTGTTTTCCATATCTGGTTCATCAATAATTTCAAAGATACGTTCTGCTGAGGCAACAGTTGCTTGAATTGTATTAGTTAAATTGGCCAGTTGAGCGATTGGTTGTGAAAATTGGTTCATATATTGTAAGAAAGCTTGAATATCACCAATTGGCAATTTACCATTGGCAACTTGGATACCACCATACATGGCAACGAAAACATAACCTAAGTTATTTAAAAATGTCATCATTGGCATAACTAAACCAGAAATAAATTGTGCTTTCCAAGATGCCTTATATAGTTTTTCGTTCTCTTTCTCAAATACATCAATTGATTCTTGTTCATGAGTAAAACTCTTAACAACAACATGTCCGGAATAATTCTCTTCAACTTGATTATTCAAGAGTCCCAATGACTTTTGTTGACGCTTAAAGAATTTCTGTGACTGTGGTGCAATTAATCCAACCACGATCAAGCTGACTGGAATAGTCGCTAAAGCAATCAATGTAAGCTTCCAACTGATCGTAAACATCATCCACAAGACACCAATAAAGGTCACGGTACTTGTTACCAGTTGAGTAACACTTTGTTGCAATGTACCAGCGATATTATCCATATCATTGATAGCACGCGACATAATATCACCGTTTGAATGTGAATCATAATAGTTGATTGGCAAACGTTCCATCTTAGATTTAAGATCACGTCTTAATTTGAAAACAGTTCGTTGAGAAATACGTGTCATAACGAATTGTTGCAAGAAACTAAATAACGCTGAAGCTAAGTACATCAACAATACGATCAAAATAATATGCTCGATCTTTGTAAAGTTGATTGGGAACTTGCTAACTTGAATACCAGCCTTTTGTTGAGCCACACCAGTCATGAAACCTTTGTAGATCTCAGTTGTAGCTTCACCCAAAATCTTTGGCGTTCTAATTTGAAAAATTGCTGAAACGATTGCAAGAACCATAACAGTAATAAGTCCAATTGTATAAGAAGACATATATTTAGCCAGTCTTCCAGTTGTCTTCCAAAAATTCTTTGGTTTTACTTTGATTGCTGGACCATGATTACCTGGACCATGTCCACCGGATGGGGTTGTTTTGGATTGTTCTTTAGCCATTACTTACCCTCCCTTAATTGAGAATCAATAATTTCTTGATATGTTTCATTGTTTTCTTTTAGTTCTTCATGTGTTCCTAAACCGACCATCTTACCGTCGTCAAGGACAACAATTTGATCAGCATCAGCAACAGTTGAAATTCTTTGACCAACAATAACGACAACACTTTGATTGATACGTTTATCATTCTTCAGGGCCGTTCTTAGATTCAAATCAGTCTTGAAATCAAGAGCTGAGAACGAATCATCAAAGATATAAACAGAAGCATCTTTAACCAAAGCACGAGCAATAGCCAAACGCTGACGTTGACCACCAGAGAAGTTCTCTCCACCTTGTTCAACTTTAGCATCAAGCTGTCCATCTAATTCCTTAACAAAATCAGCCGCCTGTGCAATCTCCAAAGCGTTCCAAATTTCATCATCCGTCGCGTCTTCTTTACCATAGGTCATATTATCGCGAATATTACCTTTGAAAAGAATTGCCTTTTGAGGAACCATCGAAACGTGTTGATTAATGTCCTCATTGCTCAAGGCTTTGACATCAGTTCCATTAAGACTTACGACACCCGTTTCAGCATCAAAAAATCTTGGGATCATATTGATCAAGGTACTCTTACCGGAACCAGTACCACCGATAATAGCCAAAGTTTGACCAGATTCGATCGAGAAGTTCAAATTAGACAGAGCTAAGTTTTCAGCTCCATGATATCTGAAATTAACATCGCTGAAACTTAATGCAGGATCATCTTTTATCTTAATAGGCTTGTCGATCGTATCGATTTGACTTTCAGCAGCAAATACTTCTTGAATACGAGCAGCTGAAGCTGAAGCACGAGGTACGAACACAAAGACCAATGAAAGGATCATAAAGCTCATTAGAATCTGCATTGCATATGTCATGAAGGCAATTAAATTACCAACTTGCATAGATTGGTCAGCAATATATTGTGCACCCAACCAAGTAATACCAATATTTGTTCCACTCATAACCAAAGTTACGATTGGAAACATCAAAGCTACAATAGTAAATACTTTAACAGCATTGTTAGTGTAGTCAGCATTAGCATCCTCAAAACGATCTTGTTCAAACTTATCCTGTCTGAAAGCTCTAATAACACGAACACCAGTCAATCCCTCACGGAAAATAAGATTCAAACGATCAGTCTTTTTCTGCATAGCTTTAAATAATGGCACAGCAAAATACATGACTAATCCAACCAAAACGATTAGAACAGGTATTGAGATCAAGAATATTTTTGTCATAGCCGCATTTTTTTGATAAGCCATGAAACTAGCACCAATTAACATGATTGGTGCCATGATCATCATTCTCAACATCATGATCATAACGTTTTGAATCTGAATAACATCATTTGTTGTTCTAGTTGTTAATGATGAAGTGTCGAATTTGTCGAATTCATCATTAGTAAAGTATAATATCTTTCTAAACAGGTCTGATCTTAACTTTCTACCCAATCCTTGCGATGCCTGAGAAGCCATAAGAACATTTCCCAAAGCAGCAATGATTGCAATGAAAGAAACAACCACCATCCTCAAACCTGCATGCATGATATAGTTAGTATCACCAGTAGAAATACCGTTATTAACAATATCAGATGTAATATTTGGCAGGTACAATGTCGCAATAACTTGGATTGTCATAAATAACAGCGCACCAAGAACTTGCCAGAGATTAATTCTCCCTCGAGCAATTTTAAGCATATATTCACTCCCTTTAAAAAACTCATTATAGTATTAAAGCACTTATTCGCAAAAAATTCTAATTTTTATTAAAAAAGGTGGAACTTCTATTGAAAACGAATAGCAATAAAAACAACTTCAACCCCTTGATAGGTTTCTTCCACGTCATGGCTTTTCTGGGATTATTCTTACTTGAACAAATACCATTAGGACTACTAACGCTGACAAAAAAAGATCTCGGTCATAATTATGCTTCATATTTAAAAATAGTGCCAATTATAACTATTATACTGCTAGTTGTTGTCGCTTTCATTATTTGGAGCGTATTTAAAAAGGCACAACCATTCAAAGCTGTGCCTTTCAAGAAATCAACCTGGATCATAGTTGGATTTGCGACATTACTAACCTTTGCCATCAATGCTGTAACTGTTCCTTTGATGAATAAAACCAATTCCAACGTTGATGCATTACAATTAGTCGCACAGAATAATATTGTTATTCTTGTTCTTTTTACTATTGTAGTAGCACCAGTTTTAGAAGAAATCCTCTTTAGAGGTATCTTCATGAATTGGTTCTTCCCAAATACTCCGATAGTTTCTGTCTTACTCAGTGGATTGTTCTTTGGTTATGCACATGCACCATTCAGCACCAATGTTGATTGGATCTACTTCTTATCAAAAGTACTCTTAGGTGTTGTTTTAGCCGCTGTTTACGCCAGAACTAAGAATATTAAAGCTGATATCACAGTTCATTTCCTCAATAATTTTCTAGCTATTATAGTAGGCGTAATGTAATGAAGAATAAAGAAAAAAAAGAGTTGAACCAAGCCTTTCAAAGCATTCTAAGACAGTTCGCTATGTTCAGTGTAATGTCGATCCTTTTATTAGCAACTTCTAAAATTACCAATTGGATAATCATGGAGTTTGCTGGATTTGCCGGAGTAGCATACTCCGCTGTTCTGTTTTTCATACTGATCTACATCGCAATCATCAAACATTAAAGTCTTCTTAATGAAGGCTTTTTATTTTGCCTCGTACACCATCCATTGGTAATTATCACTGTCTTTTAATAGCATGTAGAGCATACCCTCATAAGGTTCTTTAGTAATTGGAATAGTTAACTCAAATCCAGCTTGAACGGCAGCATCTTTAGTCTTCTCAATGTCATCAACAATGATATTGACCCAGAGAGATTCCGGAGTGGTTATAGGAGTTTTGAACCCAACTGCATCATTCTTGCTCAAGAAATGAATGTTCATCCCTTCCATATTTACCAAAATGGTATCATCTTTTGCTGCTGTGCTTTGAACCTCAATTATTTGAATGTCGAAAACCTTTTGAAACTGTTCTACCGTTTCTCTCGCATTTGAAACCACAATGTCTAATTCAATTCCCTTTTTCATTAGATAGCTCCTCCAAATTTAGTGGTGACTTAAAGATAATAGATTTTGGTGGAGATTGGTAGTGATAACACTGGGAGATTTAAAATGTTTAAAAATGGTTCTCAATAATTAAGTTCAATGTTTGCTTATTTAAACATCAAATTTCTAAAATTTTTTCGGACGAATATTATCAATTATTAACCATAATTTTCCCATCCTTCTAAAATTGCAATTCTGATATACTTAATTACGAGTAATTTGAGAAGATAACAAGATTTATCAATTAAATAAATATTATTATAGAAAAACTAACATTTGTCCAAACACTGATGACTAGAAAAGCTGACTATATATTTGGGGGATCATATATGTTATTTTTATTCTCTTTAGCCATAACTATTATTTCTGGAGTTATCGTTATGATGTGGTTTAATGCAAGAAAACAAGAGAGGAATAGTTTCATAGGAAATAAAGTAGCTGGAATTTCTTTATTAATTTGTATCATTTCATTTATATTGCTAATGACTTCTACATTTAGTCCAGGTGAAAACACTTCAAGTAAAGATAATGTCAAAGTTGAAAATAAAAAAAAGAAAAAGTCACCAGATAAAGATCAATTAAATTTAACAAGATCGGATGTAAAAAAATATAATCAAAGCTTAATTGATGGATTGAATGAAGATAAATCATACGCAAGTTCTGGTGATGATCGATATGATTATGCTAATTACATCGATACTCTTAGCTATGACAGTAATCGAGGTTTAAGGATCAGTATTACACCTGATTTTGTTAATTTAAACGAAAATGAAAAAAATACAATTGCAGGAAACGCAGTAGGTGCTGCTGAGGCACAATTAATAATCATAGGTAAAAATAAAGATGGGACCGATAAAATCCATTCAAACGTTTATCAAGGTGATACAAAACTAGGTAGTGCAAAATTTTCAAATAATCGAGAGTTTAATTGGAAATAATCTAAGCAACTTAAATGAGTCTATACTTAGGCTTATTTATTTTTTCGAAATTGAATAGAATTTGTGGGACAAAAGTTTATTTTGAGTTAATTTTTGGAAAACAAAAATGCCGTAAACACAAGGTTTACAGCACTTTTGTCAAATTAAGATTTATCAGAACTTGGTACAAAATCACCCGTATGGGAATCGAACCCATAACTCCACCTTGAGAGGGTGGCGTCTTAAACCATTTGACCAACGGGCAATCAAACAACAAATAACATTTTAACTTGAAATAAGTATCTATGTCAATATTGTTTGAACAATTATTTTTTTATTCGAAGATTTTTACTAAACGCTTTCAACTAAACAATAAGTCTTATACTATATAGGAAAGATACAGTTTCAATTTGGGATTAATTCACGGGGGTGAAATTATTGAACGATAACCAGAATATGACTCGGGGAGAATTTCACAGTAGGCACAATAAGAAAAAGCGAAAACGTGGTCCTATCCTGCCACCTAAGGGATCTAAATCGTTTCTCAGAAAATGGTGGTTCTGGACCCTAATTGGCTTAATAGTAATTGGTCTATCTGGTACAGGGATAAATGCTGCCGCAAAAGCTAGGAATCAAGCTGATACCACAGAAAAAACTCACAAGGTCTCCAAAAAGAAACCTGAAAAGAAGACCGCTAAGCCTAAAAAGAAAGTAACTCCTAAGAAAAAGTCTGCTAAACCTGAAACTGCTAAAGATGAAACTCAGAATAATCAAAATAACGATCAAGCCACAAATTCAGATGCAAATAATAATTCTGATCAAAATACTGATTCACAATATTACTTTAAAGATAACAAAGCTGTGATCCATGATCTTGATATTGAGATAACTCAAACTAAGGTCATCCAACCTGGAGACACTGGTAATGAGCATGGTGACAAGCCTATTTTTGCAATTTGGTATAAAACGACTAATAAAACTGACAAGGATATCAACCCTACTACTGCTTGGGTGGCTGTTTTCAAAGCTACACAAAAGAGCGACAACGGTGAAGAAAAGGATCTCGAAGTAGCCGCACAACCGGACAGTAAATTTGTCGATACGCAATTAAACACTATCAATCAGGGAGATACTGTTGAAAGTGCTGTTGCTTACGCATTGGATGACACATCAAAGCCAGTAACTTTAATAGCTACTAAGGGTGTTAATGGTGATACCATTGGATCACAAGAATATCCAATTAAATAAACATGAAATCAGGGAATGTTATGAATAGGAGCAAAAAACACAAACATAAATCGCAAGCAATTTATAAAGATTGGATCTTTTGGTTAATCATAGTTTTATTTTTAATAATCGGATTTTCTGTTAGTGCTAATGGTCAGACATCTACAAATAAAGTTGCTAAAGATACTACTTCAAAAGTAACAAAAAAATCTAAGCCAAAAGTAAAAACTGAAGACGAAGATGATTCAGAGGACGTTTCATCTTACGATAATACCAAAGATGACGAGAACGCTTCGTCAACTGAAACTGATCCACCGCAAGAACCTGAGAAAGCAGCTGAACCCGAAGTCCCTGCTGATTACCAATCAGCACTCAATAAAGCTAACGAATATTCAGAAATGATGCATATGTCTAAAAATGGCATCTACGATCAACTAACCTCTGTGGATGGAGAACAATTCTCTGCTCCTGCCGCACAATACGCCATGGATAATATTCAAGCAGACTGGAATAACAATGCCCTTCAAATGGCAAAACAATATCAAGAAACAATGTCCATGTCTCCAGAAGAGATCCGTGATCAGCTATCATCGACCGACGGTGAAAAATTCACACCTGAAGAGGCTGACTATGCAATTCAACATTTAAACGACTAAAAAAGCTCACGAAAATTCGTGAGCTTTTATTTATTTCTTATTTAAAATTTTTCTAACAGCTTCTTCAATTGATTTACCGTGTGCAGAAATGTTTTTGTTCTTTTTATCAACAACGGTAAACAAATGATGCTTTTTATCCATAGTTACACAATATCTCATATGTCTACCTCCTTTAATTTAGTACCAAAGTTTATAGGCATAGCTCTCAAATGTCAATAAAAAAAGACGCCACAGTAGGCATCTTCTAAAATTCTTCATATTCTGCAGGATCTTGGTCATGAACTCGACCGTCTGCTTTAGTTAATAAGTTGATTTGACTCATATCAGCATCAGAAATTTTGAAATCAAAAATGTCAAGATTCTCTTTTTGACGTGAAGTCTTAGATGATTTAGGAATTGGAATTGTCTTTAATTGATATTCCCATCTTAAAATAATTTGTCCGACTGACTTATTATATTTAGCGGCCAATTCATTTAAGGTTGGATCAGACATGACTGAACTTCCACGTCCTAACGGACTCCAGTCCATAGTGATAATGCCATTGTCAGCATCATATTTGCGCATTTTAGCTTCATTAAAGAATGGATGTAACTCAATTTGATTGATAGCTGGCAAAATTCCAGTATCATTTTGAAGTTTCTCTAAGTATTCTGGTAAGAAATTGCAAACACCGATCGACTTAACTAAACCAAATTTTCGTGCATCGATCAAAGCTCTCCATGCTTCTGGATACATCCCCTTTTTAGGATTTGGCCAATGTAATAAATACAAGTCAAAGTAATCTAAATGTGCTCGATAAAGTGACTCTTGAAGTGCAGTAATTGCATCATCATATTGATAATAACGTCCGGGCAATTTTGAGGTTACAAATAAGTCAGATCTCTTAACTGAACTTTCAGCAATTGCTTGTCCAACTGTACCTTCATTTTCATAATTATAAGCTGTATCAAGCATTCTATAACCGTTATTAATGGCAGAAACGATACTTTGTACTCCTGAATGACCTTTTAGTTTATAAGTACCAAAACCAATTTCAGGAATTTCTCTTCCATCATTTAATTTATACATAGCAACTCCTCCTTACTTATAAACTACACCAAATAGTTTTATTAAAAAAGAAATTGCTGATATTAATCATTGACCATATTAAAGATTTCTTTAGCAACTGGTTTTAAATCATCACTGATACGAGAATAATTACTCAATACGATAACGGCATTCTGTCCATCACTGGATAAATGAACTACGCCTTGAAATCCATAACCCCAGCCATCAGAGTAATGATCATTGTATTTATTGTAAAAGCCACCTCCATAATCACTAACGCTGGCTGGAACAAACAACTCGGCACGTGAGGCTTTGGTTAGCATATCACCTGCTAAAATATAATTTTCTACCTTATATAGGTCGTGTGCACTCATAAACATCTGACCAGTTCCCAGTTCATCGAATGTTTCAAATCTCGTGATATTAAACGGATGACTATACGATGATGCTCCAGAAATTGGATCAAGATTCGTATATCCCGTGGCCTTATTTGCTGATTTTAGACGATGTGAATAGGCAAATTCGGTATGCTTCAAGTCTAATTTTTTAATATAGGATTCATAAAACAAATGACGATAACTCTGACCGGTCACTTTTTCCAAAATCCCACTTAGCAAATTAAAGTTGATCGGTGAATAGTACCAATTGTTATACAGTGCGTGACTAAACTTGATCCGTTTAATATCGCTACTAATAATGGCTTGATCAGATAGAACTTTTTGAGGACCAACATCTCCCGGCAAGATCAAACCAGACTTCATATCAAGCATCTGTCGAATAGTTATCTTACTGCTTCCAGGCACCGACGGATAAAACTTGCTAAGTTTATCATCCAATGACAATTTGCCAAGTTCAATTTGTTTCATCAGTAATGCAGCAGTCATTGATTTTTGAATCGAATCAACTTCATAACTCGTATTAAAATGATTCTTATGTTTTTCTTGACGATCAGAATAACCCTGACTTGTTGAATAAAGAACATGACCGTCTCGGACTACCAAAACTGTCCCTGAAAAATTCTTCTGGTCTAAAAGGTGATCTACCTGCTTTTCAAACGAATCAGTATTGACGACATCTGCCTTAACTGTGTCTGCTTTAACATTAGTTGTGCTAAAAAAACTTCCAAATAATATCGTTAAAAGAGCTAAAATTGTTTTTTTCATAACCTTTCCCTCTTTAAAAAGCAATCAATATATTTATAAAGTCTATTATAATTACTATTTTTTCAAAGTAATAGTTATACGCTCTTTTCAGTAAAGATTCCTACTAGTAACCGTTCTATAACGAATATGTTAAAATGTAAGATAATCTATATAAGAAGGAGAAACCTATGACTACAATAATAATTGTTGTTATCGTGGCTGTACTCGTGATTGCCTATGCTGGACTATACAATGGTTTAGTTAAGTTCCGTAATCGTGCTCGTGAGTTCAGTTCACAGATCGATGTTCAATTGAAACGTCGTACCGATTTGATCCCTAACTTGGTTGAAACTGTTAAGGGATATGCTACCCATGAAAAGGAAACTCTTTCAAAAGTAGTTGAGTTAAGAAACAACGTTACAAATGCTGACTCACTTCAAGATAAAGTTGATGCTGATACTGCTCTGACCGGTGCTTTAAGACAAGTCTTTGCCCTAGCTGAAAACTATCCTGATCTAAAAGCTAACCAAGAATTTTCTAAATTAATGGAAGAACTTTCTAATACTGAAAATAAAGTTGCTTATGCCCGTCAAGCATACAACAGTCAAGTTCAGTCATATGACACTGCTATCCAAACATTCCCAAGAAATATCATAGCTAAGATTCATGGATTTAAGGAAATGGACTTCTTACAAATTCCTGAAGTGGAAAAAGAAGCTCCAAAAGTTAAGTTTTAATAGGAGCACATTATGATATACCAGCAAATTGATCGTAATAAGCGTAAAACATATTTGATTTTTACCATTTTCTTCATAATATTAGCTGGTTTAGGTAGTTTTATTGGTGAATACTTTTTAGATAATCTCTGGAGCGGTGTAATAACCGCTCTTGTTATTGCATTGATCTATACACTGATCACTTATTTTCAATCAACAAGTATTGTGATGCAAATGAATGGTGCTAAAAAGCTCAAGTCTGAGGCAGATGCACCTGACCTGTGGCATATTGTTGAGGATCTTTCAATGGTAGCTGATATTCCTCTACCTGATATTTATATCATCAATGATAAAAGTCCCAATGCTTTTGCAACTGGTCGTGATCCTAAACATGCTGCCGTTGCAGTAACATCTGGACTTTATGAAATGATGGATCGTGAGGAACTAGAAGGTGTTTTAGCCCATGAAATATCTCACGTAAAAAATTACGACATTCGAGTGTCGACAATCTCACTAGCCCTCTCATCCGCAATTATCTTTATCTGTTACCTAGTGGGTAATGCTTATCGTTGGGTATTACCGTTTGGCGGCGACGATGATCGAGATAATTCCAATTGGGTGGCTATCAGATTAGCACTCTGGGTCGTGGGATTGATCTTCATGATTCTTGGACCTTTTATCGCCAGCTTAGTTCAAATGGCAATTTCGCGAAATCGTGAATACTTGGCCGACGTTTCTGGTGCAGAATTGACTCGTAATCCACAAGGATTGATCAACGCACTAGAAAAATTGAAAGCCAGTACTGAACCGATGAAAAAAGTCGATGATGCAAGCGCTGCTTTATATATTGATGACCCTATGAAGAAAAAGAAACACTTCTCAGGATTATTCGATACTCACCCTCCACTGGATGATAGAATTGCCGAACTCAAAAAAACATTTATGTAAGAGGATCTGCGTGGCCAGATCCTCTTTTATTTTCCAATGTAACCCGCCATATATGATAAAATGACTATTGAAGATTTTAGTCTTTGAGTTGAGGGGATTGAATTATATGTATTCAGTATTATTGATTTTATTAGGGGTAATTGTTTTATTCACGACTTTTATGACAAAGCCTAAAAAAAAGATCCATAGAAGTTTAGTTTCAGCCAGTTTAGTTTTGATTTTAGCTGGTGGTTCAGGAGTTTATGAGACTTATCAGAATAATGCTCCCAAAGCTGGAGATAATCCGCGACAAGAAGAAAAAACAACTGATTCATCATCAACAGATCTGGCTAATTTGAATTATCAAAGTGATCAAGAAATAACAGTCAATAACAATAAACCGACCTTTTCAAAATCAGATTTGAGTATTCAAAATGGTGCTTGGCAAAGTTTTGCCGACTTGGACAAACTAAATCGTGCTGTTCAAGCTGATGCTCTTTTGAATAAGAGTTTAATGCCGACTTCCAAACGTGAACCATTATATGTAAATCCAACTGGATGGCATAACAAAAAAATTGCTAGTGGTTGGCTTTATAATCGTTCCCATTTGATTGGCTATCAATTATCTGGTCAAAATAACAATCCCAAAAATCTGATGACAGGAACTAGATCTTTGAACGCTCCTGAAATGTTAAAGCATGAAGACGATATTGCTTACTATATCAAGCAAAATCCGAATAACTTTGTCAGATATCGAGTACAACCAATTTATCGTGGTGATGAATTAGTTGCTCGTGGAGTTCAAATGATGGCTGAATCGCTTGATAGTCAGGGTAATAGTGATGGTCAAGTTTCGTTCAATGTCTATATTTTTAATGTTGAAAATGGTGTTACTATCGATTATTCTACTGGTACTAGTACCGTTAATAATAATTAAGGAGATGGTTAAATGAATTACAGTACAGGTGATAAAGAAATTTTTGATTTAATCAATAAGGAAGAGGCTCGACAAGATAGGAATATCGAATTGATTGCCTCAGAAAACATTGTTTCTGACAATGTTCGTAAGGCCCAAGGTTCAGTTTTAACTAATAAATATGCTGAAGGTTATCCCGGCCACCGTTATTATGGTGGTTGTGAATATATCGACCAAATTGAGTCACTCGCTATTGACCGTGCCAAAAAACTTTTTAATGCCGAATATGTTAATGTTCAACCACATTCTGGATCACAGGCTAACGCTGCTGCTTACCAAGCTGTATTAAAACCTGGTGATACTGTTTTAGGAATGGATCTAAACGCTGGTGGTCACTTAACACACGGATCTCGTGTTAATTTCTCTGGTAAGATGTACAATTTCCATTCATATGGCGTTAATGACGAAGGATTCATTGATTATGACGACGTACAAAAAATCGCCACAGAAGTTCAACCAAAATTGATCGTAGCCGGTGCTTCTGCATACAGTCGTGTGATCGATTTCAAGAAATTCCGCAAAATTGCCGACTCAGTTAATGCCTTACTTATGGTTGATATGGCCCACATTGCTGGTTTAGTTGCCGTTGGACTACACCCCACTCCAATTGGTGTAGCTGATATCGTTACTACGACTACTCACAAGACACTCCGTGGACCTCGTGGTGGTATGATTTTTGCTAAACCAGAACTTGGTAAGAAGATTAATTCTGCCATCTTCCCTGGTACACAAGGCGGACCTTTGGAACATGTCATTGCTGCTAAAGCTGTTGCCTTTGGTGAAGACTTACAACCTGAATTTAAAGATTACATTGCTCAAGTTATCAAGAATGCTGCAGCCATGGCCGAAGTTATTAACGATTCAGAACACTTGTCAGTTTTGACAGGCGGTACTGATAACCATCTTCTAAATGTCGTTTTAACTGACACAGATTTGAATGGTATGGAAGTTCAAGACCTACTTGATTCGATCCACATCACAGCTAATAAAGAAGCAATTCCAAACGATCCATTACCTCCAAAATTAACATCAGGTTTAAGATTAGGTACACCAGCAATCACATCACGTGGTTTTGATGAAGACGATTGTCGTGAAGTTGCTCATATTATTATTGAAGCAATCGAAAATCACGATAATGCTGATAAACTTAAAGAGCTGGATGATCGTACAAAAGTTTTAACAACTAAACATCCTGTTAAATAGTGGTTTACTTAGCCGACTTCGGTTATGAGTGATTCCACCTGTTGTCGGATCGGTCCCAGCCTCGGTCTGGGGCCTCGATTTTGAGCTTTGTTATCGCAAATCTCAGAATCGTCCGTGGAGTAAAGTCGCCGTCCTAACTCCACTGTGATAACTGGTTCCATCACTCATAACCTCCGTCTAAATAATATATAAAAATCCCCCCTAATCAATGTTAGATGAACAACATAATCTGACCTCGACTAAAGGGGATTTTTTATTTAAAAAAGACTATATCCAAATATTTACTAGGATATAGCCTTTTTAGATCAATTTCAAAAACCGGAGGAAACTAATGAGTTTTGCTAGCAGTGACAATGGCGTTGAACGGTGGTTTTCCGTTCTTACGGCATGAACGATATAGAGATTTGCGTAGCAAAGCTCTATATCGAGTTCCAAGACCGAGGCTTGGAACGGTTCCACTGCAAGCAAAATTCATTAGTTTCCGGAGTTAACCCCCAAGTTAAAACCAGCATTAAAATCAATAATTTCTTTCTCAATTTTTTGGATCTGTTCAAGATTATCAACCTGCGGCATCTTATACCCCATAACAATTGGTGAAGTACTTGTCCTAGGAATCATTTTACAAATGATCTCGTTATTAACGTGATAGAAGAACAGATTATAACTATCAAACTTACCATTAAAGAATTTATGCAAAATATAATTTGTTAGCATTCTGACTGAATCAGACATGCTTTTAGCATCAGATATATCTTTGATACGTACATTGAATTCCAAGAAACTCAAGATAGGTTCAGTGGAAATATTCAATTCAGCATTACCAATTTTTAAATAATCATGTCCAACAAAATTATTACCATGAATATGTGCATAAGCGTCTACATTATCTAATCCGATGATCTGCATGTGTGGATGTAACAGACTTCCACCAGAATGTGGACCATAGTTCTTATACATAACTACTGATTTGTATTTGGGGTCTTTGATCATTTCATCAAAACATCTCAAAGCAAATTCCATGATCTCCTCACCATTTTTGGAACTGTAATTTGACCAATCACCATTGTGATCAGATGATTCGATCAAAACTGTCTGCATACTATCGGCCAAAACACGAAATTTATTCATCAGCCAAATACGATCGTCCTCATGTTTAAAAATATTCGTCAATGATTTCACATCACAAAATGGACAGTAATTATCCTCATGAACTATATTCTCAGGCTTACCCTTCGCATTGCTGACGATAAATTCAATTTGCTCTTGCATTCCAAAAACCTCCCGTTAGATACAATTAAAAATTATAAGCTAACAAATATATTTTTGAAAACAAATTCTCTTATATCTTTTTAATAACTCGAGCGGGATTACCCACAGCAACTGAATTATCAGGAACATCTTCGGTAACGACTGAACCGGCGCCTACTACCGAATTTTTACCAACTGTAATACCCGGCAAGACAATTGCTCCAGCTCCAATCCAAGCATTTTCTTTTATTAACACTGGATCTCCAATAACATTATGCCGTCTATGTGGATCTAAAGGATGATTTACTGATAATAATTTCACATCAGGACCAATCAAAACACCATCCTCCAGAGTAATTCCGCCTAGATCGACAAACATACAATTACGATTAACATAAATATTTTTTCCTAATTTAATATGTGGTCCGTAATCAGAACTGAATGGTAAATTTATTTCATTGCTAGAATCGATCTCATATCCAACGACCTCTGACAAAATTTTCAAAACTGCTTCATTGTCGTGGTATCCAAAGTTTAATTTGGAAATCAATTTATTGGTATGTTCAACAACTTTATCTATATTCTCAAAATCAGTTGTCGATTGCTTATATTCAACAGTCATAAAATTCTATATTTCCTGAGCAGTAGGACGAATAAGCACTTCACTGACAGAAGTATGATCGGCACTGTCTAGCGCATAAATAACACCGTCAGCGATATCTTCTGCTCGCAAGGCCATGTTAGGTTGTTTCCAAGATTCGATCAAATCTTCTTGAGCTTTCTCATCACTAATACTCTTATATAATTCCGTATCAACAGCTCCTGGTGAAATAATCGTCGACTTGATACCCTTAGAACCTTCCTCTTGACGCAATCCTTCCATGATGGCACGAACAGCAAATTTTGTTCCGCAATATACAGCTGATCCAGGGTAAACAACGTGTCCTGCAACTGATGATGTTGCTAAAATGTGTCCACTACCCTGCTTTTCCATAGTTGGTAAAACAGCTTCAATACCATTGAGAACGCCCATAATATTAATGTTGACCATTCTCTGCCATTCGTCATGGTGATATTCATTCAACGAGGCTGTAGGCATAACACCAGCATTGTTATAAATAGCGTCGATCTTGCCAAATTTATCCAAAGCCAATTGAGCTAATGATTTCATATCTTCTAAATTTGACACGTCAGTCTTTTGATAAATTACACTACCTTCTTCAAATTGATCAGCTAATGATTTTAATCTTTCTTCACGACGTGCGCCAATAACAACTTTGGCTCCATTTTCAACTAACTTTTTAGTTGTTGCGGCTCCGATACCGCTTGATGCACCGGTAATAATTACTACTTTATCTTTTAATGACATAAATTTATTCCTCCGTTTTCTTTTCAAAAACTAGTATAAAACGTTAAAATGTACATAACAAATACCAATAAACTATACTTATATATAATAAAAGGTTATGGAGGATATCATGGAGTTACGATTGATCAATTATTTTATTGCCGTCGCTAATGAAGGCAATATTTCCAATGCTGCCAAAGTTTTGCATATTTCGCAGCCTGCTCTATCCAAACAAATGTCAGACTTAGAAAAAGAACTCGATACGCAACTATTCATCAGAACAAATCGTAAAATTCAACTAACTGATTCTGGAAAATATTTCTTAGAACATTCACGTGAAATAATCTCCTTAGTAGATAAAACGGTCAAAAATATGAAACCCGGCGACATTCAAGGTGATATCTATATCGGTAGCGGTGAAACACAGGCTTTCAAAATGATTGCACAAACTATGGGAAACTTACTTAAGAAGCATCCTAAAATAAAATTTCACTTATTCAGCGCCAACGCCGATGATATCTATTCAAAGATGTCGAATGGATTATTAGATTTTTCAATTTTGATCGAACCATTTGAAACGAAAGAATACGACTATTTGAAGCTTCCCTTCATTGATCAGTGGGGCGTTTTAATGAGCCGAGATTCACCATTAGCTAACAGGAAATTTCTAACTCCAGAAGATTTGACAGACAAACCTTTGATGATCTCCAATCAAACCTCAGTCAAAAACATTTTCAATACTTGGTTCGGTCAGCCTATCGAAAATTTAAATATTTTCTGTACATATAATTTAATAACCAATCCTTCAAAAATGGTTGCCCAAGGATTCGGTTATGCCTTCTCACTTGAGAACCTGATAACACCATCTCCAGAAAACAATTTAGATTTTGTCCCCTTAAAACCTGATCTATTAGCTAATTTAGATTTGGTCTGGAATAAAAATTCTCACTTCTCTAAAGCTGCAGAAGCATTTTTGCAACAATTCCGTGAAGATTGGCAAATTTAGGGCAACAAAAAAAACGATACTCGCATATAAGCGAATATCGTTTTTTTTAGGCAGCGTGTTTCTTTTTATAAGAATATCTACCATAAAGAATCAATGCAATAATACCAAATAATACTGGTCCAATAATAGTCCAGAATGCATCCATATAAGCATGTTCCAGAATTGGTTCGATCAATGTAAAGATAATGGCAAATGTGAGTACAAATAGTACTCCAACTGTCGTGATCCACATCCAAGTCTTATTTTTATAGAAAGAATAAGGCTTTTCGATCTTATCATTCAGATTAAAGAATGGATATGCTCCAACTAAAAATAAATATGGTACTGTGGCTGAAACATTGGCCATCAATGTCAAAACATTATATAGTGCTTTGGCATTTTTACCACCAAAGTCAACTAGGATGATCACAACTGCTACAAAGATTGCTTGAATCCACATAGCATTTGCAGGCATACCATTTTTGTTAACTTTAGTCATACGTTCTGGCCATAAATCCTTTGGTGTTCCTAAAATAAATGATTTAATTGGTGAATAAATCAAAACGAAGAATGAGCCCAAGTACAAGATAAACATATCTAATCCTGTAAAACGAGCCATCCATTCACCAACAGTAATGGCAGCAGTACTGCTAAGTCCGATATGTTGTCCGAAAGTATATCCTAAGTTACTCATCATAACATAGGTAATATTACCAAGGTTAACACCGTCCTTACCAAGGATTGCATGCCAGTTCGTGCTGACACCCCATAAAAGGATCGTCAATGAATAAAGTACGGCAATTACTACAGCAGAAATCAAAACACCACGTGGAAAATCACGTTTAGGATTTTTCATACTGTCGGTAACACCACCCATTGATTCCATACCACCATAAGCAAAGATAGCATAGACAACGAATGAAACCATACCAACTGGTGAAGCAAACGCTGGATTTGCTGAGTGAATAAAGGTTTCAAACCCATGTATTGGTTCAGCTGTGTGGAATCCAGAAAGAAAGATCATACTAATACTTAAAACTAAGAACAAGACATTTAAGACGATCATCATTGTTCCACCAAAAGATGAAATTTTTGAGATCTTATCAACACCCTGTGTTGCAGTAAAAGTAATCAAAAGGATCCAAAATACTGCCAAAATACCAATAACTTGGTTTGAATTTAAACCTAATACATGCCAAGTTTGAGTAACATCATGTCCCGCAAAGAATGTGGATAATGGAATCCAGACCTTTGATGATGTAGAAACGAGCCAAACTTCCCAAGAAGCAAGCCAAATGAACGTTCCAGTAAAGGCAAAGCGAGGTCCGACTGCTCCTTCGATCCAAGAATAAATTCCACCTTGTGCTTCATTAAAGGCAGAACCATATTCGGCCATCATAAATCCTACAGGTAGGAAGAAGAATACAGCCGCAAAAACGTACCAAATAATACTTGCCAAGCCCATTTGTTCATAGGCCACTGTGGTATTAGCAAATCCATATACCGACGTGAAGATCATCATTATTAACGCAAATAATGTAATAGTCTTCTTTGTCGAACTACTATCATTCATAGTAAAACAATCCCCTTATTAAGTTTTCAATGTGCAATTATAAGTTGCTATCGTGCTTGAAGTTGAGGGGCGAAAAATCAGTCGAGTCCGTAATTAATTGGGCGATCAATTCCTTGTAACCATCTAAAGCTGTTTTAGACAATTGGAATGATGCGTCGGTCAAAAATTGTGGTAATTCTTCAGCATCCTTGCTCAAAGCTTGCATATCAAAATCGCGCAACATTTTACGCAATGTGATATTGATATCTTTTTGTTTCTCTTGATACATTTTGCCGAACTCAGAATAGTGAGCATCTAACAAAACACCGGCTAATTTATAGGTCCAGTAAGCTGACTTACTATCATATGGCAATTCGCCAATTTTGTATTCTGCTGGTGTGTCAGTCATCCCTAAGTAGAATGGTACATAGACACTCTGTGAAGATACTCCCATAGCTAACCAGTGCACGCAGGCAACGTCGAGGTCCATATCAGGTCTAATCTGTAAGACATGTGATTCTTGTGTCTTAGCAAGACTGACAGGGCGATATTTCTTACCATTAATCCCCTTCTTCAAAGGATCAAACTCAGTTTTTTGATAATGTGAAGATAAATAATCTTGTGCATCATCAACACTAAGCAATCTATCGGCCTGCTTTACGAAAGACAAGTCTTCACTCTCTGGGCTCTCCTCAGACCTTCCAGAAAGAAATTGTTGTCCCCACCAAACACGTGGTGTGTTGTAAACTTCATCTGATTCGTCATGTGTACCAAAAATTTCTCTAAAATTAAATCCTTTAACAGCTGGATTTAAATTATTGTCATTAACAAATTCAATTATATCTTCTCGATAAAGAAAGTCATTTAGGTTATTAAAATCAACCTCTTGAATAGCCAACTGATTGGCTACGACCGCATAGCTGTCATCAGGAATACGTTGTGCGACCCAATAATGACCAGAACCATTTTCAAAATACCAAACTTCATCTTTATCAGAAAAAATAATTCCATTCGTTTCACAGGTACCATATTTTTCAATTATTTCGCCAAGACGTAAAACACCTTCTCTGGCAGTCTTGATATATGGTAAGACAACCGTGATCATTGCTTCTTCGCCAATTCCATCTTCTAGTAACGGATCGGCACCTAATACTTGTTGATTCGAATAAGCACTTTCTGTCGCACTCATTGCTACACCATACTCATTGAAGCCATCTTCTTCAAATAAACCTTCTTTAAAAGTCCATTCGGGAGTAGAAGTATACTTGTAGCGAGTTTTTGGCAGATCCATTTGGAAGCCATTAGCTTTAGAAATGAACTTTTGAGTCTCGGGAAACTCAGTGTGTTCATGAACAACAAAATGCTTAGGCCATGATGCTTGTGAGTCTTCATTACGACCCACGATCGTTGAACCGTCAATTGTTGCTTTCTTTCCTATTAAGATACTTGTACATGCTGACAAAGTATTTTTGTTATATTCTAAAGACATAATTTCACCTTACTTAAATTTTACGGCGGTACCATAAGCGGCTACCGTTTCCATATCTTGACTAATTGAATCAGAATCAAATCTCATCACTACAACAGCATCTGCACCCATTTTGACAGCATTATCACGCATACGTTCAATTGCAATGTCACGGGCTTCAGATAAAAGTTCTGTATAAGCTTTAATCTCACCACCGACCAAGTTTTTTAGACCAGCACCAATATTTTTTACAACATTTTTAGACTGAGTCGTGATACCAAAAACTTCACCGATAATTTCGTATTCAACACCAGGGATATGCTCCGTCGTGCTTACTAAAATCTCACTTTTATCCATTTGTTCACCTCGCAAATTATTTATTGATCACTCCTGATATATAAGATAACACACTAGTAATAAATAAGTTGCGGATATTTTGAACTTGACATAAAGATAATTCTTTTATAAAATTTTACTGTTAATGGGCAATCGCCAAACGGTAAGGCCACGGACTCTGAATCCGTAATTTGTAGGTTCGAACCCTACTTGCCCAATCGATACACTTCAATACAACTCAATGAGGCTCAAATAGCTGATTTAAAAGCATTCTTGATTTTTATAGATTCAACTAAATTCAATGAAGTTCAAACAAAGATAGTCAAAATAAAAATAAACTGTCTGTGGGAAACGTTGCAATGCGTGGGTTTAAAGAGCCCACGCTTTTTATACAGAAAAAAATAAGCCTCCAACTCAATTAAGAGTTAGAGGCTTTAATTTTATTTATTTCCGCCACCAATCGTATAGTAAGCATCAATGTACTGATCAATAGAAACTTGAAAATGTAACCTTACGTTAATCATCTTCATTGATTTATCTGGTGACTTCCATTGGCTCAAATCTTTAAACGTTGATTTAGTTCCTTCCCACTTATATCCAAACTCCACACAACAAAAAGCCCTCAATCACACACATGATTGTGATCTGAACCCTTAAGTTTGGACAAATAGTTATGCTGCTTTTTGAACGGAAAGTTCTCGGTATTTTACCGGAGACTTTCCGTTTAATTTTGTTTTAATACGTCTATTGTTATAGAAGTCGATCCATTCAGTCATTGACTGAATGAGAT
>NZ_RHOR01000037.1 GCF_003946625.1 Companilactobacillus kedongensis | reverse complement strand
TTGAAATAGAGATATTATTGTATCTCTGTGGACTTCGAGTCCGTATATGCATAAGCATATTTAGTCTTGCTTCTAATCATGGAGAACAGACACTTAAGTGTCTTGTTCATGCAGGCTACTGTGGCAACCTTGTCCCCTTTGGGGACGGGTTGCCTTTTTAATTTGTAATAATAGTCCACAATATGATTAGGTGTAGCTGCTTGTTGTTTTATCATATTCCGAACTGAGAAAAGCAAGATTTCTCTTGCCTTAGGATTTCCTCGCTTATTTATATGATCTTTTCTAAGATATTGACCAGATTGGTACCTTACAAGGTCAATTCCAACGTAGGCATTAATTTGATTTGAATTATCAAATCTAGTGAAATCACCGATTTCACCCAATAACATGGCAGCCGTCATTTCGCCAATGCCAGGCATTGAAGAAATGATTTCAAATTCAGGTAACTCTTTTCCAAATTGGGTCATTTGTTTTATCAATTTTCTTTTCTCAATACTTATTTCCATCAGGACACGTGAATAATACTTAACCTCCTGTACTTGTACATCGTCTACATGTACTGCTGGGGAGCTATTCTTGGCAAAGGATAGTAGTTTTTCAGCGTAATCAAGTGCCTTGTCCTTTGAAACTTTTTTTATCGGTTTCATTCATCAAAATATTCTTTAATTTTGTTTTTGAAACACTGTCTACTAGGTCAGGATGAGGAAAAAGATTAACTATGTTCAAGCATAAATTAGATGTTTTATTGGTAAAGAGTTGTTCTATTTCCGGAAAGGTCTGTTGTAATTCATTGTATAATTCTTGTTTATTGAACTTTCGATAAGCTTCCACTCTCTCATAAAATCTGCACAATTCTCTTAGTTTCGAATACTTAGGATCTTGAAAAGCCGTTAATCGATAATTATTATCGTAGGCACTAAGGGCAATTTTGTGAGCATCCTTATTGTCGGTTTTAACTCTACGTAAATTCTCTGTCTTGAGATGTAACTCAAGAGAATTTAATAATGCGTAGGGTATTTTTTTATCCCGACAAAACCTTTCTATCGGGCGAGAATATATTCCTGTAGCCTCAAAATAAAATGTTGGATCTTTGGCACATTGAACAGTTGCGCCAAGCCTAGCAAATCCTGGTTTATTGTGTTTGAAGTTAAATTCGGTAACACAGTTACCATCACTGTAGTAAACGCAGTAACTGTGTCCTTTGGACACGTCTAAAGCAATTATATCTGACATATTATTTCCTTTCTAAAGCTATCCGTATCAACATTTC
>NZ_RHOR01000036.1 GCF_003946625.1 Companilactobacillus kedongensis | reverse complement strand
GTAATAGCAGAACTATCTGGGAAGGTAGGCCAGAGAGGGTGAGAGCCCCGTAAGCGAAATTATGAGCGCACTTAGCAGTATCCTGAGTAGGCCGGAACACGAGGAATTTCGGTTGAATTAGCGAGGACCATCTCGTAAGGCTAAATACTAGCTAGTGACCGATAGTGAACCAGTACCGTGAGGGAAAGGTGAAAAGAACCCCGGAAGGGGAGTGAAAAAGAACCTGAAACCGTGTGTCTACAAATAGTCAAAGCACATTAAAGTGCGATGGCGTGCCTTTTGTAGAATGAACCGGCGAGTTACGTTAATTAGCGAGGTTAAATCAGAAAAGATGGAGCCGGAGCGAAAGCGAGTCTGAAGAGGGCGAGATAGTTAGTTGATGTAGACCCGAAACCAAGTGACCTATCCATGATCAGGTTGAAGGTGTGGTAAAACGCACTGGAGGACCGAACCCGTGTAAGTTAAAAATTGCTGGGATGAATTGTGGATAGCGGTGAAATTCCAAACGAACTTGGAGATAGCTGGTTCTCTCCGAAATAGCTTTAGGGCTAGCCTCGAAGAAAGGATAATGGAGGTAGAGCTCTGTTTGGACGAAGGGCCCGTCAGGGGTTACTGAATCCAGATAAACTGCGAATACCATGTATCTATCTTCGGGAGTCAGACTGCGAGTGATAAGATCCGTAGTCGAAAGGGAAACAGCCCAGATCACCAGTTAAGGTCCCAAAATCTATGCTAAGTGGAAAAGGATGTGGAGTTGCGTAGACAACTAGGATGTTGGCTCAGAAGCAGCCATCATTGAAAGAGTGCGTAATAGCTCACTAGTCGAGTGACGCTGCGCCGAAAATTTACCGGGGCTAAGCATAGTACCGAAACTGTGGATGTAGTGGAAGACACTACGTGATAGGAGAGCGTTCTAAAGGCGGTGAAGTTTGACCGTGAGGACAAATGGAGCTTTTAGAAGTGAGAATGCCGGTATGAGTAACGAAAGATAGGTGAGAATCCTATCCACCGAATGACTAAGGTTTCCTGGGGCAGGTTCGTCCGCCCAGGGTAAGTCGGGACCTAAGACAAGGCCGAGAGGTGTAGCCGATGGGGAACAGGTAGAGATTCCTGTACTGCATTTAATCGTTACGAGCAAAGGAGCGACGCAGGAGATAAAGAACGCATGGTGCTGGAAATCCATGTTTAAGCGTTAAGTATGAGAATGAGTGAAATGCTTATTTTCGTGAAGTACGAGGCGTGATAAGGAGCGAAATTAAAGTAGCGAAGGTTCTATAGTCACACTGCCAAGAAAAGCTTCTAGCCAGAGAGAATGTACCCGTACCGTAAACCGACACAGGTAGTCGAGTAGAAAATACTAAGGTGAGCGAGAGAACTCTCGTTAAGGAACTCGGCAAAAAGACCCCGTAACTTCGGAAGAAGGGGTGCTGACTAGAGATAGTCAGCCGCAGTGAATAGGCCCAAACAACTGTTTATCAAAAACACAGGT
>NZ_RHOR01000035.1 GCF_003946625.1 Companilactobacillus kedongensis | reverse complement strand
TGATCTGAACCCTTAAGTTTGGACAAATAGTTATGCTGCTTTTTGAACGGAAAGTTCTCGGTATTTTACCGGAGACTTTCCGTTTAATTTTGTTTTAATACGTCTATTGTTATAGAAGTCGATCCATTCAGTCATTGACTGAATGAGATCGGCTTTTTTCACATAATGAATATCCATCATTTCTGCTTTCATTATGTGAAAAAATGACTCCATTGATGCATTATCAAGACACGTAGCTTTTCTAGACATACTTTGAAAGACATGATGTTTCTTTAAAACTCTTTGCCATGCAATGTTTTGATATTGGAATCCTTGATCGGTATGTATAGTAGTTCGATATCCTGTTTCTGGAATTGATTCTAAAGTATCTTTAAGAGGCTTTATGGCAAAATCTACAGTTGGATGCTCACTGATATTAAATGCCAATATTTCTCCAGAAAACAAGTCTAAAACTGGTTCAAGATAAACTCGTTCATTCTGTCCCATATCACCATATCTAAACTCACTGATATCAACCACCAATTTTTGATATGGTCTATCAGTTTTAAATCTACGTTTTAAAAGATTTTTAGATACTTTACCAACGGTTCCCTTGTAAGAATTATATTTTCTCTTCTGACGATTGAACGCTTGGCATAGCCAAGCATGTTCAGTCATAATACGCAGTACTTTTTTATGATTGACGGTGAAACCTAATTCTCTTAAAGCATCCGTCATTCTACGGTAACCATATTTTTTGGTATATTTTGGATCAGATTGGCGAACTTCATCGATTGCTTGGACGATCTTATCATCATCAAATACTCGTCCCTTATGACTTCGAGCATAGTAATAAGTGCTTCTGGGAATGGATATAGCCTTTAGAACAATTTTGATTGGTACTTGAAATAATCGTCTCAACTCAGTGGCTATTTTCGAGATTTCTTTTGTACAGATTTCTTCTGAGCTAAGGCTTCGACTTTTTTTAAGTATTCATTTTGAATTTTTAGCATCAAATTCTCCTGCCTAAGTCGCTTTACTTCTTCATTTTTGTCTTTCTTATTAGAATTATTATCACTTTGATTTTCATTTTTACGCTTTATCATTTTAGGATTACCTCTCAGCTGTTCTAAACCAGCTATACCTATTTCATCAAATTTTTTCTGCCATTGCCAGACCGTACTCGGTGAAGATAAGTTAAAATGTAAGGCTGTCGCTGGAAGCGACGCCTTGTTCTGATTCTTCCAGTTTAATACTTGAACCTTGAACTGACTAGAATAATTTAGGTTCATTCTACGTGGTTCAAGTCCCTTAACACCACGTAGATCAAAGCTATGAACCCAGTTAAGGATTAAACTTTTACTAGCTATTCCATATTTCTTTGCTAGAGTTGTGGAACCACATCCATTGAAATATTCAGTTACTATTTTAGTTTTTAAATCTAAATTGAATTTAACCATAAAAAAGCCCCTTAGTTTGGATTTTATGTCCAAACTAAGGGGTTCACTTCA
>NZ_RHOR01000034.1 GCF_003946625.1 Companilactobacillus kedongensis | reverse complement strand
ATTCTTGTACGAAGCCATCCATCTAGATCTCTGATAAATATCTTCATACTTCCAATTCCATAATAGTTTAGCCAACCAGTCATTTTCTGTCTGATTTCCTTGAAAAGTACATCGAGACTTCTACCTCGACTTCTTTTCGTTATTTTCTTGAGTGATTGTTTAACTCTCTTCTTAGCCTGTTGGCTTGGGCGCAAACATGTGCCCTTAGCCGACATACCAAGAGAGAATCCTAGAAATTTCAATCTGAGGGGAGAACCAATTTTGGTCTTCTTCTGATTGACTGTTACTTTCAGGTCGTTCTCAAGGAACTTAGTAATACTACCTAATACTCTAAATCCCGCACGTTTACTTTTGACGTATATATTACAATCATCGGCATAACGAACAAACTTATGCCCACGCGCGGTTAATAATTTGTCGAGTTCATTTAGATAGATATTGGCTAATAATGGAGAAAGATTGCCACCTTGTGGCGTGCCTTTCTCGGACCTCTGAAAAATATGCCCATCCATTATTCCACTAGTTAGAAACTTACGAATCATTCTCAATAGCCATTCATCATTAATATATTGTTTGATGAACTTCATTAGTAGGTCATGATTGACCGTGTCAAAGTAAGACTTCAAATCAAGGTCTATCACTACGTGATAGCCTTGGTTGTAAAATTCTGTGACACGTTTCATAGCATCATGGGCACTACGATTTGGTCTAAATCCAAAACTGTTGTCTGAGAATACATTCTCAAATACAGGCGTGATTGCTTGTGCAATTGCCTGTTGTACAAAACGGTCAACGACCGTTGGTACACCCAGCTTACGTTTAGTTCCGTCAGGTTTGGGTATTTCTACTCTTCTGACAGGACTTGGTTTGTATGAAAGGTCTCTCAATGATTCAATAAATTGAGACTTATTCTCTTTAAGGTAATCCAAAAGCTCATAGACAGACATGCCGTCTATTCCTTCTGCACCTCTATTTCCATAAACCTTTTTATAAGCTGTATTAAGATTATCTCTATTCATAACTAATTCTTTGAATGAAATGCCACTCCTAATTGTATTTTCACCAAAAGCTGCACTACGCTCCTCCGATTGTCTTCGGTCTTCCAGACCTATCTTCTTCATATGGCCAGACACTTGTTCTATTTTCTGCGATTGTCGCACTGCTTCCACCTTCAATTTCAATAAGAGTTATTAATGTTCGGTCCTTCGTCGCAAGCGACTACTATGACCTCGGCTGACTTCTGTATCGTTCAGCTAGCCATCACTGACTAGTTTGCTTGTAGGATACATTTCGTTTCCTTGCCAAACATACGATACAGATCTCCCCGGGTAAGAATATTAACTTTCGTACCATGTAGCTGTTGGCTTTACCGTACTTGCATTCTGAGTAGTATTGGATTTGGATTGCACAGCACCCTTGTCCAGCAAGTCCGGCCTTATAGCCACTTCTTGTACATCAGCTCGGTACTTTGTCTTAGGCTTCCTTCAGATTCCACCTCGCGGTGAACACCCTTTCCCTCAACTAGTGATTCCGACTACTACGGCTCACAGTGGACTTTCACCACCAAGTTAACACCCATGCCGGGCGCACTG
>NZ_RHOR01000033.1 GCF_003946625.1 Companilactobacillus kedongensis | reverse complement strand
ATGCGTTAGTACCCATCTGGTTGTCATTTAAAATAATATAAAATTTAGCTTTTTTATTATATGGCTATACTCCAGAATTCTGCTGGGGTACAGCCATTTCTTGTTTCTGATCTACTAATATTGTTAAAATAATCGATTCCATCGTTTACTAATTTAACTAGTTCTTCATAAGTCTTTGGCATTGGATGTCTATTCATCCATCGTAGTTTGAATTCACTCCACCAACGCTCCATTGGAGCGTTATCGTAAGGTGTTCCTGGTCTGGACATACTTCTGATAACCTCATGTCTATTCAAAAAGTTATTGAATGATTTGGAAGTATATGCTGGCCCTCGGTCAGTATGAATCAGTGGATTCACATCACCAGTTAGCTCAAAAGCCTTTTCAAATACAGTTCTTTCTGCCTCTGCTGTTTCCGTTAAGCTTAAATGACTAGATAGTAAGTAACGGCCGCATAAATCTAAGACACCACTCAAGCGAATCTTATGTTCACCGCTTATTCCATAAGATAGTTCTGTAGAGTCTGATAACCAAACTTTGTTGGGCGTATTAACATCAAACTCTCGATTCAGTACATTATCTTGTAAGTATATCTCAGATTGTTTTTCTAAGTTTCGTCTTTTGATACGTGATTGACAGCGGATTCCCAGTTCACGCATCAATCGTTTCACCATTTTTAAGGTGACCTCAAACGTGACTTGTTCGTCTCTTTTTAGGTTAGTAAAGATAATACCAGCACCAATAGTTTTGGTATTCAATTCGTACCAATATATTATTCTTTCTTTTAAAAGTTTATCTCGTATTTCTCTAGGCGTTTCTTCGCGTTTCCAATATTTGTTGTATGCTTGACGACTAACACCAATGAAATTAAGTAAAAGTGTTATTGCACCATGGCTGTTTTGACCGACTTCCTTTATTGCCTGGTAAGCCAGTCGGCGTTGTTTCGTCACCCCTTGCGCTGAAGTTCCTGAAATTTTTTTGAGAATTCTTCAATTATTTTTTGATTTCTAAGTTGTGATTCTAACTGTTTGATTTTTAGATTGGCCTCATCAAGGTCGGTAAAATCCTCTTTTTTCCTACGATGGCCTCTACCATCTTGCAAAGCTTCATTTCCACCTTTTTTTGCTTTTTTGACCCATGAACGTGCTTGTTGATATGAAACAAGAAAACGTTCAGCGGCATCATTATAAGAATGGTGGTCTTTCACTATATATTCGACTACTTCAATTCGATCTTCAAAGGTTGTTTTTCTAGACATGTTGGGTCCACGTTTCTTCGCTGGTTTAACTTTATTCAACGATTTTCCATCAGTATACTTGAAAACCCAATCGACTACTACTGAGTTAGTCCGAAGTCCATACTTTAGAACCAATTCATCCATAGTCGTGTTACCATCCAAATATTCTCCAACAACTTGAAGCTTTAATTTCAGTGAATATTGAGTGTATCTATTTCTATCTTTTAGACCATCTATTCCATCACGTTCATAAAGCATCAACCACCGTTTGAAGGTATTTTTCGAAATGCCAACTGATGTGGCATATGCAGTTTTGGTAAGGTTAGATTCCCTGAATCCTTCAATGATCTTTAATTTATCAGACAAACTATATTTAGATAGAGACACAAAAATCCCTCCATGGTTAACCAAATGAATTTATATTATTTCATTTGACAACCATAAAGGGATTAACGCA
>NZ_RHOR01000032.1 GCF_003946625.1 Companilactobacillus kedongensis | reverse complement strand
GACAAGTTAATGTCAACAACTTTTTAAAATAATTATTTGAAGGTAAAGATGAAAGGAACTCATCAATACGTTGTCGCCGTTGCTCTGTCGCAACAACAGGTAATATATTACTAGTTAAGTAACACCTTTGCAAGTACTTTTGTAAAAAAAGTTAAATTAATTCAAAGGGCACTTATTTATCTTACATATCAAGATATCTAGCAATTAAAATTATAGTATAAATTATAAGCGTTGTCATTACATTTGCCTAATTAATTCAAGAATACTTCGATAGCTTTATTATCAGCGAGTATTACTTGCCAATTAAAAGTACACCAACTCTTTGATATTAGGAATAAAACAAAATACAAATTTCAATTTTAAATCATCGTATACCTAATATGCTATACAGCTTTCAATCAACTTAGATAAACTAACAAACACCTTTTAATGCATACTCTAATACCATTCATGATATCTATGCATCCAAATATCGAACTGCAAAAAATGAACTAGAATTTATCGACACTAAAATGCCAATCTCAAATCACCAACATTAGAATATCAATTAAGCAATTCGTTACCTCAAGGAATAGAGTTGCATTAACTATTATAAAGATCTATAGACAGAACGGACATATTAAAATCAAAAATCGTTAAATACTGCTATTCCCGATAGAATGATGACCAAGAGTTTACTACCTCCTATCTCACTGTATATAAAAGCCCGACAACCGGAGTAAACATCCAAATGTCGGGCATACAATTATTTAGAAATACTATTCTTTAGTTCGGTGATTGAACCATCATTTGATAATGATCTATATTGATTATAAGCAGAATACCAATTCCCATCACTTACCGATTTTCTTAAGTCATCATACTTACTATCTGAGAAAACCTCTTTTGCGACTTTTTTAGAATCAGCTGATGATAAGGCCGTATTTTCATGTAATGTTTTTGCTGCTTTAGATTGATCACCTGCTGATTTCATAATATCTGACATTCTAGTGTTCTTTAAATTCTTAGATACCTCGGAAACTTTTTTATCATGTTGAGGATCACCGTTTCTTGTTGATTCCACCTTCTTGACTAGCTCATCCTTAACCAGCCTATCTGATGTGGTATCATTCCCACCACTAATGGTTCTAACAGCATTGTTTAACGGAAAGAAAAATACAACACCAATGATCATTAAGACAAAAAATGTCACCAATGTGATAATGATCGCTTTTTTATGAGATTTCTTTTTATATCGAGTTTGACGCATATTATTAATTACCTCTTTAGATTAATAAGCCAATGATAACATCATTTTAAAAGACGGCTCCATATTAGTTTGACATAGTATCAATAACGAATTTTATGTCTCAACTACTTTCCCTCGTGAATATTATTTGAAACAAATGCATATCGATACGCTCCTCATTTTCATAATTTCAGTAATGGATCAATTAAGCTAGAGAAGGATCTACCCAGAATTTTAATATTCAATTGAAATAAAACATCACTTTATCTTGATAAATTATAAGGTACAGCTGTTGTATACAAATCTGAAATCAATCAAGAAATAATTTTACCCTAAAGGTTAATTTTTTGATCAGGACGTAAGTGCATCAATATGATGTACAAAGTATCAGTTTGATCTAACTAGTTAAAAATTACAATACACCAAGTCAAAAGATTTCTATTTCAAATATCAGTAGTAGTCGCTTTGATACAAAAAAACACCTAGACCATGGTTATAGTCTAAGTGCTTAATCCAAAAAGAGGGCAAAAAAAAGGAAGGACGTTTGTCCTTCCTTTTAGAATTGCGTGGCAACTACCTATCCTCGCGGGTAGTTTCCCACCAACTACTTTCGGCGTTAAGAAGCTTAACTTCTGTGTTCGGCATGGGAACAGGTGTAT
>NZ_RHOR01000031.1 GCF_003946625.1 Companilactobacillus kedongensis | reverse complement strand
GTAATATATTACCTGTTGTTGCGACAGAGCAACGGCGACAACGTATTGATGAGTTCCTTTCATCTTTACCTTCAAATAATTATTTTAAAAAGTTGTTGACATTAACTTGTCCAATTGATAAGATAATTAAGTCGCTTGTTAAGGAGTTCACTTCTTAACAAACAAGTAGACCTTTGAAAACTGAACAAAGTTTTAACAATCAATTGTGTATATACCTTTTAATTAAGGTTTTGAATTAAAGAAACATTGACGAAGTCAATTTTCGCTAGTATTAATTTTTGAGTCACAAACTTTTAATATGAGAGTTTGATCCTGGCTCAGGACGAACGCTGGCGGCGTGCCTAATACATGCAAGTCGAGCGAACTCTGGTAATTGAACGATGGTGCTTGCACCGGAGTGATTTTACATTTGAGTGAGCGGCGGATGGGTGAGTAACACGTGGGTAACCTGCCCTAAAGTGGGGGATAACATCTGGAAACAGGTGCTAATACCGCATAACAACATTTACCACATGGTTTATGTTTGAAAGATGGTTTTGCTATCGCTTTAGGATGGACCCGCGGCGTATTAGCTAGTTGGTAAGGTAATGGCTTACCAAGGCAGTGATACGTAGCCGACCTGAGAGGGTAATCGGCCACATTGGGACTGAGACACGGCCCAAACTCCTACGGGAGGCAGCAGTAGGGAATCTTCCACAATGGACGAAAGTCTGATGGAGCAACGCCGCGTGAGTGAAGAAGGTTTTCGGATCGTAAAACTCTGTTGTTGAAGAAGAACATGCATGAGAGTAACTGTTCATGTATTGACGGTATTCAACCAGAAAGCCACGGCTAACTACGTGCCAGCAGCCGCGGTAATACGTAGGTGGCAAGCGTTGTCCGGATTTATTGGGCGTAAAGCGAGCGTAGGCGGTTTATTAAGTCTGATGTGAAAGCCCTCGGCTCAACCGAGGAAGTGCATCGGAAACTGGTAAACTTGAGTGCAGAAGAGGAAAGTGGAACTCCATGTGTAGCGGTGGAATGCGTAGATATATGGAAGAACACCAGTGGCGAAGGCGGCTTTCTGGTCTGTAACTGACGCTGAGGTTCGAAAGCGTGGGTAGCAAACAGGATTAGATACCCTGGTAGTCCACGCCGTAAACGATGAGTGCTAAGTGTTGGAGGGTTTCCGCCCTTCAGTGCTGCAGCTAACGCATTAAGCACTCCGCCTGGGGAGTACGACCGCAAGGTTGAAACTCAAAGGAATTGACGGGGGCCCGCACAAGCGGTGGAGCATGTGGTTTAATTCGAAGCAACGCGAAGAACCTTACCAGGTCTTGACATATCTTGAAACACTAAGAGATTAGTTTTTCCCTTCGGGGACAAGAATACAGGTGGTGCATGGTTGTCGTCAGCTCGTGTCGTGAGATGTTGGGTTAAGTCCCGCAACGAGCGCAACCCTTATTACTAGTTGCCAGCATTAAGTTGGGCACTCTAGTGAGACTGCCGGTGACAAACCGGAGGAAGGTGGGGACGACGTCAAATCATCATGCCCCTTATGACCTGGGCTACACACGTGCTACAATGGTCGGTACAACGTGCTGCGAACTCGCGAGGGTAAGCAAATCACTTAAAACCGATCTCAGTTCGGATTGCAGGCTGCAACTCGCCTGCATGAAGCTGGAATCGCTAGTAATCGTGGATCAGCATGCCACGGTGAATACGTTCCCGGGCCTTGTACACACCGCCCGTCACACCATGAGAGTTTGTAACACCCAAAGCCGGTGGGGTAACCTTTTAGGAGCTAGCCGTCTAAGGTGGGACAAATGATTAGGGTGAAGTCGTAACAAGGTAGCCGTAGGAGAACCTGCGGCTGGATCACCTCCTTTCTAAGGAAAAGTGCGAGAGCACAACGGAAATACACAAGTTAAAACTTTGTTTAGTTTTGAGAGGTCTACTCTAGCTTATTTGGGCCTATAGCTCAGCTGGTTTAGAGCGCACGCCTGATAAGCGTGAGGTCGATGGTTCAAGTCCATTTAGGCCCATAGAATTGAATAGTACCATATGGGGGTTTAGCTCAGCTGGGAGAGCACCTGCTTTGCAAGCAGGAGGTCATCGGTTCGATCCCGTTAACCTCCATAGGTAAGGAAACTTACCAAACTCGTACCTTGAAAACTGGATATTAAGAAATAATGAATTAAAGAAACACCGAAAACTGCGCGACAAATTGACGCAAGTCATATTTTGTCAAGATTAAGTATTAAAGGGCGCATGGTGGATGCCTAGGCACTAGGAGCCGATGAAGGACGTAACTAACGACGATACGCCTCGGGGAGCTGTAAGTAAGCTTTGATCCGGGGATTTCCGAATGGGGGAACCCAATCATCGTAATGGATGATTACTTGTGTGTGAATACATAGCACATTAAGAGGAAGACGCAATGAACTGAAACATCTAAGTAGTTGCAGGAACAGAAAGAATATTCGATTCCCTGAGTAGCGGCGAGCGAAACGGGAAGAGCCCAAACTAAAGAGCTTGCTCTTTAGGGTTGTAGGACTGGCGTTATGAGAAAAAAAGTAAGTATAGTTGAATGAGTTGGAAAGCTCAGCCAAAGAGAGTGAAAGCCTCGTAAACGAAATGCGAACTACTCTAGCCAGTATCCTGAGTACGGCGGGACACGTGAAACCCCGTCGGAATCTGGGAGGACCATCTCCCAAGGCTAAATACTACCTAGTGACCGATAGTGAACCAGTACCGTGAGGGAAAGGTGAAAAGAACCCCGGAAGGGGAGTGAAATAGATCCTGAAACCATGTGCCTACAAGTAGTCAGAGCCCGTTAAGGGGTGATGGCGTGCCTTTTGTAGAATGAACCGGCGAGTTACGTTTGCATGCAAGGTTAAGCAGAAGATGCGGAGCCGTAGCGAAAGCGAGTCTGAATAGGGCGAATAAGTATGTAGATGTAGACCCGAAACCAAGTGACCTACCCATGTCCAGGTTGAAAGTGTGGTAAAACACACCGGAGGACCGAACCCATGTATGTTGAAAAATGCTGGGATGAGGTGTGGGTAGCGGTGAAATTCCAAACGAACTTGGAGATAGCTGGTTCTCTCCGAAATAGCTTTAGGGTTAGCCTCGGGGAATAGGATCATGGAGGTAGAGCACTGTTTGGACTAGGGGCCCGTCTTGGGTTACTGAATTCAGATAAACTCCGAATGCCATTGATCTATACCCGGGAGTCAGACGGTGAGTGATAAGATCCATCGTCGAAAGGGAAACAGCCCAGATCACCAGTTAAGGTCCCAAAATTCATGCTAAGTGGAAAAGGATGTGGAAACGCATAGACAACTAGGATGTTGGCTCAGAAGCAGCCATTCATTCAAAGAGTGCGTAATAGCTCACTAGTCGAGTGATTCTGCGCCGAAAATGTACCGGGGCTAAGCATGATACCGAAACTGTGGATGCATCGTAAGATGCGTGGTAGGAGAGCGTTGTAAGAGCATTGAAGCTGTACCGTGAGGAGCAGTGGAGTTCTTAGAAGTGAGAATGCCGGTATGAGTAGCGAAAGATCAGTGAGAATCTGATCGGCCGAAAGACTAAGGTTTCCTGGGGAAGGCTCGTCCTCCCAGGGTTAGTCGGGGCCTAAGATGAGACCGAGAGGTGTAATCGATGGATAACGGGTTGATATTCCCGTACTAGTTTATTTTGTTTGAACGATGGAAGGACGCAGGAGGATGATGTGTGCACACAGCTGGAAAAGTGTGTTCAAGCAGTAAGTCTTGGTAAGAGTCAAATGCTTTTACCTTCAAGGACAAGCTGTGATGAGGAGCGAAATTTAAGTAGCGAAGCACAGTAACTCACACTGCCGAGAAAAGTTTCTAGTTAGAAATAAACTACCCGTACCGCAAACCAACACAGGTAGTCGAGGAGAGAATCCTAAGGTCAGCGAGTGAACTCTCGTTAAGGAACTCGGCAAAATGACCCCGTAACTTCGGGAGAAGGGGTGCTGGTGTAACAGCCAGCCGCAGTGAATAGGCCCAAACAACTGTTTATCAAAAACACAGGTCTATGCTAAATCGTAAGATGACGTATATGGGCTGACGCCTGCCCGGTGCTGGAAGGTTAAGAGGATCAGTTAGCGTAAGCGAAGCTGAGAATTGAAGCCCCAGTAAACGGCGGCCGTAACTATAACGGTCCTAAGGTAGCGAAATTCCTTGTCGGGTAAGTTCCGACCCGCACGAAAGGCGTAATGATTTGGGCACTGTCTCAACGAGAGACTCGGTGAAATTATAATACCCGTGAAGATGCGGGTTACCCGCGACAGGACGGAAAGACCCCATGGAGCTTTACTGTAGCTTGATATTGAGTTTTTGTGTGACATGTACAGGATAGGTAGGAGCCGTAGAAGTCGGAACGCTAGTTTCGACAGAGGCGTTGGTGGGATACTACCCTTGTTATATGAAAACTCTAACCTACACCATTTATCGTGGTGAGGGACAGTGTCTGGTGGGCAGTTTGACTGGGGCGGTCGCCTCCTAAAAAGTAACGGAGGCGCTCAAAGGTTCTCTCAGAATGGTTGGAAATCATTCATAGAGTGTAAAGGCACAAGAGAGCTTGACTGCGAGACTGACAAGTCGAGCAGGGACGAAAGTCGGACTTAGTGATCCGGTGGTACCATATGGAAGGGCCATCGCTCAACGGATAAAAGCTACCCTGGGGATAACAGGCTTATCTCCCCCAAGAGTTCACATCGACGGGGAGGTTTGGCACCTCGATGTCGGCTCATCGCATCCTGGGGCTGTAGTCGGTCCCAAGGGTTGGGCTGTTCGCCCATTAAAGCGGTACGCGAGCTGGGTTCAGAACGTCGTGAGACAGTTCGGTCCCTATCCGTCGCGGGCGTAGGAAATTTGAGAGGAGCTGTCCTTAGTACGAGAGGACCGGGATGGACATACCTCTGGTGTACCAGTTGTGCCGCCAGGCGCATCGCTGGGTAGCTACGTATGGACGGGATAAACGCTGAAAGCATCTAAGTGTGAAGCCCCCCTCGAGATGAGATTTCCCATTCCTTTATGGAAGTAAGATCCGTTAAAGATTATGACGTAGATAGGCTGCGGGTGGAAGTGTAGCGATACATGGAGCTGAGCAGTACTAATAGATCGAGGACTTAATCGAGTAAGTGGTTTTCAGGATTCATTTAATTCATTAACTTAATATCTAGTTTTGAAGGTACGAGTAAGAATAGTGTGGTGGCGATAGCAAGAAGGATACACCTGTTCCCATGCCGAACACAGAAGTTAAGCTTCTTAACGCCGAAAGTAGTTGGTGGGAAACTACCCGCGAGGATAGGTAGTTGCCACGC
>NZ_RHOR01000030.1 GCF_003946625.1 Companilactobacillus kedongensis | reverse complement strand
GGCGATGCAGCCTTCAGCTTCCCTGTTGTCTTAGGACACGAGGGTTCTGGTATCGTTGAAAAAGTTGGTAAGAATGTTGACAACTTCAAAGTCGGCGATCACATTATTATGTCATTCTACTCATGTGGCGAATGTGACAATTGTTTAAAAGGTAAACCTACACAATGTCGTAAATATGCTGCTTCTAACTTATCTGGTACTCGTCCAGATGGAAGTGACCATTTCACAGAAGACGGTCACCATGTTTCTGACATGTTCAACCAATCTTCATTTACTACACACACAGTTATCAATAAGAGAAACGCCGTCAAAGTTCCTAAGGAACTTGACCTTAGAAAACTTGGACCTTTGGGCTGTGGCTATGTAACTGGTAGTGGTACTGTCTTCAATACCCTTCAACCAAAACCTGGTGATACTATTGCCGTCTTTGGTACAGGTGCTGTTGGTCTCGCTGCCATGATGGCTGGTAAGATTTCTGGATGTACACACGTTATCGCTGTTGATATCGTTCCTTCACGTCTTGAATTAGCTAAGAAGATGGGTGCAACAGATATCGTTGACTCATCTAAAGAAGATGCTGTTGAAGCAATCAAGAAGATCACAGGCGTTGGTGTTGACTGGGCTGTCGATACAACTGGTGTAACTAAGGTTATGACAGATTCTATCGCTGCTTTGACACAAGGTGGTACTACAGCTACAATCGCTGTTACACCACACAACATTGATATCAGTACATGGAATGACCTATGTGTTGACGACAAGAAGATCGTCGGAGTAAACATGGGAGATTCAATTCCTCAAGTTGATATTCCTCGTTTGATTGAATTCTTCAAACTAGGTGTCTTCCCATTTGATTTGACAGAGAAGTTCTATGACTTCGACCAAATCAATGAAGCTGATGCAGATTCAGTAAGTGGTAAGACAATCAAACCTATCTTGATCATTGATAAAGATTACAAACCAGGTGAATAAAAACCTGTATAAAAATAGACCTCAACCAAATTTGGTTGAGGTCTATTTATTTTAATCTTGTTTTGTAAAGACAGAGTCAATCTCAGAAACCCACTCGGAATTAGAAATTTGATGATATATTGTACCATTTAATTCACGATGATTATTTGAGATCCAATTTGTACCACTCGATGCAGTACGTGAAGCATGTTTAATATTTCCATAATAATCTAAATTATATAGTGGAACATTTCCAGTACCCGCTAATTGAACGGTTCCTCTATAAGAGGTCTCCGGGGCATCTTTAGTAATATCAGATGCCTTTACATAGTTACTTGTGCCAACACGATACCAAGTATTTCCAGCATCGTCGACTGCAACACGATCAACTAACCAAGCGGTTTGATAGCTAAGGTTGATATCGGTATCTTTGGCTTCATCAACGGTACTAAATACTGCCGTATTGCTAGGATCATTGGCATAGACTACGTCAGCTATAGGTTTAAAAGCCCACATATCTTCAGCCTTGACCCACTCGTTGGTAGAAACTTGATAGAATGTGCCTTCACTATTTTGAACAGCTAATCCAACCATCCAATCACTGTCATGAACTAATTGACGATTTACGACTGGATCAGAAGTAGATGGAGAACTGTAAATTTGCGTATAGTTATCAGCTTTTACTAAGTACGGCGCATTTATCAACCATTCTTTATCAGTTGATGGGGTGCTAGGATCAGTTGTTGCATTTGCTAAAACTGTAATCGTAGCATCCTTAGAAAAACCATTCAGTGTATAAGTTGCTTTATACGTTCCAGGTGTTTTTGTATCTACATTGTCTTTTTCAGTTACTTCGCTGAAATCAACAGAATTACCATTTGAGTCCGTAGCATTGTCAAAGTTATCAGCTGGAGTCCAAGTATCACCAACATGAATTGTTGAATTATGGACATTGATAATAGTTGAATCTGTTACGATTACTTGGGTTGTTTTAACAATACCCCCATATTTAAACGTGACATCATAAGTTCCTGGGGTATCAAGTTTTAGTGCTGAAGAATCAACAGTTATATCAGATAATGAAATATCTTTACCATTCTCATCTGTTGCTCTGACCAAACTAGTTGCTGGATCCCATGTCTTTGAATTCACATGTACTGAAGATGGTTGAACAACTAATTCTGGTGCTTGAGTTACAGTTACAGATGTAACTGTTGAATATCCATTATAGGCATAAGTAACCGTATATTGACCAGGTTTTGATTGGTCAATTTCTGATACAGTCTCTGGAGTTTCACTACCAACTTTTTGAATTGTAACTGTTAAATTTGCATATGGAATTGGATCATCGTTTGCATCCGTACTATTCTCAGAATCATAAGCAGTATCTGGATTCCACGTTGTTCCATTAGAAACAGTTAAATCTACTGTTTTTTTAGAAACGATAACTGGAGCTTTTACAACATCTATTTCGTGAACAGATGGATCAATATTATTAGCACCACCATCTTTATTTATACCAATTGAACCGTAGTATGCCATATACATCGGACTAGCCGCACCGATAGTAATATTCTTAGTTGTACTTCCGTCACTGAATGTATATCCTGTTGGAGCATTTACTTCACTAGAACTACCCAATATTCCATTTACTGTTGTAGCGCTAACTATACTACTGCCATTTTTAAAATTAACTTCATTAGACATGGTGCTTTTATTATCTTTAAGAATTCTTGCATTAGGATTGGCTTGCCCCATTACACTGAACTCAACAAGATTTTGAATGGTATTTGAACCAACAATAAATTGAAATCCAATTGGAGCATACGCTTTCATGGTATTACCACTAACTAATGATTTTTTAAATTCAAAATAAAGGCTTGGATATGCATTTACTGCAATAAGCTCTTGGCTTTGATCATATAAATCTATTTCATATTTCATTTCAAGCAAATGTTCATTGGTTAAATTGGGATCAACTTTTACCAACAAATCTTTAGTAATTCTTTTTATATAATCTGAATCTGATTCTTTTTCACCTTGAGAATCCCCAATTTCTTGAGTCAACTGGTTAGAATCATCTAACACATATCCCTGTGGCAAAGCACCCGTTAAATCGACCTTTTCACCTGGATTACCAGTTATAACAGTTTGTCCACGTTTCAAAAACTTATATGTACTAGCACCATTACCATCATCAGATTCTACAGAATAATTAATAATCATACCACTGGTGGAATTGTACCCAGACTTTTCATAGCTTTTACTATTATTCCAGTCAATAACATTTCCCTGTGAATCCGCAACTGGAACTTGTGTTGCTGTATCGACTGGTGCATCTGCCGCATAGGCATTGATATTTTCTGATGAGTTATTACCTATTGTCCCTGAGCTTTTAGTTATATTACCTGTATCACCTGAACCAGCGGCCCCTGTGCCACTGTCAGATCCGGATCCAACCTTCCCTGTGTCAGTATTCGAATCAATTTGTCCAGAATCTGAACCAGTTCCCGACCCTGTATCAGGTGCCGGTTCTTCTTTCGTCCCTGAGCTTATAGTTCCTGTATCTATCTGATCATTATTTTGTCCAACTACTTGATTGGTAGCTGGTTGATCAGTGGCGGCATCTACATTAGTAGTACTTAACCCGCCTAAAATTATTGCTGAAAAAAGTGTTACCCCTGCAATTGTCACTTTTCGTGACGTTGATAACTTGATATTAACCATGTTATTTCTCCCTGAAAAAAACATTTATAACTACTTAAGTATAATTCAATAAATCACAATGTTGGACTCACTTATCATAAGGAAGTTTTACCAATTGTGACCTTGAATCTCCTATCCCATAAAAAATGCACTGTGATATAACTATTCTTGTCTTAAATATGAAGCAAAAAACCGCAAAAAAAAGTTCCAAGTAAAGAAATACATCTTTACTTAGAACTAATCTTGGGTTGTTTAAATTGCTCGTTCTATTTCATTTTTAGTTTCCAAAACTAATTTGATAATTCGTTTCTCACGATCCTCATCCATCCTATAATAAGGCGTACTGACACTGAAGGCACCATACACTTGATTGTGCTTCATTAAAACAGTCCCAATGCAGAATACCTCAAGTTCATTTTCACGATCATCAACGGAGTATCCATTTTGTCTAACGATATCAATTTGTTTCATTAATGCTTTACGATTAACAACGGTAAACTTAGTCAATGGATCTAATGGATTACGATCAAAATAGTCTTCTAGTTCTTCTGGAGTCTTAGTTGCCAAAATGGCCTTCCCCATGGCTGAACAATAGAGATTCAAGCGACCACCGATCTTTGACTTCAAGTTAACACTTCTGGGGCTTTCCAACTTCTCCAAAAATTCAACATGCTCTGCGATCTCTACTCCTAAGTGAACTGTTTCTTCAGTTGCATTACGCAGTTGCTTCAAATAAGGTAAAGCAATTTGGTGAATATTAAAATCAGCTAGTGCCTTTTGGCCTAGTCCAATTAACTCAGCACCTAAGTGATATTTTTTATCTTCTTCATTTCTCCACAAAAGATCTAACTCACACATTGTCGTTAAAATCTTTAAAGTAGTAGATTTCGACATCTCCATGCCTTCATGAATTTCTTTTAGGGTTAATCCCGAATCATGTTCCATTAAATAATCTAAAATAGCTTTAGCTTTGATTAAAACTGTTCCGTAACTTTTTGATTCTACCAATTATATATCCTCCACTTGATAGATTTAAAGAAAGCGCTATAATGATTATATAATTTCTGTAAGGAAAAGTAAATTTATTATAAGGAAATGGTGAACTTTTATGCAAAAAGTTGAAACTTTGAAGAAAATGGAAAAAACTGGTGTTGTAGCAGTTGTTCGTGGAGCTTCTAGAGAAGAAGCTTACAAAGCTGCTAAAGCCTGTATCGACGGTGGAGTTAAGGGTATCGAATTAACTTTCACAGCCCCAGAAGCTGACAAGATCATTGCTGATCTAAAGGCTGATTACAAGGATGATCCTGATGCATGTATCGGTGCTGGTACTGTTCTCGATCCTACTACTGCCCGTATTGCTATTATGGCTGGTGCTGACTTTATCGTTAGTCCTTCATTTAACAAAGAAGTCGCTAAGTTATGTAATCTTTATGAGATTCCATATACACCTGGTTGCATGTCAATCACTGAAATTCAAACTGCCATGACATACGGATCAGATATCGTTAAGGTCTTCCCTGGTAGTGTTGTTGGACAAGGATTCATCTCAGCTGTTAAAGCCCCATTCCCACAGGTAAGCATTATGCCTACTGGTGGCGTAAGTCTTGATAACATGGAAGAATGGTTTGATAAAGGTGTTACTCTTGTTGGTGCCGGTGGTAATTTAGTTGGACCTGCTGCTAAAGGTGACTTTGAACAAGTTAAGAAAAATGCTCAAGCATATCACGCTAAATTAGAAGAAATCAGAAGTAAATAGTAAAAAACTCCCTATTATGAAGTGAACCCCTTAGTTTGGACATAAAATCCAAACTAAGGGGCTTTTTTATGGTTAAATTCAATTTAGATTTAAAAACTAAAATAGTAACTGAATATTTCAATGGATGTGGTTCCACAACTCTAGCAAAGAAATATGGAATAGCTA
>NZ_RHOR01000003.1 GCF_003946625.1 Companilactobacillus kedongensis | reverse complement strand
ATTTCATTAAGCTACCTAAGTTAGGCTACTTGCGTTATCGTGCCGGTCGAAAGATAGTTGGCAAGATCAAAGCAGTCACAATTCGTAAGTCTAGTACCAACAAATACTACGCCGTCTTATCTCTTGATTGCGAGAACCAAGCAATCAAGGGGACTAACAAAAAAGTTGGACTAGATGTTGGCGTCTCCGACCTGGTGATAACTTCTGACGGTCAAAAGTATCAAACTATTAGGTTCGATAAATTGATTGAGTATAAGAAACACCAATGGGAAAAGAAACTGGCTAGACGAAGACTTCTAGCATTCAAAGATATTCAAAAGCAAAAGAAACTTAGACTATTAGAACACAAGTCATTGGACCAGTATAAGAATTACCAAAAAGCTAAAATCATGGTAGCTAAGTACAGTGAGAAAGTCGCTAACCAACGCAAAGATTATTTGCATAAAATAACGACTGAACTAGTCAATTCTTACGATACTATCGTTATTGAGGATATTAAGATCAACAAATTGCTTAAAAAGCATAACTTGGCTCGTGCCATCGCTAACCAATCATGGCGTGAACTACGCTTGATGCTAGAATACAAATGTGCTTGGTATGGCAAGCAATTAATTGTCATTGATCCGTACAAGACTAGTCAAATATGTTCTCAATGTGGCTATGATGACGGTAAACATGAATTAGATGTACGTACGTGGACGTGTCCACATTGTCATGCTCATCATGACCGAGATATAAACGCAAGTAAAAACATTCTAAATACAGGTTTGGGACAAACCTTAGTAAGATAGTTCTGACCGCTATCAACTAGTTGAAATACTAGTTGGCAAGTCTGGAACGTTCCTAGAAGCACGGTAATTCAGTGCCGTGTAGTTCACACTTAATCGGGGGAAGTGAAAAAATGGTCAGACAGTTCCAACTTTATCGTTGGCTGCGTTTCATCTTTTTGTTGGTCGTTGGGATCTTGATAACGGCACAACCGACCAAAAGCGTAAACGCCATTATCTACCTAGTTTCTACTTATATTGCAATTTACGGCGTACTATCGATCATCGACGGTATCAGTATTAGACAAAAAACCGGCGAAAATAACATTGCCATCGGTCTTGGAGCCGGTGCGTTATTACTCGCCGTATTAGTTTTATTCGTGGCTAAGATCTTGATCCAACTCGTGCCACCTGTATTAGGAATAATTTTGTTGGTCAATGGGATCAACCAATTCAGAGATTCAAATGAGACCAAAAGACACGTTAATGTCACACCCTGGCTGGACTATTTTTATTCAGCCTTATTGATCGGCGTGGGAATAGTTTTCATCCTTAATCCTTCCAAAACGATGATTTTCTTCTATCAATTGTTCGGGATCGGACTAATTATTCTGGCCTTTTTTGAAATCATCAACTCAAGGATCTATCGAAATTAATCAACTTTAACTTTTTTGAGCGTCATCGTACTCAAGCTGGCATTGATCGCACTGCCTTTTTTATGGGTAAAGGCCTGCCAAGTTTGAATATTTTTGCCAATTCGTACCGGCGTGGCCTCGGCGATGACAATTCCGTCCTTAATCTTGTTTAATTGATGTGTCATAATGTCTACACCGACAGCCGCGAAACCGTCTTCTTTAATATTGAGATTGGCACCAATACTGCCAGCAGTTTCAGCTAAAACAGCGTTGAGACCGCCGTGCATGATCTTATATGGTTGTAAATGTATATCTTCTATCGTCATCTCTAAGACGACTTTTTTCTTAGTCTGTTCGACTACTTTTATCCCTAGATTTTCTAAAAGATTCATAACTTAACACCTCGGAGGTTATTTTAATGAGTAAATGGGAAACAATTAAAGAATATCAAGAAATCCTTTTTGAGCGCATGGGTAAGATCGCCAAGATCACTATCAATCGTCCCGAAAAGCGTAACGCCTTTACACCTGTCACTGTACAGGAAATGATTGAGGCTTTCAATTACTGCCGTGATGACGCTTCGATCGGCGCAATTATTTTAACAGGGCAAGGAGACCTCGCCTTTTGTTCCGGCGGAGATCAAAGTGTTCGTGGAAATGGTGGTTACGTTGGTCCCGACCACATCGCTAGATTAAATGTTTTGGACTTGCAACACTTGATTCGCATCATCCCTAAACCAGTTATCGCTATGGTTCGCGGCTGGTCAGTCGGTGGTGGAAATATCTTACAACTAGTCTGTGATTTAACGATTGCAGCTGACAACGCCAAGTTTATGCAAACTGGTCCTAAAGTCGGCAGTTTTGATGCCGGTTACGGTTCAGCCTACTTAGCTCGTGTCATCGGCCATAAACGTGCCAAAGAAGTTTGGTTCATGTGCAAACCTTATTCAGCTGACGAAGCTTTCCAAATGGGCTGGATCAACAAAGTCGTACCATTAGCTGACGTTGAAAAGGAAACAATTGAATGGTGTAACGAGATCTTGAAGAAATCTCCAACAGCTATTCGTTTCATCAAAGCAGCCATGAATGCCGATACTGACGGAATCGCTGGATTGCAACAAATGGCTGGTGATTCAACAATGTTATTCTACACAACTGACGAAGGAAAAGAAGGTCGTGATGCCTTTTTGGAGAAACGCGACCCAGATTTCGACAAGTTCCCTAAATTCCCCTAGAAAGGAAAATGAACTTTGGAAAATTGGTTAAAAAAACAAGCTCAGCTTAATCCTAAAAAAACAGCATTGATTCTCGAACACTCCGACTTCACCTTTTCAGAACTTGATGACAGCGTTCAATTATATGCCAGCAAACTTTCAACATACGGCGTAAAAAGACATGACCGGATCGCGATTTTTATTGCTAATACTTTTAACGGTTACATTGCCATTTTGGCTTTACAACAGCTCGGTGCTGAAATTGTTTTTTTAAACACTCGCTTGTCAAAAGATGAATTAGGTTTTCAATTACGAGATTCCAACGCTAAATTCTGTCTGCTAGATGATGGTGCTGACCTGACCGAAGCAACTCAAGTGGATTTTCCACAAGTGAAGATCTCTGAAACATTGTCACTGACATCAAATAAAAGTTATCAACCTGTGGAAGAATTCAACAATGACGACGTAACTTCGATCATGTACACCTCAGGCACATCCGGACGTCCCAAAGGTGTCCTGCAAACCTTCGGCAATCATTTTTATTCTGCCATTGGAACCTCCTTGAATTTTGGTATCAGTTACCGTGATTCTTGGGTCTTGGCAGTGCCGCTGTTTCATATTTCCGGGTTCTCGATTGCCATGCGTTCACTGATTTATGGGATAGGCGTTTACCTGATCCCTAAATTTGATGAAACCTATATCAATAAAATTTTGATCAACGAAAGAGCTTCGATCATCTCACTAGTTCCCACCATGCTCAAAAGATTATTGAATAATTTGGCCCCTAAGCAAAAATACAACAGTAATTTCCGTTGTGTCCTCTTAGGCGGTGGTCCGATCGACAATTGGACCTTGTTGCGTTGTAACATGTTGGCAATTCCCGTCATTCAAAGTTACGGCATGACCGAAACAGCCTCAAACGTTGTTGCTTTAAACAATCGTGACGCCGAAAGAAAAGTCGGTTCATCCGGACAGGCACTCTTCCCCGTTCAATTGCGGATCACGCAACAAAATCCCGAAGGCATTGGTGAAATCGAAGTCAAAGCTCCAAACGTCGCCAAAAGTTATTTGAATATGCCTGAACTATTTAAACAGCGCATGACTGATGATCAGTATTTTAAGACCGGCGATATCGGTTATTTAGATGATGAAGGATTCTTGTTCGTCAAAGGCAGAAAAGATGACATGATCATTTCTGGCGGTGAAAATATTTATCCCGAAGAAGTCGAGAATATTTATAGCAAGATCAAAGGTATCATCGGCATTACTATTCTAGGAAAACGCGATGAAACTTGGGGTCAGATCCCGATTGCCTATGTGATTTTGGATGATGACGCCTATTTGACTGGTGAAGACCTCATCGAATACGGCCGCGATCACATGGCTCATTACAAAGTACCAAAGGAATTCCGACAGATAGATCATTTCCCACAAACATCCAGCGGCAAGATTTTACGTCGTAAAATGCATGGAATGGTTTATAAACTGTTGTAGTTCCGTCTCCAGGGCTGAGAATATCCACCTGCTATGCGGACCGACTCGAGCCCAAAGTACGGTCTCGACTCTCGGTTCAGAGCCTTACCACAAACCGGTAAGTCTCTAAACACGCCCGGTGTTCTAATGGCTAAAGCCATAACAACACTCTCATAGCTGGTGAATATTATCAGTCCTTCCGACTAAATTGGATAATACATTGAACATACAAAAGGAGTTATATTTCGTCTTTGAAAGCGAAATATAACTCCTATTTTATTAGCTTTTAACGATTTCTATTCATAAGCTCCCATTGTTCAGGAGTAATCGTTCTTGTATCTTTTTCTTTATTCAAACTATTAACTGCATTCATTAGTCTTTCTCTTAATTCAGGGTCATCTAGAAAATGCTTAGTTTCCTGCCATGAATCAAATTCTTTTTCAGACATCAGAACAACGTTTTTATTTTCAGGACCGGATACCAAAAGAGCTTCATTGCAATCTACAACTTTGTCAGCATACTTCTCAAAATCATTTACTAAATCTTTAGCAGAAATAGCTTTGATCTCGCTCATATTTTTAACATCCTTTCAATATATATCGATGGAATATCATTCTCATACCAAAAACACAATAAAAACTGGAAACTTTGTTTGAATCTCTAAGATTTCCTTTATAAACCATTACTAGTCGGAAGATATGGGAAATATTTACTGGCAGTGACAGTGGCGTTAGGACGAGCGTTTTTCTCGTTCTTACACCACCGGGCGTGTTTGGAGACTTGCTTGCAAGGCTTCAAACCGAGCTTCGAGACCGCACTTTGACTCGGAGCGGTCCGCACAGCCAGAAAATATTTCCCATATCTGGAGACGGCATACTAAAACCCACTAATACAAATAATACTCAAAAAAGTTAGCAATTTTATCCATCAATGGCGGTTCAACCAAATGACCAGCCTTATAACCAGTAATAAAGGCCACTTGTTCCGCATAATCTTTTCCTTGGATCATATCAAAGAAATCCTTCGATTCTGAATAAGGAATACGTTCATCTTCAGTCCCATGCCAAAACAGCAGTGGACGCTTATTGATCTTTTCAGGTTGTAAATTAAGATCGTAATTATCGATCCAACTCGTCAGCAACTTCAAATCCTTAGGCACATAGATACCATGATTTTTTGCATGATACCTAACTAATTTTGCATAAGCATTTAAGTTTGGAGTTCCCATAATAATAGTTCCCGCAGTAATTTCTGGATGTTGTGTTAATAAAGCTCCAGTCGTCATGCCACCCATTGAATAACCGCCAACCCCGATTTTGTCATCTTTGATCAGATCTCTCTTCTTATAGAAGTTAACGATCAATTCAAACTCGGACAAATTACCCTGAATGCTATTCCAAAAGGTAAATGAAGGGATTGAAGAAACATCTTCCAATCTTTTACCGTGGTGCATTGCATCAGGCATGACCACACGAATATGTTTAGCAGCTAATTTACGTGCTTGAGTCAAAACTAACTCTTTTTCGGAACGCCAGCCATGATAGAACACCACTAGCGGCACAGCTTTATAACGGTTCTCTTCCTCAACTACTTCGAGTACCGGCACATCTTGAAAATTTCTCTGATAAATCTTAACCATCAAATTCACCTCATTTTTACTATATCATTGCGCAAAAAAAGAGGCACCAAATATAACTTTGGTGTCTCTAGAATAATTTCGGAATCTATTTACTATTCAAAAGATAATTGATCTTAAACAACAATTCTTCGACGTCACGTTTATTTAGGTCATCTGTTTGTAGAGAATAATAAACTAGGTCACTGCGCAAATTTGCGAGTGGCATTTGCCAATCAACTTGTTTGTTCATTTTAAAAATGTAACTCATCACAAGCTCAATCAAGACTTCTTCAGAATTGATGTTAAAAGTCCCAACAGATTCTTCTAATTCGCGAACTACTTCGTCGCTCTTTATAGCTCCTTTAATTTCTTCCAAGACTAATACCGCCTTCAATTCATAATTAAAACCCAACTTCTATCTGATATGATTATCTAACATTATTCCTGATATTTATAACCATAATTATAAAATTGGATTGTTTAAAATTGACATAGACCAGTAATACAGCCATTTAGAGCAGTTTCCATTCAGAAAAAACTTATCATCAAAGCCATAATATTATATATTGATAGCGCTTCAAATCCTAATGCTTATAATATTCTGTTACTGATTAGAATTAAAATGTTTTTTCACAAAGTGTGGAAATAACATAAGTAAAGCTTTATAATGAAGATGGTTTATATAGGCGGGAAATATGAACTTAACTTCTTGTTATTGTTACATGTAGTACTCCTTCTCAACTGCTTGTAAACAGAGTTTGTGGTAGGCTCTGGATCTCTCGCAATAAAGGCTAGTGGTAGGCCTTTATTTTTTTTATTCTAAAATAATTTGAACCAAAATTCGAACTTACCACTTAAATTAGTTTTCCAAATTGGTCTATATAATTAGCCAGAAAAACATTTAAGAAAATAAAACAAAAAAAGTCCAAAATCTGAAATGATTTTGGACTTTTTATTTTGAAGTAATATCTTTTTTAAAGAGCTTTTGTATAAAATGACTGTGATTCGAGCACATCAAGCATCCCGAACACTGTGTCAATTGCAGTGAACAGTGTTACTCCATGAGCGATCGCCAAAGTTCTGACATATTCGCCATGATCCTTGTCATCGATCACTGTATTAATAACAACGTCGATTTCCTTGTCTAGCATCATTTGGTGCAATTCTTTAGGTTCTAGTTTTTTAACTTTTAAACCTTTAGAAGATAAGTAATCAGCAGTATTGCCAGTAGCCAATAACAAGAATCCTAAGTCACGGAAACGTTTTGCAACTTGATAACCTTCATCGAAGTCTGAGTCTCTAATTGTGATCAAGACTTTTCCATGATCTGGGACGTGTAATTTGGCACCTTCAAAGGCTTTATAAAGTGCCTTTTCAAATGTCTTATCAGTACCCATAACTTCTCCAGTTGACTTCATTTCTGGTCCTAATAACGGGTCCACACCATTCAATTTCGAGAATGAAAATACCGGCGCTTTCACGTGAACTAATTCACCAGCAGGCTTGAGTCCATCTTGATATCCTTGCTCACGTAAAGTTTTCCCGAGAATAACATTAGTTGCCACTTGAGCCATTGGAATGTCAGTTACCTTACTCAAGAATGGCACCGTCCGACTGGCACGTGGATTAACTTCAATAACATAGACTTTTTCTTCATGAACGACGAATTGAATATTCATCATTCCGATACAGTTAAGATCCTTAGCCAATAGCTTTGTGTAATGAACGATCTGGTCACAAATATCCTGTGAGAAGTGTTGTGTTGGATAGACAGACATTGAATCTCCTGAATGGACCCCGGCACGTTCGATATGTTCCATGATACCTGGGATCAAGACATCTTTACCGTCACAAATAGCATCAACTTCACACTCTTTACCGATCAGATAGTGATCGACCAGAACTGGATGATCATGAGAAGCTTTAACGGCGTTATGCATATAGTAATCAAGATCACCCTTATGATGGATGATTTCCATGGCACGTCCGCCTAGAACGTAACTAGGACGTACTAAGACTGGATAACCGACCTTTTCAGCAATTACTAAAGCATCTTCAGCATTGTCGGCTGTATCACCTTGAGGGTGCGCAATATTGGCATTATTGATGACCTTTTCAAACTCATCACGATCTTCAGCACGGTTGATATCTTCAACGCTAGTACCGAGAACTTTTACGCCGTGAGCTAGTAATGGTTCGGCCAAGTTGATAGCTGTTTGACCACCGAATTGTAGGATAACCCCTTCTGGTTTTTCTAACTCAATAACATTCAAAACATCTTCCAAAGTTAGCGGCTCGAAATACAACTTATCAGAAACGGAGAAGTCAGTTGAAACAGTTTCGGGATTACTATTCATAATGATAGCTTCGTAGCCGGCCTTTTGAATAGCTTTGACAGAATGAACTGTCGCATAGTCAAACTCGACACCTTGACCAATTCTGATCGGACCAGAACCGATAACTAGGATCGAAGGTTTATCGCTGACGACACTCTCATTTTCTGTTTCATATGTTCCATAGAAATATGGTGTTTCTGAATCAAACTCGCCGGCACAAGTGTCGACCATTTTATAAACTGGCAATAATTTGTTATCAGTTCTAAATTTTCTAACTTGATCTTCGGTTTGATTCCATAAACCAGCAACGGTTTTATCAGAGAAACCATTTTTCTTAGCATTTAATAAAATTTCTGAATCATTAATATTTTTCTTTAAATCATCTTCAATTTCGATGATATGAAGTAGTTTATCGAGGAAGAATAGATTGATCTTTGTTTTGTCCGCTAATTCGTCAATCGTCATACCACGGCGAATCGCTTCAGCAAGATAGAATAGTCGGTCATCTTTAGCTTCGACTAATCCTTCTTCTAAATCTTCATCGGAAATTTGATGTAATTTAGGTTCATCAATATAGTTCAAACCTATTTCAAGGGAACGAACTGCTTTTAAAGTAGCCTCTTCAATGTTACGACCAATGGCCATAACTTCACCAGTGGCCTTCATTTGTGTTCCTAATAAACGGTCAGCCTTGGTAAATTTATCAAATGGCCATCTAGGAATCTTGCAGACAACATAATCCAAAGCTGGCTCAAATTCAGCATAAGTCGTTCCAGTAACAGGATTGATTATTTCATCCAAAGTTAGACCGACAGCAATTTTAGCAGCCACTTTAGCGATCGGATAACCAGTGGCTTTAGAAGCCAAAGCACTCGAACGACTAACTCTAGGATTAACTTCGATCACAAAGTATTGGAAACTCTTAGGATCAAGAGCTAGCTGAACGTTACAGCCACCTTCGATTTTGAGAGCACGGATTATTTTGAGTGCGACATCTCTAAGCATTTGAAATTCACGGTCACTCAAAGTTTGAATCGGTGCATAAACAATTGAATCACCAGTATGAATACCAACGGGATCAAAATTTTCCATCCCACAGACGACCATAGCGTTATCGTTAGCATCACGCATAACTTCAAATTCGATTTCTTTGAATCCGGCAATACTCTGTTCAAGCATGACTTGTGTTACTGGTGAAAGTGCTAGACCACGATCTACGATTTGGCGTAGTTCTTGTTCGTTATCGGCAATACCACCACCTGTACCACCCATAGTAAATGCTGGACGGACAATCAATGGATAGCCAATTTTGTTTCCTGCTTCAACAGCTTCTTGCATCTTATTAACGATAGCTGATTCAGGAACGGGTTCTTTCAAAGTATTCATTAAACTACGGAACTTCTCACGATCTTCGGCTTGGTCGATCGCGTCAAGTTTTGTTCCGAGTAATTCGATCTTTAATTCTTCCAAAATACCTGATTTAGCAAGTTCCATTGCCATGTTTAGACCTTGTTGTCCACCTAATGTTGGCAAAATTGCATCTGGAAGTTCTTTTCTTAAAATTTGCGAAACGAATTGATAAGTAATTGGTTCGATATAAACTTGATCGGCGATTTCTTTATCAGTCATGATCGTAGCTGGATTGGAATTGACCAAAACAACTTCATAACCAAGTTCTTTTAGGGCCATGCAGGCTTGAGTTCCTGAATAGTCAAACTCGGCTGCTTGACCAATAATGATTGGGCCGGAGCCAATTACCATGATTTTGTGTATATCAGTTCTTTTAGTCATGTGAAACTTTCCCCTTTTCCTTATTTTCGTCGATCATTTCCATAAATCTATCAAATAAATAGTCGGCATCATGTGGACCAGGAGCTGCATCCGGATGATATTGTACAGAAAAGGCCGGGTAGATTTCATGTTTGATCCCTTCAACAGTTTGATCATTGATTTCTTCGTGAGTAACTTCAAGATCAGTATCTTTTAGTGATTCACGATCAACCGCATATCCATGGTTTTGGGAAGTAAAATCTATTCGACCAGTTGCAAGTTCACGTACAGGGTGGTTGAATCCACGATGTCCAAACTTCATTTTGAATGTATTGGCTCCATTTGCTAAGGCAAACAGTTGATGACCTAAACAAATTCCAAATAGTGGCACTTTCTTTTCAACACCACGGATCATTTCCAAAGCAGTTGGAACATCTTTGGGATCGCCAGGTCCATTTGACAACATAACTCCATCGGGGTCATGGCTTAAAACATCTTCGGCACTGGAATTTGATGGTAGGACAACGATATTAAAATTTCTAGCAGAAAGTTCTCTTAAGATAGAAAGTTTTAATCCAAAATCTACTAGAACAATTTTTTTGCCAATAGCTGGAACTGAATATGCTTTGCTGGTCGTACTTGTAGCAACCTCATCTCGAGGCAAACTAGCCTTTTGAAGATCACTAACAGTTGTATCAGTTATTTCGTCTACTAAAACAGCTTTCAAAGCTCCTTTAGAACGGATGTGTCGTGTGACTGCCCGTGTATCGATACCGCTGATACCGGGAATATTGTTTTGTTTCAAATAATCATCTAATGACAGATCCATTCTCCAATTACTGGATCGTCGGGCCAATTCATGTACTACTACACCTTTGCAAGTTGGGGTTATTGATTCATAGTCATCACGGTTGATACCGTAATTTCCGATTAATGGGAAAGTAAACATCAAAATCTCCCCATTATATGATTGATCTGTGATCGATTCCTGGTATCCAGACATCCCTGTACTGAATACTAGTTCGCCAAATGCGTTAGCATCGGCACCAAATGCTTGGCCGGAATAAATATTTCCATCTTCTAATACCAAGTAACGTTTCATTGTTTCACCCTTTCTTGAATAAATTGACCTTAAAATGATTTATCACACTTTTAATTTAAACCGTGATTGTTAAGATTGTACAACTACTTGCTTAGAATTCAAACAGTTTTTTTATAATAAAATTAAATTTTATAATTTTATACTAATAAAAAAAGGCTTTATTATCAGTCAATAAAGTCTTTTTAATTAAACAACAAAAATTTAATCATGATTATTATACTCAGGATCATCTAAGTCTTTCTCAATATTCATACCGTACAAATGATTTACCGCAGAATCTTTAGGTGCTGGATGAACAACTAAAATTGTTGTAGCACCTTTACTGCTGACATAACCCACAAAAGAGGTCACTTCTTCAACATAATATGCCAACCCATCCGAATGGATAATATACTGACCGGCAACCGGCATATTCTCTACGTAAACCTTGTTCATACGAATATAATCGTCACCTTCGTGTAGTACGACTAAAACTTTATACATAAGCTCGCCCCTTTGACATTGTTTTAACATATTTCGAAGCGAAACAATAATTTTTTACCTGTGTTCGATCAGTCTGACTCTGCGTACTTCCGGTATCTTTTGAATCTGATTTATGATCTGATCCTTATAATTTAAATTATCAACATCTATAACTGTATAAGCTGATTCATCCTTTGCGGCATTGGCCATATTGTTTATATTGACGTGTGCTTTGGCTAGGTGTGTCGTGATCTGTCCCACCATATTAGGAATATTTCGATGCATGATAGTAAAACGATATGGTGCATTGAACGGTAACTTCATACCGGGAAGATTGACCGCATTGACCGTGTCACCATTTTCCAAAAAATTCATGATCGTATTGGCAGCTTTGATTGCTCCGTTGTCTTCAGCTTCAAGTGTTGATCCACCAATATGGGGTGTCGTGATAACTCGAGGATTATCAGCAATAACATCATCGCCAAAGTCAGTACAGTAGAATTGGATCTTTATACCAAGATTGTCCACAACAGCCTTATTATCAACGATCCCCCCACGTGCATAATTGAATAAAACAACTTGATCCTTCATGGCTTTGATCTCTGCGTTGGAAATAAGCCCAATTGTTTCTTTATTCTTAGGTACATGTATCGTCACATAATCGGCATTTTTTAATGCTTGTTGAAGGTTAGTTAGGCGATGTACTCGATTATTGATTTTCCAAGCCGAGTCAGCTGATAAATACGGATCGTATCCACTAACATTCATTCCCAAATTAACGGCCTCATTGGCGACTAATGAGCCCACATTGCCGAGTCCTACGACCAAGAGGTTCTTTCCAAATAATTCGGTTCCATTAAATTTAGCTTTGTCGTATTCAACTTGCTTAGATATATCGGCATTAATGTTTTGATGCGAATAGTCATAGGCCGCAAATACCTTTCTAGCTGTGGCGATCATCATCGAGATCACTAGTTCCTTGACTGCATTAGCATTGCTTCCGGGAGTATTGAAAACGGCAATTCCATGGTCAGTCGCATTTTTGATAGGAATGTTGTTCACTCCGGCACCAGCTCGAGCAATGACTTTTAAAGTTGCCGGAAACTGTGCTTTGAGCAAATTTACCGAGCGGATCAGATAAGCATCAGGATTATCTGGTTGATTGATTGTATATTCTGGCGTAAAAGTATTTAGCCCTTTATCAGCGATAGCATTGAAAGTTTTAATTTGATACATTAGCGTATCCTCCTGTTTTCTTTTTCAAATTTTTCTAAGAAATCTACTAAAGTTTTAGCGCCGTCATATGGCATTGCATTGTATAAACTGGCACGCATACCACCGACTAAACGATGACCCTTTAAATTAACTAAATTATTCTCTTTAGCTTGTGCAATGAATTTGGCATCTAGTTCTGGATCTCCTGTACTAAAGACTAGGTTTGTCAGTGAACGCGAAGTTTTTTCAACTGGATTGTTGAATAGTTTTGAATTGTCTAAAAAGTCATAAACCAAACCTGATTTTTGACGATTACGCTTCTCAATTTCCGGCACGCCTCCAAGATCTTTGAGCCACTTCAAGACTAGATCAGCAACATAGATAGCAAATACCGGCGGCGTGTTCAACATTGAATTCTTTTTGGCGAGGATTTGATAATTCCACATACTTGGTAAATTAGTTTCAGTGATTAAATCTTTGCGAATTATTACGATAGTCAAGCCGGCAATACCAAGATTTTTTTGTGCTCCACCATAAATCACATCAGTATTATTGAATTGATACTCTTGAGCTAAGAAGTTAGAAGATACGTCTAATACCAAATGTTTGAGATCAGGCAATTGCTTGTAAGCTGTACCTTCGATCGTATTATTAGTCGTCAAGTGAATATAATCTAATGACTGTTGCGGTTGTTCGATTTTAGGAATATTGTGATATTGGTTATCCTTTGATGAAGCAATTGTATCGACTGTAATACCAACCTTTTGCGCTTCTTCCTGTGCTCTGACAGCCCAGTGACCTGTATCGACCAATCCAATATGTTTAGTCTTAGCAATGTTTAACGGTATTGTCGTAAACTGTGTCGTGGCACCGCCTTGCAAAAATAATATTTCGTAATCATCAGATAGATTTAATAAAGCTCGTAAATTTGTTTTAGCTTCGTCGATTATATTTTCAAAGAGATCAGAGCGATGGGAGATCTCCATTACACTCATTCCTGAATCGTTAAACGATGGTAAATCACCCTTAATTTGGTTGATAACACTTGTTGGCAACATGGCTGGACCAGCTGCAAAATTATATACTGACATATCTTCATCCCTTTCAAAGTATAAAAAAGTCCCCACAGACAACTGTGGGGACTACGTCAGTACATTTATTGCCCCACAGTTTTCAATTACTTGAAATCCATGCGGCTAATCGTAAATAAGCCTACACGGATAACCATGTAGACAAGGAGGAGCTTATTAAGATAAAATGAAATTGTTCTAACATAATTAGTAATCCTCCAATTAATTTAGAAACATTCTAACAATGAATGATTAAAGTGTCAATATCAGGATACAGAAAATGAGGAATTTAAATGACAGAATTTTATCTAGTAAGACATGGTCAAACTACCGCTAATGCTACTGGCATCAAGCAAGGCAGCATTAATAGCGAAATGACACATTTAACTGAAGTCGGAAAAGCACAAGTAGGAAAATTACACGAAACTTTCGATATTTCTAATTTTGATCAAATTATTAGCAGTCCTCTTTTTAGAACTTTGGAAACAACTAATATTTTAAATGATGGTTATGATTTACCTGTTTCAACTGACAAAAGATTGATCGAAATTTCTTATGGACAGTGGGATGGATTAAAAAATGATGACTTAAAAGCTGACTACCCTGAACTATTTGATCCGTACGTACAAGATGTTTTACCAAGCTATGTCAAAGAAGCGACCCATGGCGAAACATTTGACGAGGTTGCCGATCGTGTTAAAGAATTTTTAGTTGAGACCGCTAAGAAATTTCCAGATCAAAAAATACTACTGGTAACACATGGATTTGCTATCAAAGCTGCTATGCTGGGCTTATTCCATCCAGATAACCCGATGATGATCCCCGAGCCTGACAATGCCAGCGTAACTAAACTGATTGTCTTGGGCGAAAATCGTAGATATTATTTGAAATACTATAATCGTCAGAGAGCGTAGGAAATATTATGTCAGAATTAGAAATTGGTAAATCGACAACTCTAGAAGATGCAAAAAAACTTATTTTGAGACCAGAACTCGAGAAGATCATTCTCAGCATTGATATTGCGTCAGAATATTTGCCGATCCTTTATCATGTTTTTCGACTAAACAGGATCACAGTCCTTGGTGATCAAAAAGCCATCAACATCGCCCCTAATATTATTTTGGATGACGATATAAATAACTACGATGAACGAGCAATTTTTGTTGAAGTGAAGTAAAATAGCACGCCGATTAGTGAAATCACTAATCAGCGTGCTATTTAGTTATTGTTTTTTTAGAATCTTATTCAGATGATTATTTTGAATGAATAAATAAAACGAACTTACAATAGCGTATAAATTATACAAAACAAAAACGATCAGCCAAGTTATTTTGCTGGTAAAATCAGCCGTTAACAGCATCTTTAAGGCTTGAGATACGGAGATATCCCATGTTTGTCCTATTTGTACTGAAAAAATAATCATTATTAGGATCGAAACAACTATACCGGCTGTTTGATGAACATTGACAAAATTCTCCTTCAAGTCCAATAGATCAGCACGACCATCTTTATCCGATGTTAAATTATATTTAAGCTCTAATACGCTTTGAATCAAGCTAAGTCCTAGAAATACGGCTGTTATCAGCAGCCAAATAAGTGTCATGATAACTAGTATTTGATTCATTATTCCCTCTTAAATGTTTTATAGTTTCTAAAAATGGCCGCCTTCGGTATCAAATAATTCCACCTGTTACGCGAGCGTTCCAAGCCTTGGTCTTGTAACTCGATTTTGAGCTTTGCTTACGCAAATCTCAGAATCGTCGGTGGTGTAAGAAGGAAAACCACCTTCTAACGCCACTTGCGCAACTGGTTCCATTACTTGATTCCTACGGCTAATTTCTATCATTGAATGTATAAATACTACCCTTTTAGTATACCGTCTTAATATTAAGAAATTGTATACTTTATGTTTTTTATATTTTTAAAGCATAAAGGCATGACTATCCAGATAATACTGACGTCATGCCTTTATAATTTTTATTTATCTTAATTATTTAGTTGGAAGGAACTGGGGAGTTCGCCAGCTGTGAAAATTCTGTTAGTGCGGCAAAGCCATGCTTACAGAATGGACTACTTCGAGATTTGAGATAACAAAGCTTGAAATTAAGATGGGAGTCTTTGGTTCACATCGGTCCCATAGTTGGCGACTTTCTAGGTTTTGGAGGTGGTATTTCATAAACGAGCTCCAGGAGGACAAAACTCTGCGCTTACTACGATTAACGAATATGGCATAACCCGCCATCTCCGTTAATCTAGGTAATGCTCAAGTTATGACCGTCCTCCTTGCGCTCTCTCTAATAACCTTTACTATAACTAACTAAATTCTCAACGACTTCGCCATTTTCGATATAAGATTTCAAATTCTTCTTAAAGATCTTGAAGGCTCTTTCTTCATAATGAACGCTTCTGCCTGCATTATGTGGTGTTAAGATCACGTTCTTCATATCCCAAAGTGGGCTGTCTTCATTCAATGGTTCGGGATCAACTACGTCTAATCCGGCTCCGGCGATTTCTTTTGTCTGAAGTGCTTCAACTAAATCATCTGTACTTGTTGATTTTCCACGGCCAATGCTAATGAAGTATGCAGTTTTAGCCATCTTTTGGAAGAATTCTTTATTGAACATTTTTTCTGTATCTGCTGTATCTGGTAATGAATTTACTACAAAATCAGCTTCTTTAAGATGCTTGTCGATATCTTTCATAGCTACCATTTTGTCGATATTTGGCAAATCTTTGTCAGAATGTCTAACACCGATCGTGTGCATTCCTAATGCTTTAGCATATTGAGCTAGTTGACTTCCGATATGACCTACTCCAACTAACATAACTGTCTTGTTGTAAACTTCATCATACTTCTTCTCACGGTGCCAAACTTTTTTGGTTTGGTCCCATGTTGATAGATTCATACTGCGTTCAAACATCAACATATATGTCAAAGCTTGCTCGGCAATATTGATTGAATTAGCACCTGATCCGGTCGTCAACATAATTCCTTTTTCGTCTAGTGCTCTTAAAGGTAATGCATCCACTCCGGCACGAATGGTTTGAATCCAATTCAAAGTTTCACTACTTATAATGTCATCTTGAAGTCTCTTAGACCAATCAAATAGGACTTCTACTCCTTTTAAATCTTCTGCGGTAGCACTTTTTGCAGAAACTACGCTGAGATCTACACCTTTGATCTCTTCTAATTCTTGTTTTTGTTTATCTGTTAAATCTACTAAACTTAAAACTTTCATTATGCTTCCCCACTTCTTAGGAATATTTTTTTATACAATAACACAAAATAGTGATTATCGGTTATTTCTATAACTAGTCTATAACATTTGGTAGTGTATGATACAATAAAATGCGTAACTCAAATATTTGCTTTATTTCATTCATTATGTTAATAAAACTGATTGCCCCTTGCGGAGCAATTTTTTATTGTATAAGTAATGTTATATCACTAAAGACAAGATGTTTTAATGAATTTATTCTATCTAATCCCATTTCTGATATATTTTTTTAACTGATGAATAATTGAAGTTGTTTTGAGAAATAATTTTACTGGGGTATTAAATATGCACTATTCATTATTAACACGCCTAATTGCAGAATTTATCGGTACTGCAATCATGGTTGCTTTGGGTAATGGTTCAGTTGCCAACGTTGAATTAAAGGGAACTAAAGGTTTCCATGGTGGCTGGGTCCTTATCGGTTTTGGTTATGGTATTGGTGTTATGATTCCAGCCATGATGTTTGGACCAATCTCTGGCGGACAAATTAATCCAGCTATGACATTGGCATTAGCTATCAACAACGAATTTCCATGGGCCGAAGTTGGTCCTTATCTAATTGCTCAATTCCTAGGTGCTATCTTCGGTCAAGCCATGATCGTAGCTGCCTACAAGCCATATTATGACAGAACTGATAATCTAGAATCTGTTTTGGGAACATTCTCAACAATTGATGCTGCTAACAGCCGTATCAATGGATTCATCAACGAATTCATCGGAACATTCCTTTTAGTATTCGGTGCTGTTATGTTAACTTCTGATAAACTTGACCCCCGTGCTGACTTTATTGGATTAGGATTCTTAGTTATGTGTTTGGTTATTTCATTCGGTGGACCAACTGGACCAGCACTAAACCCTGCCCGTGATCTTGGACCACGTATCTTGCATGCTATGTTGCCATTGAAACACAAAGGCTCATCACAATGGAGATATAGTTGGGTTCCAGTCGTTGCCCCTATCCTTGGAGCAGTTTTAGCTGTTAAAATATGTAGCTGGTTCTTTTAGAGAGCGTTAAGATAGGCGCTCAGACCTTGAGCATTGCCTATCGTAAAAGCGTTTCAACAAAGACTACAAAAAAATCCGTATTTGCATAATAAGTGCAAATACGGATTTTTATATTCTCCAAATACAATTTATCTATTATAAGACAATCCTCGTTTGAATCTTTTCCAAAAACTAGAATCATCGGTTTGTAACATCAATCCCTGGTAGATCTTGCTGATATAAAATGTCATCAAAACAATACTCAAGATGAGTATTCCTAATGATATAGCTATTTCCCAAATATTTGCCTCAGAATTAATAACTCTCATTGGCATAAAATACGATGAGAAAAATGGTACATACGATAATATTTTAACTGGTAAGGCATCGAGATGGTTTTGGAATGGGAATGTCACCATGAATGCCAATATACTAAGCATTATCACAGGTTGGGCCGCCTTAGATGCATCTTCGGCCTTTGTAACTAGTGCACCGCTGAACGCTGCCAAAATAGTGTAAATAACCACTCCTAACAACAAGAAAACCAGATTAATACTTAATAAATTATGTAAAACAGAGCCTATCAATGTATGATATTGCGACATGAAATCCTTAGTCATTGAGGCTTTTTGGGCAATTAGATATCCGCCCCAACCACCGATTAGATAAATAAGTACCTGTGTCAAAACGACTAGTAATACTCCTAGGACTTTTCCGATAAAATACTTACTGGCAGTGGTACTGGAGAAAATAATCTCCATAATTTTGGTACCTTTTTCGGAGGCGATTTCTTGCGCAGTTATTCCGGTATATGTAACTAGAATCGTATAAACCATCCCCACTGTTACCCAAAAAGAAACAATCTTAGCAACTTTAGCTGTACCTGTTTTTTTAGAGATTTTTTCTTTAAAGGTTGGTTGGTGCTGTAACTGCTGAACTTGTTCTATAGTCATTCCAGCTTTAGCATAATTCAATTGTTGCTGAACTTGACTAGTGAACGCAATTACCTTCGTTTTTAAAGAACTGTCAATTGACTTGGCACCGTAATAAGTTGCCTTAACCTGATTCTTATCAGCATTCAGGATCAAATATCCAGCCAATTTATTTTTATTAACGGCCTTTTTGGCATTTTCAACTGTGGTGACTTTCTTATCAACTGAACTTTTATTAGCTTTAATAAATTGCTCGCGCATTTCTGTCTCTTTACTAATAACAGCAATATTGGAACTGTTATCAGCACCATTAGCACTGGCATAGCCTGCTCCCATACTGATTCCAAAAATAATGAATGGACCCAAGACTAAAGCCACAAAACTCCACGACTTAATTTGTCTCAAAAAGGTTTCAAACGTTACTATCCAAAGTTTATTCATTGATCGCACCCGCCTTCATTCTAAATATTTCGTTCAATGATGGTGGTTGCTGGCTAAATTCCTCAATATATTTACCATCGGTTAATCTTGCAAATATTTCTTTACCTGCTTCTTCATCAGCCAACTGCAATAAGTAACGATTTGGTTCACGCTCTACTACTGAGATAACTTTAGGCAACTGTTCTAATTGTTCTTTAGTCCAATCAGTTGTGACAAATAAATGTGTCTTTCCAAACGAATTTCTCACGTCACTGACGGCTCCATCTAAAACGATCTTGCCATTTTTGAGCATAACCAATTTATCGCAAAGTTCTTCGACATTTTCCATATCATGACTGGAAAAGATGATTGCTGCACCATTCTGCTTGGCTTCTAAAATTGCTTGTTTCAACAAATCGGCATTAACAGGATCTAGCCCGCTAAATGGCTCATCCAAAATAATCAATTTAGGATCGTGGATCATTGTACAAATCAGCTGAACCTTCTGCTGATTACCTTTTGATAAAGATTTAATTCGATCCTTTTTCGTTCCTTTAACTGCAAATTTGTTGAGCCACGTATCGATTTGAGGTCTGATTTCTTTAGCAGAGCGATTTTTCAATCTTGCTAAATAGATAATTTGTTGTTCTACAGTTAATTTTGACATCAAACTTCGTTCTTCTGGTAAATAGCCTATCTGATTAAAAACCGTATCGGTTATCGGTTTATTTTCCCAAGTAATTTTTCCATCATAATGTAGGAAATTTAAGATACTGTGAAAAGTTGTCGATTTACCGGCACCATTTTGACCGATAAGACCAAGTATTTGACCATTTTCTACTGAAAAATTGATATCATTCAATGCTTTAACCGTTTTGAACTCTTTGCTGACATGTTTTACATCGAGCATCGTGATCCTCCCCCTGATAATCTTTTTTTAAGTGTATCGTATATCCTTTTTTTCACCTAATTTTGTGGTAACATTTATTTTATTATCTGGGGGATATAAAATGTCTAATAAACAAAGGGGATTCTTCTATGCCATCGCCGGTCCATTCTTGTGGGGAATATCTGGTAGTGTGGCACAATTCTTATTTAACTCACAACGCATACCAACTCAATGGCTTGTCGGATTAAGGCTGATCGTTGCCGGAGCATTACTAATTATCTGGTGTGGAATTACTATGAAATCGGAAATTTTTGAAATACTAAGACGACCACGTTATATTTTTCAACTACTATGTTTTGGTCTTTTGGGAATGTTACCTGCACAATATACATACTTCATGGCGATAAAATATGGCAATGCGCCAACTGCAACCGTCCTGCAGTTCTTAGGACCACTGTTCATCATCTTATATTTGTCACTTCGTCAAATGCACCTGCCACGAAGAATCGACATAATATCGATCATACTAGCATTATTCGGAACTTATCTATTAGTGACACATGGTCACATGAACCAATTGGCATTATCGCCATTAGCAGTTTTGTGGGGAGTTGGGTCTGGTTTGAGTCAAGCTTCCTATACACTTTTGCCCAGAGAACTGTTAAAAAAATTTGACGCTCGCATAGTGACTGGATGGTCAATGCTGCTTGGTGGCATCGTCTTTGCGCCAGTCGCACATCTTAACCAAGTTCCGAGTTTAAATATGACATCTTGGATCGCTATTATTTTCATCATCACCGGCGGAACAATGTTTTCTTACTTGTTCTATCTGCAAAGTTTAAATTATTTAACCGCAACGACTACCGGTATGCTGAGTGCCTTTGAGCCATTAACAGCTACGATTCTTTCAGTTACTCTCTTGAGTACACATATCGGTCCAGCTGAAATAACCGGCGCACTATTGATCCTAGCGATCACCTTTTTACAGGCGCTGCCCAAACAATTATTTGTCAGACGACATAACCAAGTTCATCCACAATAAAAAGAGTTGTAACGTACTTGAAATTATCAAGTATGTTACAACTCTTTTTGTGTCTGATTCTTTTGACATTCTGCCAAAAAAAAACTAAATCAAAATTATTCAGCATATAATATAAGTACTAATTTCAAGGAGCTTTTATCATGTTAAAACCTGCTAAGAAAGATCATCTTGCCGTCGATCTGATTTACCTATTGCTGATCTATATCATACTGTCACTTGCTTCTGGATTTATTTTACAGGTTATTTTAAAGATAAATGACTTCTATATTCCTAAGGAAATTATTGTCTCTTTGGGAATATTGGCTTTTCTATCATTCAAAGAGAAAGTCGAATTTCTCGATCAAAGTAATTTCAAATACGGTCTGTACACAATTTTGATAACTTTTATTTTAACGATATCCTTGAATTCCCAACCACAACTCCCTGGTTTTAAATCCCTTAGTACTCTACTTTTTAGACCGTTAGGAACTGGTATTTTTGAAGAAACAATTTTTCGAGTACTAGCTATCTGGCTAATAGGTCGCTTTAGTAAAAGCATCTACTTACAAGTTTACTTAAGTACTATACTTTTTGGAATAGCACACATATTAAACATGTTTAGCCTACAACAAAGCGGTATTCAGACTATGATTCAAATCGGATATGCCCTTGGTCTTGGATCTATTTTTGCCATTTCTTATCTGATAACCAGAAATATTATTTTCTCGATGATATCCCATGCCTTGGCAGACTTCATGGCCGGATTAAATGGCTTATCATTAAAGACAAATGTGAATCTTGATCCTATATCAGTTATCCTAATGATTTTCTTCATTACCGTAATTATTTGGTGCAATTATTGGTTTTTGAAAAAAGGATATAAATTAATAGCGGTCATTTAACGTATTTTATATAGTCACTCTTTTTCTATGTGATAGTTAGGAGGACTGATGAATGATAGCTTTTTTTACTCAGATTATTGCTGGGTGTCTGATTGCTTTATTCAGTTACTGGTTAGATAACCGAAAAAAGAAATAAACATACTTTCTTCTAACTCACCACTTCTTAGCAAGTAAAAAAGGTCTTAGCGGACGCAACCGCTAAGGCCTTTGGTGTTTCTATGAATGATAGCTTTTTTAATTGCAGATTCATTATAGCATCTTAAAGCAAATCTAAATATTCTTTTATCTACTAGCTTACAATTAATTATTTAATAACTAAATGAAGTCTATCTTACTTAATTCTCGTATTTTATATTGTCACACATTTAGTACGTGGCAGTTAGGAAAATCAAATTTATGGCGACCTTTTTAACCCAGCTAATAGCAGGGTGTCTGATTGCTCTATTCAGTTATTGGTTAGATAACCGAAAAAAGAAATAGACATATTTTTTCTAACTCACCACTTATTAGTAAGTAAAAAAGGTCTTAGCGGTTGTGCCCGCTAAGACCTTTGGTGTATCTATGACAACCTTTTTAATTGCAACTTCAGTATAGCATCTTAATTCAAAGACAAATATTGTTTAATAATATATAAAAATAACAAATTACTAATTAAGCTTGTTTAGTAGGATAGATCGTAAATTCATTTACATTAACTTCTTCTGGTTGATCTATTGCAAAATTAACAACTCTAGCAATTGAAATCGGAGCAATACCAACTTGATCATACAAAGCATCCATACCTTTTTTGGCATCTTCATCCGTAATTGTATTTAACAATTCTGTATTAATAGCTGCTGGATAAAGGGTCGAAGTTCTAATATTTGTGTCTTCTTGAGCACTTTCCATTCTGATAACTTCCATCAAATTTCTTACGGCAAACTTAGTTGCTCCATAAACACCTGAACCTGGAAAACTCTTAATTCCAGCTACTGATGATGTTGTAATAATATGACCGTGTTTTTGTGAAATGAAATCAGGCATTACTGCAGCAACACCGTTCAAAACACCTTTAATATTAATATCGATCATATCGTTCCATTCATCGGTATGTAAGGCACTGATTGGGGAACTTGGCATGATACCAGCATTATTAAAAATAACATCCAAAGTACCAAATTTATCTTTAGCCAATTGTACTAATGATTGAACTTCTTTTGCATCACGAACATCGGTAACTTGGTAAGCGGCCTCGCCACCATTAGCTTCGATTTCCTTAACAATATTATTCAATTTTTCTTCACGACGAGCACCAAGAACGACTTTAGCACCATTACTTGCTAAAAGTTTAGCTGTAGCTTCACCAATACCAGATGACGCTCCTGTAATTACTACTACCTTATTTTTAACTGACATTTAAAATTCTCCTTATTTACCTAATTTGGCATAATCTTCATCGGTAACTTTTTCTAACCATTCAGATGTACCTTTTGTGATAGCAACATGACTGAACCAACTGTCTTTAGTAGCTCCGTGCCAATGCTTAACTCCTTCATGAATAGCTACCACGTCACCTTGTTTCAATAATTGAGCAGGTTTACCTTCTTCTTGATACCAGCCTTCGCCACCAGTTACCAAAAGAATTTGGAAGCCATTATGGTGAATGTGCCAGTCATTACGGCATCCCGGCTCAAATGTGACGTTACCGACACTTACATCGATATTATCGTCTGAAGGAACAAGCTCCTTTAGATAACTTTGTCCAATGAAATATTTAGCATAAGCATCATTCTTATCCCCAACTGGAAAAACACCATTATCTTTTAATTCTTCAAATTTAGCCATTATTTATAAACTTCCTTTTTTTGTCTAATTGATTACGAGATTTATTAAACACCTTAAAGTTAACTTTAAGGCAAGGGTTTATTTTAAATTATTTTAATAATAAATTGAATTGTCTCCAGGACTGAGAATAAAAAGTCGCTGTGACTTAAATATTCTTCTCTTAAATATGCATCATAAACGTGCAACAGAACATAACTTTTTCCGCTTAAAACAAACAAGACTAGCAATCCAAAATCGGATTACTAGTCTTGTTTGCCTTAATGCTCGAAAGCTGACCATGTTTTGTCACACTCTATTCTTCGTGATTCAAACGTTTTAAATATGCTGCAAAGCTTTCGCTATCCTCAATATGTCCGTTGACCTTGCCTTTATACCAGTCCAACTTATCATTTAAAATAGTCCAGCTTTTTTGCAGGTTGTCGAATTCCTTCTCGAAATTACTACGAACATCTTCTAAGAGAGCTACTCGCTTATCTATTGTAGAATCCCCTTCAGCACGCCAATCAACATATTGCTTCAATTGCTCGATCGTCATGCCAGTACTCTTCAAATGAAGTAAAAATTTAATCCAATCAGTATCCTGATCCGTGTAGTAGCGCAAACCATTTTCCGTGCGATGAGGTTTGATCAATCCTTCTTTTTCGTAATATCTCAAAGTAGGACTACTCAATCCAGTAACTTCAGCAAAGTCACCGATCCGATATTTCTTTTCTGTTTTAGTATCCATAATTGTTGCCTCTTATATTAAAGTTAGCTTTAAGTTTAATACTGATTATAAATAAACGCCACTCATCAATATCAAAGACTTTCCTATTGATAAAACGTATATTGCATATTTACAACCGAACTAGGCGGAAATTATTCCGAAGCCTTCAATGCTCCGATCATATCGATATGTTGCAACTTACGATGTGTTATCAACATAACAATTACTGTAAAGACAATCATTAAAATCGTTGCTACCAAATAACCTGTCAAATGAATGGTTAATGGGAAAATTACCAGTGCCGTTGAGGCCTGATTTAAGATGTATGCTGTCAGAATATTTCCGACACCATAACCAACGATAATTCCCATTACCGTCAAAACGATATTTTCACGCACGATATACATGGTAACTTCTTTATCGTAGAACCCCAGAACCTTAATAGTAGATAATTCCCGAATTCTTTCTGAAACGTTGATATTAGTTAAATTGTATAACACAACAAACGACAATATTCCCGATAAAAGAATGAATATCAATACGATAGGATCAAGTGATGAAGTCATTTTGGAAATAGTTGATTGCTGATCATAAGTATAACTGGTTCCTAGTGCTCCACCATCCTTCAACAATGCATTGGCTAAACTATTCCTTTGATTCGATGTTTGTTTTTTCAAATGTAACAGTAGCGTATTTGATTGTGGATTCTTCTCAAAAATTGATCGATAGGTTGCCCGGTTCAAATACATAAAGTGACCGACAAAATTCTGAGTTATTGCGGAAACTTTGATCTCATGCGTTTTTCCAGTAGTCTTAATTTTGACTCTATCACCGGCTTTGACGTTTAGAATAGAAGCCATTTTTTTAGTCAAAACAACTTGATCATTCTTTAATTCAATCTTCTTATTAGTCTTTGAGTCATTCAAATGAATATATTTAGAGAAATTTTTATTCTCCGGAGTATAGAAATTCACATCATTAACTTGTGTCCCAGAATGATAAACCTTTCCAGTCGTAGCATGAATGGCAGCACTATTTTGATACTGAGAATTTTTATTTAAAACTTTTCTTGTTTTAGAAATATTATCAGTTCTAACTACGGCCTGATAATCAAAAATTTCTCCATATTGACGATTACCACTAGCACCAATTGAATTTTGAATTCCAAATCCAGTCAAGATTAAAGCTGTTCCACCGGCGATACCGATAATAGTCATAAACATTCTGGATTTAAATCTGAATAGGTTTCGATAGCTGACTTTACGATTGAAACTTAACTTATTCCAAAATGGTTTGATCCGCTCCAAAAGAATTTTTTTAGCGGATTTTGGTGATTTAGGACGCATTAATTCGGCTGGCCCTTCTGATAGCTCTCGACGGACCACGATCATGGCTGCACCAACGGTTGCTATTAAAGAAAATATTAGGGTCAGTAATGAAATTGTCCATTGAAATTTAACATCCCACGTTAAAGGAATATATTGTTTGTACAATGCTAGGACAATTCTTGGCAAACTTTCATTTCCAATAACCGCACCTAAAACTGTTCCGATAAGTCCTGCAGTCAAAGCATAATAGAAATAGTTTTTGGCAATTTCCCACTTAGTGTATCCCAAAGCCTTAAACGTTCCGATTTGTCCACGTGCTTCTTCGATCATTCTTGTAACCGTTGTGAAAGTTATCAAAGCTGCGATCAAGAAAAAGAAAACTGGGAAGACGTTAGCAATCGCGGCGATTCGGTCAGAACTCTCTCCATAGGCCGAGAATCCTGGTAAGTCTTCTCTAGTCTGCCACATATAAGTTGTCCTAGTTTGCTGTTTCAAGTTCTTTAAACTCGAATCTAATTTCTTAGTTTGAGCACTGACATTCATACCTGCAGCTTGTGCCATTGCTAATCGAGCCTTGTTTGCGTCGATCTTTGTTTTAGCACTGTTATAAAGTTCAATACTTCGAGTATCAGCTCGAGATTTAAATCTGCTTTTTAACATTGTTACTTTTGAATCGACGGCATTTTTATAACCGTCACTGAAAGTATTTTTAGATTGTAAACTTTTAAAACGAATATTAAGCTGTGTAGCAACTTTCAAATTCATCTGTTGTTCAGGAATATAGGCAAACATTCTCACAGTTCCATCACCTACATTGCTGGAACCTCGAGATTCATTGTCGATATATTGTGGCGAACTAGCAAAACCAACAATTTTATAAGAACGCTTTTTCAAATTTGCATCTGCATCAAAATTAAATCTTTGACCTATTTTATAACCGTATTTAGTTTTGGCAACTTGATCCAAAATAATTTCATTATTCTTTTTAGGTAACCGTCCACTTCTAATAATCAGTGAATTCTGTTTAGAATCCTTATCGTAACCATACAAAGCGACCGCTAAACCTTTACCACCAACAACCTGTTTATACTTAACAGTCTCTGCTTTAGCACCTTTGATAGACGCTAGTTTAAGATCTTTTTTGGTAAACCCAGTCGTTGAGGTCACCTGAATATCGGACAATTTATTTTCGGTAACTGTTTTATTCAACGAATCATTCAAACTAGGACCAGCAGCTTTTACTCCAACAAAGATTAAAACTCCCAGCATAATTATCAAAATAATGGCGATGAAACGTCCTTTAGATTTGCCAATATCACGCCACATGTTTTTAGTTAAAGGTTTCAAATTACTCACCTACCATTCTATATCTTGAACAGGTATGGGATTTTGATTATCTTCAACCGATCGAACTTTAGCATCATTGATCCTGATAATTCGATCAGCCATACTGGCCAAAGCAGAATTGTGAGTAATAATGATAACCGTTTTATTAGCCTTATGGCTGGCATCTTGTAACAAAGTCAGCACTTGTTTACCTGTTTCGTAGTCGAGTGCCCCAGTTGGTTCATCACACAATAACAATTTGGGATTCTTAGCTAAAGCTCTGGCAATAGCGACACGTTGCTGTTCTCCACCTGAAAGTTGTGAAGGAAAATTATCGATTCGATCATTTAAACCGACTTGATCTAAAACTTCGATCGGGTCAAGCGCATCAGAAACAATCGCTGAAGCCAGTTCAACGTTTTCTTTCGTTGTTAGATTAGGGATCAAATTATAAAATTGAAAGACGAATCCGACATCATTTCGACGATATTCAGTTAATTGGCGCTCCGAGAATTTGCCAATATCTGTTCCATCAATAATAATTTCCCCATCACTAGGTGAATCCATGCCACCCAGAATATTTAAAACAGTCGATTTACCAGCACCACTAGGCCCCAGTATTACTGTCAATTTACCCTTTTCAACTTCAAAAGATAAATCATTATTGGCGATAATCTCAGTTTCGCCCATTTGATATCGTTTATACTCATGCTTCACTTCAATATATGCCATATTTTCCACCTGACTTAACAAAAAAAGGCTGGACCATCGTCGCAACCTTTTAAAATATTATATTTATTATAGCATTTTTTAATCTTTTGCTTTTAATTCAGATTTAATTTTCTCTTGAAGTAAAACATCAATATTTCTCACGGCAGGCACTAAGAATGCAAATAACCCACAGGCTAAAGTTCCCACTCCGCCAATTACGAATAAACTATTTACACCGATTTTATCAGCTAATGGACCGGCAAATATCAGACCAACTGGTCCTGCAATACTCATTAATGAATTCAAAATACCTAAAACACGACCAAGGTTTTCAGGTGGATAACTCTGTTGGATCATGGCCATCAGTAAAGTATTGAAAAATGGTGTCGCAATTCCGGCTACCGCATTCAAAATGGCAAACCACATAAATCCTTTTTGATTACCTGGCAAAAATCCACTCACACCAAATCCGATCCCCATGACCAACATAGACATCAAAATTGGTTTCATTCGATCCGACCAATTTCCCATGAATCCAATCACAGCACCTCCAGCAAGCATCCCTATCGAATAAATCATTTCAATAATTCCCGCTTGTGCAACTGTACCTTTAAAATAAGACATTGTCATTAATGGATACAAACTGGCGGCTGGCATGAATAAGAGCGTAAATACCATCCCCATCAAGGTAATGTACCAAAGTCCCTTATTATCTCTCAACTGATTTAATCCAAATTTCATATCAGATAAAAGCTTAATCTTCTCATCAAAAACCGGGTGTTCAGGGATTTTGACAAATAGAATCACCGTGACACCAATCACTGCGCCAACAACATCCAATAAAATCAGCATGGTTATTGGAATAATTGAGAATAAAAACGCTCCTAAAGCTGGTGCAATAATCATATTAGCCGATTGGATCATCCCCAATTGACCATTCATTTTCGTAAGTTCTTTGCTTGGCACCATTGTTGGTATGATCGACTGAATCGTCGGCATCTGAAAAGTTTGCGCGATAGAACGCATCAACAACGATACAAAAATCAACCACAACGGAAAATCCTTGTTAACAATTCCCACTACCGCCAAAATAATTGCGATCACAGCTGCAACTATATCTGGAACAATTAACAAAACCTTCTTATTAGTTCGATCAACAAACGGCCCTATCAATGGACTCAATAAAACCATCGGTAACATTCCCAGCAAAGTAGCAAAACTAAGAATAGTAGCTGATCCAGTCTGTTTGGTTAAATACCAGATGATCGAATATTGAACCACCATACTAGTGATACCCGAAAAAAATTGTCCCACCAAAAAGATATTTATATTCCGACGCCAATTAGGTATCGAAAATGTTTCTTCTATCATAAAATCCCCTCCTAATCCCTTTCAAAACACAGGAGTTAGATTTTCTCATGACAGATAAGTTTAGTCAAGATAATTTTATTTTGAAAATTATGACCTTTTATTAATTTTTTTCAGAAAATTAAACCAACCTATTTTGGCAATTCGTCTACATCATTGTCATATCTTATCCACGATGGTATCTTTAATTATCTATTCACGAATTTAATATAAATTGAGGAAATCATGAATAGTAGCCTTTAGAAAAATACCCATTATGAGGATAAATAATGAAGACATATACTGAAATCAAAAATGAACATCCTTTTTGGATTATAAAACCATTAAATCACCGACCCGGCGATATTATGAATTGTGCGAATTGCGGAAAGACAATGGCATACATTGGCTCATACTCTTCAGTAACATGTTTCACCGACGATGGAACAATTGCATTATTAATATGTCCAAAATGTTTTGAAGAAGAAACACATGATACGGATGATGCGTCAAGTACGTTTCACTATTATCAGACTTCAGATGAAGATGATGATTGGGATGAAGATGACATCGCGATAAGACCTAGTCGAACAGAGGACGTTAACTCATTCTGTGACGACTACGAGCTTTACTTAACCGCAAGAAGATTATGGTCAAAAGATAATTAATGATTCTTACCTTAGGCAAATGATTACCGTTCAGTTATGAATGATGATCATTTACCTATTTTTTTTGCTTACTATAAAACTAGCTGAAAATTTCGAGTAATGGAACCAGTTGCGAAAATGGCGTTAGAACGGTGAACTTCCGTTCTTACACCATGGACGATTCTGAGATTTGCGCAAGCAGAGCTCAAAATCGAGCCTTCAGACCTTGGCTGAAGGCGATCCTGCAACAGGTGGAATTACTCGAAATTTTCGGCGAATTCAAACAAAAAAGTCCTTAAGCATACAATGTCTCATATACTTAGGACTTATAAAATTACAGTTACACATTTTAAACTCTTAATCAGGTAGATTTACCAGATTGTTACCCTCTTAGAAGGTTCCAACCACATACCATCATCAGATGTGATACCAAATGCATCATAGAACTCATCCATATTTTGTGCTTGAACATTAGCACGTAATGGACCCGGTGCGTGAACATCAGTAGAAAGCAACAACTCATTAAATTGCTTTGTAGCCTTTAATCTCCAAACTCTAGCCCAGTTAATGAAGAACTTCTTGGCGTCATAATCTTCCTCTGATTTAGCAGCTTCCAAAGCACAACGAAGGCCACCATCATCAGCAACATTTTCGCTGACAACCAACTTACCATTAACTTTACTACCAGCATATGGAATCCCGTCAAACTGATCGATCACCTTTTGAGTAAGTTCTTGGAACTTCTTGTAATCTTCTTCAGTCCACCAGTTATTCATATTTCCATATTCATCAAATTGAGCGCCATTATTATCAAAGGCATGAGAAATTTCATGCGCAATAACAGCTCCGATACCACCGTAGTTCTCACTGCTCAATTGTTCCAAACTATAGAATGGAGCTTGCAAAATAGCAGCTGGGAAAGTGATGTCATTTCTTGAAGGATCATAACAAGCATTGACCATATGTCCTGGCATCAGCCATTTCTTACGATCAACCGGCTTGTTGAATTGATCCAATGAATTTTGTCTAAAAATCTTTCTAATTGCAATAATATTTTCATACAATGACTCATTTTCATTAATACTGATTTTCTTATAAACATCGTCGATTTTGTCTGGATATCCGACTTTAACTTCGATCTTATCCAACTTAACGATAGCCTTTTGCTTTGTAGCTTTACTTAACCAAGTATTGTCACTGATACGTTGTTCATAAATGGCAATCATTTTCTTGATCATATTAGCAACATCATTTTTAGCAGCTTCACCAAAATACTTATTACCATAATAAACACCGACTACTTGGCTAAAAATACCAGCAGCTTTATGGTAAGCATATTTAGTTCTGTTTTGTAATTCTTTAGCACCACTCAAAGCAAGGTTATACTCACCAATTGTTTGACGGAATTCTTCATCCAAGTTAGAAGCATTTCCAGTCAAATAATCAACTAACATCCAAGCCTTAAGATCATCAAAAGTATCATCATTAACTAATTTATTCAGATTATCTAAATAACGTGGTTCAGTAATAATAACTTTAGCAGGAGTATCGTTGATCAAATCCTCAACTTGTTGTTTCAAATCAAGATTATCTGACTTTTCAACATATTCTGAAAAGTCCATTGGATTGTAAATTTTAGTATAGTCAGCCCATTCTTCAGAACTCTTAACGATAGGAACTAATGACTTATCAAAGGATAGAGCCTTTTCAACAATTTTCTTGGCTTCATCAAGATCATAACCAATCATTGAAAGTAGGCGCGTTGCTACTTCAGCAAATTTAGCTAAAAGCTTCTTACCTGATTCATTCTTTTCATCATAATAAGTCTTATCAGGAAGGATCAAGCCTGCTCCACCAACGTAAACAACATTTTTAGAAGTATCTTTCATATCTGCATCAACATCAATATCGATCGGTAATGAAAATCCATCTCTTGAAAAGTCAGCCAAGTGTTCACTGAGTTCTTTAACATTGTTTAAATCAGTGATCCTTTGGATATCCTTTAGGATCGGTTGATGATGGAACTTATTCAAATGTTCAACATTATTCGTTAAACGATATAATTTAACGGCCTGTAATAACAAGTCATTATCTGTTTTATCCTCATCATTAGCAAATTCATGAAAGTCTTTCATTAATGACTTCTCAACACCCTCGTCGAGATCCATGAATCCACCAGTTCTTGGTTTGTCTGATGGTATTTCGGCTTTCTCTTGCCAAGCACCATTAACAGCCAAGTACAAATTTTCTTTATAATCAGTCGGTTTAGCGTCGATCATGTCGCCAGACCCACCAATAATCTTACTAGTAAACATATATACACCACCATGCGATTTTATAACTACTATATCACTATTTTATTTTCATTAGAAAAATTATGAGCCGAGGGGCTACGGGTGAAAGGAAATTTACCTGCACTCAGACCGGCTCAAGCCAAGGTCTTGAGCCTTGATTTTGAGCTTTGCTTACACAAATCTCAAAATCATCTGTGGAGTAAGAATGAAAGTTCATCATTCTAACTCCACTTTGAGTGCTGGCAAATTTCTTTCACCCTCCGCTTTATATAAGCTATATTTTCTGAAATTGGATTAGAATCAAAAAAAAGGATACCCATTAAGATATCCCAACAAATTCATTATTTTCAATTCTATTCCACTATCTAAATAGTCTCAGAAACATAGCAGAAGACTTCGAGTAATGGAACCAGTTGCGAAAATGGCGTTAGAACGGAGAATTTACCGTTCTTACACCATGGACGATTCTGAGATTTGCGAAAGAAAAGCTCAAAATCGAGTCTTCAGACCTTTGCTGAAGAAACGGTCCCGCAACAGGTGGAATTACTCGAAGTCTTCTGCGGCCATATTCCAAAACGCGAAAAAATCAACAGAACTCTGTGCTTACTACGCCTAATAATCGCACCATCTACGCTGGCACAATCATTAAGCTAAGTAATGCTCGAGTTCTAACCGTTGATTTTTACGCTCTATCTAATAACACTAACTGAAACACGAGCATTATTAACGATCTTAGCGGCTTGTGAACCGATGGTATTACGATAACGGTTCTTTTCCTCGACCCCAACAATAACAAGATCCGGAGTAAACTTAGGAATAACTTTTTCAACGATCGATTGACCAGGACTACCTTCGGTAACCATCAAGTGGACATTCTTCACGCCAAAAGTTTCAGCCTTCTTGCCATATGTTTCAAGTAATTCTTTAATCTGATTACGACGTTCGGATAAAATACCGGGGTCTAGTGATTGGAAAATATTCAAATCACCAATTTCCAGAACGGAAACGATCCCTAATTCGGCATTGTAATGTTTGGCTAATGAACAAGCATAATTAAAAGCATTCTTGGATGATGCGAAATCATCGGAATCTACACAAATCAGAATCTTTTCATATTCAATTTTTTTAACTTTATAATCACGTACTTCATCCATTTAAATTGAGCCTCCTATTTTTCGAAATCTCGGCCTTTATTTACTTCAAAGTATGTATCAAAGCGTTTGACATAATTATGGAACATATATGTTAGTAACAACCAACGCTTAAATGACTTATCTTTGTCATAAAAGACCGTCGTACCGGTACGTTCTTGTTTTATAAGCTCTTCAGCATAACGACTGGCATCATTGTCAGTAGCATACTTTCTGAATACCTTGATCGGAACACCTAACCAAAGTTTATGTTGAGCCTTGTTCTTATTGGCATAAACTGTAGGCTCATTTTCTAAGCTTCCTTCAACATAATCGTCGACTAAGTATTTAGCTAAATTATAACCGTTCAAGGTAACAAAGAAACTACTTCTTCCTTGTCTTAAATTAATCTCAAAGAACTTGAAGGTCTGGTCACGTGAATCATACTTCATATCAAAGTTAGCAAACCCAGTAAATTCAATGTCCTCAAGGAATTTTTGAACTTGGTCATAAACGTCTTGATTAAATTCAGGAACGATGGCTACATAATTACCAATAGACTGTGGCGTTGGATCTTCCAAAAGCGGATGTCCCAGACACATCATTTTAACATGGTGATTGTGGTCAACATAAGCATTTAACACACGCATGTTGGAATCATCCCCAGGGATGAAGTCTTGTAGGATCAAGTCAGATGTGTAGCCATTGTCATAAATCTTAGCAACAGTATCATTAAACTCATCATCTGAATGAACTGTGAAGGCCTTCTTACGTCCCTCAAAGTGAATATCCAGCCATTCCACACTATTAGCTGGTTTCAAAGCTACCGGATAGTCGAATGGTACATCCATGTCGAATTTTTCCTGATACATTTTTTTAGTGATGATTTTTGTTTTTGGATGTGGAAGGTTATGTTTATCAGCAATCTGATAGAAACTTTCCTTATTGTTCAATGTCTTCAACTTATCATAATCAACATATGGACAGACAAAAGTTTTTGACAACTCTTCTTTATGCTTACTGATAAGTTCTGCGTAGCCGTCACCACAAGCAATCAAGATAACTGGTTCTTCATGATCTGCATACACTTTGGCAATTTCACGCATTTTTTCGATAAATACTGGATCTTCAGAGAAACCTGGATTAATAGTTAAATTAACAATTTTAGTAAATCGAGTAGGCGCTAATTGCGCAGCCGCATAGGCTTGCACTGCTCCACCATAAACTTCATGGAAAGCACGTGCCATACCATAAACATTCATATCACTACCCAAAATAATCGGAGTGAATTTCTTTCCTGATTTAGTTTCGATAAGGATCAACCTCTTACTTTTATGAGTTCATATTTAAAATTTTACACACATTTCAAACAAAATTATAACATATTCAAACAATACTTCGATATTACGCCATTTAATTATCATTTTCTAAATATTCTTATAGCAAACATTAAAAGCGTCCTCATTAATAAGGACGCTTTCATTTTTAGCTGACGATTTTAACTTTTGGATCAACATTGGGTTTTTTACCGTCATTGATAAAGAACACCTTGTACCAAATTAAGAAAGTATAAATCGTCCAAATTTTACGACGGTCATCATTCTTCTTATTATAAAATCCATCTAGCATTTCTATGATTTTATCTTGATCAAAGAACTCACCAGCAAAGTCTTCGCTGAATAATTCTTTGAATTGTTGATAGACTTCTTCTGAATGTATCCAATCACGGATAGGCACTGGAAATCCTAGTTTCTTACGTTTGGCCCATTCTTTTGGCAAAGCACGTTGGGAAGCAACCCTTAATGCATACTTGCTATCTTTCTTATTCAAAAGATATTTTGTCGGAATTCCGGCAGCAACTTCAGCGACTTCCTTATCCAAAAATGGTACACGTAATTCCATTGAATTAGCCATACTCATACGATCGGCCTTTAATAGAATATCGTTGGACATAAACTGATGCAGATCTAGATACTGCATTTTCTTTACTTCATCGTCAAAATTAGCGACTTTACGATAGCTTCTCATCACAATATCTTTTACTGAACGAGCTTTTTCAAAATCTGGTTGGACGATATCAGCAGCTTCATCTTCATCAAAGACTTTAGCTTCACCGATAAAGAATTCTTCAGCCTTGGCTGTAGATTCATATAAGTGCAGACGTCCGGGGAAATTAGGCAATTTCTCTAAGCCATGTGCTAATTTGTAGCGTACGCCTTTAGGCAACTTCTTCAGATCTTCAGCAAATGCACGAATAACTTTAGATTTAGAATGATCACCATAATTGGAATAGCCGGCAAATAACTCGTCAGCACCTTCACCAGAAAGAATAACAGTGACATCTTTACTAGCCAGTTTCGTCAAAAAGTATAGTGGTACGCATGAAGGATTAGCGTCTGGTTCATCCATATAATACTGGATCAAAGGCATAGCTTTAATGGCTTCATCTTTTGTCACGATCCCACGTGTATTCTTCAATCCTAAACGGTCGGCCAAATCTTTAGCTGTACTGCCTTCTTCATAAGTATTCGTATCGAAATCGATCGAATAAGTATGTTCAGGTTTTAGGATCGCCGTTATATAACTAGAGTCGACTCCGCTCGATAGCAATGAACCGACTGGAACATCACTGATCGAGTGTGCTTTTACAGAGTCATGTAATGAATCGTCAATTTTTTTAACAGTATCTTCAAAGCTCAATTGATTTTCTTTAAAATGCATATCCCAGTATTTCTTGATACTCAATTTTCCACCCTTATAGGTAAAATAATGACCTTCAGGAATCCGGAAAACATTTTTAAAAAATGTTTCATTTAAAGCCGAGTATTGGAAAGTTAAATAAGGTTTCAGAGCCGATTTATTCAGCTCCTTTTTAAAGTTGGGCTGTTTCAAAAACGATTTGATCTCGGAACCAAAAATGAAAGTTCCTTGGCGATTATAATAGTACAGCGGTTTGATACCAAAGAAATCTCTAGCACCTGTTATATCGCCTGTTTCTAAATCATAGATAACAAAAGCAAACATCCCGCGGATCTTTTTGAGTAGCTCAACGATGCCCCACTCTTCAAAGCCGTGCAATAGCACTTCTGTATCTGTATTCGTCTTAAACTTATGACCGGCTTTTTTTAGCTGTTCTCTAAGAATCTGATAGTTATAGATCTCACCATTAAAAATAATAGCTTTATTCTTATCTTCATTATAGATTGGCTGCATACCGCTCTTGATATCAATAATACTCAAGCGACGAAAGCCTAGTGCAACGTTGCCGTGAACCAGTTCACCTGAACTGTTAGGACCGCGATGCTTAATTGCATCCATCATAGATTCGATCACTGGCTTTTTCTCAGCAATATTCTTATCTACGAATCCGACAATTCCACACATATTTATTTCTCCTATATTTCAAAACTTACATATCTAGTTGCTGCTCCGTAACCAAATATTTGTAGTCGCAATTTATCTGGGTCGATATTAACAAAATATCCAGCTAATTCAGATATTTCATTGTAACGTCGATCCCATTTCTTATTATAATCCGTTGTTAATCCATGCTTCTTCCCCATTAAAGCAGAACAATTTAATATTATATGATTAATTCCAGCAACTTTATAGTATTTTTCATAATGCATATGTCCGCAAATATAGGTTGTAACCTTGGAGATCCCTGTTGATGAGAAGTTATATCTCAAATTAACACCAAAATCACCCGTGAGTTCGTTTTTCACTTGCCCACGTTCCTTATTATTGAACGCAACAAAAAGCTGCTGAATCAGGTCGCCATTGAAATTCAAAGCACTTCTGCCGCTAGGACTAATAATATTGGCATGTCCCATCACCACAACGTGTTTATCGACCGTATTTTCCAAAACAGTTATCAAATCTTCTAACTGCTGTTCTCTTACACCACGTACTTTTTTAAAGTCATATTTTTTAGAACCATTATTCAAAATATAAGGAATATCACTAGTATTCAAAAAAATAACTCGAATATCGCCTTTATCGAACCAGCCTACTTTAGAAACCGGATTGAGTCTAAAAATTTGAGATTGATCAAAATCAAAACTAGTTACCAAACTATCGTAATCATCACGTCTGAACGAAGCAGAGCTGACGAAACGGTGCTCATCATACTTGTCATTTTCATCGTGATTACCTTCGACAATAAAAAACGGCGATTTACTATTTTGATAATTCTCCACAGCAAATCGTAACAAGCCACGACTAATTTCCGGCTTATCACTGCCATCGATCATATCGCCTAGATGAACATTCAGATCAATACCGGTTTCATCACTGACCGCATTACTCTCAATAATATGGCGCACACCGTTGATACCATAGTAAGATGCACTGGCGATTGCTTTAGCATGAGTATCAGTTAGAACCGAGATTGTCATCGTATTATCAGTTATATGTGGTTTAACATTATTTTTAAAAACATTATTTATATAATCAACTGAAAAAGGTCTAGGTTTCAATTTTCTGAGAAAATTATCAGTTTGTGTAGAGATAAATTCAGATGGTCTTGGGCGCAAAACCTTTTTCGCAAAATTTTTAATATTCAATGTTTTGTTCTCCTAATACTTCTCATACTAACATTTTTTTAGTGAAAAGAATCAAAAAAACCATCTATCACGATGGCTTATCTTAGGTCTGATTTAACTGTTATTTTAGTAGGATCTGATAGGCTTTTCGGTCACCTTTATCTTCATCCATAGTAATAATACCCTTTTCAATAAATCCGTTAGCTTTGATAACATGCTGCATAACTAAGTTTTCTGGATGTGTATCAATTCTGACATCTTGATAACCAAGATAATACGACATTGTCATAAGTTGTTGGATCAAAGCGGCAGACAGGTGTTGACCTTGATGACCAGGTTCAACGGCAATTCGATGAATGATCGAATAGGTTACATCTGAGTCTCCGTCCCATTTACCATTAGTTATTTCTTGATAGTTTTTGTCGTAGCCTTGTTGAAGAGCAGCTGTTCCCACAACTTCACCGTCCAACAATAAAACATAGTTAATACCCTCTTCAAGATCTTGCTTTAAGATTTCTTCATTAGGATAACCGCGTTGCCATTGGTCGACACCACGATCACGTAAGGTCTTTTTAGCGCCTTTAATAATTTCTATAACTTTTGGCAAATCGTCTTGTTTTGCACGACGTAAATAAATATTGCTCATTATAGGCCTCCTTGTTCATCAGGCAATTAAAGCAGAAATAGACGGTAAATAGCAATACTTTTATCTCATTTTTCAAATTTTTTTTGATAAAAGACACCACTAATAGCAAATAGAATCATCCCGTAGACAAATTGTTGTCCAGCAATCGGTAGCAATGCTTGTATCGAATGGCCATCTTGCAAGGTTACTATCATTTTAGATATCGGTGGCAAAATCCAGTTTACATAATAAAGCAGTCCACTGGAACTGTCGGCCAAAGATAAATATAACAGGATCAAAATTCCTATTTGCCCTACAATAGAATGTTTTTCAAAACGCGGTTTCAAAATCATTGCTATCGCTGTGCCAACAAAACCCGATGTTGTAAATAATATGATTAATATCCAATTTTTAGTACCGGCAAATGCCAATAATGCTGTTAATAGATCCATCAACAATAAAACAATTGCTTGAGTGGAAATATATAGCCAATAATTACTGACCTTTTGCTTTACATACCGATTATACAACTGATCATTCTTAAAAAAGTTCAATCCTGAGATTAATCCAATCAAAAACGTCACAATAATCAAAATTATCACTTGTTGAATATTGCTTAGTGCTAATTTGGAATACATTGTAAATTCCACAATACCCAACATAAATAGTAATGACATATACAGATAATCTCGAAAAATCATTTTAAAAAAATTATCAGCTAAAAATTTAATTTTCAAGGACTCGTGCCCCCTCAAAATTATAGTTCAATTCCAACATCTCTTTGATGATAGAATCTTTGATTTTCATTGGTACCTTTAATTCAATTAAGTTATCAATATTCACGGATAAATAACGGCTGATATCACTCGGTAATGCCATCGTTTTTGACGTAACCGTAAAGATAAGCATGTAGTGAACTGACATATTTCGATCGGTGACCTTAGTCAATTTATTATCTTTTAGAAGATAGTTACTATCAAAATAGTTAACAACACTGTCATCTTGAACTGTACTAGCAATCACGATTCCCGAATTGTTATCACGCAGATCTTTGATAATATCCAGCATATTAGTGATTATTTCACTATTTTGAAATGAAAACGGCTCGTCTAACAACAGTATGTTTGGGTGACCGACAACCGCTGCTAAGAACCCTACACGCTGTTTCAAGCCCAAAGAAAGCTGACGTACCGAGCGATCCAAATATGGTGTCATCCCCATGTAAGTGATCAATTCTTTTAGTTGTGAATCCCTAACGGCCAAATCACCACTTAATCTTTGCACATCACGTAAATACTTTTTGACTGATTTAGTGATTATCTCTGAATCAATTTGTGGTAAATATCCAAATCTAGCCTTAGGAGCAATTTCTAGTTTGCCACTGTCAGGAGATTTTAAACTGGCCAAAGTATCCAAAAATTGTGTTTTGCCACTGCCATTGTCACCTAAAATATAGGCGATCTCGTTTTGATACAAAGAAAAGGTTACATGCTTAAATGCAAAGTAACCTTCATTTTGGAGTGACAGATCTTTAGCTGTCAATAATTCCATATGCTATTGCCATTCCTCAATTGCTTTGGCAGAAAGTCCGATCGACAAAACTGCATCATTTGAAAGAGCGTTTCTGACATCAGAAACAATTGTATTATCATACACAGCACCAATCACCGTGAAGGCATATTCGATCAAGTGTATATCAGTCTTAACTTTGTATTCGCCATCTGCATAAGGGTCTTCATGATTATATGTAAAGTTGATATCGTGGCCTGAAAGAGAACCGTCAACGTGGTTTACTTGCACGCGATCATGTAATTCACTTAATTTACCAGTTGGATTTTGTAAAGTTAGTCGATGATCAGACTCATTTTGATAGTAATCTTCTTCAGTCATATCAAAATATTCTTTGATAGGTTTTCTTAAAATTGCTAAATCGTCGATCAACTTATAAACCTTCTCAACGTCCAATTTGGCAGATTTTTTTTCAACATCTTTATTATTTTTGTAGATCCAGTCAGCAAATTCACTAATAGTCTCAGAATTCATAAATTTTCCTCCGTTATTACGTTCCTATTATACTTAAAAAACTCGATTATTTAAAATCACAGCTATCTAAATGGTCATTGATAACTCCAATTGCTTGCAAGAATGAATAAATTATCGTTGGTCCAATAAATTTGAAACCACGTTTTTTCAGATCCTTACTTATCTTTTGTGACAATTCATCTTGAGCTGGAAGTTCTTCCATAGTCTGATAATGATTGATTATCTGCTTATTGTCGACAAAATTCCAAATATAATCACCGAATCTTTTATTGTTATCATGCATCATCTTGATCTGTTTAGCATTATTAACGATAGCATTAACTTTTAACTTATTCCGAATAATTTTAGGATCTTGGAGCAATTCTGAAATTTTTTCATCAGAATATCCTGCTACCTTATCCACGTCAAAATTATCAAAAACTTCTTTATAACCTGAACGTCTCTTTAAAATAGTCGACCAAGAAAGACCAGCCTGTGATAACTCCAAACTCAGCATTTCAAATAGATAACGTTCGTCCCTATCAATTTTACCCCATTCGGTATCGTGATATAACTGCATCTCTTCTGAACTATCAGCCCACGAACATCTCATTTTCTTCACCAATAAAAAAAGGCTGGGATATGACTCATCTCAGTCTTTTTTCTCCTATATTATGGATTACTATTTAATTGCGCTGTTGTCAGTTGTTGTTCTAACGATGATAACGTCAGTTCTAGCATTACGTGTAACATATTCAGATACTGAACCAACTAACAAACGAGTAACAGCGTTCATACCGGTAGAACCGATCATAATTAAGTCATTCTTATATTCTTCAACGAATTCTTGAGAAATGACAGTCTTTGGTTCACCAAAACGTACGTGAATATCGATATTATCGGCATTAGCACCATTGGCAACTGCTTCGTCTTTCAATTCGTTTAAATATTTTTGAGCATCTTCAGATAATTGATAAATAACGTCTCCATTTAACATACCACCATGTAAACCGATGAATTGTTTAGTATCAAGAACCGTTAAAACATCAAGATGCCCTTTGTTCATTTGTGCAACCTTGACAGACTTTCTAAAGGCCATTTCAGCTTCCTTTGATCCGTCGACTGGTACTAAAATCTTTTCATAATCTTGTTCCATAATCTGATCCTCCAATGCTCTTAATGAAAACTCTTTAATGTAAGATTAATGCATTAATGAGTTTTATTCAATAAATAATGCTAAGAAAATGCTGTTAATGTACGCGCTAACTGGTTTGCCGCCGATTCGTAGTTCCCGAAAATCATCTTTTCATCTTCATTATCCATCTGTCGATTGACCATCTGGGTTGAAAAAATACCTGTAAACAATTGTTCATAGTCTTCAAAGTCATCAACAAAATTATTACATAAAGCAAAAGTAGGAATTCTGACTGTTCCAGCAATTTTACTCAAATGATAAAGGATCTCATCATGCATCGCATCTGCCGAAATAATATCGGTAGCAGTTACCAAAACATCAGTTGAACGAATCGTCTGATCCATACCAGTTACATTTGCCACCCACTCAAATGATGAACGAAAAATATGAGCGTTGATCATTGCAAAAGCTCCCGCTAAAGTTTTGATCGAGTCTGAATGCGGCATCGGGTGTATATCTAAATTATACTTCTGATTTACTTTTTCAGTAACATAAACGAGATTATCTTCCAAAAAACTTACCTGAGTTTTATTCAAACGCTCATAATTTCCCTCAGGTTCAAAATTTGCAGAATAACTTAGTAGAACAGTAATTTTTGTACGTCTAGGCAAGATGCGAGCTATACCTTCCAAGTTCATACGATAAGCATTGATCAGCGGATTTTCACCTTCAGGTATAAGTTCATCATTTTCATCATATATTTTAGCCCCTAAAGCTTGCAACGCCCCAAGCCCACCATCAGCAACGGCTGTCTTGCCTAAACAGATAACGATATTTTTGTGACCACTTGACACTGCGTCTAGGATAAACTCTCCTAAACCATGGCTGGTCGCATGAAACAGGTCTTTTCTTTTTTTGTTAGCTGCTAGATCAAGACCTACTATTTGTTCTGAATCTATAATTGCGGTATCCTGACTATCAATGCTTGTCACCAAATAGCGTCCTGTTTTGCTTTGCCAAAAGGCATCGAAAAATGGTAATTCGGCCCATTCGCCACCGATCGTATGCTTAATTAATGCCGGCATACCATATTCGCTATCTGTGACCGGCATAGTGACAATTTCTGCATCTGGCAATGCACGTGAAATACCGCTATAAATAGCTTGACCTATTTTTCGAGAGCTAACATGGCGATATTTTCCGGGGGCAATGATAAATTTCATGACAAATCTTCCTTTTGTTATAATTGAAATTAGACTAAACGATAAAGGGGTACACATATGGATAACGCTACACAACAAACACATCGTATCTTAGATCTTGAAGAGGGTATCAACTTTCGTGAATTAGGCGGTTATGAAACTGCTAATGGTAAGCAAGTTAAGTATCACAAAATTCTTCGTTCAGCAGGTCTAGATAAACTAACTGACAATGATTTAAACTTTTTAAGTGATTACGGTCTCAAAACAGACGTTGACTTCCGCTCTCAAAGTGAGATCGACAAGAGTCCTGATAGACTACCTAATGGTACAAAATATGTTTCTCTACCAGTATTCCGTGAAGATTTAACAGAAGCTTCAAAGATTCAAGAATCAGTTATTCCTGAAATAGACTTTGACCCAACAAATGGTTATGAACATATGTTAGACGTCTATAAGGAAATGATAACTGAAAATCAATCAAAAAAGGCTTATCGAAACTTCTTTGACGAGTTATTAGGAAATTCTAAGGATCGTGATGTTTTGCTGTTCCACTGCAGTGCTGGTAAGGACCGTACTGGTATGGGAGCTGTTTTCTTCCTATATAGTTTGGGTATTCCTTTGCCAACTATTAAGCAAGATTACCTACTAACTAATCAAGCAAGCAAATTCTATGTAGCAGATATTCTTAAAGAAGTTGAGAAACGTGATGCATCACTAGTTGAGTCGATCCGTGCTCTGATGACCGTTAACGAAAACTACTTATCCGTAGCTGAAAAAGCCATTAAGGAAACCTCAGGCAGTCTAGCTAATTATATCAGAAATGAATTACATGTAAGTGATAATCAAGTTTCTGACCTACAAAAAATCTATTTACAGTAAATAAAAATGAAATTCTTTCGAATTTGCATCACACTTTCTTCACATTTACTGGCTATTATATAACTATAAGCTAAAGGAAAGCGAAGAGCTCCTTAACTTATGATTCTCCCTGATATATTCTTCATATAAAAGTATTAATCCTCAATATACAACAAAAACCCAACCTTCCCCCCTGATAATTGGGTCACAAAAAAAGACTGAGAATACATTCTCAGTCATGAACACCGCAAAGTCCTTGCGGTGTTTTTATTTTGCAAAAAAAAGGATGTGGAAAATTTCCACATCCTTTTAAATATTTATGATCCTAGTCATGTAGGATAAATGTGTGATTCTTACCAAATACATTTTGTGCATAAACTGCCAAAACTACTGCTACAACAGCGGCAGATAATACGGCATATCGCGCTTGTAACATAAACAGTAACATTAATATTACTACTCCCACGGCTGCTAATGCAGTTAGTCCTAATTTATTTACAACTTGATTTGTCATAATATCCACCCACCTTGTAATTTTTCAATCTCTCTACAAGACGAGAGTACCATGTGAAAAAGGCTTTTTCAAGCCCTTACAATCGGCATTTTTCAAGTTACAGCAATCGGTTACAACAACTAACAACAAGGGTTCATTCGTGCTAGACATTATTAAAACCTCTAATTTTCACAAGCTACCATTTTCAGGCATTCTTACACAATTTTGAGTTATTTTTTGTTTCTATTCTTAAATTTGGTTTAAATAATTAATTTTTGGTTCATTTTGAATCAGAGGATAAATACCTTCGCTATATCAATAAATTCATCCGTTGAAACACGATAATATTTCTTATCTTTTATCAAAGCAATCAAATCAGTTTTCCATTCACTCAATGGATCTAATTCTCGTTTAGAGATGTTCCCTAAATGATCGATCAACTTACCTTGACCGGATTTAACTCTGATTTTAGATGCATCGGTCTTCTTATATACATAAACATCTATTGCCTTAACATATTCATCATTTGAGATCCTATAATATTTTTCATTATTGATCGTGACTTCCGGAACGTCATTCCACTTAGTATTTTTTTCTAACTCACGATTAGTAACTAATTTTCCATGTTGATCATATAATCTAACTTGAGTAGATGTCGCAATATTTTGGTTTGGAACTTTTGAAACAGGTTTAGAGGTTGTATTAATAGATGGTACAGATTCATTATGATGATTAGGATCATCCTCTAAGTAAAAGTTTGCCTCCAATGTGCTACCTGAAAATTCTTCCGGTATTTTTTGATATGGCGCATGTGAAACTATTTCATGAATAATATGTCCTAAACTATGATCGGCATCAAGGGAACTTTCAAAGTTTGATAGTGCCTTTTCCCCTAGTTCTATTTCTTCTGGTTTAAATTCTTTTAATATAGACTTGTCTAATATCACATTCCTATCTAAATCTAATTTTTTGAAGAATTCATTTTCAAAATTAATAGTAGTATACGTTTTAGGGCTTATCTGCACAGTTTTAATAAATTTACCGTTCTTATTAAATTCATTCACAACAAACTTAGCATCTGGAATAGGCAATAATTTAAAGGTCAAAATTTTATTTTCAGCATCGTATGAAACATTGTTATCATCATCGGAACCAGTATAATATCCTGCAACAGCATCTTTAGGCCAAATAGCTCTACCTAGAACGGTCGGATCTGGATCATCATCAATACTCGAATACAATACTTGTCCATCCAAATATCCACCTTTGGCAACAAATCTCTCTTCGTAGGGGCCCTCCAATGGAGCATACTGAAACACTATATCTGTATCACGATAATGATCAGATAGGACCTCACTATTACCTTGCATTTCGAGAATCTTTAAAAGTATTTCTTCAGGTGAACTATTCTCCATCCCCTTAAGATACGAAAAACTACTTAATCTATCATATCCAAAATAAGATTCTTCAAAAATAATTTTTCGTCCTCTTTGGAACTTTTTAAAATTATCAGAAATAATTTTCTTATAATTCGTATCGTTTACTTTTACATCAAACTCTATTTCTTTGATCCAATTTTGATTCTCGTCAGCACCACGCTCTTTAATAATAAATTCATTATTTGGAACTGTATGCATAGTCACTGAAATAGTTTGACTAGGTTCATCGCTCAATTTATAGGTATCACTTTCAGAAAACTTTTCTGAATATCCTGCCACTCTAATTTGTGGAATAGTTATTTTTGATCCGCTTGCTGAATTTCCCGACTTAGTACCAATAATTTTCCCAGTATCGGCGTCTAAATAGTTTATCGTGTAGCTTACTTGATTTGTGACTACTCCACTATCTTCTGAAGTGGCGGCCTGAACATTTATCAACATATTTCCTGGTAATATTAATCCCCCAGCTATTGTTAAAATTGAAACAACGATCCAATCACTATTAACTCTATGAGTAAATTTTTTTAGATTCAATGTTCTCTCCCCACACACATATTTACTCATAATAATATATTAATTTTTAAGATTTTTGACATCAAAAAGAGCTATTTGGCAGTATGCCAAATAGCTCTTTTATTTAAATAATTATTTTACATCCCATTTCCAGTCTTCAACTTCTGGAAGATCTGTACCGTATTCACGGATGTACTTATTATGTTTATCAACTTCTGCTTCCATTTCGTCAGCAAATTTATCAGCTTTATCACCATATACGGCAGTAGCTGCTTCTTCTGCTAAGTGGAAACGATCCATTTCGTTTACAACACGCATATCGAATGGTGTAGTGATATCACCATTTTCACGGTAGCCATGAACGAATAGATTATGATTATCACGATCAAAGAAAATATCTTTGATAATGTCTTCAAAACCATGGAAGGCAAACAATACTGGCTTGTCAGCTGTAAAGATATTGTTGAATTCTTCGTCAGACAATCCACGAGGATCAACTTCTGGTGATCTTAACTTCAATAGGTCAACAACGTTAACGAATCTGATCTTAAGATCTGGAATTTCTTTACGCAAAATGCTGATAGCAGCAAGTGCTTCAAGGTTTGGTTCTGTACCGGCAGCAGCAAAGACGATATCAGGTTCGCCATCATCATTTGAAGCCCAGTCGATAACTTTAAGACCCTTATCAGCTAATTCTTGTCCTTCTTCAATTGAGTAGAATTGTGGACGTGGATGCTTTGAAGTAACCAACAAGTTGATCTTCTCTTCATCATCAAGGATCTTAGGCATAACAGCAAGCAATGAGTTTGTGTCAGCTGGGAAATATTCACGGATATATTCAGGTTTCTTTTCAGCTAAGTGAGTAATGATACCTGGATCTTGGTGAGTATAACCATTGTGATCTTGTTGGAAAGCTGTTGATGTAGCAATAACGTTAAGTGATGGGTACTTCTTTCTCCATGACAATTCGTTAGCTTTTCTCAACCACTTGAAGTGTTGTGTCAACATTGAATCGACAACTCTTAAGAAGGCTTCATAACTGGCAAAGATACCATGACGTCCTGTCAAAGCATATCCTTCAAGGAATCCTTCGGCTTGATGTTCTGAAAGTTGTGAATCAATAATACGACCAACTGGTGCTTCATATTGATCATTTGGTTCTTTAACTTCTTCCATCCATTGACGTGGTGAAGCTTCAAACATGTGATTCAAACGGTTTGACATTGTTTCATCAGGTCCAAATAGTCTGAAGTTATCTTGATTATTCAAAATAACATCCTTGAGATATTTACCTAATTCGATCATGTCTTGAGCGGTCTTCTCACCTGGCTTGTCGAACTTCAAAGCATAGTTCTTGTAGTCTGGTAATTTAAGAGGCTTAGGATCAATACCACCATTAACGATAGGATTCATAGCCATTCTCTTGTTACCTTCAGGAATAATTGCAGCAATTTCAGACTTCAAGCTACCGTCTTCATTGAATAATTCCTCAGGTTTGTATGATTTGAGCCAATCTACTAAGGCATCAGCATGTTGCATATCATTTTGATCTACAGGAATTGGAATTTGGTGAGCTCTGAATGAACCTTCAATAGGTTCGCCATCCCATTCCTTAGGACCAGTCCAGCCCTTAGGTGCACGCAAGATGATCATTGGCCATCTTGGCATTGTAGCTTCTGAAGCTGGATGTTTTCTAGCTTCTGTTTGAATATCTTTGATTCTAGCAATAGCAACATCTAAAGTTTTAGCCATTGCTGGATGCATTTCAGCAGGATCGTCCCCTTCAACAAAGAGAGGTTCCCAGCCAAGACCGCTATAATACTCTCTCAAGTCTTCATCGTTTTTACGTGAAAGAATTGTAGGGTTAGAAATCTTGAATCCATTTAAGTTAACGATAGGCAAAACAGCACCATCATTTACAGGGTTAATGAATACATTTGAGAACCATGAACCAGCCAATGGACCAGTTTCTGATTCACCATCACCAATAACAACAGCGGCAATTTGATCAGGGTTATCTAAAATAGCACCAACACCGTGTGATAGTGAGTATCCTAGTTCGCCACCTTCATGCATTGAACCTGGTGTTTCAGGAGCAGCATGAGAAGCAATTCCACCTGGGAAGGAGAATTGTTTAAAGAGTTTTTGCATACCCTTTTCGTCTTGAGTGATCTTAGGATAAATTTCAGTATAGCTTCCATCAAGATATGAGTTTGAAACCATAACTTGACCACCATGACCTGGTCCTTCGATATAGAACATATTTACACCGTATTCATTAATAATACGGTTTAGATGAGCATAGATAAAGTTTTGACCTGCAATAGTACCCCAATGTCCGATTGGGTGAACTTTAACATCTTCAGGTTTAAGAGCACGTTTTAATAATGGGTTATCTTTTAAATATAATTGACCAACAGAAACATAGTTTGCTGCACGCCAATATTTGTCGACTAAGTTTAAATATTCTTTTGATGAATAATCTGTCATAACGGCACACTCCTTAGGTTTTACATGTATATAATAACCAGTATTGTAATTAAAGTCAACCAGTTAACTAATTGGGTCGTCCCAATTTTAAAAATAAATTTCTAATGATTATCCAAATCAACGAAGGAATCATATTTGAAATATTTATAGTGCAATTTCATAGTTGAGAACTCAAATGGCGTTCCATCATTTAAGAAGAAGATCCCCTCCATGACACCTAATGGTTCATTTTCTTTTAAGTTCAATAACTCTTGTCCCTCTTCATCAGATGGCGCAGCTGATATTGCTAAATAGGTTTTATTAACTTCCTTACCCAATTCAGATTCTACATAATTAAAAATTGAATCAGATGCAATCTCCTCAGTTAATTCAGGGGCCAATTTAATCGGAATATAGCCCGTTTCGATCATAAATGGTTTGTCATCTAGTAAACGTAATCGCTTGAAGGAATAGACAAATTCACTTGCTTGCAAAAATAGATTATCCTGCATATCTTTATCCGGTCTAATAACATCAAAGTCCAAAACCTTGATGCCAGGTTTCTGTCCATTAGATTTAAAACTATCTGTAATTCCCAAATTACTGCCGCTGTAGTTAAAATATGAATCCTGCTTTAAATACAATGGATTAACAAATGTTCCTGAACCACGTTTCTTGAAGATGATTCCCTGTTCTGACATATTGCTCAAAGCACGTTTGATCGAACTTCTACTGACATCATATTGTTCTGCCAATGAACGTTCGTCAGGCAAGCGCATATCTGGGTATGCATTTGCATCTATCTTTTCTTTTAGTGAACTAATAACTCGTTGATAAACTAAATCTGCCATAGTTCCTCCTTTTTTTGGAACGCACCAATTTTAAATAAGGTAGCCATCATTTTTATTTATTATATCTCATTTTAGTTGTGGTTTACATACCACTGTTGTTTGCCGCCTCCAGTTTCTAGTAATTCCACCTGTTATGCGACCGGTCCCCAGCCTTGGTCTGGGAACCTCGATTTTGAGCTTTGCTGCGCAAATCTCAGAATCGTCGGTGGAGTATGAACGGTTCCACCGTTCGACTCCACTTGCACAACTGGTTACATTACTAGAACCTTCCGGCTAAATACCGTTCAGCAATTATCGTCAATTTCCAAGATAATGCATTCATGTTCTATTCAACAAAAAAACTCCAGATATACGAATCAAGCCGTATAACTGGAGCCTATTATTATTCATTAAAAAGGATATAAGCATCAGATTTAGAGTAATGGAACCAGTTGCGAAAATGGTGTTGGACGGTGGTTTTCCGTCCTTACACCATGGACGATTTTGAGATTTGCGCAGCAAAGCTCAAAACCGAGCCTTCAGACCTTGGCTGAAGGGGGTCATGCAACAGGTGGAATTACTCTAAATCTGATGCGGCAGTTTCCACCACCACGCCTACCTAATTCAATTCCTTAAACTCTTGAGTCATAGTAACAGGGAATTCTTTAGGAGTTTTTTGTGCATTGATCATTTCATCAGTCATAGAAACTTTGAAAACAGTTCTATTAGCATATGGAATGTAATACATAATTCTATTAGTCATATCAAAAACTGCTTGATATTGAGTGTAACTTGGACCATCTGGTTTAGTATTAGCACCCTTTGGAACATCAACACTATCCAAAATATGCATAATCGTGTTAACTGCTTCGTCTGCGTCAGCAGGTTTTTCGATCACTTCACGGTTAAAAGCAGTTCTGACAAAGCGATCAGGAGCTGTGTATCCACCGGGAAGACGGAATGTTCCGTTTTGTCCTAATGGTTCAACTTCTAGGTCGCCAAATTTCTTACCACCAAAATTATTAGGTTGTGCACCTAGATAATTAGCCAAGTTAGTTTCATGCCATGTATAGTCAGGTGTATTGGTCATAACACCTGTTTTATCTTCTTGTAAAACTAGTCCGTTTCCTTCTGGCTCTAACACATAAGTAGCACCTGTTAAATCGCTAAAGATCCAGTGTAATGGTTGATTCTTGCCCATAACACCATTATCAGATTCAACGATATGAACGTTTTTGATATTCTCTTTTAATTCGGCAATAGATTTATTATTGCCTAAAACCCATAGTAGTAATTCTTCAGAAACTAAATTAATTGCCCCTTCAGTTGGTTCGTGATCATATTCTGACATGTGTGCAAAATATAATTCGGCGGCTGATAATCCGTATTCATTGAATCCATCGGCTACCATATAATTATTTCCGTATTTAGCACCCGTTCCCAGGATCGCATAATCGGCTTGATAAGTTTTCTTATCGAATGATGATATCCACTCATATTTTCTAGGTAAAAATGTTGGCTTACCATTTAATTCAAAAGCAAAATCCATCGTCCTTGATAAAAATTTGGCCCCATCTAAGGCTTCGTAACTTATACTTGTGCACATTGTAATGCTCCCTTTCGGATCAATTATTAATTTTTTTATTCAATGATTAATTATTATCCTAAATTAACAACAAAATCAACAATTTAAATTTACGAATTTTAAATCAAAAAGATATAGATCCATATGTTACCATTTGGATAAACAAGCCTTGGAGGTAAACAGATGACTATTGATATTAAAAAAGCTCAAGACGTTTATAAGGACGCCGGCGAAAGTGTCATTTTTACGACTTTGATGTTGAAACGTGAAGATCAAACTGTTGAAAAAGACACTATTGCAGAATTCTCAGATATGTCAAACTCTATCATTAACAGTATGCGTGTTCGAGATCCCGAAGCCCAAGTACATGTAGCTTGGGGATTTGGTTCAAATGCTTGGGATTATCTTTTCCCGGACGCACCAAAGCCTAAGGAACTAGCACCTTTCAAAGAGATCAAAGGTCCTAAATATACTGCTGTTTCTACACCTGGAGATCTATTTATTCATGTTCGTGCTTCTAAAATGTCAGTTTGTTACGAAATCATCGACCAATTTATGGGTATCCTAAGACCAATCACAACCGTTGAAGATGAAACACACGGTTTCAGATACTTTGAAGGTCGTGCTATCGTCGGATTTATTGATGGGACTGAAAATCCCGCTGGTATCGAATCAATGGATTACACTTTGATTGACGAAGAACAAGATCCAGAATTTGTTAACGGATCTTATGCCTTTGCTCAAAAGTACAATCACAATATGGCAGCTTGGAACGCTCTAAAGACCGAAGACCAGGAAAAATCTATCGGTCGTCATAAGTTTTCTGATCGTGAATTAGATGATGATGAGAAACTACCAAACGCTCATAACATCGCCTCTAAAGACGAAAAAGACGGTGTTGAACACAAAATCGTCAGAATGAATGTGCCATTTTCAGATCCCGCTAAAGATATTACTGGAACTTACTTTATCGGTTATTCAAAAGACTTCGCTATTACTAATAGAATGCTGACAAATATGTTTACTAAGAGTGATCGCCTATTGGACTTCAGTACACCGATCACTGGTAATCTATTCTTCATCCCTTCAAAAGAAACTTTAGAAAAAATTGCTGAGAGTGAATATTAATTTTAAATCGAGCTTGACTTTTATAATTCAACGCCTATAATAATCACTAATTTCATTAAAGAAAATTTAATTTAGACGTTGATAAGAAGAGTAGATCAATGAGTAGTTTGGATAGTGACCGCTAGATAGTGAAAAGGCGGAACGAAAACTTGATTGAAGATGAGCTTGGAGTCTTACCTAGGTGAAAGCCAATGGTACGCAAGGATGCGATATCATCCCGAACTTATTATATTTATTTATATTGAGTTGTTGAGGTAGAGTTTTTTCTACGAATTGGGGTGGTACCACGACCACATCGTCCCCATGTTGACATTAGTCAGCATGGGGACTTTTTTTATACTTTTTTAATTTAACGGAGGTGATTTTGATGGTTGTTTATCGAACAAATGGTTTAAGTAATTTAAAAAATAATGCTTTAGAAAATATTGATTATCTATCAATTCTAGTTTTGAATATCATGCCAAATAAAATTGAGGCTGAGAATCAGTTGAACGATCTTTTTGAAAAATTACCTGAATACGTTAAATTGACCTTCATGTATCCAGCATCTCATAAATGGAAACATGGAAATGTACAGGCTCTAAAGAATAATTACGTGACGCTAGATCAAATAAAGTCTCAATATTTCGATGGTTTGATCATAACCGGAGCTCCCTTAGAACAATTGAATTATTCCGATGTAGATTTTTGGCCAGAATTCATAGCGATCCGTGATTGGAGCAAAACACATACTAAATATCAATTGTTTACCTGCTGGGCAGCACTAGCTGGACTTTATCTAGATTTTAATATTCCAAAGATCAATTTGAATAAAAAAATCTTCGGAGTATATCAGAATCAACTTTCAAATTCAGAATTTACGAGTGGTTTTCGAATGCCGCAGTCGCGAATGAGCGGCGTTGAGAGAAGAATCATCCAACATAATCAGGCACTACAAATACTATGCGACAACCAACAAACCGGTCCCTTTTTATTAAAATCAAATCGAGCCTTCTATAATCTGGGACATCCAGAATACAGTGCTCAAACATTGATCAATGAGTATCGCAGAGATTTATCAAAAGGAAAAGAAATAAGAGAACCCAATAACTTATCACTGACGAACCCTAATAAGGACTATCAAGTTTGGCATAGCAATGGACAGTATCTATATCACAATTGGTTAAACAAAATTTTGGAGGAATTATAATTATGAGTGAACAAAAATATAGCTTTGAGACATTACAAGTACATGCAGGACAAACTGTCGATGAAACTGGATCACGTGCTGTTCCAATTTATCAAACAACTTCATACGTTTTTAAAGATCCACAACAAGCAGCCGATCGTTTTGCATTAAAAGATCCAGGTAATATTTATACTCGTTTGACTAACCCCACAACTGATGTCTTGGAAAAACGTGTTGCTAAACTAGAAGGCGGTACCGCTGGTGTAGCTTTGGCAACCGGTGCTGCTGCAATTGCCGCTGCAATTCAAAACATTGCTGGTGCAGGTGACGAGATCGTTTCAGCAAGTACTCTCTATGGTGGTACTTACAATTTATTCAATGTTACTTTCCCAAAGCTAGGCATCAAGACACACTTTGTTAATTCAGACGATCCTGAAAATTTTGAAAAAGAAATCAACGAACACACAAAGGCCCTTTATCTAGAAAGTATCGGTAATCCAGATATAAATTTATCTGACCTTCCAGCCATTGCCGCAATTGCTCATAAACATGGACTACTATTGATCGTCGATAATACTTTTGCTTCACCATATCTATACAAGCCATTAGAATTAGGCGCTGATATCGTTGTTGAATCAGCTACTAAGTTTATCGGTGGTCATGGTACAAGCATGGGTGGCGTCATTGCTGAAAATGGTAAGTTTGATTATCGTAAATCTGACCGCTATCCTGAATTCATCACACCAAATCCACAATACAACGGTTTAGTTTTCGCCGATCTAAAAGGTGGCGCCTTTACAACTAAAGTTCGTTCTGAAGTTTTACGTGATGTCGGTGGTGCCATCAGTCCTTTCAACTCATTCCTATTGATTCAAGGATTGGAAACACTGTCACTCAGAATCGAACGTCACGTTTCAAACACTCGTAAAGTTATCAAATTTCTCCAAGATTCTCCTAAAGTTGCATGGATCAAGTATCCTGAACAAGAAGACAGCCCTTACTATGATTTGGCTAAGAGAGATTTCAAGAAAGGTGTCGGTTCAATCTTTACGATCGGTTTAACTGGTGGTGAAAAAGCCGGTAAAGAACTTATCTCTAATTTAAATATCTTCTCTTTGTTAGCAAATGTTGGTGACGCTAAATCATTGATCATTCATCCTGCTTCAACAACACATGCTCAATTAAATGAAAAAGAACTCTTAGCAACTGGTATCACACCTGATTTGATCAGAATCTCAATTGGTATCGAAAATGCTGATGATTTGATAGCTGATCTCAAACAAGGATTGGATAAGGTTAGCGACTAGATTTAGTGCTTTCCTCTCTCCCTACGGCTAATTTTGATATACATTTAAACAACCAAATACCCCTCAAATATACAAATTTGTATACTTAAGGGGTATTTTTTATCATCTACAAAAAGTGCTAGGGATAACTAGCTGAAGATTTTGAGTAATGGAACCAGTTGCGAAAATGATGTTGGATGGTGATTTTCCATCCTTACACCATGGACGATTCTGAGATTTGCGCCAGCAAAGCTCAAAATCGAGCCTTTAGACCTTGACTAAAGGCGGTCCCCGCAACAGGTGGAATTACTCAAAACCTTCGGCGGCATATTTAACTCTTATACCATCTAACAACCTCATCAACCCAATCCGCAGATAAATACTTAACCATAATCACCCGTTCTCCAACTCCAGAACGACAATTAATCCGTAAATGTGCAAATAAATTTTTCTCTAACCAAATACTTTGCCGCCTTTCAACTAATTGAATACTACTTTTAGGAATAAAATAGCTGTTTTTAGTAAACAAATGATTATTGGTTAAATATAAATAATTCTTATCTATAATAGAAAGATTCGAGCGTCTAGCTCTTAAATAAGCAGGAACCATACAGAATATTAGTGATAATAAAACAAAACTTAGTACTAACCAAACGATTGCATAAAATAGGATTCCGAAAATAACATCCCCTATAACTGCGAAGATAAGTGCATTACGCAAATCATAGTAATAAGTTTTGGGTAACGGATCTTTAATTTTTAATTTGTCCACGGCAATGTCAGGGAAAAATCTATTTAGAAATTCTTCCAATTGTGCCGTTTCGATCACGGGCATGATAATAATATCTTTTTCGGTATCTTCTTTTTTAGAATTGGAAATGATCACTAACTTGACTGTCGCAATTTTTAAAAACCTACGAAGTAATGCTTGTTTTACAACTACTGCTTGAACACGACTAGTAGCAATGGATGTTTTCTTTGTTTTAAATAACCCATATTGCATCTGCAATTTATTATTAACTTTAACCAGATTGAAGTGATAGTACTTAGCAATCAATATCAGCACTGAAACAATATAGAAAATCAACATTACAAGAAATAATCCAACTACGATCAGAATAACTCCCAAATGCTGCATCTCATTCGCGGCTAATGCATAAAACTTCTTACTGATACCGTTTTGAACTTTTCCATAAATCGCCAAAATTGCCAAAAGACCTGACAAGAATGCTGGTGAAGTTAGCGAAAATTTTAATAACTCTCTCCAAGTGATCGAATACGATTCCCCCGAAAAAGTTTCCCGTGAAACATTTTTAGATTTATCTGCCGTATCAACTTCCGATCGATACTTATTTAGTTCGTCCTTTAGTTTCACAGAAACGGCTGCCAAACTGACCTCTGGACCTTCAGAATGCCCCGCAGTTTCTATTTCCAGTTCCTCTAAACCAAACGGTTTTAGAAAGAACCATTGATTAGAAGTAATATTTTGAATCCGATCGTACGGAACATGATTAACTTTTTTAACAAAAATACCACTTTTGACCAAAATCTCGTGGTCCAACAACTGATAACTGAAAGTAAAATACCTTAATAAACACTTGGTGATGACTACTAATATTAACAGTGTTATCACTAATATCATTATCATTACTGAACTATTCAATAAAGCAATCAACATAAAAAATGCCGGTAAAATGATTGATCTAAGCTCTTTATATAGGTAAAACATAATTGCCGCTGGATGCAATCTATGTGCTTTAGACATCATTTTTTGCCTCCTGAGCCAGCTTCATCAGTAGTTCCTTTAATGTTTCAGCTTGAGATGCTTTAATACCTTCGATCTCGCTTTTACCGGCGGCAGTCACTACGATCACCTTTTGTAGATCCTTGATCCGTAAAATCGGTCCTTGCTTCAAGGTCACATTCTGGACCCTAGCAATCGGAATAATTATTTGTTTTCTAAAAAAGAATCCTTTATGTAGTTCAACTTGTCGTTCATCAATATAATACGTCCAAAAATTCCAGCGATAAGGTATCAATATAAGTTCTCCAGCCAACACGACGATTGCCACAATACCTACAATCATCTGACCTATTTCAACAAGGTGCTGCCCCTCTTCAGGAAGAAAAACTGCAATGATAACTAATGCCGATAAAACAATTAAAAAAAGAAGAAAATCTATAAATACATTTATGCGCCAAATTGTTTTTATATCTTTGGGTAATTTCTCAATTTTATCCATATTGCTCCCCTTAAATAATTTTGAAATCATCATACTACCTAAATACTACTAAAAACCACGCATCTGCATACGCAAACACGTGGTTTATTCATTCTATTCTGGATCAGGTAAATCATCATCTTCATTAGTCATTTGCCAATTTGCTTTTATAAAATTAAATCCTGCAAGAACTGCGACTGCTACTGAAAATACCAAGAAGATCCTTCCCAAGTAGAACATCGGATTAATTGTCATTTCAGTAATTGTTATGAGCATTGATACTAAAATTAAAAGCGCTATGCGTATTTTCATCATAGGCGTTTCCCCCACATTTAAATTAAGAGAATTATACCAAGATGAGTCTAAAAGCGCACTACTTTTATTGCGGGATCACCATATAAATTCCTAAAAAGAACATCATAGTCCCTGTTGATAGGAGAAGGTAATATAATGATTCTTTCTTAGCTTTAAATGATACTGTGGCAATGGCAATTCCGACAATAAACGTTAAGAATATTAATAATAGATACATTTTATCTACCTCCTTGTTATTGCTATCTAGTATAACTAAGTTACAATGAATAAGGTTTTTAATAGGCAATATTTTCTTAAAATTTAAGATTTAAACGGTAAAATATTAAAAAGTTACATATTTACCTTTTTCAAACAACAAATATTCTTTATACTAGTTAGAGGTATTTCTTTTATTAGGGGAAACGTTAATGTCAGTTTTGAAACGAGTATTTTCAGATAAGGTGCTGTGGATCGCCGGTACTGCGGCGATCCTTACCTCAATTTTCATCAGTCCGCCGCGACTAATGGATATAAATTGGAAGACGATTGCGTCTTTACTTTCAATGATGATAATCATTCAAATTTATGATTATCTGGATTTCTTGAAATATTATGCGGCTTACTTAACTAACAAAGCTAAGACCACACAACAAATGATGCTAACTTTAGCATCACTGGCATTCTTCGGAGCTATGTTCTTAACAAACGATGTTACTATTTTGACATTAGTACCATTATTCTATGAACTATCTAAGCACATAAAGATAAATCCGATTTATCCAGTCATAATTATAGCTATGGCAGCTAACCTAGGAAGTATATTTACTCCCTTTGGTAATACACATAACTTGTTCTTATTGACTCACTATAATTTAGGGATCATGCAGTTCTTCGTTATGTCAGCGCCAATAACTATCGTCAACTTTCTAGCAATTTTTGCAATAACTCGCTTCTTTCCAAAGGATAAAATCGAGTTGTCACAATTGACTGCAGTTGAATTGAATATTCCTAGTTTGGCTCTTTCAGCCTTCGTTACAGTTATCATTTTCCTAGGAATTTTCTCAGTTATCCCTATGTGGGGATCACTGGTTGCGGCTCTTTTGCTAGTAGTTTTTATAAATCCGAATATTTTAAAGTCGGTTGATTACTCCATCGTGTTGATTTTCATGTGCTTCTTCATCGCGGTGGGAAATATTAATCGTGATCCGCAGATCGTAAGTCACTTGTCAGGTTTCATTCAAACAAGAACAAGTGCTTACCTAACTTCGATCATCACCAGCCAATTTATCAGTAACGTTCCAACCACTATCTTAGTTTCCAAGTTTTCTACTTATGTTCATGCTATCTTCTTAGGTACAAATATTGGTGGTCTGGGAACTGTTGTTGCATCATTAGCTAACTTATTGGCTTTTAAGCAATACAAATTCTTCTTTAAAAAGAATCCTGGCAAGTATTTACTTGCATTCTCAATCATTAACTTTACAATGCTAATAATCATCGGAACGATCGGTTACTTTATGATCGACCTATTCCAATAAGTATATGCCATCAAACTTTTTTGTTTGGTGGCTTTTTATGTGCCGCTAAAGGATGGGAGTAATTCCACCTGTTATGCGAACGCCGAGAGCCTCGGTCTCTCGGCTCGATTTTGAGCTTTGCTTACGCAAATCTCAGAATCGTCGGTGGAGTACGAACGGTTACACCGTTCTACTCCACTTGCACAACTGGTTCCATTACTCTCATCCTTTGGCTAGATATCATTTTATATTTTAAAATAAAAAAATCTCCACAGCATTCAGATAAAATCCGATTACTGTGGAGATATTAATTTGTATACGTATAAACAAAGAGGTATCGAAGGATGCGACCAGTGGTGATAATTCTGTTAGGACGACGAAGTCGTTCTTACAGAATGGACGTATTTTGAAATTTGCGTACTGTGCAAAGTTCAAAATCGAGTCTTCAGACCTTGGCTGAAGACGGTCCTACCACAGGTCGAATCCTTCGATACCGGAAACACAAACACTATGCTCTTTGTCTTAAATTATAATTCTTCCACTTTCTAACCTGACGACTATAGTTAGTAAATGGTGAAATAGTATTGATCCTGATCCATTTTGCTACTGGCCACATTGCTTTAGTTGTAGCCCACTTTCTTTCACCTGGTTTGAACAACTCGTCTGCAGACATGTGATCTACCCAAGCAATCAATTCTGTAACGACCTTTTTGAGTTCTTCTTCCTCATTATTCAAACCATCAGAACCATACTTTACGTTGAAGTCATGATACAACTCACGCATTTGATCCCACTTATATCCAGGTGTTGGAGTTGTGATCTCTCCACCGCCTTCTTCCATCTTTTCCCAAGAAAGAATCATGTTAATCCACCCGACTTGATAAGAGAGCATTTCTCGTGGTGTCTTCTCAACTTGTTCTATTCTGTCATCTGCAACACCATCTGTAATACCCTGATATTCATCAATGAATTTATGATAACTCTCTTTTATTTGGTCAATTAATTCTTCTGAATTTTTATATCCCCGCATACCTTCGCTACCTTTCATTGATTTTGAGCCCTACTCGGGACTTCTCCAATATTCATTATAGACCTCAAAATGTCACAAGAGTTATAAAAGAACTTATGAAAAATTTCACGAAAGATATTTGTAAAGTGTTTTTCTTCCTATATATGCTGGTACGACAAGCTTAAATGATAAATTATCATGGAATAAAAAAAGGAATATACCGATTTATATTTTTCGGCATATTCCTAGTTAAATTATCTATTATTAATCTCCAAAAATTTCTTTCTTCAATTTCAAGGCAGTTGGCGTAGTTGCTAAACCACCTTCAGCAGTTTCTTTGAAGATCGATGGCATCTGTTGTCCAACTCGATGCATTGCTTCTACAACTTCATCGACTGGAATAACATTCTTAATTCCAGCCAAAGCCATATCGGCAGAAATCATTGCTTGAGATGATCCTAAGGCATTTCTTTTAACACAAGGAACTTCAACTAATCCAGCTACTGGATCACAAATCAAGCCCATCATATTTTGCAAAGTTATTGCAACAGCATATCCTGCTTGATCAGCAGTACCACCTTTAGCGCAAACTAAGGCTGCTGCAGCCATTGCACTGGCTGATCCTACTTCTGCTTGGCAACCGCCTTCAGCTCCAGCAATCGACGAATTATTGGCAATCGCAAGGCCAAATGCACCGGCAACAAACAAGAAATCTACTTGTTCATCTCTGGTCATCTTCAAACGATCACGAACTGCCATCAAAACTCCAGCCAAAACTCCGGCACTACCAGCAGTTGGCGTTGCACAGATCAAACCCATTTTGGCATTAACTTCATTGACCGCAATAGCATTTCTCACGGCTTCAAGAATCGGTTTACCACTCAAGAAATCACCGTCATCAATATATGCGTCCATTCTTTTGGCATCCCCGCCTGTCAATCCGGTAACTGATTTAACTCCAGCTATTCCTTGTTTAACAGAATGCTCCATGGCTTCAAGATTACGCTCCATCAAAGAACGGATCTTATCCTTACTGCGACCAGTATTTTCAGCCTCAACAGTGATCATCAGATCTGCGATTGAAGGATAGTCATGACTTTGTTCAATTAAATCCTTAACTGTATAAAACATAATATATCCTCCTATTCAAAGAACGTAACATTGTCCATATTTTTTAGTGATTTTAATTTTTCCAAAATTTCTTCATGATCTTTGCGGTCGTCAACTTCAATGATCATAATAGCTTTCTCACCTTTAGATTCACGGGTAACAGTCATCGTACCGATATTGATATCACGGTTAGAAAAGACATCTGTTACTTTGGCGATCATACCAGCCACGTCTTGATGAATCGTTATGTAAGTCGGTGTACCCATACTTAGTGAGATCTTGAAACCATTGATCTCAGAAATCTGAATATTACCGCCACCGATCGAAACACCTGTAACGGTTAATTTACGGTCACCTTTGACCATTGTTATTTTAGTTGTATTAGGATGATCGACCTTGTCGCTCTTAGGAACAAAGGCAACTTTTATACCTTTGTCATAAGCAATTTTTAGGGAATCCGCCAATCGCTCATCGTCAGGCTCCATGCCTAATAAACCTCCGACGATAGCCACATCAGTTCCATGACCACGGTAAGTTTTAGCAAACGACTCATACAGATCGATCGTTATTTTTTCAGGCTCTTCGCCAAAAATACTGCGTACCACTTTACCAATTCTAGCGGCACCCGCTGTATGCGAACTGCTTGGTCCGACCATAACAGGACCTATAATGTCAAAAACACTATTAAAACGTAAATCTTTCATAATTTACTCCCTTATTTCATATTTCTGGCAAATCATTTTCCCCATTTTAGATAAATTTATTAGACATATGTTCACGCAAAATAGCCTTTGAATTTACCACTCCTTAGTCATATTACCGCTTGGTTGAGCCGAAAACAACAGAACGTGTGAAAAAAATCACAGATATTTATATCAATGATTCTTGACTGTTTTTGTTCTATTATTTGCACAAAATAAGGGAGCATATCTTATACAGATATGTTCCCCTTTATTTATGGTGATTTTAGATTTAAAGATTTGGATTTGCTCTTATTAAACGAGCTGCACAAGGCAACTTTCTGCGCTTACTAAACGCGTTTACAATTGGCAAACCTCTGCGCTTACTACGGTTAAAGACAATGGCATAAATCGCCATTATCTTTAACCTGGGTAATGCTCAAGGTCTAACCAGCCAATTGACACGCTCTAAAGCCATTGTCCGGCAACAAATTGTAACTTAGACAACTCTGTTCCCTTAGTAACAAGGCTTGCCATTAATTCTTTAGTCTTATCGTTGTAGTGTTTTACAATTTCTTTATTTTGTTCTGTTAAGTAACTTGTTAATTCGTCACCTGACATTGTAACGGCTTTTTTATCGACTTCATCGATCTTTCTATGTGCCCACTCTGACAATTCTTTTCTGTAGTCGATATCATCTTGGATAAATTCTTTATAATGTGATTCAACTAACATTGCTAATGTTTCATAAATCCAATAGGCGCTCTTTAGATCTAGTTTTTCTGGAACGTCTGTGTATGATGAATCAATATCGGTAACATTACCAAATACTGGTACGTATGGACAGAATGATGGAACACCTAATGAGACCCATTCAACTGCTGCGGCACCATTCTTGTCTGAATCACGCATTTGTAATACGTGTGATTGAGCTGTACGTGCTAGAGAAATTGAACGATAGATATGCTTGTCTTTTTCACAGCCTGTACCTAGCGGATCAAATTTTGTTTCATTGTAATGTGATCCTAAAACAAATTGGATATCCTCTGGTGTGATCTTGAATTCTGCCTTACGAATAAATGGCATGTCTGATGATTCAGGATCTTGTTCGATTGATGGATTGAAGTATTTTTGTGCATACCAAACTCTTGGTGTGTTGTAGTGACGGTCAAATTCTGTGTCCGTACCAAAAATACGACGGAAATTGAAACCTTCAAAATCAGGATTCAAATTGTTGTCTTTAACAAATTCTTGAATGCCATCAGCCCACATATAGTTCTTGGTGTCATTGAAATCAATATTTTGGATTGATGTTTGGTTACCTGTAACGGCGTAACAATCATCAGGGATACGTACGGCTACCCATTGATGTCCAGTTACAATTTCCATGTACCAAACTTCATCTTTATCATTAAATTGAACTCCGTTACCTTCAGCTGAACCGTATTTCTTAACCAATTCACCCAAATAACGAACACCATCTCTTGCTGAATCAATAAATGGTAGTACCAATGTTAACAATGAATCTTCGGCTAAACCGTTTTTAATAAACGGATCTAGTGCCAATACATGTTCGTTAGCGAAAATACTTTCAGTAGCACTTTCACCAACATTTTTCTCGTTAAAACCGTTTTCCTCATTAGGTCCTGCGGTTTGATCTAAGTTAGGCATAGAAATATATCTGTAACCGCTTTCTGGTAATGGAACTGTTAACTTATTATATGGTGAAACATAGGTTTCCTCACGACCTGAAACAGCAGGTTGAGCAATAAGCCTTTTACCTTCAATTGCGGCATGTCTATCTTCATTTCTTGCAATCAAGGTAGAGCCATCCATACTTGCCTTTTTGCCAACTAAAATTGACGTGCATGCAGATGCTTCCAAACGATCAGTCATATCTTCTTTCCTCCAATTCAGTTTTCAAGTTAAGGGTAACAGAATCTATATCAAATTAAAACACGTTTTCTTTTAACTTGTTAAGGCTTACAATTGAAACGTGTCATAATTTTTAAAGGGAGTGTGATTAGATGTTCTTTATTGATACATCAAAGAATAAGAAACCTGTTTACAATGCAATTGTTAATCAATCATTAGACAACTATTTAGTAAATGATCTGAAGTTAAAGGGTCACGGTTTAATTATGTATATCAACAATCCTTCGGTTATCGTCGGTGTGAATCAAAACGCCTATGCTGAAGTAAACTTTCCCTATTTAAAAGAGAAAAATATTCAACTAGTTAGACGTACTTCTGGTGGTGGTGCCGTCTATCATGATTATGGAAATATGATTTTTGAAAATATTATTATTGGAAACGACGATCACTTTGGTGATTACAAATTCTTCGCTCAACCTATTATTGATGCTTTACATGACATGGGAGCCACTGGTGCTGAAATGCGTGGTAGAAATGACATCGTTATTGATGGTAAGAAATTCTCCGGAATGACTATGTTTAAAGTTGGGGATTCATATGCTGCTGGTGGTACATTGATGTTTGATCTTGATATGCAAACAGCCAGTGAAGTGCTAACACCTGAACAAGATAAGCTTGAATCAAAAGGTGTTAAATCAGTTAACAGCCGTATTACTAACATCAAAGAATACTTAGACGAACCATTCAAGAGTATGGATGCTGATCATTTCAAACTTGAACTATTGAAACGTATCTTCAAGGCCGACTCATTAGATGATATTGAAACTTACACTTTGACAGATCATGATTGGGAGATCATTGATTCTCGTCTAGCCGCAAAATATGATACTGACGAATGGAACTATGGTAAGAACCCTGGATTTACAAACTATGTTTCAAAACATTTTGATATCGGTACTGTTGCCTTCAATTTCTCATTAAATGACAATAACGAAATTTCAAATATTAAAATCTATGGCGATTTCATTACTGGTGGTAAACCTTCAGTTCTTGAAGATGCCTTGATAAATACTAAATTCGATAAAGATAGTTTGATTGCTAGTCTAGATAGTGTCGATATTGCTGGTAACTTAGGCAAAATAGATGCTGAACCTTTAGTAGATTTATTACTTTCTAAATAATTAATTGTGATTACAGATACATTTTCACTATTTTGACATCATATGCTAAAATATCTTCACAACAGTTTTCATAAAGGAGATCATAACGTGAAACGAATTGCAGTTTATTGTGGTGCAGTAAGTGGAAATGAAAAAATCTATCAAGATGCAACTTTGGAGTTAGCTGACTGGCTAGTTGCTAATAACTTAGAACTAGTTTATGGAGGTGGCCGAGTTGGCTTGATGGGAATGTTGGCCACCGAAGTTCGTTCAGAAGGTGGAAATGTTCAAGGAGTTATCACTCAAGAATTATTTGACCGCGGAACTGCTTTTGACGATTGTGAACTACAAATTGTTCCAAATATGTCAGCTAGAAAACAAAAAATGCTAGATCTTTCTGACGGTTGCATCGCTCTCCCCGGTGGACCAGGAACACTAGAAGAAATCATTGAGGCCTTCTCTTGGGCACGCCTTGGTGATAATGAAAATCCCAGTGCATTCTTTAACGTAAATGATTATTACGATCCACTAAAAAATATGTTTGATCAAATGACAAATAAGGGCTTTCTAAGTTCTGAAGATAGAGAAAAATTACTTTTCTCAGATTCCTTAGATGACATTCTTAGTTTTATGGAAAGCTATGTGCCACCTAAGATACGGACTTATAATAAGTAATCTGTTGCCGCCTCCGGTTGTGATGATTCATCCTGCAGCTGGAACGGTTCAAGCCAAGGTCTTGAACCTCGATTTTGAGCTTTGCTACGCAAATCTCAAAATACGTCCGTGGTGTAAGAGCGGAAAGTTCACCGCCCTAACGCCACCTTAGCTGCTGGATAAATCATCACAACCTCCGGCTAAGTTATAGTTTTTGAAATTAAAATAGCAGTTCGACTAATTAGTGAAAAATCACTAATAATGTCGAACTGCTATTTTTGTTTCACTTTTATTTACGGAAATGAATCGAGCCGAAGAGCGAGAGAATGTGCGCCAGCAGTGAAAGTTGCGTAGAACAAGGTTCATCGTTCGTACACAACCGACGACTTTGAAGATTTGCGCAAGAAAAGCTTCAAAGCGAGACATCAGACCTTGGCTGATGTCGGTCGCACCGCAGGCACACATTCTCTCGATCGTAGGCGGCAGTGAACGCTCCCCTATAATTTTTTCAACAATTCGTAAGAAATTTTAATTCCATCATAAAAAGCTTTTTCAGTAATATTTTCGTTAGGTGCATGGTTACGTTGATCGAAGTTAGCATATGGAATCGTAAACACAGGTACTTTCAAAATATCTGACCACACATAATTAGGAACCGTTCCCGGCATAGTGGGCTCAATCAAACCTGAGCCTGTTGCTTCTTTAATGGCGTCAACCAACGGCTTAATATTCTTGTCATCAGAAGCCGTCTTGCATGGGGGCACTTGAACCAAGTAGTGAACCTTGATATCGCCGTTATTTATTTCATCTTGCAAAAAGTTATTGATACCAATTTGAATCTCTTGAATATCTTGTTTCCCGACCAATCGTGTTTCAACTTTCATAATGGCAGTATGAGGAATGATCGATTTCATCCCTTTGGCTGTGTATCCTGCCTTAATTCCTGAAATATTAAACGTTGGTCTAAACATCAATTTTTGATAATATTCCAAACCGGTTTCAGGAAGATCCTTCACACCAGTCTGTTTAGATATCGACTCTCTGTCATATGGTAATTGTTTCATCCAATCGATCTCTGTTTGACTAGGATCTTCAACACCATCATAAAAATTAGGAATCAAAACTTTATCATTTTCAAAATCATAGATTTTTTGGAGTAATTCCATCAATACCAGCACGGGATTCTTCATGATGTTCCCCAGGTTTCCAGAATGATTATCTTGAGTCCCTGTTTTGGCCGTAATTTGAAATCCTAACGCACCACGATTACCTAATCGTAAAACATGCTCTCCAGATTGATTGAAAGAGCCATCTACTACAATGGCTAAATCAACATCTTTCAATTTATTATCAGCCAGTTCTTTGACGGTGAAAGGTAGATTCTTGCTACCTTGTTCTTCCTCGCCTTCGATCAAAAACTTAATATTGAACGGAAAGCTACCGTTAACTTGTTTATAAACATATAAGCCTAAAATTTGTGCTAACAATTGTCCTTTATTGTCACCAGCTCCTCGACCGTAAAAACGATGATTTTTTTTGGTCAAAGTAAAAGGATCTGTATCCCAATCAGCATTAATTCCTGGCGTCATAACGTCATAATGCCCATAAAACAATACTGTGCGATCACTTTGACCATCTATTTCGGCCAATATGGTAGGTGATCCCGCAGTTTGAATTACTTCTACATGAGCTCCCAAATCCTTTAGTTTTTCCTGTAACAATGTAATTGTTTCGTTGATACCTTCGCCTGTGGCACTAACACCTTTGAGTCCGATGAGCTTTTTAAACAAACTTTCAAACTCAGATTTATTATTTTCAATGAAACTATCTCTTGAAACCAAAATGTCTCCTCCTCATTAATGGTTCTCTGATTTAGTATCATTGTAGACCTTTTCGACTGCTATAAACGCCTATCTCAAATAAATGAAACGAATCGTTTATTCCAAATATCTTCAAAAAATGCGATCGTATCTTCAGCGTTCAAATAATCATTATCCTTAGTCGTTGTCATATCTGGCTGCATAAGAATTTTATAGCCCAATCCATGGGCCATCTTGATTGTTGTATCGCAACAATACTCAGTCTGAGCTCCGCAAATTTCAATCGTTTTTAAACTATTTTCTCGTAGCAGATCATTGAGTTCCGTATGATAAAAAGAATTAGCATGTGGCTTTTCTACTACTAAGTCATCATCTTTCTTATCAAGACCTCTAGCAAAATCCCATTCTTCACTACCTTTTATCAAATCACTATCATTATGCTGAATAAAAATTATTGGTAAATCATTTTGACGGTAATCATCAATTCGATCATTAATATCACTCAACAAATCATCAAAATGGTAACAACCATTCAGGTCATTTTGCATATCAATAACCAGCAAAACTTGCGCCATCTTACTCATTTAGATTAACTCCTTAACCTTAATTTCAATCTCATCACGAACCTCTCTAAAGACGTTCAATATTTCTTCTTCTGAACCTTTGGCTTGAGCGGGGTCAGGTAATCCCCAGTGAAGATGTTTCACACTTTGAGGAATAACTGGGCAACGATCTCTGGCATCCCCACAAAGAGTGACTATCAAGTCACAACTATTAAAGTAGTCTAAGTCGATCAAATCTGATGTGTGATCCGAAATATCGATATTCTTTTCAGCCATAACTTGCACAGCCTTTGGATTTAGACCATGTGTTTCTACACCCGCACTCTTTACTTGCCAATCTGTTAAATATTTTTCACCGAATCCCTCTGCCATTTGTGAACGACATGAATTACCAGTACAAATAAAATAGACCCTTTTCATATTTCTCAACCCCTTTTTATGTTATTTTTAAATTTACCATAGAACAGGCGACAACAGATAGTATAATCACTAAGTTACCTTGTATTGTTTAGTAATTATATTATAATGTAATACTAAGATTAAATACTGAGGTAATTTATGAAAATTTTTAAACGAATTATGATTTCTATTGTCGCTATCATTGCTATTCTAGCAGTAATGATAGGTATATACATTCATCAAAATAAAGAAGCTTTGAAGTCAGTCGATACTAGTAAAAATAGTGTCTCGCAAAAGGTTGATCAAGATAAGCCTGTCTCCATTTTACTTTTAGGTGCAGATACTGGTGCCGATGGCCGTGTTGATCGAGGAAATTCAGATACCATGATGTTAATTACCTTGAACCCTAAAACTAAGAAAACCGTTATCTACTCCATTCCTAGAGATTCCGTAGCAGAAATGGTTGGAGATAAAACTAAAAATGTTCAAAAAATCAACGCCGCTTATAATATCGGTAAGTCAAAGATGGCTAAAAATACTGTCGGTGAATTGCTAAATGTTCCCGTTGATTACAGTGTGGCAGTAAATATGGCCGCACTCAAAAAAACCGTCAACTTTGTTGGAGGTGTGACGATCAAATCTGACATGAAAGTTAGCTTTGATGGCGTAACTGTTCCTAAAGGTACCCACCATCTTAATGGTACCAAGGCTTTGACCTATGTTCGTATGCGTTATGAAGATCCAAGAGGAGATTATGGACGACAAATTCGACAACAACAGATTCTAAAGGCCGTTGCCAAAAAAATGGCTCAACCTAAATACTTGATCCACTTACCAAAATTGATCAAAGAACTAGGACCAGATATCAGTACTGATTTAACTGATAAACAATTGGAAGAATTTCCGATGAAATATCATAACAGTGGTAAAACAATCAAATCACATCAACTACAGGGTAAATCTGCTTGGATAAACGGTAGCTCATATCAAGTTTTATCTACTAATACATTGCAAAAGGCTTCCGACAAGTTGCGCAAGAATTTAGGACTCCCAGATGACACCGTATCTAATACCGAAACTAAATTAAACAAACAAAATAAAGCTTTCTTTGAAGATGATGATAATACCGATTACGACACTCACGGCTTAGATAAAACTTACTATACAAATAATACATATTAAAAAAACGATACTCACAAGAGTATCGTTTTTGCTTACATATATTGTTCTAAGGCCTTGCGGAACTTAGATTCTGGTTGATATCCAACCATTCTACCAACAACTTCACCATCTTTTTTAACGATGAAAGTTGGGATTCCCTGAATACCAAAGTTATTAGGTGTTTGTGGATTTTTATCAACGTTCATTGATGTGAACTTGATTTTCTCGCCCAATTGATCATTTTCAGATAACTTTTCCAAGATTGGATTCATCATCTTACATGGAGGACACCAGTCAGCATTAAAATCGGTAATTACTAAACCGGTGCTTGTTTCGTCATTAAAAGTCTTGTCAGAAATCTCTTTAATATTGCTCATTTAGAAGTCTCCCCTTTACCTATATCTTATTTCAATTAATAATATACCCCCTAGGGTAAGTTATGGCAATTAATTTGTTTATCACTGTTTAAAAGAAATATCAGCATATAATTTGATGTACGGTACCCGTGTGGGTATAATATCAACTATATTAATTATTTAAGGAGGCTGATATGTCTCAAGAATCTGAAGAACTCGTAAGCAAAAAGATAACTAGCCAAATCAAAAGATCCCGTGGTCAATTGGACGGTATTTTACGTATGATGGATGACGGTCGTCCCTGCAATGAAGTTTTGGTGCAACTGTCAGCTGTTAAATCCGGAGTCGACAAAGCTATGAAACAAGTTATTGCTCAAAATATCCGCAGCAATGTTGATTGTGTTAACGAAAAACAACTATCTAATTTACAAAACTCACTTGATCTACTACTTAAGACTAAATGATCTGACAAATTGTCAGGTCATTTTTTATTTCTATAGTTACGCATAAAGTATTCAGTAACCTATGCTTTACCGATCAAAATTGTAGAATCAACAGTTATTTCATTAACACTGGTCCAATCGACTTTATCCTTATCAACATTAAACAATAAAGGTGTCATATTGATAAAAGCTTTTCTTTCCTCTTCTGAAACAGGATACGTTTTAGTAGCTTTTATCTCATCTACAGTTTGGAAATGTTCTTCAAAATAACTGAGAACTTTCTGATTAGAGTAGCTTTCACTTCTCAAATATTCACTAGCCTGCTGTCTCAATTCAGTCAGATGTTTTTCACCTGGGATCACTTTGATCAAATAACCATCCCTCTTCAAGATACGATGAAACTCATGATAATTGGCTGGCGAGAAAATATCCAGAATGCTATCGACACTGTTATCTTGCATCGGTAAATTGGCTAAATCACCAACAAACCACTTAACAGCATTATTAGTATCGTTTCTAGCAGCTAATTGTACAGAATCCTTTGAAATATCAAAGGCTAAAAGAGTTTTATTGAGTTGTTCTTGGATCTCACGTGAATAATATCCTTCACCGCAACCAGCATCAAGAATCGTCTCAATAGGCAAATCTTTAACGATCTCTACTATCTTATTTAAAATATGATCGTACAAACCATCTTTCAAAATCAAACCACGATTTTCAAAGTTGGCCTTATCATAATTTTTCTGTTGCTTCATATTGAGTAAGAAATTAACATACCCCTGTTTAGCAATATCAAAATTATGACCATTTGAACAAACTAAGCTGTTATTTTCCAAGCTAAGACTTTCATCACAGACGGGACATGCAAAAAAGTTTTCACTGTCATTAAATCTGCGCAATTTTTCTTTATTCATTTAAATACCCGAATTCTTATATGATAGCTTAATTTTATCATAAATATTTTCCATCCCTTCCGACTAATAAACTCATAAATACTAAAAAGAGCAACTTCTCATTTCAAATATGAAGTGAGAAGTTACTCCTATATTTTATATTACTATTGATAGTTAAAATCCCAACCAGCCTAAAATTTTGAGTAATGGAAACAGTTGTGAAAGTGGAGTTTTACTCCACTGACGATTCTGAGATTTGCGTAGCAAAGCTCAAAATCGAGTCTTCGGACCTTGGCCGAAGACGGTCGCACAATAGGTGGAATTACTCAAAATTTTAGGCGAAAAGAAAAGAAAAAACTACAACATCAAACCAACAGAATAGTGAATGATCATAGTAATAATACCTACAATAACATTTCTAATAATTGCCGTTTTAACAAGTCCATCACCCAATTTGGCACTCAAGAATCCTGTTAAAGCAACCGACAAAGTAACCGCCAAAATAGTCCCCGGCCATTGCAATGAAACTGGTAAGAATGTCATTGCTACCAATGGGAAAATACCACCTGATGATGCTGCGACTAGTGAAGAAAAGGCCGCATCCCAAGGATTCATATAATGTCCTAAGTCCAAATCATACTTAACTTTTACAACTGTTCCTAAGGCATCCTTTTTCATCAATTCACTAGCAATTTCTAAAGATGTTTTCTTAGAAACACCACGATCTACGTAATAATCTGCTACAACACTTAATTCTGATTGATAATCCGTCTCAATTAGTTCACGTTCTTTTTCAATAGCTGCTTTTTCGGTATCCTTTTGGGAGCTAACTGATGCATATTCGCCAGAAGCCATTGAAAAAGCACATGCAATAAGGTCAGATAGACCAGCGATAAAAATTGTGAATTGATTCGTTGTCGCGACCGCAACTGAGAATAGAACACCAACAACCGTAAGTATTCCATCATTTGAGCCTAAAACTCCCGCACGTAAAGTGTTTGAGCGTTCAGCCATTGTCTTTTTGCTCTTTTTTTGCTTGGGAAAGTTTACTGCTTTCATCATTCTTATCACTCCTTTAATGTGCAAATAATGTACCGATCAGGTATGTCACAAGCATTGTTAATAATCCTGAAACCACATTTCTAAAGACTGCTTTTAACCTGTTGGCATTACCAAGATATGCTGCTGTATATCCAGTTATAACCAGCGCGATAACAACTGCGATCACTGTGGCAATGACACGCATCTGGGCTGGAAATAAGGTAATTGAAACTAACGGCAGAATTGATCCAGTGGGAAATGAGATCATTGAAGCAATGGCAGCTGCGATTGCACTGGTTTCTTCCTTAGGGTTAAATCCAAAACGTTCACGTACCGCAACATCTAATGGATCACCGCTCATCATTTCTTTAGTGGCCTTTAAAGCAAGCTCTTCAGAGATCCCCGTATCTTGATATTTATTTTGAATAAATTCAAACTCACCATCATAATTACCATCTAAGGCCGCTGATTCCTTCTCAATAGCACGTTTCTCACTGTCACGCTGTGTACTAACAGAAACCCATTCACCCATCGCCATAGAAATAGTTCCGGCCAGCATGCCTGCAATACCAGCTAGAAAAATAGCATAATTATTGCTTCCGGCACCCGCAACACCAATAACGATACCGGCTACTGAAATGATCCCATCATTGGCACCCATAACACTGGCACGCATAACATTGATCTTTTCAGCTAAACTTCTAGTCTTTTTAGCTTTTTGCATTCCATTCACCTCTTACTTTGTAATCATTTCTAAGTTGGAATGATTCTCATCTGCTAACGAATTCATAATAATTCATTTTTAAGCGAAAGTAAACATTTAAAACCCGATTCCTAACTTTATTCCAATAAGAATCAATAATTGATATTTTTATTAGATAGGTATTATAATTAACTTGTAATGATTCCAAACTAGAAAGGAAGACTGCTTATGACAAATAGTTCTGTCATGGAGGACATTTTGAAAGTGTTAAAGGACCACAAGTTACGTGTCACTCCACAGCGTCACATTATCCTGGCCTATCTTGCCAGTCATCATAATCATCCTACAGTTGAAACTATCCGCGACGCTCTAAGCAAAGAGCTTCCGAATATGGGTTCTTCTACGATTTATAACACTTTGAATACTTTTGTAGATCATCGCTTAGTTGTTGAATTGCAAAATGGTGATGGTAGTACCCACTATGATTACTTTGGGACACCACATTATCATGCTATATGTACTAATTGTGGCAAAATTGTTGATGTAACATACCCTGGCTTTGACAAAGATGAAAAGACATTAGAAGAAAAAACTGCTGAAATTTCTGGATATATGATCTCAGGAAATCACATGGAAGTTTATGGATTATGTCCAGAATGCCAAGTAAAACTAGGTATTACGCAAAAAAAATAAAGCCGAGAGAAATTTTCCCTCAGCTTTATTTTTTTAGTTATGAGTCATAAAATACATTGCAATAATTATATCTACTACCCATATTCCGGCCAGATACAGATAATATATCTTAAATTTAGTAGATATTTGTTTCCATTTAAGAAAGTTCCCTGCGCCCTCTGAAGCAATTCCACTTATGAAAAGCGCCACTGGTGCGTAAATAAATGTTCCAGCAACACTGATCACTAAGTAATTAATAGCCAATTTCTGGTTAGTCCCATACATAAGAATCCCGATCACAAACATAACAATTAATACAAAAGTTGGAAAAATTGCTAATATTTTTTTCATGATTAAACTCCCAATAGTTTAATGGTCACATTGTTACACCATCTACTTTTTTTGGCAAAGGATAACCACTGCAATTTGAATTTAAAATTTTATAAAAATTATGAGGCACTTGTTTTTTTACTGTTACACCCTACAATTTAACTAGTAAATAAAATTAATAGAGGGATAATCATGTCAAAATGGCGTATTTTAAGTCTAAGTTGGATCGTTATTTTTGCTATCGGAGTGGTCGTTATCTTTGTTCATTCTATAAACTCTGCCGGAGCAAATAGTGCATCATCGTTAAAATTAGGCAGTCTAGTTATCTGGGTAGGAATCTTTATTCTAATAGCCGTCGTACAAACAGTCGCTTATACAGTTTACAATCTACTATTGAATAATAAGACACCACATTAGTCAGGACATATTCCTGACTTTTTTAATGCGCATTCCATCCTGCTACAAAGCCAGCAATAAAATCATAAAATTCCGGCCACAATAATAATGTTAGCCAAATAATTCCAAATAACATTGTCCATTTAGTAATGGCTTTTTCTAACTCTTTCCATTTGATACTGAACATCAAACAGATGAAACTAGCCATAAGTGGTAAAAACAAAATATCTTCAAGTTTTGCTTGTGAGACAGAATATATGCCAGTCGATACTGCATACGCTATAACGGCTAAAGTGATACTTGTAACGACCATTATATAAGCCTTATTTAATTTTGTACTGTGTTCTAATTGATCCATAAGTTGTGAATCTCCTTTGATTAATTCGTCTAAAGAGACTTCAAATAGTTCACTAATGGCAACGACGTTGGCAAAACTTGGCAGTGATGTTCCATTCTCCCATTTAGAAATAGATTGCCTTGAAATATGTAAGTGCTTAGCTAGATTTTCTTGAGACATTCCATGTTCCTTACGTTGTCTTTGTAACTGTTCCCCTATCTGCATAATAATCTCCTTTAACTACTCACAGTTTAGATGGCGCTATCTTAAAATAGTAGCACCTGCTGGTTGCATTAAACAATGTAAAGTAGAAATTGCCCGAAAAAGTTTATCATTGAGAAACTTTTCACGAAAACTAAACCGATTTAACAGAAAGCGTTTACATCAACGTTTTCTTGGTATAAAGTTAGTCTATTAACTTTTTTATCAAGCAACTTGGAGGGAATTACAATGACAAAACTTTTGGTTAATACAGCCGTATTTGAAAATGATGTAAAGAATGGCGCATCACAATTAGACATGATCAAGAAAATCACTGACTTGGGTATCGATGGTATTGAAGTTCGTGGAGAATTTTTCGGCGATGACCGAGACCAAGAATTATCGGATTTAAAAGCACTTGCACAAGCACAAAACTGGGTATTGTACTTCTCAATTCCTGAACAGTTATTCGTAGACAATAAAGTCAACGAAAATTTAATCAGCTATCTTGATTTAGCGACAAAATACTCAATTGGTTCATTAAAGATCAGCTTGGGAGAAGTTGATACTTTAACTGATGAGTTAGTCGCTGAATTAAAGAACATTCTAAAACCTTATTCAGTTCAATTAACAATTGAAAACGAACAAAATGACCACGGTCACATGGATCACGTACTAGCTATCAACAAAGAAATTCAACAAGCAAACTTGCCTATTGGATATACTTTTGATGCTGGTAACTGGTATTGGATCGATGAAGATCCTGAAGAAGCCATGGCTAAATTAAGCAGCTACGTTACAATTCTTCACTTAAAGAACATTCAAAACAAAGGAACCGTTCTTTTAGATAAAGGTGCTACAAATTGGAAGAATCTTATCAATGCCGTTACACCTGATATTCCTGTTGCTATCGAATATCCAATGACACTTGACGAATTGAAGAGTGAATTTAAACTGGTTCAAGATGCAATTGAAGAACATGCATAGTGTTTCTTTTGCCGCTTCCAATTTTGGGTAATTCCGCCTGTTGTGCAACCGTTTCCAGCCAAGGTCTGGAAACTCGATTTTGAGCTTTGCTACGCAAATCTCAGAATCGTCAGTGGAGTAAAACTCCACTTTCACAACTGACTCCATTACTCAAAATCTCCAGATCTATAACATGATTATTATGAAAAAATAAGAATCCCTGAATATACAGAATTGATTATAAATCTGTATACTCAGGGATTTTTCCTTTATGTACTAAAACCCAAACGAGCCGGAGAGCGAGATGGACGGTGGCCAGCAGTGAAAATTCTGTTAGAGTAGCGATTCGTGCTGCTCTTACAGAATGGACGATTTCGAGATTTGCGCAGCAAAGCTCAAAATCGAGCCTTCAGACCTTGGCTGAAGGGCGATCCCACAGCAGGCCACCATCCATCTCGCACGTAGGCGGCAAAAAAAAGACAAACCCCATTCCAGGATTTGTCAGTTATTTTCTATAAGAATGCTGTCATAACACTACCTACAACGATCAATACTAACCCGGATAGTGTAAATTTAAGTTCTCTTGGTGTCTTGGTCTCGTGTAAGATCAACAAACCACCCAACGTTGCTACAACTACGTTTAATTGTGTAATAACAAAAGCGGATGCTACACCAGCTGCTTGGGCTGCAAAAATATACGCTAAGGACGAAATACCGAAGTCTAATCCGATCAATCCATTTAACCAGCTCTCTTTTTGAACGAAACTCTTACCTTTAGTCATAACTAAATTATAAATAATTGCCCCTACAAAAATACCTAGCATTTCTGGGAAAAATAGATGTAATCCAGAAGCGGAAACTGCTTTTGGAAGTGCTCCATATGCCCAATAACCAACAGTGGTCGGCACTAAAACAGCTAATCCTTTAGCTAAAGAACCGGATGCTGACTTGCCAGCTTTTTTATCTGTGATGGCAGTAAATGTAACACCAATAACTACCAAGATAATAGCCAAAAGACCAATCAATTTAGCTATATCGCCGCTCCATTCACCGAAAATAATAACTCCGATCAATGACGTACCAACAACTTGTAGGCCTGTTGTGATCGGCATTGTTCTCGTGACACCAATCTGAGTAAAGGAAATATATTGTCCTACCTGACCTAATGACCACAAGAATCCAGCTCCGAAACTAATCCAAAAATTAATTCCGGATACACTTCCATACATAGCATAAATAAACAAACCAATAATTAATGAACCAAATCCTGTACCAAAAATTTGATTCGAAGGGCTTCCTCCAACTTTACTAGCTATCAGGGGTTGTATTCCCCAACCTAAAGCTGGAATAAGCGCTAACAAGACACCCAAAAAATCACTCTTTTCTTCAAAAATTTCAAATTACTTAACCATTCTGATATGGTTTCTAGTTGTCTAGACCAAAAAATTATATACTTTGTTTTAATTAACTACAATAACAAAATACATGATATATATGGTAACACTTTCATAATCCTGTGTGTTATATAATATTTGGGTTATCTTTTCATCGCTGTAGCGCTGTCTTTTTTCATAACGTCACGGATCTCCGACTCGCTGACTAGGTTGAGATCGCCACCGATCGTCAATTTCAATACACTAGCAGCAATCGCATAGTTGACTTGCTCTTGTCCATCAAAATTGTTCAAAAATCCATGCATTAAGCCAGCACCAAAAGCATCCCCACCAGCGACACCTTCATAAACATGAACTTGGTAAACTGAGCTTTCATAAAATTCATTATCTCTGAGCATAAGGGCTGACCACTGACTATCTTCGACCGAATAAATATTTCTCAATACACTAGCGACTGTATGACAATTAGGGTACAGTTCAGAAACTTGCTTCATAGCTTTTTTGAAACTATCCTTTTGTTCGATACCACGACTCATATCTCCGTCAAAACTCTTGATCCCTAAACTAGCTTCAAAATCTTCATCATGAACTAAACAGATATTTACAAATGGCATGACCTTTTTGCTGAAAGCCTGTGCTTCTTCTGGAGTCCACATTTTTCCACGGTAGTTCATATCACAAACGATTTGAATATTATTATCTTTACAATACTGGCAAGCCTCTAATACTGCGGTCTGTAGCTCAGTTGAAATGGCTGGAGTTATTCCTGAAAAGTAGAAGTAATCGATCCCAGAAAAAATACTCTTCCAATCATATTCAGATGCTTTAGAAACGGCTAAAGAGCTTCCAGCACGATCATAAACAACAGTTGTGCCACGTACACTAGCACCCTTTTCAAAGAAATAGATCCCTAATCTTGGTCCACCACGTAAGATTTTATCAGTATTGACGCCATATTTTCTCAATGTTCCTAAAGCTGTATCGCCTAGCAAATTATCAGGAAACTTCGTTAAATAAGTCGCCGAATCACCTTGAAGTGCCAAAGATACAGCCACATTGGCTTCTGCTCCTCCATAAGATGCCTCAAATGAGTTTGATTGAACGATCCTATTATTGGCTGATGGTTTTAAACGCAACATCATTTCACCAAGTGTTAATACATTTTTCATATCAATTACCTTTCCTATACATAAACTATAAATATTAATCAGTAATAATAATTATAGAACCTATTCGTCACTTAATGGAAGCCTTTTCTTTTCTATAAAATAACGTATAACTGTAAACAGTAAGTATTACCGTTTACAAATTTTAAATAATCATTTATTGTAGATAGTATTATCTATTGAGGAAAAAAAATGAATAAATCAAAAAGAATAATTTTGACTTTGAGTGTGGCCTTGCTAAGCATCTTCTTAGCCAGCTGTTCCGCTAAAACAACTACACATCATAACGGTAAAATAAATATCGTAACGACAACTGATTTTTACGGTGAAGTCGCCAAGGCGGTTGTTGGAAATAAGGGAAACGTCACTTCTATCATCAACAATCCCGCTATTGATCCACATGATTACGAGCCGACAACTGAAATTGCTAAAAAAGTTAGCCGTGCTGATATCACCGTCGCCAACGGGATCGGCTACGATTCATGGATGAATAAATTATCCAGTGATTCTAGCGACGCTGTTTTCATCAGAGTTGGTGAAAACATTATGCATAAAAAAAGTGGCGACAATCCTCATCTTTGGTACAACCCCAAAACTATGCCTAAATACGCCAACTATTTGGCAGCTGAATTAGCTAAAAAACAACCCAAAAACAAAAAATATTTTAAGAACAACGCCAAAAAGTATATTGCCTCATTGAAACCAGTTCGAGGTGAATTAACTAAACTGAAGAAAACTGCTAAAAATACTAAGAATAAAGACGTTTACGTTAGCGAACCTGTCTTCGATTACTCTATTAGAGCCATGGGTTTCACGATCGGTGATAAAAACTTTGAAAAAGCTATCGAAAACGGAACTGATCCTTCACCTAAAGTTGTCAAAGATATGCGTGACGGTCTTCATGATAAGAGGATTTCCTTCTTAGTTTATAATGAGCAAGCTGAAAGTAAGACTGTAAATAATCTTGTCCAACTAGCCCACAAAAATGATATTCCCGTCTTAAAAGTTACTGAAACTTTACCAGCAGATAAGACTTACAAGGAATGGATGCTTTCACAATATAAACAGCTTAATAAAATTCTAAAAGAAAAAGGAGTTGGAAAATAATTTTCCACTCCTTTTTTGTGTACGTTTAAACAAGCCTATCCTCGGCTCTAAATTTTATTTATTTATTAATTTTTCTACGTTCTCTGATATTACTGATGTTACCAATGACAACTTCTTTAAATTCGTTCAAATCGAAATCGTAAATATCTGATAGAACGAATAATAATTCACCGTCAATTATCTTATTCTTATCAGTCTCAATGGCACTCAAAACTGATGTAGAAGTAGAATAACCGTACTTATCTTTGGCAATATGGGTTACTTGCAATAATGTAAGCTCTGAAAAGAATCTTTTAGTTTTTAAATATCTTCCAATTGTTATCATGTGTCAAATATAACCTCTATCTTTCATATATGATATTTTAGCGTAAATTACGACACTTTGCTAAAAAAATATGTTGAAATATTACACAAATTAACTTAGTATGTAGATGTAATCCTTGTTGAAGGAAAATATATTCCACGAAGGAAAAAATTGCAATGTATGATAATCAGTGTCTAAAAACTTTCTGTATTATGCACCAAATCAAACAAAGTGACATTGCCGACTTGTTAGAGAAATCTAAATCGACTGTTCATCGCAAGAACAGGGATCTTGGCTTTACTCAACAGGAAATTATCAAGCTTCACGATACCTATGATATTCCCTTTGAAGTCTTCTTCCACAATAGCGATGATGAAGAAGCTCCGATCTAACACCCCATTTATACGGGGGATATTTTTGGGTACAAAAAATAAGTTTTTATTCTAAATAAAGATACAAAAAGCCAAACTTCTATTCAAGAGGTTTGGCTTTTTCATTTTGTGCTTTTACGCAATCGGGGCACAAACCATAGATCTCAATAGCATGTGTGTCGACTTGGCAGCCTGGTAATTGTTTAGTGAAGAAATCCATAGGACACTCCTTTAATTCAATCACTTTACCGCAATTAGAACAAATAAAATGATGATGATGTGGTTGTTCAAAATCACATTGAAACTTGATCATCGTCTTATTCTTCTCTTGATACTCTACTAAGCCAATATCTGAAAACTCTTTAATATTTCGATAAACCGTATTGTGACTGATGCCTGGATACAATGAGCGCATATAGGCATCAACAACGCTGATCTGAACGTAACTTGAAATAAACTTACTCAAATAATCGATCAAATCGATTCGTTGTTTGGTCACTTTATAATTGTTATTTTTTAAAATTTGAAGTGCTTCTTTCAAAATATTCACCCGTTCTAATTATTTTTATAAGTTTAACATATCTAAAGTCTTTATTTATGTAACCCCTTGCATTAATATAAAACATCATATATAGTCTAATTGTTATTTAATACATCATATTGATGACTAAGGAGATATATCTGATGAAACAAATTTATTTCTTTTCCGAGGGTAACAAAGACATGCGCCAGCTTTTAGGTGGTAAAGGAGCAAATTTAGCCGAAATGACTAGATTAAAACTCCCCGTTCCAGCGGGTTTTACGATCACCACTGAAGCTTGTCACGCATACCAAAGAAATAATAACGAACTCAGCGACAGTCTCATCCAAGAAATTGATAATGCATTGATTAAATTAAGCAAATACACAAATAAAAACTTTAATGATAAGGTTAATCCCCTTTTGATCTCAGTTCGTTCTGGTGCTGCAATTTCTATGCCTGGAATGATGGATACTATTTTAAATATCGGCTTGAATGACGAATCCGTTGTTGCTTTAGCAAAAATAACTAACAATGAACGCTTCGCTTATGACAGTTATCGCCGTCTGTTAGCTATGTTTGGTAATGTAGTCTACGGTATTTCTGAAGATATCTTTGATCAAGTTTTAACTGATACTAAAAAGGACAATAATTACAAATCCGACATTGAATTAACTACAGACGATCTAAAATCCATTGTAGAGCGTTTCAAAGAGATTTACACCCAAGATGCTCACAAGGCCTTTCCTCAAAATCCAGAAGAACAACTGCTAGCGGCGGTCAACTCGGTTTTCGAATCTTGGGACAACAATCGTGCTCGTGTTTATCGAAAACAAAATAACATCCCTGAAACTTTAGGAACAGCTGTAAATGTCCAAACAATGGTCTTCGGTAATGCTGGCGAGGACTGTGGTACTGGCGTTGCCTTTACTAGAAATCCTGCTACTGGAGACAAGGATCTCTTTGGTGAATATCTATTAAACGCTCAGGGTGAAGATGTTGTTTCTGGTGTCAGGACCCCTAAGCCAATCGACACTTTAAAATCATCAATGCCAGAAATATACGATCAATTCGCCGACATAGCTCAAAAGCTTGAAGACCACTATCAAGATATGCAAGATCTAGAATTTACGATCGAACATGGAGAACTTTTCCTATTACAAGCACGTGATGGTAAACGTACTCCGGAAGCAGCCGTTAAGATTGCCGTTGACCTCGTTAATGAAGGCTTGATCAACAAGAAAACTGCCATTAAACGCATTGATCCAGAATCAATCTCAGCCATGCTTCATGCTGACTTTGACAAAGCAGAATTGAAGAAGCATAATTCCCTAACGACTGGGCTACCAGCCTCACCAGGCGCTGCCAGTGGACAGATTTATTTCACAGCTGAAGAGGCCAAAAATGCTCACGATGACAAACATCAAAAAGTAATCTTAGTTCGCCAAGATACTTCTCCTGAAGATATCGAAGGTATGGTCGTTAGTGAAGCTATCGTTACTTCACGTGGCGGTATGACATCGCACGCGGCCGTTGTAGCTAGAGGAATGGGTTCTACCGGCGTTGTCGGTGCGCATGAACTGCAAGTTGATTATAAGAATAAAGTTGCTAAGATCAACGATACAGTCCTCAAACCAGGTGATTGGATCTCAGTTGACGGTACCAAAGGTAAAATCTACTCTGGTCAAATTTCTACTAGTGAATCCGTAATTAAAGGTGATCTTTCGATTTTACTAGATTGGGCCAAAGAAATCAGCGATATGGGCGTTTATACTAACGCTGATACCCCAGCGGATTTCCAAAAAGCTCTCGACTTTGACGCTGACGGAATTGGTTTGACTAGAACTGAGCACATGTTCTTTAAGGCCGAAAGACTTCTACAAATGAGACGTCTCATTTTGGCTAAAGATGCTACCGGTAGAAAAGATCCACTTGAAAAATTACTTGCTATGCAACAAAACGACTTCTATGAAATTTATAAATTATCCGCCGGCAAATCAGTTACCGTAAGACTTTTGGACCCACCATTACATGAATTTTTACCTCACGATGCTAAAGAGATCAAATTAGTAGCCGATGAATTAAACGAAACAACTGAAAATCTCGAGAATCGCATTGACTCACTCAAGGAACTCAACCCTATGTTGGGACATCGTGGTGATCGTTTAGCAGTCACCTTCCCCGATATTTATCAAATGCAGGTCCGTGCAATCATCAATGCTGTCTTACGTCTAAAAGACGAAGGAATTGAGATCAAACCACATATCATGATTCCTTTAACAGATTCTAAGGCTGAAATGCAATGGGTCAGAAACTTGGTTGAAAACCAGATAAAAGAATTATCCACTGAAGTTGACTATCAAGTTGGTACGATGATGGAAATGCCTAGAGCCTGCGTAACCGCCAACCAAATTGCTGAAGTATCAGACTTCTTCAGCTTCGGTACTAACGATTTAACTCAATTGACCTTCGGATATTCTCGTGATGACGTCGGTTCATTCATGCCTGAATATATCAAACAAGGTATCCTACCTAACGATCCTTTCCAATCAGTCGATATCGAAGGCGTTGGAGAATTAATGAAAATGGCCGTAGATCGTGGACGTCAAACTAACAATCAACTACCTATCGGCGTCTGCGGTGAAGTTGGTGGCGATCCTAAGTCGATCCAATTCTTTGATAAGATCGGCGTAACGTATGTATCTTGTTCACCATATCGTATTCCTATTGCTAGAATTGCTGCAGCCCAAGCAACTATCAATAAAGAAGGTCAATAAGAAATATAACGTGATATTGCTAGTAAATATAATTATATATATAATGAGTATAAATTTACTTACCAGAAAATTTTGGAGAAATATCATGTACTTAACAAAAAGACAGAAACAAATAATTGAACTAACAAAAGAACAAAGCCCCATGACCAGCGAACAAATTGCTGAAAGACTCGATGTTCATGTCCCAACGATCCGTGGAGATCTGCGCTTACTGACCGCCGTTGAAATATTAAAATCACGTCCTAAAGTAGGCTACGAATTTTCTCAGATGCCAAAGTCCAGTTTAAATTTTGAAGAACTTTATGACAGTTCTATCGCAAATATCCTAAAGAAACCCACTTTCGTTCAAGCAAACACTACCCTGCAGGAATGCGTCAACATTCTATTTTTAAAGGACTCTGGCTCACTTTACGTCGTAGATGATGACAAAAATCTACTAGGCCTGATTTCCAGAAAAGATCTGCTATCAGTAACCGTAAATAACGCTGATACCGATTCAATGGTAGCCAGCATGGTCATGACAAGAATGCCTAACCTTATAACCGTAACTTCCGATATGACGATAATAGAAGTTGGAAAACTGCTCTTCCAACATGAAGTTGACTCATTACCAGTTACAGAAAAAGATGATCCAAAACAAGTCGTTGGAAAAATAACCAAAAATCGCATTTTCCAATACTTTGTTGAATTAGGACTCAAATACGAAAATTAGAGAGCGTAGCAAGGCGCTTAACTCTCGAGCATTACCTAGGATAATGAAAATAGCGGTCCATGCTATTATCATTATTCGTAGTAAGCGCAGAGAGTTGCCTTGCGTAGCTCATTTCGATTAGAGAGCGTAGCAAGGCGCTTAGCTCTCGAGCATTACCTAGGATAATGAAAATAGCGGTCCATGCTATTATCATTATTCGTAGTAAGCGCAGAGAGTTGCCTTGCGTAGCTCGTTTTGATTAGAGAGCGTAACAGGCGCTTAGCTCTCGAGCATTACAATGTACAACATCCACAATAGCCGATACCTATTCATCCAGGTATCGGTTTTTTAATACTCTTAAATTGTAAAGGATAATAATTACTATTTACAAATCTGCTGATTTTATATATTATTAAATAGTAATAATTACTGTTTAGAGGAGAAGCATATATGTTTTCAAAGAGATTCAAATTTTTGTTCACTATTATTGGGGCGATACTTTTAATGTTTAACCTGACCGCCTGCAGCAACAAGCAATCCAGCAATGGAAAAATAAAAGTCATCACTACCACCGATTTTTACGGTGAGGTTGCTAAAGCAGTCGTTGGCAACAAGGGGTCCGTTCAATCGATCATTGATAAGCCCGGTATTGATCCGCACGATTATGAACCAACTACTGGAATTGCCAAAGATGTATCTGGAGCTGACGTAACGATTGCTAATGGTCTTGGATATGATTCATGGATGAACAAGCTTACTAAAAATGATTCAGCAACGGATATTCTAGTTGGTGAAAATATCATGAAAAAGAAATCTGGAGCTAATCCACATCTTTGGTATGATCCACAAACTATGCCAAAACTAGCTACTTATTTAGCTAAAGAACTTGGTAAAAAACAACCTAAGAATAAAGCCTACTTTAAAAATAATGCCGAAAAATATATCAAATCACTTAAACCAGTCCAAAATGAATTGGATAACTTGAAGCAAACCGCAAAAGCCACTAATGATAAGGATGTATATGTTAGTGAACCCGTTTTTGACTACTCTATTGCAGATATGGGGTTCAAAATAGGCAATAAAGATTTTGAAAAAGCAATTGAAAATGGAACAGATCCTTCACCCCGAGTAGTCAAAAATATGCGCCAAGGTATAATAGAACAAAAAATTTCCTTTCTAGTGTATAATTCACAGTCCGACAGCAAAACCGTTGATAATATGGTGAAATTGGCCAATAAAAATAACATCCCCGTTTTAAAAGTAACCGAAACATTACCCGCTAATAAAACGTATAAAGAATGGATGTTGTCGCAATATAAACAACTAAATAAAATTCTTATTGAGGAGCAATAATCATGGCAGAAAAATTCGATAGAGCTAGTTCATTACGTCGTTTAAAATCTAAAAACATCAAAACTAGACGACGTGCTAAGAAAATTTTAAACGATATTAAACGTAAGAAGTAAATAAGAACCCGGACTTGCAAATGCAGGTCCGGGTTCTTATTTTATTACCATCAAATTTTATAAAATAATAGTTTATAATTGATTTATAGATATGGAGGGTTTGATAAATATGAAAAATGGTCTTCTATTAGTTAACTTAGGCTCACCTTCTTCACCAAAGACAGATGATGTAAAAACTTATCTCAAGGAATTTTTGAGTGACCAGAATGTTATCGAAATGCCAAAGGCCATTTGGCAGCCGATACTAAAAGGCATGATCTTGCCAACAAGATCGTGGCGTTCTGCCACATTTTACAAGCATATTTGGACCAAAAGTGGTTCTCCTCTGGTCGCCTATACTCAGATCATTCGTGATCAAGTCCAAAATTTATTGCCCGACTGGGAAGTCGAAATGGCTATGACTTATGGCACACCAAAAATCGTCGATACTTTAAAAAAAATGCACGATAACGGTTGTAACCAGACAGTTGTCATCCCCTTATTCCCCCAATACACACAGAGCACTCATAAGACGATCATCGATAAAGCTAAATCGGCTAATGTACCCATAAAGATAATCGAACATTTTTATGAAAAAATTGAATATCAAAAAATACTAGCGCAACACATTCAAAAGTCCATCAATGAATTTGAATATGATCAATTATTATTCAGCTATCATGGTATTCCTACCGCTATGGTAAAAAACGGTGATCCCTATCAAAAACAATGTGAAGAAACTACCACCGCAGTTTCAAAGCTGATAAATTTTCCAGATGAAAAAATAAAAACCGTTTATCAGTCTAAGTTTGGACCTATGCCTTGGTTAAAACCATATTTAAAAAATGAACTTTCTCAATTAGTCGCTGTCGGTAAACGTAACGTTCTCATCGTTACACCATCATTTATAGCCGATTGTCTAGAAACTTTAGAAGAAGACAATGTTCAAAATTATCAAAGTTTTAAAGCTAGTGGCGGTGACCGTTTCAAATTAGTCGAGCCAATGAACGATGATCCAAAATTCAGTCAATTTATCGCCAACCTAGCCTATGAGGCAAAGTAAATGGAGAAGAAAAGTCTTGAAGAAATAAATGAAAGTGTCAAAGTTCCCAGTGTTTATGAAGCGTCATTTTTTCAAAAGTTTTTAGCATACAGTGGTCCCGGAGCATTAGTAGCAGTCGGATATATGGACCCAGGAAACTGGCTGACTTCTCTTTCCGGTGGATCAGAGTATCGTTATGAACTGCTATCAGTTCTTTTAATGTCAATAATCGTGGCTATGTTTATGCAAATTTTATCGATCAAACTTGGCGTTGTTGCAAGACAAGATTTAGCTCAAGCAATTTCTGCTAAAATACCCAAGATAGGTCGTTATACACTTTGGATCATCAACGAACTAGCAATGGTAGCGACCGATATGACCGGCGTTATCGGTACCGCTGTGGCCTTAAAATTATTATTTGGTTTACCACTACTTTACGGAGTATTATTGACCATTTTAGACGTCCTAATCGTCCTGCTATTCTTAAGATTCGGGATTAGACGAATTGAATTTATTGTTTTACTTGCCATTTTGACAGTCGGCGTCATCTTTGGAATTGAGGTTTTCAGAGCTCATCCTAATACAGCCTCCATAATGAATGGATTGCTTCCAACAAATGATCTTTGGCAGAATCATAAAAAATTAGTTATCAGTTTAGGAATTATGGGAGCAACGATCATGCCACATAATATCTATTTACATTCATCACTGGCTCAAAGCAGGCGCTACGATCATAATGATCCCGCACAAGTAGATGAAGCTCTGCGCTTTGCTAAATGGGATTCAAATGTCCACCTAATAGCTGCTTTTTTCATCAATGCTTTATTGTTGATCCTCGGCGGTACGCTATTTTTCCATGCCAATAGTCAGCTAACTAATTTTGAAGATGTCTTCAATGGTTTGAATAATTCTCATATTGTTGGAACATTGGCAAGCCCTATCATGAGTGGATTATTTGCTTTCGCACTTCTCATAACAGGGTTGATCTCATCAATTACCAGTACTTTATCTGGTCAAATAGTTATGGAAGGATATCTCAATATTCGTTTACCCTTATGGCAAAGACGACTTTTGACCCGTTTTGTAACTTTGATCCCAATATTATTTATAGGTTTTGCCGTTGGCTTCAACGAACAGGATTTTGAAAATATGATCGTTTATGCTCAAATTGCTTTGAGTATTGCCTTACCGTTTACACTTTTTCCAATGATATTCTTGACTAGCAACAAAAAGTTAATGGGAAAACATGTTAATAGTAAACTCACCTTAATAGTGGGAATTGTTTTAACTACTATTATTACTTTATTAAACCTTAGATTGATCAGCTCTATTGTTTAATATCGATTAAAAAATACCTTCCAACCGCATAGTTTTGCGAATTTGGAAGGTATTTATATTTTATATATAAAACAAATCGAGCCGGAGAGCTTGGGGGAGTTAGTCAGCAGTGAAGATTCCGTTACGACACGGTTTTCCGTCGTTACGGAATAGGCGATTTCGAGATTTGCGACAGCAAAGCTCAAAATTGAGACATGAGACCAAGGCTCATGTCGGCCGCACAGCAGACCAACTCCCTCACGCTCGGAGACGCAATTAGTACGCTCTAATACCTGCCTTCAAACGATTCAACCCATCTTCCACAGTACTTATCGGACAAGCAATATTCAATCTCAAGAAGTCATGCCCATCACCACGATAAACATCACCCGAAGAAAGGTACAATCCTGTTTCCGATCTAATAAAATCTGCTAAATCTTTAGAATCATCAGAAACAGCTTTAGTGTCCATCCATAACAAATATGTCGCATCTGAAGGCACCAATTTCACCTCTGGTAATTCTTTTTCCAAAAAGCTTTGAACTAATTCCTTGTTCTTCAATATTTGTTGCTTCAATTCAGCGACCCAAGCATGTCCTTTTTCATATGCAGCAATAGTGACTGGAATTGCCATAGAGTTGGGTTCAGCTAGCTCTTCCGTGTTGATCCCGCGACTGACTTGGTTACGAAGATTTTCATTAGGCACAATGATCGTTGCAGCATGAATTGCAGCTACATTAAAAGTCTTACTTGGCGAAACACAGACCATCAGGTTTTTAATCAAGTCTTTGTCCAATGAAAAAGCTGGTGTATATGGACTAAAAGTAATATCACCATGAATCTCATCACTCAACAATTTAACATGATATTTATTACACAATTCAGCAATTTTTACTAATTCATCCCTACTCCAGACTTTACCAACTGGATTATGAGGATTACATAAGATCATCAAAGTTGTTAATGGATCTGATAATTTTTCTTCCAGATCTTTGAAATCAATTTGATAAGCTAAGTTATCAAAAACCAAATCATTAGAAACAACATGACGACCATTATTTACGATTGAATTATAGAAAATATTATAAACGGGTGCCTGAACTAAAACATTATCGCCCACAGACGTAACTCGTCTAACAATTGAAGAAATTGCTGGAACTACTCCAGTTACAAACATCATCCAATCAGTTTGTGGACGTGCATTGTGTTCACTTTCATACCAATCAGCTACGGCATTAAAGTAGTCACTTTGAGGTTCTTCATAACCAAAAATGGCCTGATCTGCCTTTTTATGCATTGCTTCAACAATTTCTGGAGCAGTTTTAAAGTCCATATCTGCGACCCACATTGGTAATTCATTAGGTTTAACGTCCCATTTTACTGAATCAGTTTTACGACGATCAATTGTATTTTTAAAATCGTACATTGAACAGCCTCCTTCTAGTTTATCGTTACATTTATTAAACACCTTCGAGCCCACTCCAAGTCAAAGAGTATTTCTAAAATATTGGCTAATTCCCTAAATTTGTGAAAAAGTACACGTTTTTTCGGAATCACGTAATAATTTAGTTTATAATAACCATTGTATGCAAGGGCATACATTTACATAAACATTCTTTGAGGGAAGAAGGAAAGAAATATGGACACACAGATTTCGCATAATCGGAATAAACAGCAAGTATTTTTTGCCATTTTATTCTTTGTTATCTTAGTTGCCGGAATCTCCTACGTAAAGTGGTGGCCTTACTATCAAAAGGCAATCGCCGCTGCTTCAACACATTCAGTAGGTGATTCTATCATCGCAGGAGTCGGTACTGCCACTGGGGGCGTATCGCTTAAAACTGGATTTTCATTCACGATAGCTTACTTCTTATCTGTTTGGAAAGCATTAGTTGTTGCACTTATTGTTGGTTCATTAGTACAAGTTTTATTACCTGTACGTTGGATCCGTCGTTATCTGGGAGGTACAAAGTTCAGAAATACACTAATTGGTACATTGATGGGTGTTCCAACTATGATGTGTACTTGCTGTTCTGCACCAGTTACAGTTGGATTAGCTAAATCAAAGGCTTCAGTAAACAGTATCATGGCCTTTTTCTTAGCGAACCCACTACTAAATCCAGCCACTTTGATCTTTATGGGACTGGTATTAGGATGGAAATTCACATTCTTTAGAATTGTCTTTGGTATCCTAATGGTACTTTGCATCGCTACTTTAGTAGGACGTTTAAGTACAAAGAAACAAGTTGAGGTTCCAGAAGGTGTCGATTTTGACCCTGTTGAAGAAAATACCGAAGGTTTACTAAAACGTTGGTGGAAGGCCTTTTACATATTAGTAATTGACAGTATTCCTGCTTACGTTGTTATTGTCTTTATCTTAGGTACTTTTGAAGGCGTTTTGTTCCCAGCAATTCAAGGCGGACTTAGCGGTGGTGTTGGTGCCGTTATCCTGTTTGCACTTGTTGGAACAATCTTCGTTATCCCAACCGCTGGAGAAATTCCAATTATTCAAGCTCTAATGGCATTAGGTCTAACTGCTGGTCCTACAGCAGCACTCCTTATGACCTTACCAGCTGTAAGTATCGTTTCATTGGCACTACTAAAACCTGTTCTTAGTTGGAAGAGTTTAGGAATCACAGCTGCCAGTGTCTTTGCTTTCGGTTTAGTTGCCGGATTAGTTGGTGCATTTATTTTATAGTCATACATTCCTGGGCCGCCTACGAAAATGAGTAATTCCACCTGTTATGCGACCAACGCAAGTCTGGGTCTTGTGTCTCGATTTTGAGCTTTGCTTGCGCAAATCTCAGAATCGTCGGTGGAGTAAAACTCCACTTGCACAACTGGTTCCATTACTCATTCTCTCCGGCTAAATATATATAAAATTGAAAATACTTCTTAGAGTATACTGTTTAAAAACGTATATCTAGGAAGTATTTTTTTCTCTTGAATTTACACTACTAAATGTACTAAATACCAAACTAGCCTGCGGCAGTGAGGTTGCCAGCCAGCAGTGAGAATTCCGTTATGACGGTGGTCTACCGGCGTTACGGAATCGACGATTTCGAGATTTGCGCAAGCAAAGCTCAAAATCGAGACATGAGACCAAGGCTCATGTCGATCGCACAGCAGGCCGGCAGCCTCACTACCGCAGACGGAATTACTACCCACTAATCCCCCGTTTGTAGACCATTTGTTCATAAAACAAAATACTTTTGATTTGCGGTTTGATAATTATTACAATAGTAATATACTTACATGATATAAATCGATAATTAATAAATAACCAATTCCAACACTAGAATGCAAAGTTATTAGTGCTGGAATTTTTATTATTGGGGGATGTTTTTTTTAATATGAGTTCTTTGAGGCAAAAGACCAGTTTAACCTGGTCAAAAGTTTTTTCAGTTTTATCCATCGTTATACTAAGTGGAGTATTTGTAACATCGTTCCATCTTCTAAGTGATCAAACCTATATGAACACTGGCTTTTGGGGCGTTTGGTTATTTAAGACCGTTACGGTAATAGCCACTCTGTTCATTCCAATACTGATCGGTATGGATTACAAGAAGAGCTCCAAAGTTCCAAATCGAAGTATTCTGTTTCTTTTGATCCTGGATCTTTTGATTCAGCTGACTACTCCGATTTTTAGTAATCAGATACTTTCACGTCCGGAAATGTATTTACTCCGCAGCAGTACTGGTATTTTCTTATCTTATATCGGTATTCTTTTGATTGGTCCTTTTATAATAGGTATCATTCAAAAGCATTCGATTCAAAAAATCAGACGGATTTTAATAATTATTTTTATTATTTTCATAGCTGCCAACATGATACTTGGCCAAGATATTATGGGATTCAGTCATGGTCAAAATCTTATCTGGTATCTTTACTTATTCGTTATAGGTTATTGGATCAGAAACGAAGACTGGTCAAATTTTTCTAAGTTAAAATTATCATTATTTTGGTTACTTTCTTTGATCGGTTCATTTATCTCGTCTTGGTTAACTACTAATAAGGTAAATTATGATCCTCATCACGGTATGACTCTAACCTCACACTACTTGGGAAGTATTATCAGCAGTCAGCCTTTGTTCTTGATCACAGCGGTTTTAAGTTTAATTATTTTAAACAAGATATTAAAGCAAACCGTCTACTTAAAGGTTTCTAATCTTTTCACTTTTGGTTTAGTTTTGATTTTAGCCAACAATCCTAAGCTAATGATCTTTAGTTTCTCTTGGATGCAAGACTTTATTAGTAAGGTCCCTGCTTTCTTAGGACTACTTGCAATTATTATTTTAGCGGCTGTAATAGTCTTATTGGTTCAATTTATCTATGCCAAACTAATTATTTTTAATAATGGCTTTAAACCATTTAAAAATTTCAGTTTTGATTTAACACATGCCAATAAATACTTAAAACGTATTGCTACAGCCTGGCACTTCTGGTTATTACTCGGTTTATCATGGCTGACGACCGTTATATCGATGAGTAAATTGTGGAATTGGGATATCAATATGACCCAATGGATCATTATTCATCGTGAACCGATCATCTTCATCAATGTCATCATTCTAATAGCAATTTTTGGTATTTTCTGGTCAATTTTAAATCGTTACTGGTATTCACTGATCATCACAATGACGGCCTATACTATCTGGTTGATCACCACATTTATCAAAATCGACTTCAGAGCTGAACCAATTTTGCCATCAGATATGTCGATGGTCACTTCCATATCTGAATTATTAAACATGGTTTCTCCTAAATTAATTATCGGTGCAATCATCGGAATAATTATACTGGCAATTTTGGCAGTCATTATTCAGCATAAAGATAAAAATAAGATTCATCTTGGATTCAGGATGCGCGGTCTTATCCTAGTACTGGCTTTACTTTCATTGGGTAGCTTTTTTACCGCCAATCATCCCAAAACTCCTATTGCATTACTACTAGAAGATATCGAGGATAAACCATATTTCTACGCCCAATTACGTGGTGCTAAGTTAAATGGTACTCTGTTGCAATTTGCTAACAATTTAGATGTTACTATCATGCAAAAGCCTGATGGATATTCTAAAGAGAAGATGGCACAACTTTCTAAGAAATACCAAAATGTCGCTAATAATATCAACAAAACACGTAATAACAGTGATATGAGTAAACAAACTGTCATCTTTAATCTTAGTGAGAGTTTCTCTGATCCAGCACGTGTGCCTAATTTGACGCTACATGGTAATCCAATTCCCTTTATTCGTCAGATGAAACAGCGCACTCCTGCTGGTGAAATGCTGACAAGTGGTTACGGTGGTGGTACAGCCAATATTGAATATCAAACTCTGACTGGACTTGCCATCAATAACTTCTCGCCAACTTTACCGACGCCTTATTCTCAATTAGTTCCTTATCAAAAAGTAGCCCCTGCTTTTACTGACTTATTCGATTACAAGACAGGTATTCATCCCTTCTCTGCTAACCTATACAGTCGTAAACAAGTTTATAAGAAATTCGGTTTCAACAAATTTTATCATCTGGTCGATGGCGATAAATTAACTTATACTGATAAAATCGAAAAGAGTCCATACATCTCAGATGAATCAGCTTATAAGCAAACATTGAAAGTCATGCAGGATCACCAAGGTGGACAGTTCATCAACTTGGTAACTATGCAAAACCACATGCCTTTTGACGATTACTATAAGAATAATGACTATTCTGTCAGTGGCACTGCTTATACAAATAACAGTCATAAACAACAGATCGAGAACTATACACAAGGAATTCACTATACTGATGTTGCTTTGAAACAATTCATTGAAGAAATCGATAAGATGGACCGACCAGTAACCTTTATCTGGTATGGTGATCACTTGCCAGGTCTATATAACGGTGATTCAATGCAGAAGTACGGTTTACAATTGCACGAAACTGATTACTTTGTTTATAGTAATAAATACAGTCGTCAGCAAAATTCTAGTTTACCTAAGACAAAAATTGTCAGTCCAAACAACTTTGCGGCAATGGCACTTTATAAAATGAATATGAAGGTTTCTCCATATTATGCCTTGCAGACTAAGGTTTATACTGACCTTCCAGCGATGACTTTAGATTCATTCAACTCTGCTAAAAATAATACTGTTAACTCAAGTTCAGAATATGTCGATAACAATGGTAAATTGGTTACCAACTTAAATAAACATCAAAAAGAGATCATGCACGATTATCAATTGATCCAATACGACATTACGGCCGGTAAGCAATACTCCTTAAAGAATGGTCTAATGCAGACACCAAAATAAAATTTTAAAACTAATTATTTGTCATAAAAAAAGTACAATGCTATATTTGTCATGTTGGTATGGATAAAAATACTTAGTCCTTTTGGTACAGATTCACTCCTATTTTGGAACTTTGTTTTTAACCTTGCTGGCCATACCAATACTAATAGATTAAAGTCCATTTCCCGATGAACCTTTAATCCTCAAAACACCACATATGTGGTGTTTTTTTAGTTCTATAGAAATTAGCATTGATAATATTTTTAGTTACTTTCACAAGCGACTATGCTAAGTTGAAATTAGACACAAAAATCTTGGGGGATCGTTAATGAAACTTTGGCATAAAGTAACTTTGACTACATTAGGCATTTTAATATTGATTGGACTATGTTTTGCCATCTGGAACAGCTATCGTGAAGTCATTGAGAGATTTGCCGCTTATGCCTTCGACCGTCAAACCCTGATCAATTTATTGAGGCACCAAGGTAAACATAATGTGATTTTATTTATAGCCGTAATAGCTATTGGTTCAGCCATTCCCGGAATGCCAATCGCGGCAGTAGCCGTACTGACAGGTGTTTGTTTCGGTAATTGGACCGGAGTATTTATCAACATTATTGGTATTTTCTTGGGAAATTTATTAGCTGTCTATATTCTCGGCAAGTTTCCCCACAAAGTAAAACCCAGCAAATTTCGTCCAATAGCTGACCATTTGAAAAACATGAATCATCCAAGACTGGGCCTAAGTATTGGATATGCAGTTCCCATGTTGCCAACCCTATTAGTAAATTACGCCGCCATAGAAATGCACATGTCACTACGTAATAAAGCTCTGTGCATTTTCATCGGATCAATCCCAGTCTCATTTCTATACGCCTTTGGTGGTAATGCTCTACTATTAGGAAATACAAAAACAGTTATCACTACCTTAATTCTGATCGTATTACTATTTAGCCTATATGAAATCATTCGCCGAGATCAAAGAATCATTAAATCTAAACTTCAAGAAAACGCTGAATAAGCCTTTCATCAAATAAGATGAGAGGCCTTTTTATTGCATAAAAAAAGCCATATCCCCAAAAAGAGATATAGCTATAACGATATCGAGCCGGAGGTCACGAGGGAAGATGCCAGCAGTGCAAAGGCTGTTAGTACGGCAAGGCCGTCCTTACAGCATCGACGATTCTGAGATTTGCGCAGCAAAGCTAAAGATCGATACGTGAGACCGAGGCTCACGTAGTTCGCACAGCAGGCATCATCCCTCGTGACCGTAGGCGGCAACCCTTTAACGACTCAAATCGAACCTCTTACCCAACGCATAAATAATCAAACCACCGATCGCCATAGACAACAGTTCCCCAATCCCGATCGTAAACCAGCTGATCCAAAATGGAGTTTTAAAAACAAAATATAGTTGTCCAGCAACGGTAAACATTGAAAATGCAAAAATAATTCCCGTAATTATAAATTTAAGACGCATATCCTTAGTCATTTTAGTAAGCCATAAAACAAAGAATAGCACTAACAGCGTAGCAATTGTTCCGACCGGTACATCCAATGTCCACGTTGGTGACATGAAGTTAGATAAAAAGACACCAAGGGTAACTCCCCAAATATATCGTTTGTTATACAGCACTAAGTAGTTGAACATTTCCGAAAACCGGATCTGTACCACTCCAAAACTCAGTGGAGTAAAAACTACCGTCATTGCCACATATAACGCCGCGACAACCGCTGTACTTACAATATCTTGGATCGAAATTCCTGATGTCTTAGAAAAGTTTTTCATTATTGTTCCCCTTTGTAACCATATTTGGTTAGTAATAACTACGACCAAAGGTAGATTAAGTGTCGTAGTGAATGTTTTTCACATTTTATTTAGTTTTACTTAGCAGTCCAGCCACCATCGATCGGCACCACACTGCCATGAATATAATCAGATCTGTCACTGGCTAAGAAAAGAGCCAATTCGGCTACCTCTTCGGGTTTCGCCCATCGTTTAGCAGGAGTTTGTTCTGCCACCCAGTTGGCCATCTTACCGTCTCCAGCAAAATCGGCCGCATTCATTGGCGTATTGATAGCTCCGGGAGCAATACAATTGGCTCTAATACCGCGTGCTGCATAGTCTACATCGAGTTGCTTAGTCATTCCAATAACCGCATGTTTAGAAGCCGTATAGGCAACACCACCACCATCAGCGACCAACCCAGCAATAGATGCCATATTAACAAACACACCTTTGCCTTGTACCAGCATCATCGGTAAGGCCTTTTTGATAACCATAAATTGGCTAGTCAAATTAACATTCAAGATGTTTTGCCACTGATCCAAACTAGTTTCAGTCACCGGACTATAACCATCTAGAATACCAGCCGTATTGCAGACAATATCGATCCGACCAAATTTAGTTTTGATCTTAGTAAACAGATTCTCAATAAAATCAGCCTGACTGACATCCCCTTTAAACGTTTCAACATCCAAAGAAATATCATTCTTATCAACCGCAATTACGATAGCACCATTATCTTTAAATAATTTAGCTTGAGCCAGCCCTATTCCAGATGCTGCACCAGTCACAAGGACCACTTTATCAGTAAAATCTTCGGCCATTATTTAACTAGTTCCCAGTCATCAGCCAAAATATCACAATCTGTTGGTGACCACATACTGTAAGCTTCATCTTCAGTCTTGATCAAAAAGTATGGGTTCAAAACATCGCCTTCAAACTTGCCTTCTTGTTGTAAGATAACAAATAATTCTGTACCTTCCCAACCAGTACGAACAGCTTTTTCACCATTCTTGATACTAGGTAAAATCTTTTCAAATGTCATTAGTGTCCTCCTTCTTATGTGCTATTGGTATTTTATCATACTCAAAATATCTTAAGAAAAACGATTGACAGTAAGTCAAATCATGCTATACTAATTTCCAAAAGGTGAGTAACTACTCACTTACTGAAGGAGGAACTTCTATGGCTGATTCAATCATCTCCCTAAAACACTTAGTAAAAAAATTTGGTAATCAAACCGTTCTAAAAGATATTAACTTTGATGTCCACACTAGTGAAATTGTTGGATTGATCGGACCATCAGGTGCCGGTAAGTCGACTGTTATCAAAACGGCATTAGGAATGGAAGTAGCCGATGGCGGTTCTGCCAAAGTCTTCAACACAACCATGCCTAATCGTGAACTACTAGCAAACATCGGCTACATGGCTCAAACTGACGCTTTATATGATGACCTATCAGGGAGAGAAAACCTGAAGTTTTTTGCAGTCATGAAGGGGTTGTCTCGCAAAGAAACCATCAACGAAATCGAACATGTTTCCAAAGTTGTTGATTTAACTGATGATCTGGACAAACGGGTCAGTGGATATTCTGGTGGTATGATGCGTCGTTTATCATTAGCAATCGCACTACTAGGTAAGCCCAAGTTATTAATTTTGGATGAGCCTACCGTTGGTATCGATCCCGCTTTGCGTAGACAGATATGGAAGGAATTACAACATATCCGCAATGAAGTAAGAGGCATCCTGATCACTACTCACGTAATGGACGAAGCCGAATTAACCGATAAAGTTGCATTATTACTCGATGGAAAAGTAATGGCTTTTGATAAACCAGACGTTCTTAAAATGCAATACGATGTTGATTCAATTGAAAATGTATTCTTGAAGGCAGAAGGTGTTTTATAATGCGAATAATATCAATTATGAATAGAGTTCTAAAAGAACTATTCAGAGACAAGAGAACCTTAGCATTGATGTTTTTAGCTCCAGTTTTAATATTACTACTACTGAGTTTTATTTTTAATTCCAATTCAACCACCGATGTTGATATAGCGACTGTTTCAATGCCATCAAATATCAGTGCTAATCTTGATAACACTAAGCATGTTAGTGTGACTAAATACAACACTAAAGAAGCTGCTAAAAGGGCTTTGAAAGACGACAAAGTTGATGCCATCATTCAACAAAAAGGTAGTAATTATAATTTGACGTATGCCAATACAGATTCAACGAAAACAACAGTCGTTAAAATGGCTTTTAAGAACGCCATGACAAATACTACTATCGAGACACTTAAATCTAAATTAACTGTTGCTTCAACTGCTTTAGCCAAGGTTCAGAGTCAGATGCCTAACGCATCCTCAAGTATGGCTCAAAAAAAGCAAACCACTGTAAAGCCAAAGATCACTAATCATTACGTTTACGGTGACTCAAATACCGGATTCTTTGATAAGATACTCCCAATTCTGATGGGGTTCTTCGTCTTCTTCTTCGTTTTCTTGATTTCCGGTATGGCTCTATTAAAGGAACGTACCAGTGGAACATTAGATCGTCTACTAGCCACACCTGTTAAAAGATACGAAATCGTCTTTGGGTACATGGCTAGTTATGGTATCCTAGCCGTTATCCAAACTATCATTATTGTTATGGTAACGGTCTGGTTACTCGGTATCCAAGTGGTCGGAAATATCTTCTATGTGATCCTGATCAATCTAGTATTAGCTTTAGTAGCATTAGCCTTTGGTATCTTGATCTCAACCTTCGCCAATTCAGAATTCCAGATGATGCAGTTCATCCCTATTTTGGTCATCCCTCAAATCTTCTTCTCAGGTATTATCCCACTAGACTCTATGGCCGGATGGGTAAAGGATATTTCATACATAATCCCAATTAAGTATTCTGGTGACGCCGCTACAAGAGTTATCATGCAAGGTGGCGGATTAAGTTCACTAGGATCAGATTTTGGTGTTTTATTCATCTTCCTAATCATTCTAACTATTCTCAACGTGGTAGGATTAAAACGTTATCGTAAAGTGTAAAGGAGTCTATTATGGAAAGTAATATTTTCAAAAATTATCGTGATTGGCTAGACGGACAGAAAATGCCTAAAGGTAAACGGTCAGCTCTCATGGCAGGATTAGAACTATTTGCCAAAAACGGCTATGATGGAACTTCAACTGCTCAAATTGCTGAAACCGCTGGTATTAGTCAGGCAACTATTTTTAAATATTTTAAAACTAAGTATGACTTACTAATCGCCATCCTAAGTCCAATAATTGAAAATCTGATACCAGTTTATCGCGACGACTTCTTTGCAAAATTTAATGGATTTGAAAATGACCTTCCAGGACTAATAAATTTCGTTGTTGATGATCGTTACAAATTCCTCAAGGAAAATGCCGATTCAATTTTGATCCTTCTCTCTCAGCTATTGACCAATGAAGATATCCGTAAATTAATCGTTAAATTGATCAAAGATTCTCAGCCGGCCTTTGCTGATACAGTATTAAAAACCCTCAAATCTACAAATTCTATTAAAGATGATTTAGAACCTGTCGAAATTATCCGAACAATTGTTGGTCAACTCGTACCCTTCTTTCTTCAGATGCACTTTCTTCCTTCTACAATTGAAGACGAACAAAAAAGTTTAAAATCGATCAAAAAAATCATTCTAGACATTATAAGTAAATAAAAAATGCGATAACCAAGTGGGTTATCGCATTTTTACTATACTAATTTACCATTATCCATAAAGTTTTTAACATCTGGTTGGACATGTTCATATTTATCGCGTGCACCTTCAAAATCAATGAAATATAGCTTATACCAAGTTAGGAATGTAAAAATAGTCCAGATTTGGCGGCGAGCATCAATTTTACCATCAAAATTGTTACGAAGCATTTTTAGAAGTTTATTTTGATCAAACAATTCGCTGACCCAATCTTCACTGAACAATTCACGAACCTTGTTGCAGTACTTTTCCTCGCGCAACCAAGTTTTGATTGGTACTGGGAAACCTAATTTAGGACGGTTGGCCCAATCTTCAGGTAAATGCTTTAGAGCTGCTTGACGCAAGGCCCATTTAGTACCCTTACTATTAAATAGCATATCTGTTGGGATAGTATTTGCTAGTTCAGCAACCTTTTTATCTAAGAATGGAACACGTAGTTCCAATGAATGTGCCATTGAGATCTTATCGGCTTTTTGCAAAATATCGTTTAGCATAAAGTGATGTAAATCGATATACTGCATCTGCTTAACACTATCAACATCTTTTACACGTTGGAAATCGTCGTAATATGCATCTTTAACCGTTCTATTATTATGATAGGCAGGTTTCAAAATGTCATTAGCCTGACGTGAAGTGAAGATAACTGGTTGGTCTAAGTCATAAACAACTGATTCACCAGTATAATAGCTAGCTGGATTAGCTAACCAAGTAAACATATGCACCTTACCTGGGAAAGCTGGCAACTTACTGATACCTTTGGCCAAAGTATAGCGAGCACCCTTAGGCAATTTCTTTAAAGCACTTGAAAAATGCTTAACGATCTTACTTTGAGTGTGCATACCATAATTTATATATCCGGCAAATAATTCGTCAGCACCTTCACCTGATAAAACAACGGTAACTTTTTTACGTGCCAAACGACATAGATACCACAATGGGATAACTGATGGATTACCATCTGGTTCATCCATATGATATTGAATTTCAGCAAAGTCTTCAAAAGCCTCGTCACCTGTAACGGTTGTCTTATTGAAGTTCAAGCCCTCTCGATCAGCTAATTCCTCAGCCGCAGTGGCTTCATCATAAGGTCCATTGTCAAAATTAACACTAAAAACTTCATGAGGTTTCAAAACAGATGTCACATAACTTGAGTCGACACCTTCAGATAGAAAGCTTCCGACAGGAACATCGGCAACGTTGTGCATCTTAATTGATTCTTGAACCGTTTTATCAATCTCATCGATCGTTTCTTCTTCAGTTCTAGTTTTGTTGATATCGTATTTAGCATCCCAATATTTATGAGTTGTAAATTCATTATCACGCAACTCAAACCAGTGTCCCGCTGGGAAACGATAAACTCCCTTGAAGAAAGTTTCGTTCAAATCATTATATTGATTCATTAAATATGATTTCAAAGCTCGTTTGTTAAATTCTTTTTTAAAATGAGGGTGTTCCAAGAAAGATTTGATCTCTGAACCAACAATAAATGTATCGCCACGTTTGTAATAGTATAACGGTTTGATTCCGAAGAAATCTCTAGCACCATAAAGTGCCTTCTTGTTGTCATCCCAAATGAGATAGGCAAACATACCACGAACTCGATTCAAGGTACCTTCCATGCCCCATTCTTCATAGCCATGTAATAATACTTCTGTATCTGCTTTAGTTTTAAATGTGTGACCTTTTTCTATCAGCTCTTCACGAAGTTCTTTAAAGTTATAGATCTCACCATTAAAAGTGATAACTATCGATCCATCTTCGTTTGATAAAGGCTGGGCCCCACCGTTTAAATCAATAATACTCAATCGGCAAAATCCCATAGCAATCTGATCTTTAACGTAATGACCACCACCATCTACATTGGGACCACGGTGACGAATCATTTCCATCATTGATTCAATCGTTGATTCTTTTTGCATAGTTGCAATATCGCTAAAGGCAATAATTCCACACATTATTTGTTTCCTCCATCTTTAGTACCTAAATCTATAAAAAATTTGATTTCTATTATATACAGTTCTTAATTCATGAAACTTCATTATAACATCTATAAAATTGTGACCTGTAAAATTCCTTAATTAATGATAGACGATTCGTCATACTTATCCAAGCAACTTTTTACTATGAAAACCTTTTAATTTCGGAAAAAATGTGATATTCGTATTTTATTCATTATCTAAAACTTATTAGTCGGTTTTATGAATACAAAGAATAGCAAGTTTCTAAGAGAAATATGTATAAACATATTTTGACACGTTCGTATTATTTTTGTCTAGCCTAATGAACTGAAAAGTTTACTTTTATCCACTATAATTGAGTTACAACATTTTTGGAGGATGGATTATGGCTAGTGACAGAATTTTAAAGATGACTTTCAGCAGTATTTATCCGATGTATGTTCAAAAAGTCGAACGTAAAAATAAATCAGTGGAAGATCTCAACAAAGTTATTTTTTGGCTGACCGGATATGACGAAAGCTCTATGAAAAATCAAATTGATCAAGAAACTACTCTTCAAGAATTCTTTGACCAAGCTCCACATTTTAATGAAAATGCCAATTTAATTACCGGCGTGATCTGCGGCATCAGAGTTGAAGATATAACAGATCCACTGATGCAAAAGATCCGTTACCTAGATAAACTTGTCGATGAAGTGGCCAAGGGTAAGAAAATGGAAAAAATTTTACGTAAATAAAAAGAATGTGCGATTGCACATTCTTTTTTAGTAACTTAATCTTCCACTTCAACTGATTCCATAACAATATCTTCATTGGGCTTGTCATTACGATCACGTTTAGCACGTGCGATTTCTCTAACAACATCCATGCCATCAATAACTTGGCCGAAAACAGTATGTCTGTGATCTAGCCAAGGAGTTCCACCGTTCTTATAGGCAGCAATAATCTCTTCTGGATAACCAGCTGGTGCCATTTGTTTTACCATTCTCTTAGGTAAATTCTGGTTTGAAACAATGAAAAATTGACTACCATTAGTATTTGGACCTGAATTGGCCATTGATAGTGCACCATCTAAATTATAAAGTTGATCTGAGAATTCGTCTTCAAATGCTTCTCCATAGATACTTTCGCCACCCATACCAGTTCCAGTTGGATCGCCGCCTTGAATCATGAAATCAGGGATCACACGATGAAAAATAATTCCGTTGTAATATTCCTTCTTAGCTAATTCAACAAAGTTTTTAACTGTCTTTGGAACTAATTCATCAAACAGTTGAATCTTGATATCGCCGTGGTTAGTTTTAATAGTAATTTTTGTACCAGTTGCATTATCTAAATCTAATTGTGGATACATACTTTTCCTCTTTTCAGTCTATTTCCGAAAAATAATCGTAATTTAATTATATCAATATTTAAAAGGTAGGAAAACTCAAATGAAAAAGACTTGTATAACCCATAATTTATTAACTGGCGAAGCCATCAAAATTAAATTAACCACCAATAAATACTTTCAACATACTGATGAGACACTTTACCTTAAAGCTGCCTATATCCTTTTGACCTTATGCAAAAATAATCATCAAACAAGTGGTCAACAGTGTGAGCTCTACCAAAAGTTAAATGAAGATCTAAAAGTTATGATCAAACAATTGAATTAGAACCAAATTGGCAACATAAAAGCAGCAACCGCTGTGGCATCATATTTAATAGCCTTAGGTTTCAGATACTTATACAACTCGATTAATGCTTCCGGCAATTTACTACCATTTTTAAAGTAATATAAAGAAATTTCCTTACATAATTTGGTAGCTATCAAGTCAGTATAATCGTCTTTTTCCAATTGAGTCGCATATCTCAGCAACATATCTTTAATATCAGGATATGCTCTTATTGATTCATCAGAATAAGCCTTACTGATTTGATCAAGCATTAATTTCACGTCTTCATTATCTTTTTTCATGTATTTTCCCCTATTAATTTCACGCCACTAGTCTCGTAGGAGCCGTCTTGATATACAAAAACCGCTCCATATAAATCATTTCTGTGCGTTAACTTTTTATCTCCAGCAAAGAATAATCTCTTTGCTTCAATTTCACCAATAATTGAATCCTTAGTAAAAACCGTAACACTGGCTAAATTTGTCCGCAATGGAAACCCAGTTCTAGGATCAATGACATGATGATACTTTTTCCCATCAATTTCTAAATATCGTTCATAAATACCCGTTGTAACCGCAGAACATGCTGGTAGTTTAACGCTGCCAATAGCATGCCCGCGGTTATTTGTAGGATCTTGAATTCCAATTATCCACTGTGAATCATTATGTACACTATCTCCAACAAATAAAAGATTACCGCCTAGATCAATAATCCCACTATTGATCCCAAAAGAATTCCACAAATCTCTGATCCTATCAGCGATATATCCTTTAGCAATACCGCCCAGATCTAATTCCATACCAGAACACCGCAAAAATATAGCTAGATTATTGTCATCTAGTTGTATTTGTTTTGGATCAATCAATTTTAACTTTTCTTGAATTGCCTTATCATCTGGACGATTTGCCCCAGCAAAACCGATTTTCCATAGTTTCACTAGCGGTCCAATAGCAGCATTAAATCCGAAGTTTTCGCGACTACACTGCACAGCCTTTTTGACTAAATTATATGTAGCTGGGCTTACTTGCACAAAATCTTTCCCCGCCGCCTGATTGATACTCATAACTTCCGACTTACTTCGATTAACTGTCAGAATATCTTCAAAATGACGTATTAAATCCATTGCTGCAGTTATTGCTTGAGTATTTTTCGTGCCAAATGTCGTCAGGTTGATCTGAGTTCCTAAAGCATAGAAACTCTTTTGAGCTTTTTTCTTCGCTAAATTATTTATCATCGTGTTTCGAGGCACCCGTCATAGCATCCGGAATTGGTTTCTTGATTTCTTTGTGCTCTGAAGCACCAGTAGTTGCATCGGGTGTATCTGACATCAATTCTTTGATATGACTAATATCTCCCGTAAACTCCATCGTACCCAAATAATTTTTATCTTCATCACGAATAGCAAAATACTGAATATAAACTAACTTCCCGTGCAAAGGCATACACATTTCATACTGGTCTTCTTGACCGTTCTTGAATGAATCGATAACCTTTTTAACGAATGGCAACACTTTGGCTGGATGGCATTCTTCAACTGTTTCACCTAAAATATCGGTTGAACGCTTATGGACACGTTCTTTTTGATCAGAAAAATATCTAAAGTGATCACTTTGATCAATAAAGTCGACTTCAAATGGTAATGTATTAAAAATTTGTTGAATTTCCTTTAATGACAACCTTCCAGTCTTAAAATTAACGTATCCTTCTTTAAATTCTGGCTCTGACATAATATCCACTCCCTAATTTGTAATATCATTCACAATCTCATTCTATTATAATAAGTTCTGACTTACCAGAAAGGAACAAAATATCTTGAATTCATTCAATACCTTCATTAAAAACATCCTATTTAAAGTCGACTGGGAAAGTTTGGCGCAACATGTACTATCCGTTGTAAGCCAACTGATTCTTTTGACTGTCGTATTACTGTTGATAAATTGGATCGGCAAAAAAATCATAAGACATATTTTCAAGAGTAATCTAAAAATCAGTAAGAATCCTATCCCTCAAAACAAAATGGATACGATCTATACGATCGTTCTAAATATTTTCCGCTACGTCTTGTTGTTCTTTTGGATCTACGCTTTACTTTCAGCTATCGGTATTCCCGTTGGGACCTTGATTGCAGGTGCCGGAATATTCAGTTTGGCAATTGGTCTTGGCGCACAAGGATTTGTTTCCGATATGGTCAATGGTTTCTTCATTTTATTAGAACAGCAAATAAGTGTCGGTGATACGATTCAAGTCAACAATATCGAAGGGGTCGTCACTTACGTCGGCATTCGGACCACTCAAATAAAAAGTGTCGACGGCACACTGAATTTCATACCGAATAGAAATATTACTGTTGTCAGTAATAAATCCAGAAATGATATGCAGGCTTTGATCAATATACCGGTGTACAGCAACTCACCTTTTGAAGAAATAAAAAAAGTTATCCGAGAAGTTAATGCTGGATTAAGTATTAAAAGTCTTCAGATAACCAAGGCTCCCACTGTACTGGGATTTTCAAATTTAAATGACGGCACACTAGTCTTACAAGTCCACGCATATACAAAACACGGCGAACAGTACGCTGTTAAAAACTTACTTTTGAGAAAATATCTTGTTGCGCTAAATGACGCCGGGATCAAACTACCTAAATAAATACCATAATAAAACCAATCAGATTACCTATACTATGTACTGCGATCGGGTAGACCAAATTGTCATCAGTCAATTCATAAATAATGGCAAATAGTATCAGGTCACTATACGTAAAAATAGCTAGACTGGTGAAATCAGACATACTTGTAACGTGATAGAGCATAAACATAACAGTTGCTAGAATGATTGCTAGGATACTGACGGTTAACTTATTCAAATTTAACCGTTGTAATAATCCTTTGAAGATAGTTTTTTGAAAGAAATACTGAAAGATGATCTCTTCCATTATCGGACCGACGATCACGATCATAATAAACATCAGAATGAGCCCTAAAATACTATTATTGTGTAGGATGCTTTCAACATGTCCTTGATTACCTGATTGTGCCGTAAAGATATTCTGCAAAACCATTTGCACTACCAAATCTAAAACAACAAATAATGGTATCAACCACAATTTACGACGATTTTTACTGATGGCATCAAGATCTATGATCATTGAATCTGTAATGGCAAATAAAGCTATTGCACAACTCAAGTATTCTAATAAGACAACCGCATCACTGGCCAGATTTTGTGACATTATTGGTCGTAACCAAGAATATAAAAATTCTGCCGATATAAAGTAAACCACTAATGAACCAAATAATTGTTGTACACGACTACGTTGCATTAAAATACTCCCTTAAAATCTAATTTCATATTCAAACTTCAATTTCTTATAATAATCGAGTTCTATAAAATCAGTTGGTCTAACTTCTCCTGGCTTCTTATCAAAAAAGGTCAGATCCGCCATCTCTAACATTTTATAAACAAACTGAGAACAAAACATTATATTAGGTTTATAAGAATGTTTTGCAACCAAACCGACCATATTATAGGCACTGCCTTCTTGATTTATTTCAATTATCTCATCAAGAATAAATTGCTTCTGCTTAACTGTGACTGGCAAACTATAAACCAAAACAGATGCATCTTCCTTTTGATGAAAATATTCAACGACTTCAGCATTCATACCTGGAGGATAAACATTGTTACCACCGTTATAACTGATTATCGTATCAAGATCACGATCAAACGACAGAGAAATATGATTATATTGTTTTTGAGTAAATGTCGAGATAATCTCACTTGCTGGACTTCCAGTATTAGAAACAACTAAGTATAGGTGCTCATCAACTAATGATGCTTCAGCCTTTTTAAAGTAATCCTCAGTCAATGAACCATGATTAATATATCTGATAGCGCTGTGGCGTGGAATGTCTTCCAAAACTGTTTTGATATTATCTACTGAAACATTCTCTTTGACCCTCGCCATAACCTGCATCATTGATTTTATTTCACTTGAATTGTCTCTCAACTCCTCAAAACTGATCGTGGCAGCCTCTCCTGCCGTCGGTAATCTAAATTCCTGATGATCAGAATTAGTAACAAACCTTTCTACGAAAAAAGGCAGACTAAGGAGGATCACAGCAAACATTTTTGCCGGATAATACATTAAATTCACGTTATGCAGTGGAAATACAGCTACACTAGCATATACAACCTGTATCGCTAAGATGAATCCATAAAAGATGATCATACTTACTTTGATACGTTTCTTAAAAGTAGACATAAGTGTTTTAAAAATCATTATTAAGCTCACATAGGAATAAACAATTATCATAACGGCCAAATTAGCAAACAAAAACAGTCCTATTAGCAATATCAAATTAAAATTTCTTATAGACCTATAACGGTGTAATAAATCGTTCAATTTAATTCCCCTCAGTTTAATGCAAAATATTAATATCTTTTAATTATACTCAAGTATTAAGTTATTATCATTTTAAATGAAGAAAATTCATTAAGTTGTAATAGACATCACGCCGTTTTGATTGTAAACTAAGATAACTCTAATTACAGAAAGAAGTTTTATATGAAGAGAAGTATCATTTTACTTGGCTTGCTTATTATTGGAGGTGTGGCTATAGATCAATCTGATAGTAAACCCGCCGACAATATTAAGGCTCAAGTTATCGGTCATGTAACCAATACGACAAACTATCTCCAATCTAAAGTAAACAGTTTCGTTCAAAACGAGAAGAGCATTCAAAGTACTACTGTTAAAGATCCCACTGGAGAAAAAACTAAAACTGCTTCAGAGAATCAAACCACTCCATCTAATCAAACGCCGATCTTATCTATAATGAATGGTTTTTCAGTTGATAATACCTACTACTACCATTTCACCAACAAGACACCAGAATCGGTTAAACAAGTCTTTGAAACAGCCATAGATTCCTATAACGATACTGGACTAGTTAATTTAGTTGCCGGTACTGGTACCGCAAAACAAAACCGTATCACCTTCTCCATATACCACAAAAATGAAGGTTACAAAGCTTCTTCAATTGAATTAGGAAATGGCGGTCCTAAATTGATTTATAACACTAACGATGTTAACAAACATGCGATAAATCACGCGACTGCATCTATAAACATGAACTATTCAGAATCCGTTACAGTATCCGTAGCGATGCATGAAGTTGGCCACGCACTAGGTCTGGATCACAGTGATGATATGAATTCTGTCATGTATCCTACCAATCAAAACGTCACTCAATTATCCGATGGCGATATTGCTGGTTTAAAAAACATTTACTAATGAATTTAGTTGACATCTGAAAGCAAAAAAAACCTCTTACTTTGAAAAGTAAGAGGTTTTTTGTAGTTATAAAATTTCTAGTTCAATTCTTTTATTATTTCAGATAGTTCCCTGATTGCTCGATTGAATTCGTCACTATTAACATAGGCAAAAGATAATCTTAATGAGTGATCCTCCTTAAAATCATAGATGTCTCCAGGATTAAGCAGGATTTTTTCTTTGATAGCCGCATCAAAAAGTTGTTCAATTCTTATATTGTTTTTAAAAGTTAACCAGATGTAAAAGCCGCCATCAGGTTTATTCCAACTAGCCAAATCTTTAAAATACTTTTCTAAACTTTTCAAGGCATTATCTCGACGATTCTTCAGCTCTATCTTTAGATCTGACAAGTACTCATCATACGCTCCGCTATTTAAAAATTCAGTCAATGCCCACTGTGATAAAGAACTCGCACCATAGTCCATCTGCATTTTCACATCGCCTAAACGTTCAACAATCGGTTTGGAAGCAACGACCCAGCCGATTCTTAGTCCCGGTGCTAACGTCTTAGAGGCTGTGCCAAGATAAATAACCATTCCATTTTCATCCATTGACTTTAGTGTTTTAGATATAACGCCGTTATAAGACAGTTCCTGATAGGCGCCATCTTCAATAATTGGCAATTGATTATCAATGCAGTACTTCATCAATTCTTGACGACGATTTTCTGACATAGTCGTACCAGTAGGATTTTGATTAGTCGGTATCGTATAGAGAACACTAGAATCAACTGTCTCACCTGAAGATAATTTCCAATATTCTATTCCATTTTCATCCATCGGTATTCCTTTTAAGTTCATGCCAGCTGATTGAAACATCTGTAAAGATTTCAGATAACTCGGAGCTTCTGTAAAAACTGTACTACCTTTTTGTAATAAACATACAGCAATCAACTGGAGAGCCTGTAACGATCCCGAAGTTATCAAAATATTTTCTGGATCAGCTCTTATCCCCGAATCTTCTAAATGTTTAGCTATTGCTTGACGTAATTCCAATAATCCTAAATTTTCTAAGTAACCTAAGGATGTCAATTTGGAGCCGACTTTTTGTAATGTTTTACTCCACATACTTTGTGAAAATAGTCTGGGATCAATTTCTCCAGTTCCAATTCTAATAACACTAGGTTCAAATTCTAATCGATTGATAGCTTGGATCATGACGTTGTTCTCTTGGAATGATCCAGATTTCAAATATTCATTCCAGTTTGATTTCGGTAAAAATAACGACCAAGTATTACTCGAAATTTGAGTTCCGGCACCGTGTCTTCCAGAAACTATCCCATAAGAAGTCAATTCATCGATAGCCGTGGTTATCGTACTGCGATTAACTTCAAATAATTCTGCTAAAGCACGTTGCGATGGTAATTTAGTTCCAACGGTCCACTCACCTGCAGCTACCTTGTCGCAAACAAATTGGACTATTTGTTTATAGACTGGAGTATGACCATTTTTTTCAGGACGCCATTCTATTTGAATTGGTGAGATTTTTTGCATTTTTATCTCCTTTTGGCTGGGTATGTATTTTGCTATTGGCTGGTTACAAAGCACAATAATCGCCATATAATCATTTAAGCAATCTTAATTATGCGTAACTTGGTTGGTAAGGAGTAAATCTAGATGAATTTTTTTATTCAAGGATTAACAATGGGATTAGCTTATGTTGCTCCAATTGGCATGCAAAACCTTTTTGTGATCGATTCAGCTTTAACACACACGAAAAAACGAGCTCTATTGACAGCTTTAATAGTAATTTTCTTTGATATTGCGTTATCCATTAGCTGCTTTTTTGGGATCGGCGTCGTGATGAAACACTACAAATGGGTACAGTTGGCAATTCTCTTTTTTGGTAGCCTAATTGTTATCTATATTGGGATCGGTTTATTACGTCCTCATAAATCTAATCTTAAAAGTTCGAAATCTCCCACTTCACTCAAAAAAACTACTACCACAGCCTTTGTGGTCACTTGGGCCAATCCTCAAGCAATTATCGACGGAACAATGATGCTTGGTGCCTTCAACGCAACACTTCCAGCAACCAGCGCAACACCATTCATCACCGGAGTAGCTTCAGCATCATTGATCTGGTTTACTAGTTTGACCTTAGTTATCTCGATGTTTAGTAATTGGTTCAACGCCAAAGTATTGAAATCTATCAACTTGGTCTGTGGAATTATAATTATTATCTATGGATTAAAACTACTATATAGTTTTCTAACCATAATTTAATCTTCTGAACATTATTTTAAAAAAACTATTTACATTTTCAGAAATAATGCTAGTATAAATGTCACAAGATAAAGACGACAAGAAAGAAGAGTAAGTTTACTCAACCTGACAGTGAATTGGGATTGGTGAGAACCCAAGCAGCGTTGAATTTTCTGAATAACCCTTTCTTATGTTTCTGGCCGAAATGGATTTTCCAAAGTAAGTTTAGACGTAACCGATACGTTACCATCGGCAGAGTATAGTTTCTTTGTACTCTTATTGAGGTGGCTTATTTTTGATAAGCAACTTGGGTGGTACCGCGAAAGTCTTTCGTCCCTTTTATTAGGGATGAAAGACTTTTTTTGTTGCCTGTCTTTTATCGACTAAATTTAAAAAAATGAAGGAGACCTACCTATGCATTTAACAATTCCTGAATCATACGATCCAAAACTATCAATCATCGAAACACAAAAAGCAATTCGTTACATTCGTGAAACTTTTCAAGACGAATTCGGTAAGGAACTCAATCTATCACGTTTATCAGCTCCTATGTTTGTTGAAAAATCAACAGGTCTAAACGATAACTTGAACGGTGTTGAAACTCCAGTTTCATTCACTATGAAAGATATTCCTGACCAAACAATCGAAATCGTTCACTCACTAGCTAAGTGGAAACGTGTTGCTTTGAAACGTTACGGCTTCGGCATGCATACAGGTCTCTATACAAATATGAACGCTATCAGAAAAGACGAAGATCTTGATAACATCCATTCCATCTATGTTGACCAATGGGATTGGGAGAAAGTTATTTCTAAAGAAGAACGTACAACTGAAACTCTTAAAGCTACTGTTAAGACAATTTTCAAAGTTATCAAACATATGGAACACGAAGTTTGGTACAAATTCCCAGAAGCTGTTTATCACTTACCTGATGAAATCCACTTTGTTACAACCCAAGAACTTGAAGACAGATTCCCAGACATGACACCTAAAGAACGTGAAAATGCCATTACTAAAGAATTAGGCTGTGTCTTCTTAATGCAAATCGGTGGCAAAATGAAATCAGGTAAACGTCATGACGGTCGTGCCCCTGACTATGATGACTGGAAATTAAATGGTGATATCCTCTTCTGGTATGAACCTCTACAAATGGCTTTAGAAATCTCAAGTATGGGTATCCGTGTCAGCGAAGAATCAATGAAGGCTCAATTAAAAGAAGCTGATGCTGAAGATCGTCTTAAACTTCCATATCACCAAATGCTAGAAAACGGTGAATTGCCATACACTATCGGTGGTGGTATCGGACAATCACGTCTATGTATGCTATTACTTGGCAAGGCTCACGTTGGTGAAGTTCAAGCTAGTGTTTGGCCACAAGACATGATCGACAAATGTTATGAAAACAAGATTCAAATTTTGTAATCTGTCGTTTATTGCCGCTTCCGATTTTGAGTAATTCCACCTGCGCAACTGGTTCCATTACTCAAAATCTCCAGCTCTATGTCCTATATAATTTATGATAGGAAATAAAGATCCCTAGATATACAGATTTTCATAAATCTTGTATATTTAGGGATCTTTTTTCATATACTATTTAAAACTAGCCGGAGAGCACGAGGATGTTGGCCAGCAGTGAAAGTTGCGTTAGTACAGCGTAGCTGTGCTTACGGAACCGACGATTTCGAGATTTGCGACAGCAGAGCTTGAAATCGAGACACGAAACCTTGGTTCGTGTCGGTCGCACAGCAGGCCAACATCCTCGTGCTCGTAGGCGGCAAAAAAACTACTATTTTGCCCCAGCAAATATGCCATCCAAAGCGTTATTAAACAATGAACGGTCCGTTTGAGCATCACTGCTGATTTGTAATCCAGGTCTAAATGATGCTAATAAGAACTCCCAGAATGTTCCTGAAAGTCCAAGAGAATCGTGATCTGACAACGATAATGTATAACGAATGGCATTTTCATCACCAGACTCAACCTTCTGAACCCAATTTGGTTCACGTAAGCTTTCACGTCCGATAGCTGCAAATTCGATACCATTATCGAGCACTTTTTCAGCATCTGCTGGTGATTGAATGTCTCCAACACCGATCAATGGAATATCTTTGCCCAAGTGTTCCTTGATCAATAGGTTTAATGGTGTATCGATCGACTTATCATTGAGTGACTTGCGCCATACATCACCCATTGATACATGTAAGTAATCGATTGGTTTATTCTTAATTGCATCAACAAATGCTAAAGTATCTTCTATTCTAATACCTGGCTTTTCGACTTCCTCAGGTGAGAGGCGATAACCAAGAATAAATGGTGTTTTAGCATATTTATCAATAGCTTTTTGTGCTTCATCGATCACAGCAAATGGAAAGGCCATTCTCTTTTCAAGACTGCCACCCCATCTGTCATCACGGCGATTACTGTGTGGTGAGAAGAATTGTTGGATCAAGTAAGTATTTGCACCATGAATTTCAACGCCATCAAATCCAGCTTGAATAGCACGTCTAGTTGCTTGTCCAAAGTCTTTGATAGTTTGTTCAACTTCTTCTTCACTCAAAGCTCTTGGTTCCTCAGAATTATTACGTAAAGCTGTGACAGCACTGGCACTAACTGGTTGTTTGCCACGAAGTACTGACTTAAAAGTCATTCGTCCGGCACTGAAAATTTGTAAAATAGCTTTAGTACCATTCTTGTGCATAGTGTCAGCTAAACTAGTCAAACTAGGAATAAATTTATCATCGGCGGCACTTAATTCACCCTCAAAGCCTTTACCCTCATCGTTTACATTGGCAACAGCGGTAATGAACATACCAGCTCCACCAGTGTGAATATTGTAATATCTAAGCTCGTCTCTCGTGACCTCACCATTTGAGAAGCTCATCATTTCAGTCATTGGTGGTATTACGATCCTGTTTTTCACAGTAATACCCTTTTTTGCAAAAGTATATGGTTCCAAAAATTTATATTTTGTCATTCATACCCCTCCAATTATCTTAATACGATTATGATAACTCTAATAATAGATATTGTGAAATATTTAATTTGGAATATATTTAATCGTTTATAAGCTCTATACTAGAAATAAAGGAGTGATGGAAATGTTCAAAAATAGATACAGCGCTTGGGATGCAATATATGATGTAGCTGTTTTGGGATTCGGCGGTGCCGGGGCAACTGCTGCCCGTTTTGCAGCTGATAATGGTGCTAAGGTATTACTAGTCGATTCTGCCCCTGAAGGCCACGAAGGTGGAAATACTCGTTATGCCGGACAAGTTATTGCCTCTGGTGACGACTTGGATGATTTAAAAAACTACTATGATGCACTTGCCGATCCACTTTCATATGACAAAAATTTAATGAATAAATATGTTGAGGGACTATATAAAATTCCCGAATACTTGGAAAAATATTTAGGCGTTAAACCCTTTATAATGGGAAAACATCCAGATTCCCCTGTTTCAAAGGCACTCTATTTTATGGCACATGAGTATCCGGAATTATCAGGTGAAGCAACTCATGAACTTGTAGCTGTTCACGAAGGGGTTGCCGACGCAGCTCTATGGAAAAATTTACGTAAACAAGTAACTGACCGTGCTGATAAAATTGATGTTTTATATGAGACACCTGCCAAACATCTTATCCAAGATTTTGACAGCAAAACTATCATTGGCATTCAAATTGAGCAAAACGACCAGTTATTAGATATTAAAGTTAATAATGGTGTTGTTCTTGCCACCGGTGGATTTGAAAATAATCCTGAAATGGTTGAGAACTATTTGGGAGAAACAAGTCTACACCCTATCGGCTCTCTGTATAACAAAGGTGCGGGTGTATCAATGGCCCAGGACATCGGGGCAAAACTCTATAACATGGCAAACTACGAATCATATGGTATCTTCCATGGCCTGACTCCTAAGCCAGCCGCTGGCCAACGTGCACAATTTTTGCCATTTGATTGGCCACAACTCCATAGTGGAAGTGTCTTTGTTGTAGGAGATGACGGAACTCGCTATTTTGATGAAAACGAGATCCATAGACATGGCCATATTCAAAATCATGGTCAGTGGAGAGTTCCCAATGCTCAACTACATCCTTACGTTATTTTTGACGCTAAGAAGTTTAAGGAACTAAATAATGATGAAAATGCCCCCTATCCTGAATTTCTAAACTCCGTTATTAAAGCTGATACTTTAGATATGTTGGCCATTAAAATCGAAGTTGACGCTGAAAATTTAAAGCAAACCGTTGCTGACTTTAATAAATTTTCTAAAGAGAAGCGCGACTTTGCCTTCAATCGTGAACCCGAAACACTAGAAGAATTTGATGACGGTCCTTATTACGCTTTAGCATTTGTTCAAGGACTATTAAATACTGTTGGTGGTCCTGTTCATAATGAAAATACCGAAGTTATCGATACCGACAACAACGTTATCCCTAATCTATATGCAGCTGGAGAACTGGGTAGTTTGATGGGCCGCAAATACAATGGTGGTAGCAATTTAGCCGAAGACTTAATTTTTGGTAAAATTGCCGGTGAGAATGCCGCTAAAGAAAAATCTCTAACTCCAGATGCCACCACGTCAGCTAGTAAACAGGTTAATTTAAAGTTTAACGATAAGGAAACCTTTGAAGCTGGTCCTGATCAATATATTGGCAGATCCAACGCCGGTATGGGTAATGAAATCGTAGTTCGCGTTACGATGGACGGATCAGATATTAAGAACGTAGAAATTCTCAAACAAAGTGAATCTGAAGATTACGGTGCCAAAGCAGTGAGAATGTTACCTCAAGAAATCATTGAAGCCAATTCAACAGATGTCGATGCAGTCTCTGGTGCCTCAGTTTCCAGTGCCGCCATCAAAGAAGCAGTCCAAGATGCCTTAAAAAAAGTAGCTATTGAATAATAAATTATGAACTAAAAAAGAAAAAGTTGTATCACGTTTAAAAAATCAGACGTGATGCAACTTTTTTATGACTACCTGAATTAAGTCGAAAGGATTGAGAATATTTGCCAGCTATGAGAGTGGCGTTATTGCTTTAGCAATTACACCACCGGGCGAGTTTGGAGACTTACCGGTCTGTGGTAAGGCTTCAAACTGAGACCCAGGACAGTGGCTCGGGTCGGTCCGCATAGCAGGCAAATATTCTCAGTCCTGGAGACGGAGACTACAAAATCCAAATTTATATTATTGATCATGTCTTGCCTCACTCACTTTGCTACAATTAACTAGATTGGGAGGAACACATATGAAACTTCTACACACAGCTGATTGGCATATTGGCCGCACTCTGAATGGCTACTCATTACTAGATGAACAAAAGTATGCTTTCAAACAAATTCTACAAATTGCTAAAGACGAAAAGGTCGATGGAATAGTCGTTGCTGGTGATATTTACGATCGAGCCATTCCTAGCACCGAAGCAATCACTACCTTAAACGAAATGTTTAAAACCTTAAATATTGATAACCACTTTCCTATCTATGCGATCTCTGGAAATCACGATGGCGCTAAACGTATGAATTACGGACGAGACTGGATGGAGTTCAATAATTTTTACATTAATACACTATTGGAGGAAGCTTTTAAACCAGTCGAGACATCTGATGCACAGTTATTCTTACTGCCCTTTTTTGATCCAATGGACGCTCGAGTTTACTATCAAAAACAAGGTTTAGATGAAGACTCCGTTAAAAACATCAGAACGATCGGGGATGCTATGTCACTAGTCTTAGATGATATGTATAAGTTATTCGACCCCAAAAAGAAACATATTTTAGTAACACACTTTGCCATTTCGCCAAGTGCTAAAGATATTGACCTGACTAGTGAAACAACTTCAAAAGTCGGTGGCTTGGAAACTTTAAATGCCGCTCAATTTGATAAATTCGATTACGTCATGCTAGGTCACATTCACACTAGATTTGCCTCCCCTAGTGAACATATCAGATATAGCGGCAGCCCTATAAAATTTAACGTTAAGGAAGCTAAAGCCACCGCCAACAAAGGATTTTATATCATTGACACTGAAAAAGAACCTGACAAAGATGATTTGCGAGAAATAACACCAGGAACTGATCTCATCGTTTTAAATGAAACTTGGGAAACATTAGTTGATCCGGACTTCTACTCCAAACAACCAGTTGATCAGGATTGGTTTGCCATTACTATTAGAGATTTTGATCGGACAAAGCATGTTTCAACTAATATTCGTGCTCAACTACAAGATATATATGGAACAGTAGTTGAATTGGATTATAAAAATATTGAAAAGAAAAATATTGAATCAGAATCTCAAGATATAAATCAACTTAGCAATGAAGGTGTAGTCGATCAATTTTTTGAATCAATTACCGGAAATGAATTATCAAAAGAACAAAAATCGATCGTCGACGATATTTTTGTAGAATTGAGAAGTGAATAAAATGAAACCAGTTTATTTAGAGATGAATTATTTTGGACCACATGAACATTCGATCATTGACTTCAGACGTCTTGAAGAAGCTCCTATATTCCTAATTGGTGGCGATACCGGTGCCGGTAAATCAACTATCTTTGATGCAATGACTTTTGCCTTATTTGCCAATACAACTAGTGACCGTGATGCTAAAGAGATGCGCAGTCAGTTTGCACCTGATGATGCTCCAACAAGTGTCACTTTCTACTTTGAACAAGGTAATAATTTATATAAGATAGAACGTACACCTGAACAGTGGTTGGAAAAAAAGACTAAGGCTAAAGGACTGACCCTCAGAAAAACTAGCGCAACATTAGGGATCGTAGAAAAAGTTGGTGGACCGGAAATTCAAAGTATTGCCAGCAAACCACAAGATGTTGGCATTGAAATTTCCGATATTTTAAAACTTAGTGCTGAACAATTCAAAAAAATCATCCTACTACCACAGAATGATTTTTCAGATTTTTTGAAGGCTAAAACTAGCGACAAAAAGGACATTTTAAAGAGAATTTTTGGTACCCAAATATTTACAGATTTTTCTAATAAGCTAAAGGATAAATACGATCAGGCTAGAAAACAAAATAATGATTTTGAAACAGAACTACAAACTCAGATAAATTCTATGAACTTAACTGACGAAGAATTGGAAACTCTCGAACATGAAGCAAAAGACCAAAGAATTATCATCCTCAAAAAATTCGTTGCTAATAGAAAAGATTCCTTAACAAAAGCCCAAATTGACGTAAAAGATACTAATAAGGTTTTAAACAAGGCAGATGCTGAACTCAAAAGAGCTAATGAGATAAAAAATAAATTTGATCATTTAGAAGAACTTCAAAAGAAATATCAAAAAAATATTACTGATAATAAGTCATTCATTGATCAAAAAATTCAGGACGTCTCTGAATTAGATTGGGCTAATAAATATAAAGACAATGTCCGCGATTTAAGCCGTATTAAGCAGGATAACAAGAATAGTCTTACCGCTGAATCCGAAATAAACTCCAAATTAAAAATTGCCCAAGAAAAATACGATTCCGCATCTAAAAAACTAGACGGATTAGTCAAAGAACAGCTAAACATCGATCAAAAGAATTCAAAAATTGACGAACTCTCAAAATTGATCCCTTTAGTAATGAATAGTGAAAAAATCAATCGTAATTTGTCAGAAATAAAACCACAGATTGAATCTATTACTACAAAAATCAATAAACAAAACGATATCTCAACTCAATTAAATGAAGAGATCAAATCAAAAAAGGATCGACTTATCGATCCTAGTTCCTTACAGGATAAGAGAAACTCTTTATTATCTGAAAAAGAAAATTTTGTAAATATTCTCTCCCCTATTGAGAATAAACAAAATAACTTAAACTCAGAAGTCAAAAGCCTTCAAGACAAGATTTCTGATCAAAACAAAGAGCTTAAAACAAAAGAAGATAGCTTAAGTATTGCCAAAAAGGACTATCAAGAAAAAATCGGTACAAGACAATCATTAATGATTGCTCAATTACAACAAGAACTCGTTCCCGGAGAACCTTGCGTTGTCTGTGGTTCAACTGAACATCCCCATATAACCAAAACCGTCCAAGCTGACGAAACCGAGTTGAAGAAATCAATCAACGCCGTAGATACCTCACAAAAAAATTATGCGGCAGCTGAACAAAACGTGAAATCAGCACAGAGTAACTTAGAAACCGTTAATAATGAACTATCGCAAAAAAAGCTTGATTTGCATTCTACAAAGACAGATCTTGAAACTGCCTATCTTAAATTAACAAATTCTTCCACATTGAACTTCCCCAAAGAGTTCAATATGAACTTAATAAAGGAAACTTTTGATGCAGAAATAAACAAAATCGACTCAGATTTAGCAAAAACTGCCAAATTATCCAAAGAAATTTCTACATTGGAAAACTCACTAGAGGAAAATGATCAATTAATTTCTGAGAATAAGATCAAATTTACCCAAGTAAACTCCCAACAGACAACTTACAAAAAAGATTTAAAAGATATAGAAACACAGATCTCCAACAATGACAAAACAAGTGCAGAATTGTCAGAAGAACAAAGAAATTTGAAAAAGAACGTTGCCGATTACACTGCACAATTGGAGACATCCAAAAATGAAGTACATACTAGTGAACTGACTTTATCATCAGGAAAAACACAGCTTAAAGATAATTCTGAACAAATAGATAAACAGTCAGATAGTATCGAAAAATTACAAGCTCTTTTGGATGAAGCCTTAGCATCCCCCGATGCCAAAACTAACGATATAAATATATTAATAAAATGGATCAATGAACTCAATAAAGGTACAAATTCCGAACTCAAAGAAATAATTTCTTCCTATAATAAAGAAAAAGAACTCCTTACTAAAGATATTCAAAAAACAACTATAGAATTAACCGACGTTAAAACACCAGATATTGACAAACTTACAGAAGATTTGAATGAAAAGAAAAAGCTCAACAACGCTGCTATGACAAAGGCAGCCGAATTAAATCTTACTTTCGACAATGCCAATTCAACTTACTCAAAAATCAAAAAAATCGTTAATAGTCAAAGTGACTTTGGTAAACAATTAGCTGAAATAACTAGCTTATACAATGTTATAACTGGTAAAGACGGAAACGACGACAAACTGAAACTCGAAACCTATGTTGTTCAAAATTATCTGCGTAAAGTCCTCGATTACGCTAATCACACCTTTATAAATGATCTATCGAATAATCGTTACAGCTTTGAGATTGCGGCTCAAGGATCTGACAAACGTACTGATCATGGTCTGGATATCAACGTTTATGATAATGAGACTGGTGCCACTCGTTCTTCCGACACATTATCAGGCGGTGAAACTTTTATTGCCGCATTGTCGATTGCTTTATCATTAAGCGAAGTGGTTCAATCCTCAGCTAATGGCGTTAAAATAGATGCATTGTTCATTGATGAAGGTTTCGGATCACTTGATGATGAAACTCTCGAAAAAGCTATGGCCTCACTTGAAAATATTGGGCAAAATCGAATGGTTGGTGTTATTAGCCATATTGATGCTATGAAGACTGCAATTGGACAACAAGTATTGATCAAAAAAATTGGTGATGGTCGCAGTACCGTCAAAATAATCACAAAATAATCTGGAGGAATCTTTATGAATCAAGAAGTTTGGGTACCAATTCCAACCGTATTATATTGGTTTTGGTTAATACCGATATTTTTTGGAATCTGTTTTACTGTTGCTTATCGAAAAGACAAAAGACGCTTAAGCAATGGTATCTGGTTCTCTCTATTTCTCTATACATTCTTACCAATATTAGCGATAACGATCCTAGGAATAAATAATCATCCATTGATCATCATAAGCGTGATAATATTTACTATTTTCATATTAATAATGACTTTTCTCTTTACTTTACAAGCACTACTACTGCTGTGGAATGCCCTAGTAGTCTGGAAAAGGGAAAGCCATTCACTAGCCAATATGTTGACGCTGATTTTAGGGATAGCAATTCTAGTTCTTCCGTTCTTTGCCAATGAAATAAATAACAGATTGCCGCATCCCTGGTCCAGCTTGATAATCCTAATTTCAAATCTAGTTCTGTTCTATGTTATCTTCTGGTTTTACAATTATCTGACCATGGCAGTTCTGTACCAATTCAATCGTCCCAAGTTGAATCAGGATTATATAATCGTTCTCGGGGCAGGCTTATTAAATGGTGATCGGGTATCACCTCTACTTGCCCAAAGAATCGATCGAGGCTTGAAATTTTACTACAATCAGTTACGAAAAACTGGCAAATCTGCCAAAATAATTTTCTCTGGTGGACAAGGCGGAGACGAATTAGTCCCCGAGGGTAAGGCTATGTTGGACTATGCATTGAAACAAGGACTTCCCGAAGAAAATGGTATCGCTGAAACAGAATCTAAGAATACCTATCAGAATATGCTTTATTCCAAAAAAATCATTGATCAGCAAACCATCAATGCTAAGACGATTTTCGTTACTAATGGGTATCATACTTTCCGCGCTGGGATGGTTGCCAGACAAGCCGGTTTAAAAGCCGACGGAGTTGGAGCACATACGGCTAGATTCTTCTTACCTAATGCTATTATTCGTGAATATATTGCCATCTTTATGCGTAATAAATACTGGCATGCAACCGCGGTTGGTTTAATAATTGTCGGTAGTGGTGTGATTACTTGGTTAGAACATCGCTATGGAATTAGATAACAAAAGCTATTTTCTATTTGGTTAAATTGAATAACTAGAAAATCTTTGAAATCTTTTAAAAGATAGACTCCATTTCTGACAAGTTTTACAATCAAGTTCTTTATCCAATCTCTTAATTGAAATTTTTTAACCGTATTTGAATTATGTTTGACCGTTTTTTGATTAAGTAACCGATTGATATCATCCACATCAATGTATTCTGACGGATCGTAGTTATCTAAATCCTTTTCAAATGAGTATTTCATTATCTTCTTCTCCTTAATGGTTTAACTTATTAAATAAAATAGATGTGTGTAAATACGAGTTCAGTATAATATACTCTTTTAAATATAACAACATAAAAAATCCGCCAATTAGGAATAACTCCTATTGGCGGATTTTGAATTTTATATTTATTTAGTCCTTAAACACAGCATCTACGCCGTTTTCAGTCTTTTTATTCTCACCTTCAAAGCCAAGATCCAATCCTAAAATTCCCAAGAAGTCCATTAATGCAGGATTTAATCCTAGATCATCGAGTTCTGTACGGTTAACACTATATCTAATTGTATCTTCTAATCCACTTTGAACTTTTTCGATCCAACGAGGTTCACGTAAATATTCACGTCCCAATGCAGCAAATTCAATTCCTGCATCCATGATCTTCTCTGCATCAGCAGGTGTTTGAATCGAACCAACTGAAATGAGTGGTAATCTACCATTGACCTTATCTCTGATACGTAGAATCGTTGGTCTATCTTCGGTCTTATCATTCAATGACTTGCGCCATGCGTTACCCATAGAAATATGTAAGTAATCTAATGGTTGATCAGCCAATTTATTAATAAATTGGAGAGTATCCTCCATTCGAATACCTGGTTCTTCAATTTCTTCAGGTGAAATACGATATCCCAAGATAAATGGTTTCTTAGCATATTCATCAATTGTCTTTTTAACGATATTGATGATCTCCAAACCAAATCTCATTCTCTTCTCAACTGAACCGCCCCACTTATCGGTACGACGATTTGAATGTGGTGAGAAGAATTGCTGAATCAAATATGTATTAGCACCGTGAATTTCAACTCCATCAAATCCAGCCAAAATTACACGTCTTGTTGCATCACCGAAAGCCTTGATGATCTCCTCAATTTGATCATTTGTTAATTCTCTTGGTGTTTCCATTCCCTCACGAGGTGCAGCAACAGCACTGGCACTCTCAGTTTGTGTACCACGAAGGATAGCACTATTAGACATTCTTCCAGCATGAAAAATTTGTAAGATAGCCTTGGTTCCATTACCTTTCATTGCACTAGCCATTTTGGCTAGACTAGGAATGAATTTATCATCACTAGCAGATAATTGTCCCTCAAAACCCTTACCGTTAGGAATTACATAGGCAACGGGACTAATAAACATCCCCACGCCACCTGATCTTAAACTTGCATAATATGTTTCATCACGTGAGACAGATCCGTCTTCCAAACTGGATTGTTCAGTCATTGGAGGAATCACGATTCTATTTTTAACAGTTACACCGTTCTTAAAAGTATATGGCTCCAAAAATTTATATTTTCCCATTTCATAAATCTCCTAACCTTATATTGTGAATTTGTTTACAATTACAGTATAATTTGGGAGTAATAAATATAAAAGTACGCACTTATAAGTTAGATAGTAACCGCGTGGTAAGAATTGTGAGGAATAAGCTTTATGAAAAATATTATTTATAATTTAGGTATAGATTTGACCTTAGATATTATCGAAGGTAAATGGAAAACTTCACTTATTTGTTGGATCGGTTTGAAAGAACGTCGTAACGGTGAACTCTTAAATATTATGCCGGGAATTTCTCAAAAAGTTTTAACTCAACAATTACGTGAACTAGAGAGTGACGGCATTATCCAAAGAACGAGTTACGGAACCGTACCTCCCAAAGTTGTCTACTCATTAACTGATGACGGTATGGAACTGCGCCAGATCCTGGTTACTCTATCTATTTGGGGTGAAAAAAAGGCCGATCATCTAAATAAGCATGGTGATCATATTCATATCACACATGACAGTTCGGAAATAATTCCCGAAGAAAATCCTATGCTAAAACTTTTAGAACAATAAAATTCTTTCTGAAAAATTCAGGGAGAATTTTTTTATTTCTCGTAATTTATATAAAAGACAAAACAGCTCTTAAAAATATTGGAGGATTTTCATGAGTATTATATTATCAACTGTTTCGATTATTATCGGTCTCGTAGTAATTGGATTCATAATTATGTGGATCACAGGATTCTTTACAAAAAAAGAAACTGTATCTAAAGTAGGTAGAATTGGATTTATTATTTCTATAGCAATTTTTCTAGCTTTCAGTATTGGTACAAGTATCTCTTTATACAAAGAAGTAATGGCCGAACAGACCGTCGAACAGGAAAATTAATAATACAGCTAAAAATATAAAAAACTAACATATGACCTACATCAAGTCCAAATATCTCAATTATGCTATCATTGTATTATAAAATTGTTATAATGATTTACACGAGAGGGAGGACAATCAATGCAATCAATAGATAAAGCAAAAACCGCTGGTTTAGCTCGATTCACTTCACTAGTATATTTGTATACTGGTTTAGGTGTTGCCTTTTGGACAATCGCGGCTAACGCCATCGCTAGAAATAGTTCACTTTCATATTCAATCATGAATATGATGGGAGCACACAGTTTGATCTTTTCACTAGTTGTCATTGCTGTAGCTTTTGGATTCATCAGCATGGCTAACCGCTTCGCAACCACTTCGTATTTAATGACGTTTGTCAGTTACGTAGCATTCCTGTTGGCGCTATCAGTTTTCGGGGTACCTGTTTTCTACTTGTACTCAGCTCAAAGCATTATCCAATCCTTGGCCGTTACTTCAGTAATATTCATCGTTTCTGCCGGATTCGGATTCTTCACTAAAAAGGACCTAACAACTTGGAGCAGAACTCTATTGATCGGTTTGATCTCAATTATCATCGTTTCTGTTATCAATATTTTGATCTTCCACAGTACAGTCGCCGCCTTGTTAGTTAACATCGCTGTTATCGTAGTCTTCTTATTCTACATTGCCTTTGATTCACAAAACATCAAACGCATTTATAACAGTGCTCAAAATTCAGAAACACTTGGTGCTATTGCTCTGGTTGCCTCAATCAGCTTGGTACTAGACTTCATCAATATTTTCTTAAGTATCCTTTCTATCTTCGGTGATAGATAACAAACAAGATAAATATGACATCAAAAAAGCTCAAGAGATCCTTATAAGGATTTCTTGAGCTTTTCTGCTCTTATTGCTCCGATCATTGTCGGGGTGTTGGTTGTTGGATAACTGGCAACCTATCCCAACGTTTAAACAAAGAAAAAACCAGTAGCTGACGACTACTGGTTTTTTTGTACATATGTTTCAAACTCTTTACGACGTAAGTGTAACACCTGCACATTAACTTTTCTACTTCAAAATTTGACTAATCGGCAAGCTCAGAAACTGCTGAATTTACAGAATCTTTCTCGGCTTCAATCAGCTTGACACGTGTTTCAACGACTTTAATATCCATACTTATTTCACGTGTCATTCCTGGTGTATTTAGCTTAGGTTCAAAGAAAGCTTTGAATTCAGCTAAACGTTCTGGTGTATGGAAGATCATTGATGTAACAGTGATATAAGTTGTAAATTCCATATCTCCACCAACGGTATCATCCAACCACTGCCAGTCATTTCTGATCCAATCCCAAGCTGCTTGTTGTCCAGCATCATTAGCTAATAAGCCACGATACCATGCACGCAAGTCTTGAGGTTTGATCGTATCTGAATCTTCAAAGAATCCAACTAATTTTTTGATCAGTTTAGCATCTGGTGTTGCTGTTAAAGCGGCACAGATATCTTCTTTGTAACTAGCATCTGATGACTTACGATATTCATCCAGCAAATTATCAAATACTTCTTCTGTTCCGTAATTTTTAACTTCATTACGTAGGACGAATAGTCGAATATCAGCAGAAATAGCGGATAAGTCTTGTTGTTCGTTATCTGCATAGATGGCATGTGCTGACTCAATTGAAATTGGATTTTTAGCATACAATGATGCGTTCAAAACATATGGACGTGTCAATTGATCATCGTTTGATTCACTAGACTTTGGTTGCCAACCTAATCTCGTTACTTGATCTGAACTTAATTTATCAAATAATTTCTCTAATGATTTTGCTTCATCTGAATTTGGAGTAACAAACTTCTTCAAATCATTTGCGACACGATACAACGTAGCAATAACAACGTTTGAATGACTTGCAGCAAATTTTGGTAACAATGGTACGATCTCAGCATAAGAAATTTGTTTTCCTTCAGCCAATAAACGTAGATCTTGCAAAATTTGTAATTGTGAAATGGCATCCAACGAGTCAACGTTATCTAAAATATCTTTCAATAATTCATCATCATATTTGACGATAAAGTGAGAATTGTTGCCAACATTAACACGGAATGGTTTACCGTTTTCTTTACGTAATTTATCATAAGTTCCAACAACGACAGTCTTATCTGCCATTATCTTAGGTGCAGCATCGTAATTGCTATTCAAAGGAATTTGCCATTGACGTTCTTTATCTACACCATCACCAATGAAGAATTGTTCTTGTGACAAGGTTAATTCTCCATCAATAATTGACGCTTTGACAACTGGATATCCTGGTTGTTCCAACCATGTATTCATGATCGTAGCGACATCCATACCGGCAGCCTCCCCAATGGCATTCCAGAGGTCAGCACCTTTGGCATTGTTGTATTGATGTGCTGCAAAATAATTCTTTAATCCTTTACGTAAAGCATCATCACCTACTAAAGCACGCATCATGACAAGCATTCTGGCACCTTTAGCATAGACAATAGCACTATCAAATAAAGCGTCGATCTCAGCTGGATCTTCAACATCAACGTGAACTGATTGTACTCCGTCAGTTGCATCACGTTGCAAAGCGGCTGGAACATCTGAAGTTTGGAACATTTCCCAAATATGCCAATCAGGTTCGATAGCATCAACTGAAACATATTCCATCATATTTGCAAAACTTTCATTTAACCAGAGGTCATCCCACCACTTCATAGTTACAAGATCACCAAACCATTGGTGAGCCAACTCATGAGTAATAACTGTGGCAACTAATTGTTTAGTGTCAAGTGACGTATTGTCTGGATCAAGTGTTAAATAAGCCTCACGATAAGTTACTAGACCCCAGTTTTCCATAGCTCCGGCTGAGAAATCTGGTAAAGCCAATTGCCATGAATGTGGTAGTGGATATGGTGTTTGATAAAAATCTTCATAAAATTCGATCGCACGTTTAGCAATATCTAAAGCGAAGTCTAATTCATTAGCTTTGTGGGCTTTGGTAGCAAAGACTCCGACTTTTACGCCACTCTTAGTAGTTGTTATCTTACTTTGTAGTTCACCAAAGGCAAAAGCAATCAGATATGTAGACATACGAACAGTAGTATCAAAATAGTGAACGCCATTTTCTGTCTTAATTTCTGGCATATTGCTTAAAACTGTTTCGCCAATTTTTTCGTCAAACTTGATAGCAATATCAAATTTAGCTTTAGCTTCAGGTTCGTCGATACATGGAAATGCTTGGCGAGCAAAGTTTGTCTCAAATTGTGTACCGATAATTTGTTTCTTAACGCCACCGACTTCGTAATATGAAGGATAGATTCCCATCATAGAATCTGTCAAAGGTGCAGTGTATTTAATTGTTAAAGTTACTTCGCCAATTTTAGTTAAATCAATATTTAGTGCATCATTTTGGTCTTCTGTTGTGAAGGAAACATCTTGTCCACCCGCTTGAACGGACTTGATAGTTAAACCACTTTGATGGATCGAAATATTCTTAACCTTAGCCTCACCGGTTATAGTTGTCTTACCGGAAATCATTTTGGTTTCTCGATTAATATCTAAATAGATATCATAATGTGTTGGCTGGAATTTTTGATAAAAATGCGTTAGTTCAGTCATAAAATCCTCCCTAAATGTCTATAATACTTCTATTATACGACTTTCAATATTAATTCACTCATATTAAAAACCCGTTATTCTTATTAGAATAACGGATCGAATTATTTTAAAGTTAGCCGTCTACAGGGATGAGAGTATTCACCTGCTGTGCGAAACGGACGGAGCCAAGGTCTCCATCCTCGATTTGAAACCTTGTAAAGTTCAACAAATTTCCAAATACGTTCGGTGGTGTAATTGCTAAAGCAATAACGCCACTTCCACAGCTGGTAAATATTCTCATCCCTTCCGACTAATTTATTTTCTATTAATCTATAAAATTTAATTAGTTAATTTACCAACTGCAGTTAACTTGGATAAAACTGATTTTTTATGTGGAGCGTGAATGATCACATCAGATAGATCATTTCCGGCAGTATTTCCATGATGCTTGCCTCCTGCCCAAGGTTTAACATCTGTCATATCATAAACTACGCCATCAATAGCCACATAAGCCTTGTTGCCATTTTGTCCATCATATTGTTTCAACTCTTCTAAAGTAAATTCTTTATCTGCCATAATACTTTCCTCCCATACCAAAATCATTTCTAATTTCATTATTACACATTTATCAAGCTATAAATAGTAATACGCCCGAGTATAAGTTTACTTTACTTTTTTAAAACTATAAGTTATTATACGTGCATGAGGTTAGATATATGAAAAAAGATTTTGGTGACAACATCTCGAACACAGTTTACGAACATCGAGTATTAGCTAGAATGTCACAACAAGAATTAGCAGATAAAGTTGGAGTTTCCAAACAGACTATTTTTGTTATGGAAAAAGGTAACTACGTCCCTACTCTTTTGTTGGCATTTAGAATTTCAGATTATTTTAAAGTTCCGCTAAAAGAAATTTTTCAATATGAGGAAGGAAACAACAATGATCAATAATGGACTATTCACTGGACTGCTTCTTTGGTCTTCAGAATCAACTGCCCACTGGAATCAATTAGTCGGAGGAGCTTTTGCAGTATTCTTTATCAGCTTGATAATTATACTTAGAGGATTTTATCTATTCCTTGGCTGGAATTTTTTCAGTAGCGGAGATGAAAGAACTAGCAAAATCCTTGCCAGTTCTGCTCTATTTATGTTCGTAACGTTTATAATCTGCGACCTTGTTCTTCCACACGCATTCATGTGGCAGATTTTCTTTTTGATCAAATATTCCATCGTATTTCTTATCGGTGGATCTTACTTATTATGGCAACATCATAGGGATTTTAGCTAAAAGATAGTAAACTTATCTTAAAATTGGGAGGTGATTATATGAATAATACGGCACTTGCAAGATTCATTGCATCATTAGGCTCATTAAACGGATATGGAAGTACTATCTATCAAACAAAAAAAGCATTAGATGAAAATTCCACTAAACCTTTAAGGCAAGATAGAGATGACATTGCTATTTTTAACGATTCTCTAAAAGGTATTAATGCTATTAAAAAAATAGGGTTCAATACGGATGGAATCATTGCCATAAACAAAGAATTCGATTCTCCTTCAGACGAAAAGCCTAATATACCTGGTCATCTCAGAAATTCATATTATAATCCTGATGACAGAACCGCCATTTTGATAAGTAGTGACAGCACGGATGCATATTTTCCTCCTGATGTAATTTCAAGAAATGATTTGGATGATATCGTTACTACATTCAATAATTCTAAAAAAAGCGAAATCGATGCTTGGAAAGTATTCGCAGATATTTCTAAACTTCAGCCTTTTCAAGATGGTAATAAGCGAACTGCTTTAATCGCTGCCAATTCAGCAATCGGTGCACTCAAAAACGGAAATTATTTGATTTTACCTATCAATGATTTAGACAGAGCAGAATTCACATTAATGTTAATGAGATACTACAATGCAATTGATGATGATTCTAAAAACACTGCCTTTAAAAGAATGATTGCTCTTTTGCCAAATGAAAGTGATCGTCTTCAAGAACTATCAAAACCCATTACGAAAGAAGACAATTCTCTCTTAGCAACTCGGAAAGTAAAGCACGAAATACGCAAGAATAATTAGGATTCTTGATTTAAATCAAGTAACTTTTAACCGCTTTCATATAAACTAAAACTATCAAATGAAAAGAGGTTTTATACATGACTGCTGTTAAAGATTACTTAAATAAAAATCAAGAAAAGTTAGATTTATTCACTAAAGCAATTACGATTGCACATGGTAAAAATCATCCCGAAGTATTCGCTGTTAGAGAAGAATATCTTAACCTAAAAGAGGCAGCTGAAAATGATCAAAATTTGGATGATGACTTTGATCAACTTCGTGAAACCACTCAAAATTACGCCATTCCTGGAGATGTCTGTCCAACGTTTGAAGCAACCTATCAGATGTTAGAAAGTGCTGATTCCATTAATGCTAAAGCTTAATCGTGCAACAAAACATAGCTTTTTCCGCTTAAAATAAACAAGACTAGCAATCCAAAATTGGATTACTAGTCTTGTTTTTCTTAATGCTCAAAATCTGACTATATTTGGTCACTCTTCTGTTTTTAATATGTGCTGGCAACTTGATCAGCTATGATCCAATCACCGTTCTCTTTAACGAAATACATTTTCATTTCCAGTGGCCAAGTATTGATGCCTCCACCCCAGATGCTTGCCCTAACTTGATTTTGACCAATCAAACTAGCCTTATTGCCAGCAATTTTTATATCTTTGATATTTTCTTCAACCGATGACAAATACTTCATTTCTTCATTTTGAATCTGATCGATCCACTCTAATTTGGACTGAACGTAGCCAGTCATATGAGTTAAATGCATTGATACGTTCAAAATTTCATTTAATTTATTAATATCTTTACTTACCATAGCTTTATTTTCATCACGATATAATTCAATGATTTTTTCTTTATCAGTCATAAATATCACTCCTTAACTTCATGAAAATAATACCTAAAATACTGATATAGAGCTATTTCAATTCGAGGATTAACTGATAAGTCTAACTTATGCAAAACTTTCTTTAAGTAATTTTGCAAAGGATTCAATATAATAGCCAGAATTATCAGCTTTCCAATAAGCATAGTAATTTTGGACCATCTGTTGTTTAGCATTTATTAAGTTAACTGTTTTAACGATTCCAGGATTCAATTGCTTTTCTGTCCGATCGTTTACAATCAAATAGCCTTGATTTGATGCCACTAAAATTTGAGCTTCGTCATAATTTGCGGCCAAAATGAATTCACTTTTAACACCTAAAATCTCTCGATAATATGCCTCATCAGACTCTCTTTGATCGTTAGCAGTAATCAAGACACAGGGAATATCTGCCAGTTGTGAGATATCCATTTGATCATTAATATCAGCAAAAGATGTTCTGCTTATAGCCAACATAAATTTACTATCCGTCAAAAACTCATTCACATATTCATTAGACAGTGCTCTTCGTTGGTCAGAAAAATTCAAATCCACTTTTCCTGTACGTAATAACTCATACAATTCTTCGTGATTACCGCTATTGATCTTAATTTTTACTTGCGGAAAGTCCTCAGAAAATTTCGAGACTGTTTGTAAAAATTCTGTGGTACCAAAATTCTTAAGATAACCAACTCTTAATTCAACTTGTTCATCCTTAACAATCTTGACCGTATTTTCTACTAACGTATCAATATTATCCAAAATGTCCTGGCTATGTGTATAGAAATATTGTCCAGCTTCAGTAACTTCAAAACTGCGGCCTTTTCTTTCGAGTAATTTAACTCCCAAATGAGTCTCTAATTCTTTCATTTGTTGAGAAATAGCTGACTGAGAAATATGGCATTCTACGGCCGCTTGTGTGAAACTATGATTTTTTACGATAGATATGAAATATTGCATTTGTTGGAACATATTTTTGCTCCTTTTATTAAATCAATTAGTTTAATTGTACTAAAAACAAAAGCATGATTTCGAATAATTTCGAAATCATGCTTTATTTTTAAATATTATCCTTCACTAACAATAACTAATGACTTGATAGCTTCACGTTTATCCATTGCTTCATAAGCTTTTTGAATATCGTCTAATGCAAAACGTTTTGTGAAGACTTTTCCTGGATTGATCTTACCTTTCAAAACTGCATCCAATAAAATTTCTTTATCATAAGTAGTAACTGATGCAATTCCACCACGCAAGCCAATATTTCTCCAGAATAAGTTGTTTGTATTCATCTCAGCTTTTTGAGGAACTCCGACACGACCAACAACAGCCCCTGGACGACCAACTTTAACGGCTGTATCAACTGATTGCTCTGTACCAACACATTCAAGTACGGCGTCAGCTCCACCATCTGTTAGTTCCATAACTTTTTGAACAGCTTCGTCACCACGTTCAGCAATAATATCAGTTGCACCAAATTCCAAGGCTAATTTTTGTCTATCCTCGTGACGACTCATGGCAATAATTCGTTTAGCACCACGAAGCTTAGAAGCAATGACACCACATAATCCAACGGCACCATCACCCATAACAACAACAGTATCGCCTTTCTTTACTTCAGCAGCTGCTGCAGCATGATAACCAGTTGCCATAACGTCAGCTAATGTTAAAAGAGAATTGATTGTTTCATCTGAATAATCTTTTGGAGATCCGGGAACTTTTACCAAGGCCCAATTGGCATTAGTAAATCTCAAGTATTCGCCTTGATATCCGCCATTTCCGCCTTCTTCTTTATTCATACAATCACCATCAAATCCTGCCAAACAAGCAGCACAGTGACCACAACCATGTGTAAATGGTGCAATTACAAAGTCACCTTTTTTAACATCAGTAACTTCTGAACCTACTTCATCAACGATACCGATTGCTTCATGACCTACTAAAGAATTCTTCTCACGATCGGAAATACCACGGAACCACCATAAATCAGATCCACAAACACAGGAACGTAAAACATGAATAATAGCGTCAGTTGGTTTTTCAATTTTAGGTTTCTCTACGTCTTGTACTTCAACTTTTCCTGGTTCAATAAAGGCTGTTGCTTTCACATTAAAATCTCCCTCTTTTTTGTGCTTTTGAAACGCGCTTACAATGAGCAATACACTGCGCTTACTACGGATAATCAATGTGCCACTACGTGACAAATTGGTTATCCTAGGTAATGCTCATGTATTACCGCTCATTGAACCGCTCTTAATTTCTAACTTCGTCCACGTCTCCATACCAATACTGTGCAGTAATTCCACCATCGGCGAGAAAATCACTTCCGGTAATAAAGGCGCTGCGGCGATCCATTAATAATTCTGCTAAACTGGCAATTTCATCTGGTGTACCTGGACGTTTCGTGACCATAGAATCAAACATCTTTCTATATCCGTCTCCTCTTGGTCCATTCAATTCATCCAAAGCCAGTGGTGTCATAATTATACCAGGACTGATGGCATTTATTCTTGCCCCACGTTTTTGCCAGTTGACTGATTCAGCGGCGACACGTAAAACATTAGTTCTTTTGGCATATTGATAAGCGGCCAATGAATCAGTAATAACGTCTTCTTGCAAGATTGGCAAGTCCAGCAATTCTTCAGTTGGTGTCATGGCTAATGATTTATTGTCTTCAACTGATAATCCTGGCAAACGATGTCCTGATTGTGACGAAATAACAATTCCTGAACCACCTGCTGCCATAACTTTTCCAAATTCCTCTAATAGTACGGAAGTTCCATAAAGATCAACTTTCAAAACTTGTTCAGCACTGGCTTGTGATGGTGAAACTCCAGCAGCATTGACTAATCCCATAATATCACCAAGTGATTGTGCTTTGGCAACTACTTCTTTAATAGAAGTTCTAGAAGATAGATCAGCCTTAATAGTTTCAACTGAGAATCCAGCTTCTGACAATTTCTGTTTCATTTCGGCTAACTTATCTTCACTATAATCAGCCAATAGTAACTTTCTACCAGCAGATACTCTTCTAACAATTGCTTCGCCGATAGCTCCGGCACCAAATAATACGACTACTTCATTATTCATTTATATATCCTCCGTGTATTAACTAACTTTCGAGGACAATATTACAAGTAAACTCGTCTCTTACCAATTCTAAAAAAATTGATGATTGATAAGTTATACTTATGATTCATTTTGTTTAAATAATTCAATGCGATAAAATGGACTTGTACCAAAAAGGAGTGTTTAGTTATGGAAACTTTAAAGATGATTCATTCACGTAAAGCGATTCGTAAATATTCTGGCCAATTAAATGACAACCAGCTACATCAAATTATCCTGGCCGCTAATGCTGCGCCTGTTTCATTAGGTAGTTACGATGATTACAGATTGACCGTCATTCAGGATCAGCAAGTCCTCTCACAAATAACTGGCATTTATAATGCACCAACTCTGATAGTAGTTTCTGCCAAAGATCCTACTAAAGCAGAATACGTTTCAGCCGGAGCTATCGTCCACAATATGGAACTCGCTGCTGAAGATCAAGGACTGGGAGCCAATTACAATATGGGCAGCATTCATCTGATTCCAAACACCGTTTTGCCAGATGGATTTACCGCACTATTCGCGTTAACAGTTGGTCAAACAAGTGAGGAATTTTCTCCTAAAGATATTTCTGACGATCGCATAAAATTAAATATAATTAAATAGTAAAAAAGCTGTGACATATTCTTGTCCTAAATATACAGCGCATAAACGTGTAACAAAACATAGATTTTTCCGCTTAAAACAAATGGCTCCAGTAATCCAAAATCGGATTACTGGAGCCATTTGCCTTAATGCTCGAAAGCTGAACATGTTTTGTCGCACTCTCTTATTTCTATATATAAGTTATTTTCAACCCTGACAATGATAGATAACCATGAACAGTAATTACCGGGCTATCCTCAGTAATATTTGGATAACCTTCCTCACCTATTCCGCTCATGTTACTATCATCAATCTCTTTTACAATGTTCCAATTTTTAGGAACATATAATTCAACATTTCCCAACGATATATCAACATTAATAATAGCTGTATCTTCAACTGTTACATTTTCAAAGTAAACTTTGGCATTACCCATTGATACATCGACATTGGCTTCTTTAAAATCATCTGAAGTCACATACCTAACACTGCTACCCATTCTAACACTGACATTTACATCCGATCGATCAGTCGTTTCAACATCCACATCATGGTCAACATGATGATGCATTCTAGGATTATGCCAACTTCTACCATGATGATCGAATCTCATCCATGGTCTATGCTTAGCCAAAAAGGGATGCAATATCATCGACAAGCCAATCGTTATCAGCAAAGCCGCACCTAAAATCGTCCAAGGGACAATTGCTGTTATACCAAGTGGTTTAGCATACAAGATTGCCAGAAATGCCAGTGAAAATACTGTTCCCGGTATTGCATAATAAACTAAACTTTTGATCAAAACAGCTACCAAGAAAATTGTTACAACTACAGTCCAGAAACTGAATGTATAGCTGATCAAATGCATCTGACTGACGATCAGAATGCCGGCACTTATCAACATAAACAGTCCCCAAAAGATTCCATTTCTATTTCTCATCTTTAAAACTTCCTTTGATTTAATCTATTTTTCAATTCCTTTAAAAATCTTCTTGAAACATATATCGTTTTATAGGTATTTTTAAATTGAACCAAATTTCCCGTTACCGACCGTGACAATGAAATGATTTCATCAACATTGATAATTGCAGATTTGGACACCCGCAAGAAGCTATCCGGCAAATTATTATCCAATTCATACAGTCGGTAATGAATCAAAAAGGCGTTGTTTTTGGTGTGAGCATAGACATTGCGCTCATTAGTCTCAAAAAATAATATTTCTTTTAAATCAAGCGAATAAACCGTTTCATTGATATAACCGTTTATTTGACTGAATTCACTTTCAATATGTTTAATTTTATCTACGATTTGCTTTAATTCGTCATCTTCTTCAGGAGATTTGATCACGATCTCTTTTTCTGAATACTTCGGCGAAACATCTACCCTTATTTTCACGTCCCACAACCCTTTCGCTAAAAATATTACACCACATATAACAGTTACTTGATAGCCCATTTGTCTAAGTGGTCACTTTTATCGAATAAGTGGTCAAAAAAATACCGACCCACGGGAAGTTTGGGTCGGCAATCAGGGAAACATTAAAGAAACGTAGGTATATCTTTGAGGGAGTACAACTCTCTCACCTTTAGTATAGTTGCCTAGATTATTTACAAGATAGAGAAATACTCATTAAAGTTTTTATTATAATAATACGAAAGGAGAATATCATGAATGCCAGCAAACACATAACCGAAATGTTAATCCGCATGCTCCAAGGCGACAAACTCACCATGGACGACGAAAAAGAACGATATCATTGTTCGACAAAAACTATCCAAAGATATTTGCGAGATATTAAGGATACTATAGAAGAAAGTAATTTTAACGTCTCTTACATCCATGATCTCAAACGAAAAGAATACTATCTAAAAGAACAGTCAGACTTTTCTTTTGAAGAAACATTAGCATTATTAAAAATTGTCATCGGTACACGTGCCTTCAATAAAACCGAATTAGAACAGCTGATGGATAGACTATTAAACCGACTATCTGTAGAAGATCAACCATTAGCTAAAAAATTGATCAGTAGTACCACATCAAAGTACGTACCGATCAAATCAGATTATGACCTATTACCTCGTATCAAAAACTTTTCTAAATATATCTCAGAAAATACAGCCATTGAATTTACTTATTTAAATGGCCTGCGGCAAATCAAAAGAGATATTGAATTGCCCATTAGTCTGTATTTCGATAATTTTTATTTTTACGTCGTAACGTATAACGAAAAATATAATAAGAATATCCTGCATCGCTTAGATCGTTTTCAAACCATCAAACCATTACCAAATAAGAAAATTCGCTTACCATGGGAAATCAAAAAAGACGACGGTAAAGAAATAAATAAAACTTATCTCATAAGTGATGGCAAAGAAAATAATTTTGAACTGTATTATTCTGGATATCCGCAAACAGCTTTGGATCATTTTCCCAATGCTAAAATCAAGAAAGAATTAGACGGTGAAGTTTTGATTGAGGGTAGTGCTTATATGCAGGGATTAATCTTGTGGATCATGGAACAAGGACCTCGAGTGCGAGTTAAATCTCCCGCTTCATTGGTAGAAGAAGTCAAAAGTGAACTGCTAAAAACTTTGAAATATTATGAGTAGTTTTTACCTGTGATATTGAGAATTACGTCAACTATTTTCTAATTTGAATTACCAGTTGGTCTACCTGAAACTATCGTTCCGTCTGGATACACCATCCATGAACCCATAGGCATTTGTATATCGGGAGCATCAGGATTGGGTTTAGTTAAAATAACCCAGTAAGATTTACCACTAGCAGTGTCCCACATACCAGAGTTATACGAATAGCTTTCGTCATCGATAGCTGGTCCATTTTGCTTTTCAACAAGTGCCATAGCCTGGCCTTCGCTATTGACAACGTTACTTTTAGTATCACTTGTAGCATTCACCGAATCATTATCAGAACTAGTATCATTGTTATTTGAGTTCTCATTAGTTGTACTATTATTTGATTTGTTAGAATCTACAGTGGTGCTACCTTTTTGATTAACATAATCTTTATAATCATTTTTTAAATGTCTATTTTTCAAATTGTTCGAACTAAAAGTATCATTATTAGGATTTAAATAAGCCAATTTAAAATTATCATTCTTATAAACAAACAATCCAGGATTTTCTAGTACGTCAGTTTCGACATCTTGAAAAAGCTTTTTAATAGTTATTTTTTTATTAGGCTTAATTATTTTGATCCCTGATTTAGCAGAATGTATATCGTCAGCACTCAATAAAATAAATTCATTTAGGTCAAATTTGATATTCTTATTAGATTGATTGGTTATCGTCAAATCAATCGTACTAGAATCAACTATTGTTCCTGTGTTTTTCTTAAACGAGAATTTAACATTCGAACTATTCTCACTAGATATCTTATTAAAAAAATAAGTCTCAGTTTCTTTGTCTGTTTTAGAAGATTCTCTATTAGTACCATTACTACTTGAACATCCTGAAATTAATAGTATTAAGAAGAGAATTACAGCTAAGTATCTCTTTTTCATTATTTTTTCTCCTTAATATATTAATTTAAATCAGGTCTACCATCTAATATTGTTCCATCAGTCAATACCGTATATTGTGTTGGATATGTTGTGATTCCACTTGCGCCATGATAAGCAATACCTATCCAATAACCTTGAAGTCCGGTACTCGTATCATAAAGGTATGTATTATCGTTATCGTCGTTTGGAAAAGCAAAACATTCACCGACATCTTTTGACTTTTGAACCAAGGCTATAGCCTCATCAGAACTATTAACGGCGTTACTACTTCCAGATTGATTATTGTCTGAGTCATCATTGTTTGAATCGGAACTATCATCATCAGTTGTAGTTGAACTATCAGTAGATTTACCACTCGAATCATTGTTATCAATAGTTGAACTTTCAGAGTTCATTGTTACGTCATTCTTATTCGACATAAAATCACTATATTCTTTCTTTAATTGTGAATCGCTCAAATTACTTGATCTAGAAGTTTTACCATCTAAATATGCTAATTTGAAATCAGTACTTTTATAACAGAATAGTCCTGGATCGTTAAAAACAGTTTCATCAATATCTTTAAAAATGCCTTTGATAGTTACTTTCTTATTTAACTTAATTGTCTTAATTCCTGATTTATCAGATTTTAACCTATCTGCTCCCAAATATTTAAAATCTTCTAAATCAAACTTAATATTCTTATTCGATTGGTTTTTGATTGTTAAATCAATCTGCCCCTGTCCTTCAATCGTGCCTTCATGACGTTTGAAGGTAAATTGAATATTATCACGATCACTTTTAGAAAGTTTGTCATATTGCTTTGTCTCAATTTTACTTATTGGTGCACTTTGTTTACTTTGACTAGCACATCCAGTAATTACTAATAGAAGTGCAATAATTCCAAGTAAAAATATTCCTCGTTTTTTCATAAAGATCCCCCGTTTTAATTTAAAAAGTCGTACTGCATCAACAGTACGACTCAATATCGTTACAATTATCTTTTAAATTAGCATTAATTTACTTTATATAAAACCAAACTTGTTGAATTAGATGTCAATGAATTACCATCATAAGTAAATGTTTGAGTCCAGCCTTCTGAATCATCATCATTAAACACTATTGTGACTTGGTCACCCTTTACAGATGCAATAGTATAGTAACCGTCATATCTGGTGTTTTCACTATTATTGTTAATAATTAATCTACCAACATTAAAATAATATCTAATGTTACCATTTATCCATGTTCCTCTTAAATCATCATCCGTAATACTCTTAACAACTGGACCCTCATAACTTGTTTCAGAAGCTTTAACAAATTCATTTGTAGAAACTTGGTACATTTTTTCTCCATTGATTTCAGCAAATATTCCTACTTGCCATGGAGTATTAGCACCTAAAGCACGATTTGTTATTAAATCTCCATCTCTGTTATACATACGTGTAACGTGATCGAATGTTGTAGCAACTCCGGATGCTGAAACATCTGTTGAATTACTAAAAATACCAACAGTTAATGCAGCCATTCCGGCAATAAATAAACTGCCTATTGTTCTTTTATTCATCATAAATCTCCCCTAAGATTTTATTCTACCCAAAAGCCAAATGAGTAACCGTGAACGTCTGGATATGTTTCATTTATAACAGCAACAAATCCAGTATCTGGTTGGTCTCCTGCTTCAACAACATCTGCATAATGGAATAATAGCCAATTATCTGGAACAGCGGCTAATGCAGTGGCATCACATTGATAATCGTTTGTTAGCATGTTGCGAATACCGTCGGCTGTCATACCTAATACAGTATTACCGACAGGACTGAAATTGTCGTCATATTCAATCGTTTGGTCACCGGTAACTTTAGGTATGTAATAATCATCACCATCTCCATCAACCATGCCATCTCCATTGATCCAAGTATGTGTTGATACCTGGTAGAACGTTCCAATACTACTCTTAACAATTCTGCCTACTTTAAATGAACCAATCAAGTCAGGATTTTTAGAATTTATATGTCCATCTGTAGTTGTTCCATCATTGTCATTATATCCAATTGAATAATTAGTAGTTATAACAACATTAGAATTAGGTTTATTATCTGTATTAGTGTTTGTATCCGTGTTGCCACCAGGATTAGCATCATAAGACACATCCCCTGCCTTAACAAACTCTGAAGTTGATACTTGGTACATTGTCTCGCCATTGATGGTTCTAGTTTTGCCAACTTGCCATGGAGTATGTGCCCCTAAAGCACGGTTTGTAACCAAATCACCATTTGGTTTGTACATACGTACGATCTTGTCAAATGTTGTAGCAACACCTGCAGCTGATACGTTTGTTAAGTTACTGAGCGCGCCAATTGTAACCGCTGCCATTCCAGCAACAACTATACTACCCATAATTTTCTTTTTCATATTGAATCCCCCTAATATATATACACATATTGAAATTAATTTAATTATATATATGCAATTACATAAAATCAACCGATTATTTTAGTTTCAAGAAAAATATCTACATATAATACTAAGTAAAGTACTCGGTACGATGCACTTTTAACCAAATAAATTTTGACATTTCGTCATGATTTATCCTATTAAATAGAAAAAATTCTTATAAATGATGTATACACATGTGGATTAATAGTAAAAAGATACATATGCTAATCTGTCACAAGCATAAAAATTCCATTAAGATTGAATTCACAGACACAACACTTAAATTGGGGGAAGTTCATGCTTGAAGAGATCGGCAAGACAATTCGAAAACGAAGAAAAGCTCTGAATATGACTATCGAACAGTTAGCCGAAAAATCTGGATCATCGCCCAGCTTAATTTCGATAATTGAACGCGGAAAATTAGATAACATCAAGATTCAAAAATTAAACGATATTGCACAGGCATTAAACCTACAATTACGTGATTTCTTTTTGAATGAAAACCTACAAGATCCTGACACATTAGATCTGATCAACTACTTATCTACTCTTCCTGAAGATAAACGCCGCGAGTTGGCTAAACTGATTATGAAAATAAAAGATCTATAAATCATATTTATGAACGATGGACCATGCAATTTCTTCAATTGTGTGGTCCTTTTTTAGTTGCTTATATTCTGCATCCAGTTCAATCGACTCTGTTCGAAGATCCAATGTAAGGATTCCAAAATCATGGAAGTCTACACGTCTATTGCTGAATTCATAAATCATAAATTTCAGATCCTGCAATTTTTTCAAATTTATTAAAAAGTCATCCCTAGAATCCATAACCATTCCTCCACATCTGTAACGATCATTTATGTGGATACCATAGCATATGGGTGCGACATATTATGTCGTATTCAAAACAAATTCCAATTTTTCGATATTTTTTGTCAAAAAAATCGTACTGCATCAACAGTACGATTTAATATCGTTACAATTATCTTTTGAATTACTAATTTAATTTATTCCACCCAAAGACCAAATGCATATCCATGAACATCTGGATATGTGTCATTTATATAAGAAACAAATCCAGTATTTGGTCGATCTTGTGCTTCAACAAAATCAGCGTAATTGAACAGTAGCCAATTATCTGGAACAGCGGCTAACGCAGTGGCATCACATTGGTAATCGTTTACTAACATATTGCGAATACCGTCAGCCGTCATACCCAATACAGTCTTACCAACAGGACTGAAATTGTCGTCATATTCAATCGTTTGGTCACCGGTAACTGTAGGCTTGTAAAAATCATCATCACCTCTGCCAGCTCCATCGATCCAAGTATGTGTTGAAACTTGATAATATGTACTAATGCCATTGTTAACAATTCTGCCTACTTTGAATGAACCAATCAAGCTAGGATTTGTAGAACTGACATGTAAAGATGTAGTTGTTCCGTCTTTATCATTATATCCAATCGAATAATAAGTAGATATAACAACATTAGAGTTGGCCTTGTTATCTGTATTAGCATCTGTATTGCCACCAGGACCAGCATCATAAGACACATCTCCAGCCTTAACAAATTCTGAAGTTGATACTTGATACATTGTCTCACCATTAATGGTTCTAGTTTCACCAACTTGCCATGGAGTGTGTGCTCCTAAAGCACGATTCGTTACCAAATCCCCATTTGGCTTGTACATACGTACGATCTTGTCAAATGTTGTAGCAACACCTGCAGCTGATACGTTTGTTAAGTTGCTAAATGCACCAATTGTAACGGCTGTCATTCCAGCAACAAATAGACTACCCATAATTCTCTTTTTCATATTGAATCCCCCCGAAAGCGCTTTTATATGGAACTTGATTTTAGTATATATACGAAACAGTGCAAAATCAACAAAGTATTTTAATAATAAAAATAACTCCTATATCTAATATTTTATGGATTAAGTAACAATATGACTTTTAACAAAGTCCAATTTTTCGATATTTTTTGTCAAATAAAAGAGCTTACGTCTTATCTATCTCATCTTTAGAAATATATTGAAAGAACCAAATATTTAACTTAATATAGGATTTGTAATCCTTAATAAGAGAATTATTAAGTTATAGGGGGAAACTAATGAAATCATTATTATTAAAGTCACTGGCTGTGTCTGGATTGGCTCTAGCTGCCTTTGCTACTAGTTCTGCACTAAGCAACACCGCCGATGCTGCAGAGGTTGCTACAACAAAAAACGTCTCTGTAACACGTCTATACACACAAGACGGTACACTCGTACAGAATAGAGGACTTGCTGCTAATACACCTTGGCAAGTTGGCAAAACTATTCAAATGAATGGCATCGACTACTACCAAGTTTCAACAAATGAATACTTGAAGTCGACTGATACTGCTAGTTTGACAGGAAGTAACGATGACCAAAACAGTCGTCCAGTAGATATCCTAATTGAACAATATTATGCAAATACTTATGACGACCGCGACGGATCAATTAACGGTCGTGTTGATCAATATTCAGATTGGGTTGTTTCAAAATCCGTTTTTGAATCATCAACAGGCAAAACATACTATCAAATTTCTAATCATCAATATATCACCTTATATAACTATCAAGTTCATGGTGATGAAGGCACTCTTCCTCATGTAGAAGTAAGCCATCTAACTGATCTTAATAAGACATTTGATCCTGATACTGGTAACGAAGTAAATACCTACAAGCCAAACATGGAAAACATCAATAAATACTTTGGTGAATACTTGAATGCTTTGCACAAGGCTAATGGTACCGCACCTGTTACCGTAACATCAGATATGATGAACTACGCTCAACAACGTGCTGAACAACAGGTTGGTAATACTCTAGATCACTCAACTGCTTCTAGAAGTACTTCCGAGAATTTATCCGGTGCAGGATTAGATTACTTGGTTAAATGGGCCTACGTTACATCTGACAAAGATACAGCCTACTACCTATTGTCACGATGGTATAACGAAGGAAATAATCTAACCAGCGCTGGACAAAAAGGCCACTACGGACACCGTGCCGCTTTGATCTATTCAGGTCCTAACGTTGGTTTAGGTATCAGTGGTAATGCTGCTGCTTTTGATGCTGACTGGGATTACGATACATTTGGTCAATTCAATGCATTGTATGATTACACAGGCTCAAATCCTAATACTAAATTCATATCTAAAGATTCTATTTAATAGAAAATTGAAATAATACCTGCTAAAATATAAGTGTAATAAAAATGACAAACCCTGCAGAGGTTTGCCATTACAACTCCACCCAAGTGGTGGCAGGTGTTCAACTAAAAAATAAGCCCATTCGACCTGTCAAGTCTTCGAGGTTTATTAGTACGCTGTACTTTTAATAGAATACAAAACAATAACATCGAATATAACAAAACAAAAAAAGCTTCAGAAATCCTCTAATATAAGGATTCCTGAAGCTTTTTTAATCACCTGAAATGGCAGGCATTTGGGCTGCTACTGAATCAACGTTTTGTTTATCTGCATCAGTTGAATAAAATTTATCTACCAACATCTTCAAACTAATATCATGCGGAACTAGTGGTGCATCTGCATCTGACTGTCCACCACTGAAATCTTTAGTATAGTAAGTAACTGTATTACCACTGAACTTATAGGCAACACTTGAAGCTAAAGTACCTATTCCGATCCAATATTTATCACCATCTCTATAAACTCCTAAATCGGGTTCCATGGATATACCATCATCTTTAGGTCTAGAGTATTGATACACCATCAATCCAATTACATTAGGATCAGTAACATTTGCTGTAGTATTCTTCTTAGATGATGCCTGACTATTATTGGAACTATTACTATTAGTTGTTGTACTTGTACTCTTACCAGCCGCAATATTAGAAAAGGCTGACTTAACGTCATTATTTTCTGTTTCCTTTAGATTAGGTGTCCCATCACGACTTTGATCTACTAAGACGATTGGTTGTCCTTTGTGAAAAGTGAAGAAATAAGTGATGTGATTTGGTAATGGAGGAACCGTGCCATCGTAATTATAAATTGCAACAACGTCATAGTCGTAATTACCTTCACCATCTTTACTCCAGCCAATCGACGTATTAGCGCCTTCAACGGTTACATTCGACAAGTCATCGGGATATCTAGTTCCGGTCGAAGTTTTTAAAGAGTTCTTCCCATTATATTTAACATATGATTGCTTCATAGTTGGCGCCCATTGATCGATAAAGCTCTTTAACTTGCTGTCTTTACTGCTATCCCAAAGCGTATCCCCCTGCTTAGTTCTAGTAGTAGATTTATGACCATTGTCACTTACTTTTGAAGTAGTTGTCTTCCTGCCAGAATTATTATTACTACTTTGACTTTGACTACTGCATCCAGCCAAAATAAGTGCCCCAATAAATAATAATGCCGCCAATTTTAACTTTTTCTGCATGATTCTCCCCTATCTATTAACCCAAATATTATTTATATCCTAAATATGCTGTGAATCCCGAATAAGTCTCAACATTTGTTGGTGTCATATTTAAACTTGAATCGGTAGCTTTTATGAATACACCAAGTGAAACCTCATAGAATGTGTCAGTTCCATTTGTGACAACACGACTAACTTTCCAAGATGTATTAGCAGCTAATTCACTATATGGTTGTGGATCACCTTTTGTAGCTGTTAGATACAATGGAGCTGGTTTGTTACCAACAGTTGCTATTAAAGTAGTTGCTGGTGTTGGGGCTGGAGTATCTTGGCCTGTTAACGTTGAGTCAGAGGCACGAAGATATTCATCAGTAGAAACTTGGTACATTGTTTCTCCATTAATAGTAGCTGTTTTGCCTACTTGCCATGGTGTGCTTGGTGCAAGTGCACGATTAGAAACCATAACACCGTCTGCCGTATAGAGTCTTGCTGTAACTCCGGCATGAACTGTCGCAACAGTGGCAGCATCTACTTGTGCACTATTACTTGATAAAGCTGTAATTGCTCCAGTAGTCGCCATAGCCAATGCGGCAATAATTGCGACCGGTTTTGATCTAAATTTCATTATTTTAATCTCCCATTTCCCTAAATTTAACGGCTAAATTATACATCTATTAAAATCCCGATTAAATGGGGGTTATTAAAATAAAGCAATTTTATTTATATGGATATTTATTCCTAATATCTAGTTTTGTTCCGATGATAATTGAGATTTTGTTCGTGAGTAATACTGATTCAAAACTAACTTAATTTCTTCAAATTTTTATATCATTTTATGAGGATGCTATCTCTAAACTCGGAAAATTATTTCCTATAATAATGCTTTCTGTGATACCATTTAGAATTGAGGATTCAATTGACTCTATTTATTCAAACTATAAACTGATGAAATAATCATTAGGGGATGTATGATGGTACAAACAGAAACTTTTATGCCAATAATTTTGGGGACTGATAACAACGCCTACGGAATTGCGCGTTCCTTGCATGAAGCTTTTCACATCAAACCAACTTGTTTTGGCCGTGGAAATCTGATCATGACTAGGGATTCCAAAATTCTAAACGTTATTGTCAAACACTTTACTAACGATGAGGAATTCGTTAACGCAATTAACGAAACCGGTAAAGAATTAAAGAAAACCTATCAACACTTAATTATAATTGCTGCCAGTGATCAGTATGCTGAACAAGTGATCCGTAATAAAAGTGAGCTTGAGGGTCTTTTTGACGTTCCTTTTATTGACCAAGAATTACTTACTTCATTAACTCATAAAGATAAATTCTATAAGTTAGCTGAACAAACCGGCTTGCCAATTCCAGGGACACAGTTGATCACTACTGAAAATTATCACAACTTTATTTCTAAGTTCGACTTTCCAGTAGCTTTAAAACCAGCAAATACAACTGAATATCTCGGATTACACTTTGATGGAAAGAAAAAAGCCTTCATTCTAGACGACGCTGACGAATTAAGCTCAACTGTCGATAAAATCTATCAAGCTGGATACTCTGACACGATGATCTTACAAGAGTTCATCCCCGGTGATGATAGTCATATGCGTACCTTAAACGCTTATGTAGATCACAACGGACACGTACGAATGATGGTGCTAGGTCATCCCGTCTTAGAAGATGTCACACCTAATTTAATAGGTAACTACGTTGCCATTGTTAATGACTACAATGAAAAACTCTACAAACAAATAAAGAACTTCCTTGAAACGATCAAGTTTCATGGCTTCGTCAATTTCGATTTGAAATACGACGCCAGAGATGAAGAGTTCAAAGCTTTTGACGTCAACGTCCGTCCTGGTCGTTCCAGTTACTTCACAACTGCCAGCGGTTATAATATCTTCGCTGAAGTCGTTAATGACTTAGCCTTAAATAAACCCTTTACTGAAACAGTTGCTGCTAAAGCTGATCATTTATGGCTCGGGGTTCCAAAGAAATTAGCCGTAAAATATATCGAAAACGATAAGATCAAAGCCAAAGTTCAAAAGTTGATCCAACAAAAGAAGTATTCTTATACACTCTACAATTCACTAGATAAATCCATCAAACGTAATTGGCGACTTTATAAGTATTACCACCAATACTGGCAACGATATCAAATATACTTTACTAACAAGGAGAACCTATAATGCCTGTACTTACAAAAAATGATCCAGAAATAAAGAAATATCAAGATTACATCAAGGATGCTGCTTTCACTTCAGTTACCCAAACACTAGAATGGGGACACGTTAAAAGTAACTGGGATGGCTTCTATGTTTATTTAGGCGACATCGACAACCCTACAGCTGCTATGTCTATTTTAACTATCAATGGACTTGCATACTGTTCAAAAGGTTACGTTGGCGATGATTTCAACGTTGATACTTTGGACGCTTTAGTTGCTGAAGCAGAACCTGTTCTAAAAGAAAACAACTGCTTCTTATTGAGAATCGACCCAGAAGTTCCTTTCAATGAAGAATTGAACAAAAAACTATTGGCTCATGGTTACACTATGAGAAACAGAAATCTTCCATTAAGTGAAGCTCACAGTACTATCCAACCACGTTTCAACTTCGTTTTGAATATCAAAGATGCTGACCCAGAAGACGTTCTAATGTCATTCCACTCAAAGACACGTTACAACATTCGTTTAGCTAAACGTAAGGGTGTTACAGTCGAAAGTGGCGACACTCAAGAATTCATGGACCAATTTTACGAAACATACAAGATCATGAGTGACAGACACGATATTACTTATCGTCCTAAAGCTTACTTTGACCGTATGGTTGAAGCCTTCTCTGGTAAAGATATGATGCGCATCTATCTAGCCTCAGTTGATGGTGAAGTTATAGCCGGATCAATTTGCTTTGAATATGGTGACAAAGCTTGGTACATGTATGGTGGAAGTTTGAATACTCACCGTAATTTCATGGCACCTCACCTATTACAATGGGAAATGATCGAACATGCTATTGCAACTCACAGAGATCGCTATGACTTCGGTGGAATCTTTGGATTCGACATTAGCGATGGACTATATAAGTTCAAGCATGGTTTCACTAAGGATAACAAGTATCTTGAATATATCGGTGAGATCGATCATGTTATGGATGAAGAAGGATATAAGAAGTTCCTTAATAAATAGTTTTGTGGTCGTCTCCAGGACTAATTTTATTTTACATATATAAATATGGGATCTATATCTTATGCCTGAATTAATTAGGCTTGATATAGATTCTTTTTTGTTTGCTCTAAAAAAAATTCATATACCTATTGTCGTTTCGTCAAGTTGTTGATATTTTTGCGAGTTACAATATATATGAGGAATATATTTATAGATAAATCTTCTTATTTTAGAAAGGTGTAACAAAATGACTGAAACAAACGACCAACTTAACAAGGCTAAAGCTTTGATCAAGAACTTGTACAACTCAACATCTAATACGCGTCTCCAAGACCCTTTATTTAAGGCTTACAAACGTCTTGATGAAGGTGCTGATATTGATGACTTAACTGCACGTGCAGCTAGTGCTGTGAACTACATTCGTATTACATACAAACTTACTCTTACACCACAACAAGAAGAATGGTGGCGTGAATTGAGGGATATGGGTAGTGCTGCTATTATGTATCACGATCCTAAGAATAATTTATTGGATATTAGTGAGATGTAATCTCCAGGAGCGAGAATATTCACCTGCTATGCGGAACGGTCCAAGCCAAGGTCTCGGAACTAGGTTTGAAACCTTGCAAGTTCGGCAAGTTTTCCAACTCGCCCGGTGGTGTAATTGCTAAAGCAATAACGCCACTCTCATAGCTGGTTAATATTCTCGATCCTTCCGATTAATTTATATTTAGTTAAAATATATTAAAAGAGGTTGTTATCACACTTGATTATTTAAAGTGTGATAGCGACCTCTTTTTTAACGTTTTCGTAAACTCATATGGTATCTTTTTCGCTGATAACTAAATCCTTCGCCTATTACTTCATGGGCATCAATTACTGAAACAAAAGCTTTATCATCCACGGATCGAATTAGTCTTTTTAATTGTGGTACTTCACGTGGTTGAATTATCAAATAAATGATCTGTTTTTTATCATTTTGATAGCCACCTTCGGCGTTCAAATATGTCAATCCACGTTCCAGTGTCGTATCGATCAACTTAGCGATTTCTTCATATTGGTCAGAAATAATGAACAGTGCTTTGGCGCGGTTGGGACCTTCTTGCACTAAGTCAATTAATCTTGCCAACACATAACTAACGATCAAGGAATACATTATGTGATAGAAATCCAAATACGACAATGATAACAATAGTACCAGATAGTCCATAATTAGAATTCCTTTACCAGACGACACACCGAACTTTTTTTGTCCTACACGTGCAATGATATCACTACCGCCAGTTGTCCCGTTGTAACGAAAAACTAGCCCTATTCCTAGTCCAGATAATACTCCGGCAGCAAGGGATGATAACAATAGATCATGTTTTAATGGTAATGGTCCAATGATGGTTTGTTTAGACCATAGGATTAAAAATAATGACAAGCAAAAAGTTCCGTACAGTGTATAGAACATAACTCGCTTACCCAAATACCGAAAACCAATTAATATCAGCGGTATATTCAGTATTAAAGTACTTATACCAGGATTAATATTAAAAAAATACCGAATAATCAATGTAACACCACTCAAGCCGCCATCAGCTAGACCATTGGGAATAGAAATCATGTCCAAACTAAAGGCATAGATGGCACACCCCAAGGTAATCATTAATAGTTCCAAGCTATTATCTCTGGTCCACCACTTAAAATTCATATCTTTTCCCCCAATATAATAATTTAAGCTATCAGTAATAGTGTACACTGAATCGAGCAGAATTTAACCATAATAAAAACCCCTCAGTTTGAAAATATTCAAACCAAGGAGTTTTTTTAGTCTCGTGCGAAAAGTTCTGAAAAGTCATTATTACTTGTTCGAATGAAAATACGTTCTTTACTAGGATCATCGCCAGTTTGATCTTGCATTGGCACTCCTTTAGGATAAAAAACAATCATATAATTTTGAGCACCAACTTCAGCCGTCAATGTAAGTGCATCTTCTTCATCAAAAGTTACCTGTCCAGAATCATCTTGAATTGTAAAGTATGTTCCATCACCTGATTTACGACTCATCATAACTTGACCGTCACTAATACTATCTTTTGTGATCGTTAACTTTTGTCCGGAAGGAGTCGTATCTTGAGGACCATCACCTCTATTAAAGTTAGTTCCCTCAGCAATCTCTTTCCACGAACCGACAAGTCCAGAATAGTTACCAATACCAATTTGATAAAAGTTCATGTTGTGAATGTTAACCGGATGTGTCGCATACTTACCTGCCAGAATTTTATCCTGTGCTTCTTTAAATGCTTTGTCTGATTGTGCTTGAGTTATCCAGCCCTGTTCAACCGCATTGCCATAATAGTCGAATGTTCCAGTGAACATTGCAAAATAATCCGTCTTATTCAAACCAATTGCCTCATAGAATCCCATTGAACGGATATCTGATCCGCCTCTTGCAGCACCTTTAGGATTACCCTTCATGGAAAATTGCTTATATGCGTCGATATATTTTTGAGGAGAATCTGTTGAAAGAATATACGAAGTGATTTGAGATTTATTATTATTGATTTGTTTATCAATATCATTATTTACAGACTCAAAATCTGAAGCCGTATAAACCACATCTCGTTCAGGAGTTATTTCCTTTTTTAAATCATTTAAACTGGAAATTTTCTTTTCCAGTGTCTTTTGAGTTTCTGTCTTTGATCCCGCTGTAGTATCTGATTTTATTGTTGATTTATTTTTGTCCTGAATTGAATGCTTAATCGTCTTTATATTATGACGATATGCTGAATCTACTTGTTTGTAGTGTTTTTTGTTGTTTTGATATTTTTGGTATTCATCTTCTAAATCTTTTAAAGACGATACCTTCTTGGTGATGTTGTTTTCATCCTTGATCTTTTTTGCTGTCTTATTCACCGATGAAACTTTGGAATCATATGGTTTTGATTGTGCTTTCGTCTGTGATTTACATCCGGATACTAAAATAATTAGTGTTAATAGTATCGTTACAATACCGAAACTCTTCTTCATACCTGCACCCCTTTTAGCAATTTAATAACTTTAGGGTAGTGGTTCTATATTTTGGTATCGTAAATATTGTGTAAATGAATGATTATTTTCCTGTAAATAACTAACCACAAACCAGAAAAGAATACTTGATAAAATGTGCTATAAAGATTTACTACTAAAAATTAACGCGTATTTCAATCCAAAGTAATTAAGATAACTAGGACACCGATAGTCAAAGGGTACTATATAATTATTAAATGATTTAAATTACCGGAGTAACATTATCATGTTTCCTGCTAGACTTATTAAATTTTAATTGCAAGTCCTGTAGTAAATTAATACTTGTTAGTATTGCTTCCCCTTGATTTAGTTTACTAATACGTTTCTGACTTTTTTCGTCCAAATAATTGAATACAGTATATAAATCATCTTGACTAGTAAGTCTATGAATTAGCAATGTACCTATCTGACTAAAAACAATTTTTGGAACATCTACCGGGCTTTGAGTAGTTAGAAATAAGAATATTCCCTTTTTTCTACCTTCTCTGGCAATATTAGTAATCCCAGAAATCACTGCTATACTTTCATTTGTAAAATGGGTATATCTATGAACCTCATCAATAAACATAACAAAAGGATTTATTTTTTCTTTTTCTTTACCAATTAAATAATTACTAATAAGATCAATAATCATAGCACCAATTCCATCTGTAGTACCAATATTAGAAGCATCAATATATAACGATTCATTTTTGCTTCCACAAAACTTATCTAATTCATCCATTAGAGCATAGCTTTCATCTGGAGGGTTAGAAAAAAAGTCTGTTAGACTAGAATAACTGAATTCGTGTCGAACCTTTTGCACTAACCATGCATTTGTATTCGCCCTAAAAGAATCGAAAACATATTTTCCCATATTTGGATTTTTTGATCCAATTTCAACCGATTCTTCATTAATCTGCTCTGCAAGTAACATCAAATCAAAACTTGAATCAGCATCTGTAACTCCTGAAATATCCCTCTCAACTTCTTGAACTTTTTTTCCCTTCTTTTTGTAAACACAATTTTTACCTTCTTTGCTCTGATATCTAAGTGATTTTATTGCTGAAGAAAGTACGGATCCTTGAGTATTGTCATTAGTCTGAAACAGCATTTCCCACTGTCTCATTGAAATTCGTCCTACTGGCAAAAATGTATTTTTACCTAGATTAAGTTTTGTTACCGTATTTTCAGGAAATGATTCACTATACTCTCCTGTTGGATCAATAATCAGTATTTTTCTATCTGTTTTAAATAATTCATCTAAAATTGAAAGAGCTGAAGTCGATTTTCCAGAATTTGTTGCGCCCACAACCAAAAGGTGACGGTTCATTAAACTGTTAGGTTGAATAGAAAATTCAGCATTCTCATTATTCACAATACTAGCAAATCCCTTAATCTTGCTCTGAGGACAGTTTGTATCTGGATAATAATAAATATTTGTCTCAAGAGATTCAAGATATTTTTCAGTTATATTTTCATTTGCAACATAAACCTTATCATTCACACCAACCATCTTAAATCCTGGAAGCATAAACGTATCATTACCATTTAAATATCCAATTATATCAATTGCCATTTCAGGAAAAACATTCTCAACTCTTCCTGAACTAATTTCTCGATTTACTACATCATTATCTTGCACCTTTGACTGGTACACTTCCCCAATAAAAAGTCCCTGAATATCTTCAATAACTACATAAAAATTAATTGTATTTGGAATCAATTTCTCTCGTTTTATTTTTCTTTCTTTAAATAAGCTTAAATTCTCAACTTGAATTAAACTCCTATTTCTATACACTTGAGAAATAATTCCAAGATAGAAATTTTCTTTATTAATCTCATTGTAAAACTGATCAGCATTCATTATTGACCTCCCATATAAAATGCAAGATTATCGTTCAAAGTGGCTTTTAAAAAAGCAATTGAATACGTTTCATCTTGCATACTCATAAGCTTTTGCCAATTATTATTAGGCTTTTCAGGATTAATAGAATAGTCTGATATTAGCGTAAATAGACTTGGATTGTGTGTAATTGCTTGTATAATCATTCTTGAAATATGATCATCAGCAAAACTAAAACCACTTGTGATTAATAATGTATTTGGTTGCTTTAACAATTCTTGAAATCTACTAAACAGTTCAAAATATGGTTGTTGATAGCTTTGCATATATTTAGAACTGCTAGGGAAAATCATTACTGGTTCTCCTTCTGTACCTTTTGCTAGTCTTATAACACTTTCCCCGTCTTCTGACCTTCTCCAAGTCAATGATCCATGTATTTTTAGTAAATCAATAACTTGATCCTTATATATATTTTCACGTGTTTTTACGTTTGATACATGCTTGCTCAAATGCCATTCGAACATATCATCATCAAATTTAGGGATTCTTGAGAAAGAAAAACCATCAAAAACTGTATACCCCTGTTTATCGGCTGCGTCTTCAAGCAAAGTATCGTAATTTGTTGTAACAACACAAAGCTTATTTTCACTAGATAATTTCTTTGAAAGAGTATTTAAGACTGCCGCATGCTTAAGTTTCATAGAATCATAATTATAACTTGTTTCACGTTCAATAATCGTATAAATGGCTCTTCGAGAGTCTTCCCACTTTGCCTTTTCATTTATATCAACAAATTCAATATAAGTAAGTAATTTTGATAAAAAATCTTCAAAATTAAATGGCTTACCATCGACAAGAAGATCTCCATCTTTATTAGTGATTTCCCCATAACGAATAGCTTCTGACATCTCTGGAATACTAAAGACTTCTTTATCTTCCTTATCATTTGGAAACCTAAAAGATTGTTCTCTAAGTTGACTAAATACAGTTATAGAGAGCATCGCTACGGTCTTACCGTAATTAGGATCTAATTCTTCATCTCTCATGACCACTGAACCACCAGCGCCTACTAAAAAAACAATATGATCAAACGACTGATCAATAAACTCTGAAACTACACCACGAATTAGTTGGTCAAAGTCATCGCTAGAATAACCAGTGCCTCCCGATTCATCTTTTTTCAAAAGTGTATCACCTTCGTAGAATTTATCGTCATCTTTTGACAAGATTAAGTTATTTGCTTTATAAAATGGAATTTTATTCATAATTTCCCCCAAATTAATTTTTAAATTCAGCAATCTTTGGTATAGAGTGTGGATATTTGTCCTTATCACTTGATACATTTCTTGATAATCTTGGATTTTTTATTCCTATAATATTGGATTCATCGCTAGAATATATGAATTGTGCATTTTTAATGTTTTGGCTATCATTTCCAAAGGAAGTCTCAAAATATCTTGCAAATTGCGATAGGTGCTTTTGATCTGAGGCCTGATTAATTTGATTAACTGCTATATCAAAATATGAATCCTCTGACTGATATCTTAAACTGGAAACTTCTTGTGCATCCTTAAAAACGATATCTAACGATTTCATAGATTGCTCTCTACTCAAATAATAATTCCATAAATTATTATTAGTTGTCGATAACAAAACCTTTTTCTTAATATTCTGACCATCAACCCTATAATCTATATCAGTTTTACACATTATTTCCCATTCCTTAGGAAGATCTATCGAAGTTACATTGCCAGGCTCATTTTTATTTTTTTCAATTCTAATTACCCTCGACGGAGTCACCTTATAAATTTGCCCATCAATGTTACTAGAAGGATCATCTCTAATACCCGTTGTATCTTCCCCGATGTCTTTAAATTTACTTTGAAATGCTATCCATTCATCCTTTGAAAGTCCTGATACTATATTTACCCTATTTACTGTTGCAAGTGTCCCCGTCGTTTCCCCAGACAAAGATGAAACGCTTTCACTCATTGATGGAAGTGGAATAACTATTGGCGCATATGTACTCGACTGAATCATATAAGAAGGCGGCATCAGATAATTTATTCTCATAACACTAGATAAATAAAATTTATTGGATATTTTTTCTATGGAAACTCTACTCTCACCGTAATTATTAAGCTTCCAAATAGGATAATCTATTCCATTACTTTCAACTTTCCAGGGCATAGTCAAAGTAGTCTGAAATTTAGGCTCATTTATTTTATTTTGTATTTCAGTGTTCCTCGAATCTTTAAAATAACTAGAAATACTACTAGACACTCCCCATAATGCTAGAATTAAAGTTGCTATTTCTATTATTATTTTTGAAGTCCATACTTTTGATTGAGAACTGAATTTTAAGCTTAAAAATATTATAGGTAATATTAAAATACAAAGTAAAAATTCCCATATAAATGGATTAGTATTTTTCTTCTTCATCATATAATAAATGCCAACTAATCCTGAAAATATAATTAAAACTAATGTCATAATTAAAATTGTAGATTTACTTATTTTCATTTTTCCCCCAAGGAAATAGTTATTCTAAAAAAGATCAAACAAATTGAAAATAATTTGTATGATCTCTTAATTAAATATTTGTAATTATTTTTTAGGCACTAAAGTTACTAATAATTTTCTAACAATTCTCGACGTAATAAAAGCTTTTATTCCCACTCAAGCGTATCTTCAGCGGCGCTAACCCGCGTCATCACTGGCTTCCTATGCCTCAACTGTCGTTTTGGCGGGGAGTTTGGCGGGGCTTAATTTATCGTACTTCACCGCCTGATTACCCACGAACCGCACCTGATTCTGACCCGCTGTCTTGATCGTAATATTACCCGCAATCTGTTCGGCGATGTCGGCATCCAGCCCGCCCCACAAGTGCGAGTAGTGCTTCAGCGTAATCTCAGGTGACGAATGCCCTAAGCGCTTAGACAACACCAGCACTGAGACATTGAACTCATTGATGAGATACGACGCGTGACTGTGGCGCAGCCCTTTGCCTTCGACTGGATGCACCTTCGCTAACTTGGCGTAGCGGTGGATAATTCGCGAGATCGTGGACTTGGTCATCGGCAAGCCGTCGTAGGTCATGATGAAGTCATCAATCCCGCCCAAACCGAAACTCGTCTGCACCTCGCGCCAGCGCCGCAGAATCCCCACGGTGTCATCGTCGAGCGTCAAGATGCGCTTGCCGCTATCTGTCTTCGTGTAGTCGTGGCGCTCCCAGTCATGCCGGTTCTTCATCACCAGCATGTGGTCAACGTGCAGCTGCTTCTTAGCGAGGTCAACATCCCGCCACCACAGCGCCGTGCCTTCGTTGACCCGCACGCCAGTCAGGAAGTACAGCCACAACATCACAAAGTTCAGGTGCCCGTAGATATCATCAATGCAGATTTGCGCGATAACTTGTTCAAACTCGGCTTTCGTCCAAAATGGTACGCTGCTTTTGGCCTTGGGGATCGCCTTAACGCGCTTCGACACATTGCTGGACAGATACTGCATCTGCACCGCGTGGTCAAGGGACTTGCGGAAACAGCCGAACACCAATCCAGCATAGCCTTGCGAGTAGCCCGCACCGCCGTCTTTCTCATCTGTGAGCAACCACGTGCGGAAGTTCTGCACGTCGGTGATATCGATGTCACGCAGCAGCAAGTCGCCAAACCGCGCGATACAGATATCAAAGCTGCGATTACGGACGGCGAAGGTGCTTTCCTCCACGTCGGTTTTGTACGCTGGGATATACGAGTCTTTCATGAATTGGCGGTAAGTCATGCGGAAGTTCGTAAACCCATGCGCCTCATGATATTCACGCTTCACCCGCGTCAGCTCCTTGTTCGCGGCAAACGCGGTACTGAATGGCATTCCTTGACTGTCCTTCCGCCCTTTCTTGCGGACGCGCTTGCCACTCATCTTGTCGGTGCCTAACTCGGTTTCATAGTAGAAGTTACCTTTGGCGTCTATGAATACGCCTGGATATTTGGTTTTACTCATTCTCAACAGCTCCATTCATCGGTGATCCGAGAATGGACTCAACGACAGAACGCGGCACGCGCCCTAAGTTTCGGTTGAGATACAAGGGATACCCCTTTTGTACCATCCTTTGCTTCGCTTGTCTAATGATATCGCGCGCGGTGTGCTGCTTAAACCCTAATGCCATCAGATCTTGATAGCAGACAAAACTCTTATCCAATTACGTCACTTCCTTCTCATTGATTGAAGTGAGATAATCAAACCAGATAGGACCCAAATCTTATCTGTGAAGGGTGACTACTTGCTTTGGTCGGCATAGTCGCTCTTTTTTGATGTCTCACTTGTTTCTGCATCCGTCAAAACGCCATTACGGTGGTGCTGATAGTGGTGAATCAAGTCCCAGTGGCGCTGCGTCAGCTTGCCGCCGTCAATAATCGCCTTCAGCTCAGTAGTGCCATTGTATTGATCAATCAGCTGCAACATCTTCAGCGACGGCGCGACCTGCTTCTTGAGCCAACGGGTAATGTGCGCGTAACTCAATGGTTCAGGATTGGTAGAAAGTCGCAGCTTGTCGCGATAATTGCCGATGAAAGCATCCCAGCGCGGATCTGTCGCCCACTGACTCTTCGCTTTGTGACTCGGCGTCAAAAAACGCAGGTAGCGATTGATGATGCCGAACACAACTTTCTCTGGATCATGCTCTGCCAACAAATTCTTAATTGCCGCAGCGGCGCGTTTGCGACGTAACCGGACTTCAAAGCGTGTCCGTATCGGCTGATCTTCAATCGCAATCTCAGGGTGCTTCTGGTGTTGCTCAAAGGCCTTGTCGTAAATACAGAAGTACACTTCACTTTGCGGCGACCCCAGATACAAGGTTCTGCCCGATACCTTCCACTGCTTGGTGCGATTATCTCGGAAACCATGAAAACGTGAGGTGAATTCATCACGGTCACACTTCTCAATCAAGGTTGGTACGTCAAGCAAGCCATTGCGATCATTGATGGCGAGGTCAACTCGGGTGAAATGACCGTCAAGCGCAATGCACGTCTCTAGGAAGTCGTACCAGGTGCGATCCTGCTGGCGCAAGTACGATTCAACGTAGCGGCAGCCTTGACCTTTCAACTCAATCATCGTGCCACTATCCTCACTAGGATCATAACCGTCTGCATTTACATCTTGATATGGCGACAGCAACACGTCGATTTCGCCACATTTGAAGGTCGCACTGTAACCATAGCGCGCGCCTTCCTTAAGACTGAAGTGATTGAGGTTGAGCTGGAACAACTCCGTCACCAGCTCTTCATAGTCGTGTGACTTGAAGGTGACGCCCAAATAATCAATACAGACGTCAATATTGTTCTGACCGGTCAGCGATCGCAGTGCCAACGTCAATCGCAATCGCGCTTGCTTGTTAATCGGACTCTTCCCTGTCAGCAACTGGTTCAAATGCGACCGACTATAATCAGCCGTCTTCGCTAATTGACCCTGAGTAATCTTGTGCATGCGCATCTCATCATGAAACTGGTTTAGCCAGTCGGTATTCGTCATCCCGCCGACTAAGTTCAAATCTTTCAGCATGTTAGCTCCTTTCGAAGCAACCTGACAGCAAAGCCACCTATCTGCCTACGCAAAGTGGCTTGCCACCGGCGCTTTCGTCCTACTTACGTGTATTTTGTCTCTAATATTTGCCCCCCTATTAGAGACCGGGGGCTTGTGGCGGCCGGCTAACGCCGACCGCCGCCGCTCGCGCTAGCGGCTTTCGCGCTGCACGCCGCGCACGGCGGCGTACGTTGCAAGACCCTTCCGGAAGGTCCGTGAGAACTTTCGCTCTCAACATATACAGACGGTTTGTAGGACGCGTTTTGAAACTGAAAGTTAGGCTGTAACAGAATTTTAATATTGGCAATACTGAATCGCTATAACGAACGTAAAACTCGTCAAATAAAAAAGCCATCCTCACTTGCTAGGATGGTCTTGCCTTTCAATTACCGAATCCGAAAAACTTTTCAGAAAATTTGGTGAGCTTTAGTGAACAGATATGGTGGATTGGGTTGACTCTCAAAGACATATAAATGTTCAATAGAGTTTCTACCTGCATCGTTGAACACTTCACGAAAAATTTCAGAGATTTGCTTTGGATTTGTATTCAGGAGAAGATACAGCGACTTTACTCCTTCAGTTTCTGCTCCTCGAACAGTGCCTAACAATTCCGATACAAGTTTGGGATTGTATCTGCGCACTCGGTCCTGAACGCCATTTTGGAGCGTTTGGAGTACAACGCGCTTATTAGCAAGTACAACTTTAGGTAAACGCTTCAGATCGATGGGATAAGTATCTGCCACCACAACCGAAAGTATAGAGTCGTCTGTTACTATTTGTTTAGGCTCGATTTTTAAGACCTTTACTTGCGTATCCGTATCGGCGGCATTCACATCTGGTATTTCAAGAGAAATACCTCTCCACCCCAAAGATGTATGGTTGAATAGGTATTCACAAAATTGCCAAACTGGAATGCTCGTTGCACTTCCCGCATGCAAGGCATTAACGAAGGCTGCCAACTTAATTGTCCAAGTCGGAACCAGATAATAGTGATTTTCCGGAAGGATTTCTTTTTGTCTCAAAATCAAGTGTAAAAATAGATAGTACAACACATAGAAAAATAAAATCACAAAGAATGGATAAACAAATGGAAATACTGCAATTAAATTATCAATATTATCGTTAAACACTGGCAAAGATTCTGCAACGGTAATTATCTGCTTTTCGGGAAAATAAGTTAATGCAACGATTGCCATTGATACAATCAAAAGCACAGGCACAGCGATGCGCAAGAATATAAATTCACCTGTTCTTATGACTCTTCCCGCGCGTTTTTTGAGGATGTTCGCCATTTCCAAACCACTTTCCTGTCATTAAAAACAATTCATAAAAATAAATCCACTCTCTAGTCCATGGAATAATCGTCTCTTGGGGATCATCACCAAACGTAAACTCACATTGGTTTGGTTTGTTTCTAAACAAACACAATGAAATGGTACCACTTTCTAAATCGGATTCTTCTTTGTAAATATGGGGAACGCCCTCTAGCCCGTTTTCTGGCATCTTAATACCGTGCAACAGAACCATCAATTTCTTTCCCTTCGATCGAAATTCAATGCGATAGCTGGAGCTTGCTGAATTTGCACTGATCATTCCGTAAATATGGAAATATCCGTTGGGCGTCATGATGTTTCGCCTATTCGGAAAAAGTTTAGATAGTTCGCGAAAATATCTGAACCTAACCGGGTTTGATTTCTTAATCACCCCAGTAGGTATGTGGCCGGACTTTTTTCTCACTTGTATCTCCTTCGAAAACGCCGTTGGAGTTCAGACTCACCCTACCTTGACGCTGAACTTCAGACTGCCGTTCGCCGAGTGCTTCAAATGCATTCTGCACCCGATTAGCACCATAAATGCTCGATAGCCGTTCATGCCACTGCATGATCTCAGTCTGATTGGTTGTACCAAGATCCGACTCTACAGAACGCAACCATTCGAAAAACGCATCTTTTCTTTCCGGATGATCTTGCCATTTATCCGTAAAGTCTTCACTGTTGTTTGTCGGATTAAAGATATGCGGATTTTCATTCAAGTCATACTCAATCTGTTTTCGCAGTCCATTTACAACTGATACCAGCGCATCAGACAGGTCATCCTGTCCTGTATATGCTTTTGCTGCAAGGATTGTAACAATCATTGAAATCGGCTTTAACTTATCATCGCGTTTTTCAAACATTTTGTTTCGATGGTACTTGAGTAGCTGCACAACTTCCTGCAAAATTGTGTATTCTTTGTACTCCTCTGGTGCTTCTACTTCAGCCCGGACGTAACCTTTAGAAAAGGTTGAGTTCTGGTAAATGTCTTGTCCCTTCTGCATAAACCAAGTTTTAAACTCAAATGGGCTACTTTGCCGATATCGATAAGTGTTTTTATCGATTCTATTAGTAATCATTATATCTGACTGTTGACCATCAACTCCCGGGACAACATCAACGTGAGAATCTTGATACTTAATCGTCCATGCACGATTCTTTTCAGGCAGTAATTTTTTGGCGTACAAGCCGCTTGATTTCAAGACATCACCAACCGAGTGCTTAGTCTCCGCAGCATTCAAACTACCGTGAATTACTGCAACCAAATCGATGTCAAAATCGTCATCGGAACCATTAAGCGGCTTAATTGCAGTGCCTAAATTGTACGATCCTTGAGGCTTGACGTCGACATCACTCGTTATTCTGTCAGAATTTGTAATTAACTCACCAAGCGCTTTGTATTCTCGCACGACGGTTTCTTTTGCAGTATCCGATAAGGCAATCTGCTTACAGATTTTTTGTAAAACAAAAGTTGTATCTCTCATTTTTTCTCCCTCACACATGAATTCTACAATTAATAATACACCCATTCAGCATTTTCGAACATATGTTCTTTATAGCCTCATCAAAATACTGAACCTCCCGAAACTTCTTACTTGGATCAGACACATGTTTGCTTGTTTCACAAAAGTACCGTAAACTCAAAAATTCTACCCAATTTCAGCCTTTAAATTGCTAGTACTACCTTTCGATTTCATTGAATGCCATCTTCTCAGCCTGCTCAACAACAGTCTCCACAGCAGACCTTGTAAAATCAGGCGGATACCCATACTTGCGCAACAACCTCTTAACAGCGATTCGCATGCTTGCTCGAGCTGACTCACGCTGTACCCAGTCTGTCCTTTGAGCAGAATCGCGCACTTCTTTAACTAGAGCTTTGGCAATTTCTTGTAGCTTATCAGCGCCGAGTTCCTCAGCTGCACGTTTTTCATCGGCTAGTGCATCATAGAATGCTTTTTCCTCAATGGATAGCCCCAAATCTTGGCCGTCAGTCTCCGCAGTCTGCATGGTCTTAGCGAGCTCAATGAGCTTACGAATCACTAATTCAGTAGTTACGCCACGTTGGTTGTACGCGTCTAATGATGCCTCCAACATCTCGCCGAACTTACGCGACTGAACTAAGTTTACCTTGGTCATCGCTTTGATTTTGCCTTTGAGTAACCGTTCAAGCAGCTTCATCGCCAGACTCTTCTCCGGCATTTGCCCAACACTGTCCAGAAAATCTTCGGATAGTAAGCTTAGCTCCGGTCGCTCTAATCCTAGCTCTTCGTACAGATCAATAGGTTTCTCTGCCAAAACAGATTGATTAACCAATTGATCAAGCTTCAGGTTTAACTGGCTGTTACCAATTTTGCGTCGTGAATCACTAGCGGTTTGCATCAGCTTAACCAACGCATTCTTAACTGCAACAAAGAAGCCTACCTCACCGGCAATGGCGACTGCTTGATCCGTCGTGACGACTAGCGCATGCGCTTTCTGGAGCTGAACAACGGTATCGGCAAACTTGCGCTGCTGATCAGGTTGCAACATTGCGACAGCGTTTAGCGCCGTGCGGAATGCCTTTTGGCTCTTCTTACGATCATCGCTAGTGAAGTCACTGTAATCAACATGGTACAAGTAGTCGTTCGTGATGATGTCGTATTTTTCCTTCATCAACATGATGGCTTTGTCCACGTTAATTCCAGTCTGCTCTTGGTCAGAATCAGAGTATTGTTGCAACGCTGCCTTTAGACTGTCAGCAATCCCGATATAATCAACGATTAAGCCACCATCTTTATCTTTGAAGACCCGGTTGACACGAGCGATAGCCTGCATCAGGTTGTGACCGTGCATTGGCTTGTCGATGTACATTGTATTAACTGCTGGCGCATCAAATCCGGTCAGCCACATGTCTACCACAATGACTACTTGAAGCTCATCTTGGTCGTCTTTCATTCGCTGTTGCAATTTACGACGATCAGAAGCATTCGTGTGATGTTTAGCAAGTTCCGGCCCATCAGAGGCAGCGTCGGAGGTCATGATGACCTTAATTTTGCCCTTCATCAAATCATCAGAATGCCACTCTGGACGCAACTTGATAATCTCATCGTAAAGCTTCACGGCGTTCCGCCGTGACATTTCAACGATAATTGACTTACCGAACTCCTGCGCTTGACGCGCCTCGAAATGCTTTACGAAGTGCTTCGCCAGGACTTCTAAGCGTCCTTTCGTACCAGCCAGTCGCTCCAGCTTGGTAAACTCAGCGCGACGCTTCTGTTCTTCGGTTTGCTCGCCTGCATTGTAGACCCCGGCTTCTTCCATCACCATTTCGTACTTGTGCTGGACTTGAGGATCAAGATCTAGCGGGATGATGTGGTTCTCGTAGTAAATCCGTACGGTTGCGTGGTCACGCACCGCGGCAGACATATCATATACGTCGATGTAGTCACCAAATACACCACGCGTCGACTTATCGCTGAAGTCAATCGGCGTACCAGTAAAACCGATGAAGGAAGCGTTAGGTAATGCTTCTCGCATGTACTGTGCGTAACCGTACTTCACCCCATTCTTGGTAAATTTCGCCTTCAACCCATACTGCGAACGGTGCGCTTCGTCAGAGATCACAATGATGTCAGACCGTGTATTAAGAACCGGCATTCTATCTTCGTTGTCTTCTGGCGCGAACTTCTGGATAGTAGAAAAGACAATACCACCGCCCTTACGCTCCAATAAGTCTCGGACTTCTGTACGTGATTTTGCCTGTGTTGGCGTCTGCCGCAAATATTCATGCGCCGCGGCAAAAGTCTGTCCTAATTGGTCATCAAGATCATTGCGGTCATTCACAACCAGAATCGTTGGATTGCCCAGCTTACGACTGACAATCCCCGAGAAGAACACCATTGAGAGGGACTTACCAGAACCTTGCGTATGCCAAACCACCCCGATACGATTGCTATCAGGATCTTTGAGAGTTTTAGCCGCAGCTTCAACTGCTTTGTTGACCATGTAGTATTGATGGTAGGCAGCGAGAATCTTGAAAGTCTTCGCCCCATCAGTCTCAAAGATGATGAAGTTTTGAATCAAGTCTAATACAACGTCACGCTTCATCATGTTATTGATTAACGTCTCCATTGCATAGACATCCAACTGCTTGTCATCGCGCTGCTCAGGTGAACGCCATTGCATGAAGCGATCAAAGCCCGCAGACAGGGAACCCGTTTGCGCATTCACCCCGTCGCTAACGACAAGAATTTCGTTGTAGGCCATGTAGTCAGAAATATCTTGCTTGTAGGTCTGTAACTGGTTAAACGCGTCTTCAATTCCTACATTAACATTTGCCTGGTTCTTCAGTTCAAACGTCACAAGTGGCAAGCCATTGATAAATATCGTAATGTCCGGCCGCCGCTTACGCTCACCCTGCTCCATCGTAAACTGGTTAGTCACTACAAAATCGTTGGCATCCACATTATCGAAATCAATTGGTTTAAGCACATAGGTGTGGTCTTGCCCACCTTCAGAAACTTTAACCTTCGCACCCTCAATAATTAGCTTGTGTAGTTGATGGTTGTTTGCCATCAAGTCAGGGCCGTCCGTCACCAAATAAAACCGACGGACTGCCTCTTTATAAATGGTGTCCTTCAGTCCTGGCGTATTGCGTTCCAACGCGTCACGTAAACGCTGGCGCAAAATGACCTGTTTGTGGTCATTGTCACGCTCGGCGTCAATGATATCATTGGGGTCCTTATAGCTTTCACTGCGGTAATCTTGATACCCCAAAGAAACCAGCGCATCGATTGCCTCCAGCTCAACATCCTGTTCGTTTGTAAATGATTTGGTGTTAGGCATTATTATTCATCACCGTTTCGATATTTGACAGATCAATATCACCAGCAAGTAGTTTAGGCAAGAGTATGTTGCGAAGCCTAATCAAATGCTGATTCTGCTCTTTGTTCAGTTTGATCATGTCAATAATATCCACAATTTGGAATCCAAATTGTTGAGCAGCTTCTTTGACGTATGGGATTTCGTATGAGTACGCTACTTTAGGCAATACTCGCTGGCGTGAATTTGTCGACCCTGTTGTATTGGATTCAAGATACTTCTGATACCTTTTATCATTCACAACAGCGTACACAAATGCTTGCATTTCAGGTGCATCAGCATTAAATGTTAGAAACTCGGTTGAGGCAACATTTAGTAACTTCTTAGACGTGTTTGGCAACCACACTCTCTTTACATCTGGATTCATCTTAGATACTAAAATTGAAAATGGCTCAACTATATTTTTATTGCTTTTGATACCTGAAGCAGCATTGATAACCGGAAATCTAGCGGCGTCGAACGCAGGCATACTGAAATGGTTAACAAAGACCTCACTAGTTTTCTTTGGATTAAACGTACCAGACTTTGTTCGTATTATGCTCGATAACTTCACCTTTCCAGAATTTTTGACAAGTTCATTGCCTAGGTACACTCTGTTGAACATATCATCAGTTATCTTCAATAGGTTATTATTGATCTGCTGATTGAGTTCGATCTTGGTATCTATGGAATCAAGGAAAAATACAATTTGTTGTTGAACATCAAGTGGTGGCAGTTCCAATTCGTAGTTACTAATAGCCTCATTTTGCACACGTTGACGACCAGACGTACCCGTCATTGACTGAATTGCAACTTGCCGAAAATCGTTGGACGTGGCAATGTAGTACAAATACTCTTCATTCAACACGTGCTTGTCCGCTCGCAATACAATAAATTCAGTCGATCCAAAGGCAACTTCATCCGCGTCCAGTATATCAACATATGATGTTTTCCCATTTTCAAGCGATGGCGTGATACGAGCCACCAAGGTGTCTCCATTTTGAAACTTAACCCCACCAGAGTACTTTTCAAAGCTGTAACTATCAATCTTTTTTTGAAAAGGTGTCAGGGCCTCCATTGGAATCTTACGTGCTACTTCATTTTTTGCGAGTCGTAGACGCGGGTTGATAACGGCAACGTTACTGAGTTTTACTAATTTAGTCTCCATAACCAATACCCCGTAGTGCATTTAGAATTCGTTCCTGAAGTTTGTCACTCTGTACAAATTGATCGTGTAGGGCAGAATTTAATTTATTCATCTCATCATCAAATTCTTCGTCGCTCATCTGCTCCTCGTCAGCCAGTCCAACATATCGACCTGGTGTAAGAACATAATCACTGGCAACAATATCCTCTAGCGTTGCCACCTTGCAAAAGCCGGGTACATCTTTATACACTTTGCCAGAAGTTCCTGTGTATGCATGATAAATGCCAGCAATTTTATCAATATCCTTCCGGCTAAATTCACGATGTGTACGGTCAGTCATGGTTCCCATCTCCCGCGCATCAATAAAGAGCGTCTCACCAATCCGATCACGCTCACCTGCACTTGCCTGATTCATATCAAAAATCCAAACGGCGACAGGAATCGAAACCGAATAAAACATCTGAGATGGCATTGCCACAATCGCATCCACCTTATGATCCTCAAGTAGAGCCTTGCGGATAGCGAGTTCATCTTTACTTGATGTGGACAGTGCACCATTGGCGAGAACTATACCAGCTTTACCATCAGGTGCGAGCTTGCTCAGAATATGTTCAATCCATGCATAGTTGGCATTGCTGTTTCCCGGCATGCCCCACTTCCAACGTGCATCGTCAGCAACCTTATCCGCACCCCAATCCTTAACGTTAAATGGTGGGTTTGCTAGGGCGTAATCAAAACGTTCACCACGATGCTGATCATCTAGCAGCGTGTTAGCATTACGTGGGCCAAGATTGTTGTCGATACCATGAATTGCCAAGTTCATCTTTGCCAAGCGCCAAGTCGTTGGATTCCACTCTTGACCATAAACAGAAAGGTCAAGGATATTTCCCTGATGTTCACTCACAAACTCCTCAGACTGAACAAACATACCGCCTGAACCACAGCATGGATCATAGATTTTGCCACTGAACGGTTGAATCATGTCTACCAGCGTTCGGACAATAGAGCGCGGTGTATAGAACTCACCATCACCATTTGTTGCAAACTTGCGCAAGAAGAACTCGTAGACGCGCCCCAGCACGTCGTTCTTCCGCGATTCCTCATCCCCAACCTGCACATCAGTAAACAGATCAATAACTTCACCGAGTCGTTCCTTAGATAGGTCGTCAGATGCATAGTTCTTTGGCAGCACACCTTTGATACTGTCATTCTCATTTTCAATCGAGGTCATAGCAGCATCAATAATGGTTCCGACATCTGGCGTTTTGGCAGCCGCAGCAATGACAGACCAACGTGCATTCTCAGGCAACCAGAAGATATTTTCGGCATCGTAAAAATCACGATCTTCCGCATCCTCTGGATATTCAGTTGCCTCAAGTTCAGCGTGTCGTTCTTCGAATGTATCGGACACGTACTTCAGAAAAATGAGTCCTAGTACAACATTCCGATAAGTGGACTGATCCATCGATCCCCGCAACTTGTCACAGGCTTCCCAGAGCTTATCTTCAATCTTCAGTTCATTGCTTTTGGCTGGCATCAGCTTATCCTCCAATGGATTCTTATTAGTTTCATTTTACTAGATTTGGTCAGTAAATATTCGTCTTTGCGTAATCTTTCATTCAACAAATATCTGAGTGCTGTCACACCTTATGTTTTTACAAAATGCTTAACTTCCGAATTCTTGTTGCAGGACATCGGATGGCCCGGGCGTTAATGACAAGTCAACAAAAATCCCCGCCAACTCAGCCCTCATTTGGCCCAAACTTGGCGGGGATTTTGGCGGGGAACGTAACTTATTCCCCGCCAATCGTATCCTTTATATCTTCCGAAAATGCCGTTAAATCAACATTCCGGGTTCAATTTACATGTACCTTTTATTCCCATTCAATAGTTGCTGGTGGCTTAGAAGTAGTGTCATACACTACACGATTGACATGATCAACTTCGTTTACGATTCTTACTGAGATTTTTTGAAGTACATCCCAGTCGATTTTAGCAAAGTCTGCTGTCATACCATCAATAGATGTAACGGCACGAATTCCGATTGTATAATCGTACGTTCTACCGTCACCCATAACACCGACACTTCTAAAGCCTGGTAATACTGTAAAGTATTGCCAGATTTCTTTATCTAGGCCGGCTTTTTTGATCTCGTCACGCAAGATATAATCTGAGTCACGAACGATCTTAAGTTTTTCTTCGGTAACTTCACCGATAACACGGATTCCAAGGCCTGGACCTGGGAATGGTTGGCGCCAAACTAGGTCATGTGGCATACCTAATTTTTCACCTAATTCACGAGTTTCATCTTTGAACAAAGTTCTCAATGGTTCAATCAACTTGAATTGCATGTCATCTGGAAGTCCACCGACATTATGATGAGACTTGATTGTTTGAGCGGTACTTGTACCACTTTCGATAACGTCTGTATAAAGTGTTCCTTGAGCTAAGAAGTCGATACCATGCAACTTAGTTGCTTCTTCATCGAACACTTGGATAAATTCGTTACCAATGATCTTACGTTTCTTTTCAGGGTCAGAAACTCCGGCCAACTTGTCCAAGAAACGTTTTTGAGCATCAACTTTAACGATGTTCAAACCAAATTTGCCTTCAAGACTTGCCATAACTTGGTCGGCTTCGCCTTTACGCAATAGACCGTGGTCAACGAAAATACTTGTTAGTTGTGTACCGATTGCTTTATGCAACAAGACACCAACAACTGATGAATCAACACCACCAGAAAGTCCCAAAAGAACTTTCTTGTCGCCAACTTCTGCACGAATTTTTTGGATTTGTTGGTTGATGAAGTCATCCATTGTCCAGTTAGCTTCTGCACCACAAACATCAAAAGCAAAGTGCTTTAGGATGTCCATGCCGTATTCAGTATTTCTAACTTCTGTATGGAATTGCACACCGTACATCTTACGTTCATCGTCAGCAATAGATGAGATTGGTGCATTCTTACTTGTAGCAGTAACTTTAAAGCCTGTAGGGGCTTCACGAACCAAGTCACCATGGCTCATCCAAACGTATTGTTTCTTAGGTAATCCTTTGAAAATAGCTGCATTATCATCAGTTACTTCAATATCAGCTCTACCATATTCACGGTTATCGGCTGATTCTACCTTACCACCCAAGTTGTAAGCCATTAGTTGCATACCGTAACAAATACCAAGCATAGGAATGCCTAGTTTGTAGATATCTTGGTCAATTGAAAAGGCTTCTTTATCATAAACGGAGTTTGGTCCACCTGATAAAATAATACCTTTTGGATTAATTTCTTTAATTTCAGCGGCAGTAATTGTGTTTGGAAGCAATTCAGAGTAAATGCCAATATCTCTGATTCGACGAGTGATCAATTGATTGTATTGACTACCGTAATCCAAAACAATGATGCTGTCTGCATCTGGCCATTGTTTGTTCAAATCCAATTTCCCCCTAGTTTGATTTATTTTATTGTATCTAAAATCCTACCTCATGTCACTTTTTACTAGTACTTACGCAAATAAATTTTATCAATTTGGTGATCATCTGATTTATGTAGGATCAAATCAGCACGTGTTTTGGTAGGTCGAATATAGTTTAGCAGGTTTGGATAGTTGATATTCTGCCAAACATCTTTTGCCATTTGCAGCGACTCTTTTTCAGGTAACTGCGTAAATTGATAATAATAACTATTAGGATCATTTCTTGCCAAACTCAATAACGTTTCAAAACGATCTAAAAACCACTTCTCGATATTTTTGACGTCAGCATCTATATAAATGGAGAAATCAAAAAAATCACTCATAAAAATTCTGGTATTCTGGGTCAACTGTAATGCGTTGATACCTTCAACGATCAAAATATCAGGGCTATCGATCTCTTCATATTTATCTGGGATAATATCGTAAATATTATGCGAATATAGAGGATAACGAATTGGACCGCTCTGTGTTTTAACATCACTCAAAAACTTCAAAAGTTTTGGCATATCATAGGTTTGCGGGAAGCCTTTTTTATCCATCAAACCTTTTTCTTTCAAAACTTTACTAGGATATAAAAAGCCATCAGTTGTCATTTGAGCAACTGTATATTGCGGATAAGCTCTCTCAAGCATGATCTTCAGCAATCTGGCAGTGGTACTTTTACCGACGGCAACTGATCCGGAAACTCCTATAATGAAGGGAACTTTTTTATTGGAGTGATCCAAAAAGTCATTCTTTAGCTTAGTTAATTTGCGATAATTCTTCAAATAGATATGAAGCAAATGGCGAACAGGAGCATAAACAGACCTAACGTCTTCAATTGAGATCTCGTCATCGAGTGATTTGATCTTGCGCAATTCACCGTTAGTGATAGCCTGTTTATTATATTCACCATGGAAGTGCTTCCATTCCTCACGGGAGAATTCGTTATAGTTCGACAATTCTTTCATAATTATGAACCTACTTACCTAATAGTTAATTAACTTTTACCAATTTTCTGGTATTCTAGTATAGTATAGAACATTTTTTAGAAGGAACACATATGAAAAAAATAGTATTATTCGGAGATTCGATTTTCGCTGGTTATTCAGACGGAAAAATGACTGATGCATTGACCGATCGTATCAGTAAACATTTTCCTGACGACAAAGTGATAAACTTATCGATCCCGGGATATAAGACTAGTAATGCCGTTTCAAATATTCAACAAAATATTTTGGAATTGCATCCCGATTTATTGATTCTTGGCTTTGGTGCCAACGATATCTCAACTAACGACGAGATCAAACCTGGTAAGTTTGCTTCAAACCTAGCAACTATCATCGATGCTGTTGGCAAAGATAAAATCGTTTTACTTTCACCGCCATATACGGATTGGCACAAAGTACCTAGTCGTCCTTGGACCAGACAATTGCAATTTGATTTAGTCACTGAACACATTGGAAAAGAGTCAGATATTGCCTACATTGATCTATTGCATGAAATGTCTAACTCAAATTCAGTTCAAAAACTATTACAGACTGATGGTTTGCACTTCACCAGCAAAGGTTACAATCTTTTAGAAGAATTATTAGTACCACAAATCAAACTGACGCTAGCCAAACAGTCTGAGCTAGTATCTAATTAAGGAGCACCATATGAATTTAAATATTCCTCAAAAATATTTTATTTTATCGTGCAATGAAAAAGGCAGCATTCGTATTTTTAAAAACACGAGACGACGTGCTTACTTGGCTGCTAGTTCCTTTTTTGATCTAGCTTTAAACGATATTATTGATTTAACCGATAATAGTGTCATCATCAATAAGGTTTTGCCAGACGATAAAACATATCTCAATGAATTTTTCCAGATCATCAACCGCAATCAGGGTAAGAGTGTTACACACGTACTCAGAGCGATGGCGACGAAAGAGAAAATCACTAAACACATCTATAACGAAATCGGCGATTCATTAGTTACAAAAGTTGATGTAACTAAGGCTACGACTGGCTTAGTTTTCAAAACTAACAACTATATTCCAGACATCAGGGTCAAGCAGTCATTGGTGTCTGAAGTCAGAAAAGAGATCCTGACCGCTGACAAAATTTCTCCCGAGACTTTTGCTTTATTGGTCGTACTCTATGGAAACCATGACTTAAAGACCTATTTCTCAGCTTTTGAACAGAAACAGATCAAGACTAAACTCGAGAAATCTAAAGATGATCCAACCTATGAAAAATTATTGGAGTTATCAAAAAGATTAAGCAGAGTTATTTTGACGTTATTAAGTTAGACCATATTTTTCAGAAAAACTTAAATAATTTTCAATCCTCTTTTGGTGGTATTATCTAGCTGGAAGCACTAACCATGGAGGATCGAATTGAACAAAATAATTCTATCAACAATCGCCACAGTTTTTTTGATTGCTTTTATCCCTATGGCCTCATTGCTATCTTCAGATCTTGCCATACGTAATCGCGTTCTGAATGAAACTTCAGCTGTTTTAAAGCAGAGCGATTCTGAAAAGTATGGTTACGATAATAAAAGCAAGAAGTTCCTAAAGTCACACCCATATTTGTCGTTGCGGAAGATCACTAACAATCAGGGCGTTGACGGTCAAGGAGAGTACTTCATTGGTCAAACCAAAAATAATAAGTTGATAAGAATCTATATTAAATTTGCCTCACCAAATAATCGTATGGACGATTTCAACCCAGTTCTGCGAGTAAATAAAATTCAAGTAATGCAAAACGCATCTGTCGCCTGACAGATGCGTTTTTTGTGTTGACTGTAAAGTTACGTCATAGATTACACTGATCAAACCAAGAATTTTATGACTAACGAAAATACTGAATTAACTGAAAAGGTTATTAATCTTGAAAAAAGCACCTTAAATGATCATATCTTGTCACACTCTTTACCTAATCATTTCGTTTATGCCAAGCTTTGATCTGTTCAAGCCGACCTTTAAATCTTTTTTCATTACCTTCTTCAGTTGGTAAATAATATTCATGGCCTTCCAATGAAGGTGGCATCGTCTTCATTGTTGTTAATTTATCTTTTGCATAGTGAGCCAATTCATAATTTTTTCCATAGCCCAGATCCTTCATCAATTTAGTTGGTGCATTCCGGATCTGTAATGGTACTGGATCATTTGCCGTCTGCTTAACATCCTTGGCGGCAGCCAATCTAGCCTTGTAAACAGCGTTTGATTTCGGAGCCAATGACAAATAAGTTACCGCTTCGACTAAATGAATATCACATTCTGGCATCCCCAGAAATTGACAGGCTTGAAAGACATTGATGGCAACATTAAGCGCATTCGTATCTGCTAATCCTACATCTTCACTCGCAAATCTCACTAATCGCCTAGCAATATAGAGCGGATCTTCTCCACCCTCCAGCATCCGAGAAAGCCAATAAATTGCAGCATCTGTATCACTATTACGCATAGATTTATGCAAAGCAGAAATAATATTATAGTGTTCTTCACCATTTTTATCATACAGGACGAATTTTTTGGTGATCAGCTGACTCAGATCTTTCGTAGTTACTTTAGTAGTTTGACCATCTTTTTCACCATTGAGGATCGACATTTCCAGAGTATTTAGTGCCATTCTGGCGTCACCGTCAGCAAAGTTAGCAATCATCTCAATCTCATCTTGACCAATATCGATCTTTTGCTTGCCAAAGCCATCCGGATTACTCAAAGCATTCTCGATCAATTTAACAATATCAGCTTGTTTCAAAGCCTGTAAGACAAATACTTTACAGCGAGATAACAACGCTGAATTAATTTCAAATGAAGGATTTTCCGTAGTGGCTCCAATTAGAATAATGCTGCCGCGTTCCACGTATGGCAAAAAAGCGTCTTGTTGAGCCTTATTGAAACGATGGATCTCGTCCACAAACACCATCGTTCGTTGACCAATTTCACGGTCCAATTCAGCCTGCTTCATAATTTTTTTAATTTTACTGATACTACTATCCACAGCACTAAAGCTCAAAAAACTAGATTTAGTCTTATGAGCAATAATTTCAGCCAAAGTAGTTTTACCAACACCAGGTGGACCCCAGAAAATCATCGACGATACCTGATCATTCTCAATAATTTCTCTGAGAATTTTCCCAGTCCCCAATAAATGCTGCTGCCCAACAAAGTGATCCAGATCTTTAGGGCGAACACGACTAGCCAAAGGCGTATTCTCAGGCTGATTTGAAAAAAGCGATTCTTGTTTCATAAAGAAGCCACCTACATTCCTAACCTATATCTTATAGTCCCATTCTAAACTATAACGTTACGTGACAGTCAACTGAACAAAATTTATATGTTTAAAATCTATAAGATCAAAGAATAATTCGGAGGATGAAAAATAGGGTGCCAGCAGTAATAGTGTTGTTAGAACGGCGGTTTTCCGTTATTACAACACTGGACGTCATTTGAAATTCGTAGAAGTTCAAATGCGAGATTTCAGACCTCGGTTGAAATCGGTCCTACTGCAGGTATCCTATTTTTTATCCGTAGATACAGATCAAAAAAACAGCTACCGCAGTAGCTGTTCCATAATCTTATTCCGTATAGTATTTTTCCGGTACCCGTTGCAACAACTCAGACAATTCGCCAATAGCTGTCACTGTCAATCTATGCATAGCACGTGAAGCAATCGTATAAACCAACTGCTGTTCATCTTCATCAAACTTCTTTTCCGAAGCATCCCACATAATAACTGCATCGAATTCCAGTCCCTTAGCCAAATATGATGGCAAGACAATCGTACCAGAAGCTAAACGTTGATTTTCAGAACGAATCCAAGTTGCTTCGATACCTTGATCTGATAGCATCTTTTGAACGTGCTCCGATTCCGCCAAGCTCTTAGTGATAATCGCAGTCGTAAATTTATCTTTATCATTTATTTTCAACTGTGCAACCACATTACTCAAAGCTTGGTCTTCATTATCAGACATCATGACATTAGGTAAATCACCATTACGATTGAATGGCTCGATTTTTTGTCCATTTGTCAAAATAGCTTTGGTATAATCCGTAATTTGTTTAGTAGAACGATATGAATGCGTCAATTGCACAACTCTCGTATCATCCGCATCAAATAATCCTTGAACCTCAGATAGCAAAGTTTGACTATTTTTCTTCGTAAAGATCGACTGGTTCAAGTCTCCGAGCATTGTGTAGCGTGCTCTTGGGAACTTATACTTCAAATATGCCAACTGAAATGGTGTGTAATCTTGAATCTCATCAATAAAGACAAACTTCATATCTAACTCGCCATGTTTACCAGTAACAAGGTCATATAGATAAAGATATGGACTCAAATTATCCATCGAAATCTGCTTATCATTAAACATTTCAATGAATTCATCAACATAACTCTTCCATTGATCTTCAGTAATGCCATTTTTGCTTAAATCTGTGATCTTAGGTACAGCTCTCAAAAAGTTTAAGTAATTAGTCGAAACGCTCAAGAACCTCAAGTGATTAATTTGGCTATAAACCTTTTGCATAGCGGCCATGACGATTTTACGAGCTAAGAAACGTTGTTCTTCGTCACCATTTTTGAATTCTTGATCAGCTGTGTTATAAAGCATCTTCAATTGTTCTTGACTCAAATCTTCAATTTGCTCAGAAACCCATTTAGAACGCATCTCTGAACCTACTTTACGGCGTAACATCTTCTGCAAGCGTTCAACTGTAGCGTCCAAACGGTTGCCAAGATTGTACTGTGGACCAAAGCTGTAATAGATTTCTGCAATCTTCTCTTTAGGAATAAAAATTTTACCCTTAAAGTTAATATTTTTGAAACTAACACCACTCTCATTGAGAAGTTTTCCGTAGTTAGTCAAAACTTTGAAGAATTCAATATCAGAAACAAACTTAGAAATATTTTTATTAACTGGATTATCTTGTTTTTCAAAACGTTGTGAGAGACTTTCCATCGAAATATTTGGTAAACGGCGTGCCAGATATTGACCATATGTCATCTGGACCATATTTTGCTCACCCATTTCAGGCAAAACGTTTTGGATATAATCATTGAACAGCATATTAGGCGAGAACATGACAACTTGACTAGATGTCAATGTGCCACGATATCTATAAAGTAAGAAGGCGATACGTTGCAAAATGGCCGATGTTTTACCTGATCCGGCAGCCCCCTGCACAAATAAGAGTCGTGATTTGGTGTCACGAATGATCTTATTTTGTTCAGCTTGAATAGTCTTAACGATGCCCTTCATATGAGTCGAAGATTTACCATCCAAAACTTCCAAAAGCATTTGATCGCCAATTGTTTCCTGAGTATCAAAGTAAGCTTGGATCTTACCATTTTCAACTAAAAATTGTCGCTTTAAGAATAATTCAACATGCTGCAAACCATCTGGTGTTTGATATTCAACATCGCCAAGTTTTCCATCATAATAAATAGAAGAAATTGGAGCTCTCCAGTCATAAACGAGAAAATGATCAGCTTTATCTGTAAAGGAAGTTAACCCAATATAGATTTTTTCACGCTTAGGCTCACCCTTCTCTTGAAAATCCAGACGAGCAAAGAAAGGTGTTTTTTCGAGTCGTTTTAAAACACCCAGACGTTGTTGCGATTGGTGCCAACTGTTGTTACGTTCATCCAGCATCTGTTGCTGTGCATGGATCGAGAGTGCCGCATCCATTGAGATAGCGTCACCATCCATACCAACGTGAATATCGTCAAAGGCATCATTAATAACCTTCAGGTCTTCTTCTGCCACATCAATATGCTCTTCTAACTTCTTTTCAGAAGTTTTGATTTTTTCAACCACATCATCTAAATGTGCTTGTTCAATTTGTTTTTCATCTAGTTGCTTAATTTCAGATTTTTCTGTCATATTAACCTCGAAATTTTTAGTTATATAATATTACCATTTTTATAAAGTAAATTCAAAAATTGACACTCGCCAATCTATTGATATAACAATAATCAGCGTCGCAAAATGCTTTCAAAAACAATAAAATATTATCTCATTTTGAAGACAATTATCTGGTACAATTTAGCCATCAAATCTAATACGGAGATCAGTCATATGCAATCACAAATTTATCCATATTTTGCTTTTAAAAACGCTAAAGAGGCTATCGAATACTACCAAGAAGTCTTTGGTGCCACAGAAGTTTATCGTTTAAGCCCTAAGGCTGAGCAAGCTAAAGAATTTGGTATTCCTGAAGGAGTCGACTTAGATAATTTGACCATGCACGCTGGATTTACGATCCTTGGTATGAAAGTTGAATGTGCTGACGCCTTTAACGGCAACGCCGAACCATCTGGACAAGTTTCACTACTGCTCGATATCAATAGTGAAGATCCAGAAAGTGCCAAAGCTGCTGACGACTTTTACGCCAAAATAGAAAAATCTGACGAAGTAGAAGTCACTATGCCTTTTGAAGAGCAATTCTGGGGTGGTAAAATGGGTGGTTTCACTGACAAATATGGTATCAACTGGATGTTGCATACATCCCCTTGGTCAACTAGTGTAGATCATAGTTAGATAGTGTTAATTGTCTTCTCTTAAATAATTGATGATTAACTTTTAACCTGATACAATGTGGGTGCAATAAAAAAGACGGTAAACACCTACAATGTGTTATACCGTCAATCATTTTATAGTGATCCCACCGAAGCGGTGGCTAATTTTACTAAAAAGTAAGCACTAACTTGCCAAAGTTTGGAGTGCTTACTTTTTTAGTATCTTCAAACATTTCCGTATAACTAATACACAATGGGTAACTGTCAAAATGAGTTTTTCAACCCGTATGACAATTAGTTGAGCCCCAAAGAGTATTACCAGAATTGATACTATCCAAGCATACATCGCTACTCCACTTCTTAAAAATTTCAGTTATGATTACTGATTGCACCATAACGTCCACCTCTTTTCTAGAAGTAGCCAGCTCTCCAACAAAATCACTATATTATTAGTATGCTGGTATAAAGTTAAGATTCCAAATATTAACCCGCTAAACAATAATTTAAATAAGTCCTAAATAAAAACCACCCGTAAAACGGGTGGTTTTCTCTGAGGCTATAAGCCTCTTCCACTAGCCAGCGTCTCAAGACGCTGGCTTTTGTATACCAAAGCCAAACTGCTTTTATCACTTTTGCCACCGCTTTAAGCGATATTCGTACTACTTA
>NZ_RHOR01000029.1 GCF_003946625.1 Companilactobacillus kedongensis | reverse complement strand
CCCGTCCCCAAAGGGGACAAGGTTGCCACAGTAGCCTGCATGAACAAGACACTTAAGTGTCTGTTCTCCATGATTAGAAGCAAGACTAAATATGCTTATGCATATACGGACTCGAAGTCCACAGAGATACAATAATATCTCTATTTCAATACTAACTCTTACCTTCATAATTTTAAAGCACAAGTTATGAAGTACTGTTTAGAATACTCTCATTTTCCTAGATCATACTTGACTAATCGTAGGAACCGAGGTCCCAGACCAAGGCTGGGACCGTTCCGCACAGCCAGTAAATTTTTTCATATCTGGAGACGACATATATCTCCCCCCAACCAAAGCACAAAAAAAGACTTGCTTTCGCAAGTCTTAATTTTAAGCGACTAAGAATTAGTCAGCTAGTGAAACACCTTCACCGGCTTTAACAAATTCGTCAGTTGAAACACCGTAGTAAGTGTTACCAGCAGCATCAGTAGCAGTCTTATCAACTAACCATGATGAACCACCAGCAAGAGCACGTGTTGTTGACATTACGCCGTCTTTATTGTAAACGAAGTATGTCATACCAGGTGTAGCTAGGTTAACAACTTTCTTTGTGTCAAGGTTTTTAACTGTTAATGCGCCTTCTGGAGTTTCTGAACCACCGTTGTTGTTACCATCATTTACAGTAACACTTTCAGCAGGAACCCATTCGTGTGTTGATACACGATATTGTTTGTCGCCCTTAGCGTTTGTACGAACCTTGTCATATTGCCATGAAGTGTTAGCGGCAAGAGCACGGTTTGAAATTGTGTCGTTGTCATCATTTTTCAATGTGTAATATGTCTTGTCGTTCTTTGTTGTAACAACACCTGTTTCATCAGTTGTTGTCCAATTTGTATCAGCCTTTGAGCCAACATTGACTGCACGAACATATTTAATTGTTCCAGCAGTAGCTGTTGAAACGTCATTATTAGCAACTGCAGTCTTCAAAGCAGTACCATTAAATGTTACCGCATATTTATCAGCTGTATCAGCATTATATGCAGTAAGCAATTTAGCAAAATCACTATCAGCAGTAGCTGTAAGTGTTACTACTTGATAATATGTAGTATTTTCCTTTGAGAATGTACCATCATCAGCAATACCTTCATCAACGCCAGCTGGTGTTACTGTTGTAGATCCATTAAGTGCTGAAATAGCAGCATTCTTTGATGCATAGTAATTAGTATCAGCAGAAGGAGTTACTGCAGAAACTGCCTTACCATCTTTGTCTGTAACTGAAGTAGGCATTGAAGCTAGCAATTGTGGTGAAAGTGTGCTTGAACCATATGCTACATCATATGAATCAGAAGCTTTTACATCTGCTGAAGTATTTTCAGTAGTAGCTGTATCTTTAAGAGTATATGTTGTTGTTGCAGAATTTGTTGTAATATCAATTGCATCTGCATCAGTTGGTGTATATGAAGAAATAGCTACAGTAAATGAAACCTTTGAAGGTGTTCCCAACTTAAGGATCTCTGTATTTTCATCATCATTTGAAGCAGTGTATTCTTTACCATCAATTGTATATGTAACATTTTCCAATGTAACATTTGCATTGTTGGCAACTAATGTAGCATCATTATTGTCTTGGTTAGAAGTATTAGCAGTGTATGGTCCACCACCTACAGCTTTAAAGTCTGAAAATGATGTTGTTGTTCCAATCAAGCCAGTAAGTGCTGGTAATTTATCTACTGTTTGATTAGTTTTTAAATTTCCTAAGTAATTATTAGCAGCAGATTTTACTGATGCTGTTGTATCTGAAGTTTCATCAGCTTGAACTGTTGTAACTGTATTTGTTAGAACTGGTGCTGCAACGGGTGCAACGGCTAGTAAAGTAGCTGCGGCCACGCCAGCATATTTAATTGATTTTTTCAATGTGAATCCTCCCCTGGACTACAAGAATTTATTTTTTTTAATTTGTTAGTGGGCTATCCCACTGACAATCATTATATGAAACTCCGGCTTTTGAATCAACTCTTAAATATGAAATACCGGCTTTTGTAACATTTCTGTATTAAAAATAATACTTTTGTAATATTTCTAACCCGGAAAAGTCTTAAGTCGATCCCTCAAATTATTCATTGCATCAAAAGAGCCTAATCCCATAATAGACGATTCAGGGATTAGGCTCAAGTAATATCATACAAAAATTTTAATTATTTTCAGTAAAGTGCGTAATATCGGGCTAAGCGAGCTAAGACAGCTTAGTTTTAAAAATTTCTGTTTCAGTACGTTGTACATACTTGGCACTAACAACTTCCGTAAAAAGTTGCACAGTATCTTTTTCAAATATCTTACTAGCGGTGATTTTATCCATGGCACTTTTCACCGCGATTGGATCGAGATCATCCTTGATGTAGTTCAACACTAGATCACGTCTCTTACCTGCTGCTGTTTTAAATACTAGTTGTAATTTCTTCATTTAAGTTTACCGCTCCTTTTTATTGTGTGATCATTTCGTCATGCTTGATAATTTCTGCTTTCAAGAAGGCATCCCCATCAGATAACATGATCAATCCTTCTACCAATAGATCAATTTGTTCCTTAGTTGGATTAGCCACGATGTTGTTGAAGTTTCGTACCATCTTACCTTTAGCATACTTATCATTAGTCATTGTTAAATTAATAGATGTTTTTTCCCAGTCCATCAAAACTACCTCGTTTTCTTTTTTGGTAAGGAACCTTGTCGGCCGACTTAAGTAACTTACATAAATAATAACGAGTGAGGATACCAAAAACGGAAATACTTTTTTCAATTTCTTTTAACATGTTATAATCTGGGCAGTATTATTATGGAGGAATTAACATGAAGAAAATACTAACGCTACTGATGGCAACCATCGCAGCTTTCCTAGTTGTCGGCTGCTCTAATTCATCATCAAGCAGCAGCAATAAAGGTAACGACTATAAGACCGAAATGTCTAAAGGTAACAAAGCCGTGGACAATAAAGAATATTCCAAGGCTCTAACACACTACAAATCAGCTAATGAGGCAAAGAGTACAACCAAGTCCTCAGCCTACAAGAAGCAGGCACAAAATCTTGTCAGTGCTAATAAACAAATGAATAAACGTGAATTTTCAGATGCTAAGACATCATTGAACAAAGCCAAGAACCAAAATAACGGTAACGCTAAGATGACCAAACGTGCCAAGACACTTTTGAAACAAGTTAAAGAGATCATCCAGAACCGCGCCGACTTCAAGATCAACATTAAGACAGACAAGAGCTTGATCAAGTCAGATAACATCGACCAAGCAACTACCCTATTGAAGCAAATAACTGGGTTTAAGGGTATTAAAGGCAAGTATTACTCAGATATCTACAAACAAGCTAAGAAGCTCTTAGATAACATGCCAAAGAGTTCTGCTAAAGCAACAAGTGCTTCAACCGATACCACTAATAATAGTAGTAATAATTCAGATTCAACTGCTACAAATGGTGATTCATCTACAGACACAAGCGATAGCGACAATCCAGCCGCTAACGGAGATTTCGATAAAGAAAGCAGAAAATATGATGGCGGCACGATAACTGATGCAGATATCGCCAAAGCTCGTCAACAATTGACTGATTCTGGTGTTAAGGATGTTCCTGCATGGAGTGATAGCGAAATTATCCGTGCCATCAAGAATGCTCATGCCGCTGGACGTACAACCGTTCAAGAATCAGATGGTAAAGTTTCTAACTAATTGTTTTATTGCTCTTGCCGCCTGCGGCTACATATCTACTAAAATTAAAATACCTTCTAGTGTTTACAGACTTATTATCTGTTTAACTAGAAGGTATTTTTTGTTGGTGTTTATCAGAAGAGCGCAAGTAATTCCGCCTGTTGTGTGACCGATTCGAGTCACTGCCTCTCATCTCGATTTTGAGCTTTGCTTACGCAAATCTCAGAATCGTCAGTAGTGTAAGAGAGAAGTTCACTCTCTAACACTACTCTCACAACTGGCTACATTACTTGTGCTCTTCTTTTGGCGATATAGAGTTACATGCTTTGATCTGTTGATGCAGTATTTTGTATTTCTAGTAATTTGGAATATACATCATTGTATTCATCAATGCCGATGTTTAAGTCTGCATCTTCTAAGCTAACTAAATAATCAAATGGGATACTTAGCCGCTCAGCAGTTTCTATCTGACTTAATCCAAGTTGTACTGAAAGACCCATGATTTTTCCCGCCATCTCGAATTGTTGAGACCGCACCTTCTCAACTAAAGATTTGTCATCCGAAGCTAGAGCTGCTTTTAACACAAAATTTTTGAAATCCATTATTATAGCTCCTCCAACCATTCTTCATAATTGTCCATATATATTATTTCTCGTACACTTTCGGCATCTTCACATAACCTATCAATAACATTGTTCATATTTAAACTAGATCCATATTTTTCAATAACAAAGCTAAGGACTATTCCTTCAGAAAATAGACTATCAGCAATTTCAGGTAAAGTAAAAAATAAGATTCTAAGATGACTATATTTACTATCAATTCTTATTTCGTACTCATGATCAAATCGATTCATTCTTTTTATTATTTTTATACCATGAAGTCTGCCAAATATATCATGTGATTGTATAACAATACAATAGTCCTTACCGATTTTTTTAAACCATTTATTTCTCCATCATCTCCATATGACAAAGTATTAATTAAATGCAACGCCCTAACAAGCATATTGCTAGAAAAGCTATCTGTTGGAAATTTATACAAATACTTCAAATGTTTATTGCTATATGGTCTCCTCAATCTATAAAACTCATCAATCATAACTAACTCCATCTCTTAATATTCAATAAGTTAAATTACGAAGTTTAGAAAAAAATAGCCAAATAACACAAGTAATGGAATCAGTTGTGAAAGTGCTGTTAGAAGGTGCTCTTCCTTCTTACAACACTGACGATTCTGAGATTTGCGCAAGCAAAGCTCAAAATCGAGTCCCAAGACAACGACTTGGGACGGTCACACAACAGATGGAATTGCTTGTGTTATTTGGCGGCAGGCAATCAGAGCAAAAAAAAAGACCCCTTCCGAGGTTTTTTTTACTATTATTTATCTAATTTTTTAGCACCTTTATTACCCTTACCAAGGTATGAATGACGAATACCATAAGTAAAGTAGATCACAAGACCAATAGCAAACCATATACCAGCATAAGTCTTAGCTTGCACATCAAGACCCCAGAATACGAACAAGGCACCTAAGAATGCAATTGCAGGCAATACCGGATAAAGCGGCATCTTAAATGATGGTTCGGGAAGATCCTTACCTTCACGTTTTCTCAATGGATAGATACCAAGAGAAACAAACATGAAGGCAATCAACGTTCCGGCAGAAATCAATTGAGCCAAGAATGCGAACGGACAAAGAGCTCCGACAACAACGGCGATAGCTGATAGTGCAAATAGTGCGTGATTAGGCAAGTTGCGTTTGTTCAATTTTCCTAACCAAGCAGGCAACATCCCGTCACGTCCGAATGAATACAATAGACGAGATCCAGCCAACATCATACCGATCAAGGCTGTAAACATACCGATAACGGCAACGGCTTGGATAACACTGGCGATACCTGAATGTCCAGCTTGACGCAATGCCCAGCCAACAGGTTCAGCATTGTTAGCGTACTTAGTATATTTGAACATCCCGACCAATACTAAAGCAACGGCAACGAACAATGTAACGGCGATAACTAATGAACCCAAGATACCACGTGGCATGGTCTTCTCTGGATCTTTAGCTTCGGCAGAGTTTGCGGCGATCGAATCAAATCCGATATATGACAAGAAGATCATCGAGACACCGGCATAGATACCTTTCCAACCACCAAAGGCTGTTCCATCTGGATTAACGTGGTATTTAGGGATAAATGGAACGTAATTTTCAATATGGATGGCTGTTAAACCAACGATAATAAATGTCAAAATTGCAAGAACTTTCAAGACAACTAAGACGTTCTCAACTCGAGCGGCACCGTTAACACCTTTTGATAAGAGCCAGGCAACGGCAACTAAAACGATAACAGCGGTGATATCAATGATCCCGCCGTCATTCCCCAATGTGTTCGACAACGATTTAGGGAAGTTGATACCCAGTGGTACTAATAACCCTCGAAAATTTGCCGACAGTCCGGAACCAACGAAGGCTAAAGCGATAAAGTACTCAGCCAAAAGCGCCCAACCAGCGATCCAGCCAAAAAATTCACCAAACATAACATTGATCCACGAATACGCAGATCCAGCAAACGGCATCGCTGCCGCCATTTCAGCGTAAGCAAAGGCTACCAAACCCGCAACGATCGCAGCAATTAAAAACGAAAAGACCACCGCTGGGCCAGCATGATCAGCCGCAACGACACCTGGCAAAGTAAAAATAGACGTGGAAACAATTGTTCCGACACCTAGGGCTAAGAAGTCCTTAACCGTTAAAACTCTTACCAGATTGGCATCCTTATCTTCATAAATACTCGGATCTTCCTTTAAGGTCAATCGTTTAAATATCCTACTCATATAAAATCCTCCTCATAACTTGCTGCTGGTCTTACTCTTAAATTTGAATAATAGAAATAATGACATTCTAATAGTTTTCTAATTTAGTTGCAAGCTTTTTTTGCGAGTCAGCGGTGCTTAGAGGCGAAAAATCATTGTTGACGCTTACTTATTAATTAAAATATTTTTAATTTGAATAATTGGCAGCGATTCCTTTAGAAACAACCATTTTAGATAATTCTGTTATCATAGTTTTATACGAGTTGCTAGATGAGAAAACTCGCTAATTCATTTGCGAGATGAATCATCGTCTTAAGCAACTGTACTTCTGTTTCTTTCTTAATACTTTTATACAAACGTATGTTCTTTTAATGTATAATTGTAGGTAGAAAAGAGGTGATAATAATGGCTTTAAAAGGTATCAAACTCCGTATCTACCCTGACAAACAACAGGTTGAACATATTACTTTAAATTTTGGTGCTAACCGTTTCGTTTGGAATCAAATGCTGGATATGATCCAACAAAGATATGTTAATAATCCTGATTCTAGCTTCTTGAGTGCATATGACTTGAACTACTTGCTTACCCAATTAAAGAAAGAATATACCTGGTTAAGGCTGGCTGAAAGCACAGCTTTACAGGTTACTGATCATGATTTAATTGAAGCCTACAAAGGTTTCTTCAAACACATCAGGAAGTACCCTAGATTCAAAAGTAAGAAGTTTCCTAAGCAAAGCTATCAGTGTAAGTTTGTTAAAAATAACATTGAAGTAGTAGATGATCATTTCATTAAGCTACCTAAGTTAGGCTACTTGCGTTATCGTGCCGGTCGAAAGATAGTTGGCAAGATCAAAGCAGTCACAATTCGTAAGTCTAGTACCAACAAATACTACGCCGTCTTATCTCTTGATTGCGAGAACCA
>NZ_RHOR01000028.1 GCF_003946625.1 Companilactobacillus kedongensis | reverse complement strand
ACAAGTTAATGTCAACAACTTTTTAAAATAATTATTTGAAGGTAAAGATGAAAGGAACTCATCAATACGTTGTCGCCGTTGCTCTGTCGCAACAACAGGTAATATATTACCAATTAGAATTGCGTCTTGCAACCCCTTTTTGAAAAAAAGTTAAATTAATTGATAAATAGTTAACATTACTTCTATATTTTACTACTGTGGGCCAAAAAAAGTCCAACAAAAAACGCCTATAAACTGAATATTTTATAGGCGCTTCATATTTTATTTGTCGTCGCTGAGTTCTGGAGCGTCAGTGGTATAGAGGTCAGTTAATGACTTATCATCATTCTGAGCCAATACACTGGTGCCCTTCTTCTGTGATGCTTTTAGTTTCTTAAGAGCTGTACTCTTCTTATATGAATAATCTTTCTTATCCACTTTGGTGAATCCAGGTACGGTATGGAATCTCAAGAGATCCCCGTTAACAACACGATCAGATAGTGATAGTTCCGTAGTTACCTTATTAGATAACTTAGACTTCTGCTCACTTGAGATAGTCTTGTCCACTTTTCCCGTCTTAGTACTATAGTAGTTACTTCCCACTTTAGTTACAGATGGTGTAACAAAGTCACCATTTCTAAAGGCTACGGTTTGCGGATGATCCTTAGATAGTAAATCACTACCAAATTGAATCATATTCTTATCACTGACACCTAATAGATTTAGCAATGTAGGTAAGACATCAATTTCACCACCATAAGTATGGTTAATACCACCCTTAAGTCCATCCATATGAATCATGAACGGTACACGTTGGTATTGTGCATTATCGAAGTCATCAAATCCTTTAGTACCTGTAAGTTTAGCCATTGCCTTCTTGTGATTATCAGAAATACCATAGTGATCACCATAGAGTACGACCATACTTGTCTTATCTAGACCAGATTCTTTGAGCCAATTCATGAATTCACCGATCGACTCATCTAAATATCTGGCAGTTTGGACGTAGCCATCAACAGTACTATCACCAGTATCGGTCTTTGAAATGGATTGATTCTTCTTATCCAAAGTATATGGATAGTGGTTCGTTACTGTGATCAACTTAGCATAGAAAGGTTGTGGTAATTGTTCGATATACTTGGCAGAATCCTTTAAGAAGATCTTGTCTTTCATACCATATCCAATATCGTAACCCTTCTTGACATTAAAGTACTCTGAACTAAAGAAGTAATCATAACCCCAAGATTTATAGGTATTATCACGATTCCAGAAACTTGGTACATCCCCATGGAATGAGGCTGTAGTATATCCCTGTTGATCCAAAATAGCGGGAGCAGCTTGGAAAGTATTAGTTGTACCGTCCGTAACCATTGCTGATCCTTCTGGTAAGCCAAACAATGAGTTTTCAAGCATTAACTCAGCATCAGCAGTCTTACCTTGACCAACTTGGTTAAAGAAATTGTCGAAACTCAAAGTATCATCTTCATGATAGAGTTTGTTCAAATTAGGAGTTACTTCCTCTCCATCCCACTTAAAGTCGATCATGAATTGCTGCAAACTCTCCAAATGAATAATGAAAACATTCTTACCTTTAGCAACACCTGAATATTCAACATTAGGTGTCACATAGTTATTTTTCATATACTTCTCAATTGAATCCAGATCTGAACTTTTCGACTGTGCTTTTACAGCATTTGTTTTGGTAGTCTTGACCACATCATAAATATTAAAGACATTTAATCCCAAATATTTAACAATATAGTTGTTATCAAATGTTCTAGTTAATAGTTGTGGACGGTCACTACCAGCTAATGTCAGATTTGCACCAAACAATAATACTGCTAATGAGCTGACTAGAACTGGTATCTTCCAATTCAAGCGTTTTACATCCATCCTAATTACATGGAATGCCAACAATAAAATCAATATCAAAACATCTAGGAAAACTAGAAAGTCAGTGGGCTCTAGTATTCCCATAATACTTTTTCCTAGATTATTAGATACCGATCCTGATCCTTTGATCAATACCATCGTTAGGAAATCCGAAAATTCTCGATAGTAAAGGATATTTGAGAATAACCAAATAGTATCCAAAAAATCAATGATAAGTAAGAAGATATATGACTTCCTACCTTTCATGTATAACGCTATACCGAACAGTAACAACATGATCGGTATTGGATTTATTATCATCAAAAACGTTTGAATCGGACCTTTAACCCCAAGGTTAAATTTAGTCGTATATGCGTAGACCGTTTTTAATGTAAATAAAAGTACGGCAAAGATTACAAATCCCAGCCTAGTATTTAAGAACTTGGAAATACTTTTAACAATACGCTTCATTATTTTCGCTCCATAGATTTACTTACAACCTGATGTTTACTAATTTTTGGTTTCTTTGAAACAGCAATAATCCCCAAAAACATCCCCAAATAGTATGTAATAAATCTCCATAAAAACATACCCAGTATCAAAGCCGAGGTTGATGGCACGAAGCCGGCAAATAGTGTTTTAAAACTAAATTCTGCTCCTCCAGAACCACCAGGAATCGGAAAGATAGATACGATCATTACAATCATAATGTGCATTACTAAAACATCTACTATGTTTACGTGATCGCAATTTAAGGCCAACAAGACAAAATAGACTACAAAATAGTATAAGAATAGTTGGACTACAGTAAGGAGAGCGGCCTTGATAACTTTGGCCTTCTCCTTTTTAAGAACTAAACTTTCTTTGTAAAAACTATCGATACTTTTTATAGCTGACTGTAAGATTTTATCACGTTTTTCATCTTTTAAAAAAAATAATACTGGTTTCAAGACTACTTGAACCATTTTCTTCGTAAAATCATAGTAATACATGATCATTAGTAAGAAGGAAATAGTCACAAGATGTATCACCATTCCAAACACTATTAATGTTGCCAACCCTGAAAAGTGCTGGGCAACACTACGAAAACTAACCAACATAGCAATAATGAAGTTAATTAAAACCATCGTCTGGTAAATAATAAATTTCATCAATAAAACTGAACTGGCTCTACCACCATCAATTTTAGATTGCATCAATCCTACTAATTGCGCTGGCTGTCCGCCCGATGAAAAAGGCGTAATAGCATTGAATAAAGCTTGAATAAGTGGAATACGATACATTTCCCACCAACCAAATTTGCGATCTTCTTTTTTCTTCAATAAAGTATGTAAAACCATTGCTTCTACACCATAAGAAAGCATGATAGAAATAAAAGCAATTAATAACCAAAAGTAATTCAAACTTCGGATAGTTGTAACTAAAGATTCAAAATCAATATTTCTAGCTTCCCACCAGAAAATCCCCAATCCTAAACCTAACATTACAAAAATCGCAAAAATGTTTTTTCTACTCATTATTTATCCTGTTTAGCAATTTTATACTGATCCGTATAAAACTCATACCATATTTTACTCAAATGATCTTCAGAGTAATAATCAGTTGCTAATCTCGATTTCTTTTTAAAATTATCCAAGATTGAATGATCTTTTGCAACTTTTCTAATAAAATCATTCATCTCGCCGCGATCCTTAGCTGGTTGATAATAACCATCAATAATAGCTTGATATAATTCCAAATCACGCAGTAATACTGGTGCTCCGCAGCTGAATGCTTCCAGCACAGACATTGGGAACAACTCATCATACGATGGTAATAGGAACAAATCACAAGCATTATAATAGTTAACTAAATCATTACGGTCAACAATTCCTGTAAATTTCATATTTTTAGGTGCTTCTTCGATCATGTTCTTATAACGATCATAGCCATCAGTAATTTTACCAAACGAAAAACCACCAGCCCAGATAAACTCAATATCAGGATTATCTTGTGCAAGCTTATAGAAATCATCGATTCCTTTACGTTCTTGGACCTGACCATCCCCAAAGACGATCAATTTATCTTCAGCAATTCCAATTTTTTTACGGAAAGCAGCCTTTTCTTCGGCTGTTTTTTCATAGAAGTTTTTAGTCGAAACAAAATTAGGAATATACTTGATTTTCTTTCTGTCTAACCCGTGTGCAACCAATTTATCAATAAAAGTTGGGTTAACCACAACAATTTGATCCATTCTCTTGTAAAAGCTGATTACATATTTATAGAAAATTTTTCTAAACAATTTAGGTAATTTAATACTACCTTCCAGTGTTTCTGGCAAAAAATGGACATAACCAATTCGGCGACCTCTTTTTTTTGAGAACGTCGACAAGTAAAACTGTGGATCGATCGTATGATAATGACTCAAATCACTTTTCCCATAGTTGTTGATTTTGATATCGAAATCCTTACTGAAACGTTCTTTCAGTAAATTGATCAATTCAATATAGGCACTACCAACTCCTTGGCCAGCTACTTTATCGGCTGATGAAAACATAGTGATTTTAATCATTAGAATACTCCTCTGGATTGATTGATGAATCTGATAATTCTTCTCTTACAAAATAATCTTCAGCTTTATGATAGAAATCTAATATTGCATTTCCAAAACCATCTGAAGAAATATTATAAAGAATTTTTTGACGTGCTTCACGATCATCGAATGAATTAGGATGATCTAAATAAGCGATAATACGTGGAACAAGTTGACTATCTTGATTAAAAGTTACTCCAACAGAAGGATCTGATAATAATTGATCCGTATATGGCGCACTTCTGACCACGATTTTAACGCCTGATGCTATCGCTTCAATATAAGTTAGTCCTTGTGATTCTGTATCACTAGACGAAACGAATAAATCTGCCATATGGTAATAAGGAGAAATACTGTCATGATCAACTTCTCCAGTAAAAATAACATTATCACTGATGCCTAGATCCTCTGACATTTTAACTAATTCGTCAAAATCAGGACCATTACCGACTATTACTAACATAATATCAGGATCATATTTCAATAATTCTGGCATACTTCGCAACATGTGATCAATTTTCTTCTCTAAAGCAATTCTACTTAACATCAAAATAACTGGTGTATCTGAAGAGATACCTAATTTTTCTCGAAGATGCATAGTATTTACTGGTTTTGTGTATTCAGATAGATCGACACCAGTAGGAATAATCGAAATTGGCGATTTGATCTTATAACGATCCAGAGTACTTTTAACTTGCTTACTTGGAGCAACAACTCCAGATGCATTTTTTAAGAACATCCGAGACATCTGCTTAACATGATAAGGTTTCAACAAATGTCCATTTAAAACATAATGCAAATAATCTTCATACATAGTGTGATAAGTATGTACAAACGGTATCTTTAACTGCTTTGCAACAAACTTACCGATCATTCCCAATGAAAACTCAGTCTGTGTATGAATAATATCCAATTTCAATTCCTTGGCCAATTCGACCGCATGGAACATTCCTCGAATAGCAATTCGACGATCAGTAAATGAGATGAAAGGAACACTTCCTAAACGAAAGATATTAGGTTCGATCGTGTCCTTTGAAACGTTGGGGTCTGTTGTTGTAAAAATATAAACCGAATTCCCTTTACGCTCCAAGTCATTCTTCAAAGTCTGAATTGATGTAGCAACTCCACTAACTTGAGGGAAATATGTATCGGTAAAAATTCCGATATTCATAAAAAAGCATCTCCTCGCAATCTTTATAATGATGATTATAACAAAAAAAAGAAGGAGTCTCCTCCCTCTATAATGTCTTAATTAAATAATCTACTAAAATTCCGGTTCTTCATCAAGAAATAAAATACTATTGCTCCAATGACAACAACCACAAATTCACCAATAGCTACTGATCCAACATTCAACCAGAATGGTAATTTAAGGATGAAATAAAGCTCTGCACCAACGATAAAACCATTAACTACAGCACATATTACTGGAACAGTCCACAACATATTATCACGATTTGGAACTCTTGTAATCAGATAACAGGCTAATGCGGTTGCCAAAGTGCCAAATATCATATCGTAAATTCCCAGTGAACCACTGAAAACATTTGAGATGAAACATCCCACAATCAATGACCAGCTATATTTAGGGTTATAAAATGGCAACAACATCAAAATCTCTGATACTCTAAATTGAATCTGTCCATAAGCAAATGCCGATAGACCTGGAGCTACTGTTAATGCAACATACAACGCTGCAATAACAGCCATTCTTGTAATATCTCTTATATTTAATTCTCTCAAAACAAAATCCCCCACTGTTTTATATAGGACAGGTTACCAGTAAACTGTCCTATTAAGACTAACGTATATTTTATGATTCAGCAATTTTTGTGTAAAAAAAATCCCATCGAAGTTTTCGACGGGATCATATTATAGTAGTTATTTTTCTACTACACCACGACTAGCAAGTTCATTATCGATTTGTGCCAAAACTTTTTTAAGATCATCAGGATTTTCAACAAAATCAAATTTGTCTCCATCGATCTTCATCTTAGGACTGTAATCATAATCGTCGTACCAGCCATCATAACGACCCAACAATTCGTGATAGTATTGAACCAAACTTGGGTCTTGTTCTGGTTGTTCGTAGTCACGTCCACGCTTTTCAATACGTTTGATCATAGTATCGTATGAAATATCAATATGTACTAATAAGTCAGGTGCTTTCTTAGCAGCTGCATATGGTAGTTCTTGCATCATATTATCAAGAAGTTCGTCATAAACTTTTACTTCTTGAGGAGTAGCACGTCCCAAATCAGCATTCATATGAAAGAATAATGAATCTTCATAGATAGAACGGTCCAATACATTGTTGTCATCTGACATAGCTTGTTTAATTGATTCAAAACGCTTATTCAAGAAATAAATTTGCAACAAGAATGCATATTTTTTAGGATCAGCGTAGAAAAGTGGCAAAACTGGATTGTCATCTACCTGTTCATAAAATGCTTCTGTTCCTAAATGCTTTGACAAGATAGTAGCCAAAGAACTCTTACCGGCCCCAATTGTGCCGCTCAATACGATCATCATTATTCTCCTCCAAATATCTAAAAAAAATCAACATTCACTATAATAACACTTCAAAACTATATATTGTATATAAATATTGTGTTCAACCGATATATGGTACTTTTTCACAATACAAATTGTATTAAATCAGTATGTTAAACTCATAAAAAAATGTATTTCACAAGCTTATGCAATATAAAATTATATGTAAAAACTTATCTATCAGCTTGTGTTTACTAAACGATTAATTTTATAATGGTGATTGTATTGGAAATATAAAAGGGGGAAAAATAATGGGGAAAAAATTACGTACCTATTTGGCATTAATTGTGGCCAGCTTGAGTGTATTAATACTAGTTCTTACATTTAATACAACAAAAGTTGCTGCTGCTAATTATAATACCGGTGACCTCTTATCAAATGTAGAAATAACTGATGGTAAGGATTCACATGGTTCAGGTAGTAATGTAGGTATGACCTTTGACTGGGACGCAACTGGCAAAAATCTTCAAAACGGAGACGTTTGGACAATTGAGTTACCTGGCACTTTAAAAGTCAGAGACCCTGGTACCAACTTCCCATTGCTCGACGATGCGGGCAATGAGATAGGTAAAGTCACTTTAAATAGTGACAACACTATTACCGTAGAATTCACTGATATTGAAGGAAAAGATGATTATTCAGGTTCCATAAACATCCAAACTGGCCTTGGGGTCGGTAAAGATGCAAAGCCTGGCGATAATAATGTCAACTTTCCAACTATTGATGGAGACAAAGACTTAAACTTGAATGTTTCAGTCTCAGACGATAATATCTCTAAAAAAGGTAGCATGGGATATGATGCTGACGGAAATCCGGTTATCAACTGGACAATTTTAGTTAATAGAAATGAATTAGATCTTAAAACTTTAAACGTTCATGACACGATAACCGATAAGAACCTTCAATATGTTCCCGGATCAGTCAATGTTTACACAGCACATTGGACTAGCCCTGGATATTATAAGAAGGACGACTTATTAAGTACACCAAAGGATTATACTATTACGGAAAAAAATGATGGATTCGATCTAAGTATCCTCAATCCTGGTAGTCAATTTTATGCGGTTACCTTACAAACTAAAATAACTGATCCGGCCAATGCTTCAAACGGTACTAAGTTTAGAAATAAGGCCAATATGGATTGGACAGCGGATGGTAACGGTAGTACTGGTGAGGAAGATGCTAGTGGTAGTGTAACTGCTGATGGTAATAACTCTGGTAACGGTGATGGTAGTCTTAAAGGAAGCGTTATTTTAGAGAAGTATAACGCTCAAAATGACAGTGTTCTTTTGGAAAATGCAGTTTATGACTTGTACAATTCAAAAGGTGAAATAGTTAAAAGCAATTTGATTACAGATCAATATGGTCAAATAAATGTTACCGGATTGTCTGCTGGTGACTACTACTTTAAGGAAGTCACTCCTCCAACCGGTTTCCAACCAAATAATAACGAAATTCATTTTTCAATCACAGGTCAAACGACCAAACCAGTAATGGTAGCAGCCAAAGATGAACCTGATGGTGTTGAATTAGGTTCTCTATCAATTGAAAAACTCGATTCTGATACTCAAGATCATTTACAAGGTGCCGAGTTTGATATTATTGATTCAAATGGTAAAACAGTAGCACATGTAACATCAGACGAAAATGGTGCTGCTTATGTATATAATTTGCCAGTTGGTCATTACACAATTCATGAAACTAAAGCTCCTGCCGGTCATATTATCGGTGAAGATATCGAAATCGATATTACAGCTGACAACTTGACACCAGCAATCATTTCAATGGAAAACGATTTGGAATCCGGTGGTGATGGTACTTCATCAGTTACCCTTCAAAAATTTAATTCTGAAAATGGTACAGTTGGTGTTCCCGGTGCAGAATATACTTTGTACGATATTAATGGAATTGCTTTAACAACTGTTGCTACAGATGAAGACGGTTTCTTGAAAGTTGATAATGTTCTTCCTGGTACTTATTACTTCCTTGAAACAAAGGCTCCAGAAGGATTTGGTTTAAATCCTGACAAAATCTGGTTCACTGTTGACAATGATGGTGCTAATATTGGTACCCTAGTTACATCCGATGATCCAACCGGATCCGATAAAGATGGCGGCGATGAAGAAGATGGTAACGAAGGAAATACAGATGGTGACGGCGATGATGGCGATGGAGTCATTGTTGATCCTGGTAATCCTGATACAGATAACAACGGTAATGTTGATGTCGATGAGGGTGAAAATCCAATGAAACCAACACCTCCTTATGAAGGTACTGGCGACAGTAATGATTCAGCAACATACTTACCACAAACAGGTGCTGAAAAAGGTGCTTTGATCAGTGTTATCGGTCTATTTCTTCTTACAGGTGTTATTTATTTCAAACGTCGTAAAGCTTAATAGACAATGAAAAAGAGCTGGAAAAATTTCCAGCTCTTTTTGTTTACCCTTGTGTAGGATTATGATGATCAGCATCTGAAGTATCAGGAAATTCATTTAATTTCTTCATATCAGCAGCACTAATTTCAAAATCTAATTTAGCGTTATCTTTTATGTGTTCTACATGTGTAGCTTTGGGCAATGGTAATGCACCATTTTGAATAACAAAACGTAATGCCAATTGAGGAACACTTACTTGATACTTTTCAGCAATTTGATTGATTTGTTCATTATGGATCAAACCCCCAGTAGCTAGTGGTGAATAAGCTTCAACCAAAATATCATTTTCTTTGGCATAAGTTGATATCTTAGGCTCGGTAAATCCAACATAATATTGGATCTGATCAATCATTGGTTGGACTTTAGCAACCTTTTTAATATTCTCTAAATCATGAACTGTAAAGTTAGATACACCGATAGCACGAACACGTTTAGAAGCATAGATTTCTTCCATTGCTTTCCAAATATCACGGTTTTCTTTATCGCAATTCTTACCAATTTCAGTCCATGGCCATGGAGCATGAATAATATAAAGATCAAGGTAATCAATATCCAAATTCTTCATAGTAGTATTAAAATCAGCCATAGCACCTTTGTAAGTCTTAGTTTGACCAGGTAGCTTAGATGTAACAAAGATATCCTTACGATCAATACCTGAATCTCTAATTGCCTTGCCAACACTTTCCTCATTACCATAAGCCAAAGCAGTATCAATATGACGATAACCATTCTCTAAAGCACTCGTAACAGATTCATAGGTAGATTTTCCATCTGGAATTTGCCATGTACCAAATCCAACCTTTGGTATTTTAACACCATTTGATAACGTATAATACTCAGTTAAGATACTCATCAATGCACTCCCTTTTACCAATATAACCTAATATTACATTTTTTATGTTTTATCGTAAAATATTTAGTATTCTAAAACAAAAAGGAGAATTTCAATGAGAAAAGTCAAATTTTACGGTGCTACAAGTTTAGATGGATATCTGGCCGACCAAAATAATAGTTTAGACTGGTTATTCAAATATGAAGATACCAGCATCATGGAAAAAAGTTATCAACCGTTTATTAAAAATATCGACACCACCATTATGGGAAGACAAACTTATGACGATCTGATGGACATGACCGATGAGTTCCCCTATCCAGACACAACTAACTATGTCTTAACTCATCGGAAAATCAAATCTAAAGATGTCATCTCTAAAAATATTCCTGTGGAAAAACTAATCGGTCAATTAAAACAAGAACCTGGCAAAGATATTTGGATCATTGGCGGTGGAAAAATCGTATCCAGCCTGATCGAACATCATCTGATCGATAGTTTGCAATTACAAATAACTCCCGATATTCTCGGTAACGGAATTAGACTATTCCAACCTATGAATAGTAATAGTGATTTTAAACTAACTTCCAGTCAACAATTTGATCAATTTATTGACTTAACCTACGAATTAAAAGGCCCCACCGCCTGATCCGCCTCCGAATCCACCAGAGCTACCTCCAGAAAAGCCACCTGAACTTCCACCGATACTAGAATTAGATGTATCAGATGAACTAAATGAGTTAGTAATAGATGATGTAAAGTCCATATTACCTGACAATCCGGCAACTCCCCAGTAATAGTAAACAAAACCAGGATCAGTCTCTACCTCTTGTCTAAATTGCATCTTCAATGCCTTAACAACCTTTTCAGATACACCAAAAGCAACCGCATATGGTAAAATTTGCTCCCACAGAATTAAATCACCAACTTCAGCTAAATTGATATCTTCAATATCTTTTAACATCTGCTCGAATCCATGCAACTCATTAGCCAGAATTTCGCCTTTCTCAGTATAGACAGAAATATTTTTTTTCGCATACACGTAGGATCCCCAGGCAACAATTAAAGCTACCGCAATAACTAAAGCAGCCAAAGGCAATCCTTGAACATAGTTTATAATACCAACGACTCCCATAATAAACGATAAAATAGTCGTAATTACAGCAGAAACAAGGAATGCCTTTAACTTACCCATATTATTCAAATCAAAGTAAGCTTTACGCCCTTTAGCAGCACGTCTAGTCCATAATTCATATTTGCCAAATAACTTACTACTTGAACTATTATTGATCTGTTTGATTGTTACACTTTTGCCATTACCAATACTATTGATAAAATATTGGAAAATCTTATCCTTAGGCATATTTATGACACTAATTTCAAAAGTATCATCTTTTTTAGTTATTTCTAAATTATGCTTATTAACTTCAACTAGAAGATCCCCAGTTAAACCGCTACTACTAGCGGTTTCTTTTTTTTCTAAAATAATTTGAGCCATGCTTGGACTAACCTCTGGAATTTCGAACCAGTGATTCAAGGGAGTTGGCATAGCATGTTTTTGAATTGGGTCCTTTTTCAAAGATCGATACATAAAGACATAAATCAAAATCACAATAAATATAAAAATTCCTAATACAATATAGAAAATACGTTTAGGTATTTTTCGCTGCTGATTAGCATCTTCGGCCAATTTCTTTTCTTGCTTCAAAATACCAGCCTTAGCATCTCTATTAACCACATTAGTATTAGAAGCAGTTACAGATGTTGGAAAAATAATGTGACTCTCAACAAATTGATTGGCATTAACATAATCAACAGTTAAAGTAACCGCACCTGCCTGCTTGTCAACATCAGTATATCCATTCAAGGGACCATGTGACCAAGCTTGTAACTGACTAATATTCTGTTCGGGGAGTTGAATTGAAATTTTAACATTATTCAAAGGCTCGTCCCATCCAGATCCAATCACTTTCCAATTTAGCGCCGCAGTATCTTTATAGTTCGTTATCACACCAAACAACTTGTAATGATAAATAAAAGTTGCTGAACTGTCTGAAATATTATGATAAATCTTTATTTTCATTTTGTCTGAAGACTTATCAACACTAAATGTATTGTCCAGTTCAGAATTAGATTCTGAAAGTGAATTAGTCCCTTCTCCATCTTTTATGGAAACACTGGGAGTCTGTGCCCCTTTTATTCCCTTTAGATCCTGATTGAAATAAACACCATGAAAATCCCCGTCAAACTTATAAGTTATTCTTTGGGTAACATCGGCGTTACCATCCTTATTTACTTTAACATTAACTAAATACTTATTAATATCATAGTTTCCGTCAGCTTTGACAATAGTTTCCGTCCGAATCCCACTTAATAAAAAGAACAACATCATGGCTAAAATAGCTGCAATTTTTTTCATTTTTTCTCCTATAACATATCAATACTTCTTATTATAGCGTAAAAAAAAACCTCCTTGATAGACAAAGAGGCCATTTAAAAATATATTAATCTGTCCAAATTTCTTTAGCACGATTGAATGCTGACCAAGCCTTAGGCCATCCATCATAAAATGAAAGATGTGTAATTTCAGCAACAATTTCTTCCTTGGTAATACCGTTATCCTTACCAATACGCAAATGTGCATCTAGTTGTTCCATATTACCAGCTGAAATAATGCTTGCAATAGTGATCATTGATCTATCATGAGCAGACAATTCACTTTCCTTGCTCCATACTTCTCCAAATAATACATCATCATTCAACTTTGCAAATTGAGGTGCAAATTCACCCAATTGTTCTTGTCCAGCAGTTTGTTTTTTCATATTGATTCCTCCATAAGTGATTTCAGAGAATATTAAAACACTTGAAGTTTACTTTAAGTCAAGAAGAAATCAATAAAAAAACCTAAACGCTAATTATCAGCATCTAGGTTTCAACATGTTTTCTATATTAATACCGGTGATCGGGGTCGAACCGATACTCCTTATACAGGAACGGGATTTTGAATCCCGCGCGTCTGCCAATTCCGCCACACCGGCAAGGTATTAATTCTATCTATATAGGCATAGCCCAAAGGCGGTAACCGGATTTGAACCGGTGATGAAGGTTTTGCAGACCTCTGCCTTACCACTTGGCTATACCGCCATATATATTTTTAAAACAATTGGGTTAGCTGGATTCGAACCAGCGCATGATGGAGTCAAAGTCCATTGCCTTACCGCTTGGCTATAACCCAATAAAAAAAGGGCGGTATGTGGGAATCGAACCCACGTGTGTCGGTACCACAAACCGATGTGTTAACCACTTCACCAATACCGCCATAATAAAAAGGTAGAAACAGGGATAGTAGGAATTGAACCCACACTGACGGTTTTGGAGACCGTAGTTCTACCTTTAAACTATATCCCTAACTATGGAGGGGAGTGGATTCGAACCACCGAACCCGAAGGAGCGGATTTACAGTCCGCCGCGTTTAGCCAGACTTCGCTACCCCTCCAAAATGGCGCGGGACGGAATCGAACCGCCGACACATGGAGCTTCAATCCATTGCTCTACCAACTGAGCTACCGAGCCATTTAACGGTCCCTGCGGGAATCGAACCCGCGATCTCCTGCGTGACAGGCAGGCGTCCTAACCAACTAGACCAAGGAACCAAATAATTCTTAAAACTAATTGCGGGAGCAGGGTTTGAACCTACGACCTTCGGGTTATGAGCCCGACGAGCTACCAGACTGCTCCATCCCGCGATAATAAAAACATAACCATAAAACTAATTTAAAAGGAGGATGTGGGATTCGAACCCACGCGCGGTTTGACCCGCCTGACGGTTTTCAAGACCGTTCCCTTAAGCCGGACTTGGGTAATCCTCCATGCTTAAAATTGTAACACTATATAACTTATTCGATGCATTAGCATCAATGACCCGTACGGGATTTGAACCCATGTTACCGCCGTGAAAGGGCGGTGTCTTAACCACTTGACCAACGGGTCATAAAAACGGAGAAGGAGGGATTTGAACCCTCGCGCCGTGTAAACGACCTACACCCTTAGCAGGGGCGCCTCTTCAGCCACTTGAGTACTTCTCCAAATAGTGGGCCTAAATGGACTCGAACCATCGACCTCACGCTTATCAGGCGTGCGCTCTAAACCAGCTGAGCTATAGGCCCATTACAAGTGGCAAAGCGGGTGACGAGAATCGAACTCGCGACAACAGCTTGGAAGGCTGTGGTTTTACCACTAAACTACACCCGCAAAACATATAACATAATGCAATGATTAAACATTGCAACGGTCCCTGCGGGAATCGAACCCGCGATCTCCTGCGTGACAGGCAGGCGTCCTAACCAACTAGACCAAGGAACCAAATTACTTTTGAAGCTAATTGCGGGAGCAGGATTTGAACCTACGACCTTCGGGTTATGAGCCCGACGAGCTACCAGACTGCTCCATCCCGCGATAATTATAATAAATCTAAGCGTTTATTCCATACAATGGACCTTGTAGGATTCGAACCTACGACCGAACGGTTATGAGCCGTTTGCTCTGACCAGCTGAGCTAAAGGTCCGGAATAAAATAGCGGCGGAGGGGATCGAACCCCCGACCTCCCGGGTATGAACCGGACGCTCTAGCCAGCTGAGCTACACCGCCAAAAATAACAATCAACGATTGCGATTGCAATCGGGAAGACAGGATTCGAACCTGCGACCCCCTGGTCCCAAACCAGGTGCTCTACCAAGCTGAGCCACTTCCCGAGTTAAAACAATGCACCCAGTAGGAGTCGAACCTACAACCTTCTGATTCGTAGTCAGACACTCTATCCAATTGCGCTATGGGTGCATATTCATTATAGTGCCGAGGACCGGAATCGAACCGGTACGGTAATTACTTACCGCAGGATTTTAAGTCCTGTGCGTCTGCCAGTTCCGCCACCCCGGCGTTACTATAATGAAAGCGGAAGACGGGATTCGAACCCGCGACCCCCACCATGGCAAGGTGATGTTCTACCACTGAACTACTTCCGCATTAATGCCGACTAGAGGATTCGAACCTCCGACCCCCTGTTTACAAGACAGATGCTCTGCCAACTGAGCTAAGTCGGCATAAAATGAATTATGCTTATTCAATTTTAATAAAGATTTCTCAATATTGCAACAACAATATTGTAATACGGGTGAAAGGACTTGAACCTTCATGTCCACTGGACACTAGAACCTAAATCTAGCGCGTCTGCCAATTCCGCCACACCCGCATGGGTATTATATATATTTGTTGCAAATGAGTCGTGACAGGTTCGAACTGTCGACCCTCTGATTAAAAGTCAGATGCTCTACCAACTGAGCTAACGACTCATGGATGGAGGATACAGGGATCGAACCTGTGACCTCCTGCTTGTAAGGCAGATGCTCTCCCAGCTGAGCTAATCCTCCATCAATGGAACAGCGTGGCAACTACCTATCCTCGCGGGTAGTTTCCCACCAACTACTTTCGGCGTTAAGAAGCTTAACTTCTGTGTTCGGCATGGGAACAGGTGTATCCTTCTTGCTATCGCCACCACACTATTCTTACTCGTACCTTCAAAACTAG
>NZ_RHOR01000027.1 GCF_003946625.1 Companilactobacillus kedongensis | reverse complement strand
CGATACCAGAACCCTCGTGTCCTAAGACAACAGGGAAGCTGAAGGCTGCATCGCCTTTTCTAAGAGCTTCATCAGAGTGACAGATACCAGAAGCAACGACTTTAACTTGAAGACCATCATCTTGAAGGTCAGCTAGTTCAACGTCATCTTTAATAACGAATGGATCATTAACTTTATCAACTACAGCTGCTTTAATTTTCATATTTAAATCTCTCCTCGATTTTTTAATCTTTATTGCTCTCTACAATTGATAATTATTTCACTATTGATATGTAAATGCAATACTACGTTTTGATAAAAAGCAAAGAAAGTGAAATATGATAAATGAAAACTAGAAATGATCGGCTTATGTTAGTAGAAGTAAATTGAGATTATCATTTTTTAACATTTCTTGAATTGCTTATTTAGCAATATTAGAACCGCTTTCAAATTTCATAAAAACGATATTAATAGATAGATAAATTAGATCAGTGGTAGACACTGATCTTTTTTGTGTGCAGATAAATCATTGATATAGCTCATATGTCAATGAAATGGCCATGTGAAATTTATTTCTTAAAATAATAATGGTATTGACCGATTTTTGACAATTCTAATAAATAAAACGCTAACATTAAAATTCAAAGTATCAAAATAACTTGTAAAATCGCTTACATAAACTCAATTCTAGCTTTCAACTGTAAATATGATACTACTACCTTCATCTGTGATATTGTTACTAATGTGAAAAAGTTATTAAATGTATTTGTAAGCGATTGCAGTACCGATTATGAAATTATAAACATTGAAATGAGATAAGGTGAGGGAAAAATGTTAGAGGATTATACGAAAAAAGATATTGAAAATAAAATTGACCTCTTAATAGATAATCTGGTTCACTTGAGCGATCCTACTGGAGAGTTTTCTATCAAGGTAGCTGATGGATCGATTATTGATAATAAGAGTTTCAACTATTGGGAGTGGACTTCTGGAATTGGTTTATATGGAATGATGAAATATTACCGTATAACAAGAAAAGAAGAAGTACTCGATCGGATTATCAAATGGTTTGATGATCGTTTTGAAGAAGCACCAGTTGAGAAAAACATCAATACCATGGTTCAAATGTTAACGTTGGCCTACTTATATGAAGAAACTGGCAATAAAAAGTATCTTCCATATTTGGAATCTTGGGGCAAATGGTTGTATTACGACCTTCCAAGAACTGAACGTGGTGGATTCCAACATGTTACTTTTGGCGATCTAAATGAGGATGAGATGTGGGACGACACTTTAATGATGAGTGTTCTTACATTAGCTAAGTTAGGTAAATTATTCCACAACGATGATTATGTTGAAGAAGCTAAGAAGCAATTTCTTTTACATATTCAATTCTTACAAGACAAAAAAACTGGTCTTTGGTATCACGGTTGGAGTTTTAAACGTCGTGATAACTTTGCCGGAGCTTTCTGGGGTCGTGGAAATTCCTGGGTAACGATCGTTATCCCTGAATTTATTGAATTGTTAGACCTTAAGAAAAATGATGCCATTCGTCAATTTCTAATCACAAGTTTCCAATACCAATTGGATGCTTTAAAAAAATATCAAACTAAAGACGGCATGTGGACAACTTTGATCGATGATCCCACTTCATATGTTGAAGGTTCAGCAACTGCCGGTTTTGCTTATGGTTCATTAAAGGCCGTTCATAACCGTTATGTCGGTGAAGATTATCGTAAAATGGCTGACAAGGGTGTCAATGCGGTATTAGAAAATATTGATGAAACCGGATCATTGGCACACGTATCTGCAGGAACACCAATGGGTGAAACTAAAGACTTTTATAAGGGAATCAAGATTTCAACAATGCCTTATGGACAATCAATGGCTGCACTTTGTTTAATTGAATATCTTAAAGAATTTTATTAATTCATGAAGTATCTTATAGGAAAGTAGGGAATTATAATGAATGCGCCAAAAACACATAGAAGAGTACGTTGGTGGAACTACGCAGCTTATGGTATGACAGACTGGCTAGGTGCTGGATCAACAGCTCTAACCGGAGCTTGGTTGCTATTCTTTTACACAACATTTTGTGGCTTAACGGCCACTGAAGGATCATTGATCTTTGCCATTTCAAGATTTGTGGATGCCATCACAAGTCCACTTATGGGTATGATCTCAGATAATTTTTATAAAACAAAGATAGGTAAGAGATTTGGTAGACGTAAATTCTTTATTATGATCGGAATTCCGTTCATGTTGGCTTATATCCTAATGTGGATCAGTGGCATGAACTTCTGGTATTACTTAGTTACATACGTTGGTTTTGATATTATTTATACAATGGTTCTAGTACCATATGAAACACTTGCTACAGAAATGACAAATGATTTCAAACAAAGAACTATTTTCTCAGGAGCTCGTTTGTTCTGTGGACAGATTTCAGCTTTCTTCTCAGCTTTCGTACCAGGGAGATTAATTGCTGTACTTGGTAAAGATAATCCTAAATCATTCTTATATGCTGCCATGATGTTTACCGCAGCTTTCATTATTATTTTGATATTCTTATACTTCTTCACATGGGAACGTCCATTGTCTGAAATTGTTGATGATGAGGTTGATAACCCAGACGAAGATAAATTATCAATTGGTAAAAAATTTGAACAAATTTATATTGACCTACTATCAACATTTAAGATCAAAGCTTTTAGAACTCATATCTTAATGTACTTAGGTTGTTATATTTCTCAAGATATTTTCTCACAAGTTTATACATATTTCGTTGTGTTTGCTTTAGGATTCACAACTGTTGTTGCATCAAATGTACTTAGTGTTATCTGGGGTGCATGTATCGTTGGTGTTGTTCTTGGTATCGTGGCTGTTACACGTGCTAATAGACAAGCCGGTACATATCGTATCGCCGTTCTTGGCTTTGCTGTAGGTACTATTGGATTTGTTATTGCATACTTCTCAAATAGTAAGATGGTTATGACAATTCTTATTATCTCAGCTATTGTTTCAGGACTCGGCCGTGGTGCTTTGGCATATATTCCTTGGAACATTTATAGTTTTATTCCCGATGTTGATGAAATCGTTACTGGTCAACGTAGAGAAGGTATCTTTGCTGGTGTTATGACATTTACACGTAAAGCTACACAAGCACTTGCTGTATTCTTAGTTGGTGTATTCTTGGATGGTTCTGGTTTCAAACCTTCATCACAAACACAATCAATTGGTGTTGTTCACACATTAGTTATTATGTTAGCTGTTGGTACATTAGCCTTTCTATTGATGGGTTACATTGCTTCATTCAAGTTCAAACTTACAAAAGACAAGCATGAAGTTTTGCTTAACGAAGTTGAAGATTTAAGAAACGGTAAAAAGCCTGAAAACATTTCAGATGAAAATGCTGCTTTGATCCAAGATCTATCAGGTTTTGACAAACACAGTCTATGGGGTAACAATAAAGTTGGACACGTAGATCTTATGCGTTGGAAGAAAGAACACGGGGAGTAATTACGATGGCAAAAGATAAAATGAAAATGGATCCAGAAAAGTTTGCTTATGCAGTAGTTAATTCTTATTGCCCAGACGAAAAAGATGATGTTAAAGCAAGTAAAATGATTCTTAAAAGATTCCTAGCTGCATATTATTTAGCTGATGAATTCAATGGCTTAGAAGCTGAACAATTCAGTATGTTTAAAGATGTTGATTTCGAGCGAATGTCTAGAGCTATGGAAAATATCAATATTAATTAAAAAATCGGTTGGGATAAATGTCCCGACCTTTTTTGGTGGAGGAAAAATATGATCAATTATAATTACGGTGTTAGAGGCCATGATATTTTAATAAAGGATGATTTGGACAAGTGGTCAGATAAAATTCAAGCCATGAAGATCCATACATTACAATTTGCTTTACCACTGTCTTTTCCTGAGACAAGTAAAGGTGGAGATCTTATTGATCCCGGATTAGGTAATATAATAAGAAGGAACTTATCAAAAAAAGATATAGAAATTGGTGTTTTAAGCTGTTATGTCAACTTGATTCATCCAAATTTGATAGAACGTCAAAAACAGATTGAAAAAATGAAAAAGTATCTTCAAAATGCTAAATTTTTTGGAGCAAATATAGTTGCAACAGAAACAGGCAGTGTAGACCCTGAGTTTTCCTTCACAAAGGAAAATTTTGAAGAAGAACATTTTGAAGAGTTAATTGAAACTATTAAGCAATTACTACCAGTTGCCCAAAAGTGTGGCGTAAAGTTAGCGTTAGAGCCGGGTGTAAATCATCCTCTATACTCATTGGATAAGACGGAAGAACTACTAAAAATCTTTGATTATGATCCAGCATTGAAGATAATTCTTGATCCAGCCAATCTAATGTTAGATAAAAATGATAACTTATTATCAATTATTAAAGATGCTTTTATGCGTTTTAATAATCAAATAGTGGCTGTCCATGTCAAAGACTTCGCTTGGACTCCAGGTGCCAAACGCCTGATCAAGACGGTTGTTCCCGGAACAGGTGAGGTCGATATAAAAGATGTGATCGATCTTGCTGAAACCTTCCAGCCGTATGGATTGAAGATGTTCGATGAATTGGATAAAGGTATGCTAGATACATTTATGAAATCAGATTATGCTAAAGCTATATTCAAATAGCATGTTCCTATTGTGATAAATTCACATAAAAAAGTTATCATTTCAAGTCTTATTTTGAATGACAGCTTTTTTATTTTGATTATCTAAAAGTAGATGATTAAGCATGTACTTTTTGCTTAAGTATTTTTTAATTTAGTGATTTTGAATTTTTTACTGGTATTTACCAATTATAGACAAATGCCTGTACGAATAGGGTTTGCTGTGTGTACGCTGAGGATATACTTGTGTGTTATAAATAATAGACAGTTTTTGAAAGAAATATAATTTAGAAATTAAATAAAAGATTTCATAATTTAACTTTGAATATTTAAGGGAATGTAGTACACTGAAACTACGAAAGCGTTACCAGACCCGGCAGTGGGTTTACTTTTTTTTGAAATTATTTGTGAAAATATTAACAATTATGAGTTTGATAATGCTTAAAATAATAAAGGGGGCACTAAGAAATGAAAGACAGTCGTGTTCAGAACATTACCAACAAAATGAAGGAAGAAGGATATGATCAATTATTGATCTCAGATCCTACTGCAATTTTCTATCTTACTGGACTTTGGATTCACCCAGGCGAAAGATTACTTGTTCTAGTAATTAGAGCTGATGGTAAGAATACACTTGTTGTTAACAAGTTATTCCCAATCACAGAAGATATTGGAATTGAAAAAGTCTTCATTGATGATATTGATGATGGTGTTAAGAAAGTACTTGATTACTGTGACGCTAACGGATCATTCGGAATTGATAAAAATTGGCCATCACACTTCTTGCTACACTTAATGGAACTTGTACCAAACGTAAAATTAGGCAACGGTTCTGAAATTATTGATGATGCACGTGCTATCAAAGATGACGAAGAAAAAGACCTTATGCGTAAAGCACAAGCTGACAATGAATTGGCTACTGACTTTGTTAAACATGAACTTTCAAAAGATTTAACAGAAGTTGAAGTTACTGAAAGACTTGGCGAAAAATACAAGGAATTAGGCGACTCAGGTTATTCATTCGATCCTATCATTGCTTATGGTGCAAACGGAGCAGACCCACACCATCAAGAACCAGACGACTCAAGATTAAAACCAGGCGACAGTATCGTAGTTGATATTGGTTGTGTTAGAGATTCATATTGTTCAGACATGACACGTACATTCTTCTACAAAGAAGTTTCGGACAAGTCACGTGACGTATATGAAACAGTTCTCGAAGGTAAGAGACGTGCAATGGCACTTATCAAACCAGGCGTTGAACTTGCTACACTTGATGCAGCTGCTAGAGATTACATTACAGAAAAAGGTTATGGAGAATACTTCACACATCGTCTTGGACACTTTATTGGTATCGAAGATCATGAAACTGGTGATGTTTCAACAGCTAATCACAATGTCTGTGAAGTAGGAAATATCTTCTCAATTGAACCTGGTGTTTATATTCCTGGTGAAGTTGGAGTTCGTATTGAGGACTTGGTAATTGTTACTGAAGATGGATACGAAAACTTGAACAAATATCCAGACGACTTAGAAATTATTCAATAAAAAGAGGAGGTTCAATATTCATGAAAGTTGAAGAAGGCTATATGCCGTACAAAGGCTACAAGACTTACTACCGTATTGTCGGTGAAAAGAGTAAAGACAAGGCACCTTTGGTATTGCTTCATGGAGGACCAGGATCAACTCACAATTATTTTGAATTATTAGATGACATTGCTGTAAATGGTCGTCAGTTGATCATGTATGACCAACTAGGCTGTGGTAAGTCAGCAGTTCCTTCAAACCCATCACTTTGGACAAAACAAACATGGGCTGAAGAATTGATTGAACTTAGAAAATATCTAGGCTTGGATGAAATTCATCTATTAGGTCAATCATGGGGTGGAATGTTAACTTTCATTTACATGTGTGACTATAAACCAAAGGGTATTAAGAGTCTTATTTTGTCAGGAACATTACCTTCAGCAAAATTGTGGGCATCAGAGCAACACAGAATGATCAGTCATATGTCACAAGAAGATCAGGATGCAATTGCTCAAGCAGAAGCAACTGGAAATTACGACGAGCCTAAATATGTAGCAGCTAATGATCGTTACATGGAAATGCACGCCGCAGCAACACCAACAGCTGATTCTCCAGAACCACTACGTCGCAAGAAGGTAGCTGGCACAGAAAGTTATGTTGTAGGTTGGGGACCAAATGAGTACTCACCTGAAGGTACACTTCACGACTACAATTATCTTGATCAAATGAAAGATATTACCGTTCCAACGCTTATCACAAGTGGAACAAACGACTTATGTACACCATTCATTGCTAAGACAATGTATGACGGAATTCCTAATTCAAGATGGGAATTATTCCAACACAGTCGTCACATGCCATTCGTTGAAGAACATGAAAAATATGCAAAGATTCTAACAGACTGGTTGGATAACCACGACTAGTTACTTTGTAAAAGAGAGAGGGAAATAATATGGACGCAGCTCCTATTAAGAAGAAAAAACCATTTGGTTTTTATATTTGTTCATTAGGTTTCACATTTGAACGTGTTGCCTTTTATACAGTTAAATATATGTTAGCAATTTGGATTGCTACTACTGTTGGTAAAGGTGGACTTGGACTAACTGATGTTAAAGCTGCTTCAATGGCAGCCGTCTTCGTTGCTATGACTTATATCGCACCTGTTATTGGTGGATACTTAGCCGATTATTGGATCAGTCCAAGAATTCTGGTACCAACGGGTATGATTCTGATGGCCATTGGATACTTATTCACTTGGAGAGCCACTTCAATTGGATTAGTTTGGGCCATGATTGTTCTAGTATCAGTTGGTACAGGTATGTTTAAAGGTAATCTTTCAGGTATCACAGGATTACTATTTGATGACGAAGAGGAATTGAATGAAGCTTTCTCAGTTCAATATACATTCGTTAATATTGGATCATTTACTGGTACTACATTTATCGTTTTACTTATTCCTATCATTGGATTTAACAATGTTTTCTTGGTATGTTCACTATTCATCTTCCTTGATGCAATTGTGTTCTTACTTAACCAAAAATCACTTGGTGATGCTGGTAAGAAACCATTTAAAGTTGACCAACGTCAATTTAAAGAAGCAGAAGCAAAAGAAAAAGAAGAAAGTGCTCCACTTTCAGCCGGAGATAAAAAACGTGTTGTTGCTATTATCTTAGTTACAATCTTCTCCATCGTGTTCTGGATGGTTTGGTACTTAGCCTACATGCCTGTTTACTACTACTTTGGCCATGGTGACGGTGCTGGATTCTTGAACCGTGCTAACTGGATGGTTGGTAGTTTCAATGTTCCAACGTCATACTTTGATTCTGTTAATGCTCTAACATGTATTGTTTTAGGACCTATTCTAGGTAAATTGTGGACAAAACTTGCAGCACGTCCACAAGGTGATATGAGTATGTTCAAGAAGACATCACTAGGTATGATCTTCATCGGTATCTCATATGTTGCTATGATTTTTGCTGATATGATGGGTAAAGGTCACACAAACCTATTATGGATCGTTCTTGTTGGTGTTCTTATGTCAGTTGGTGAAATGGTATTCTCACCATTGGGTAACTCATTTATTACTAAGCTAGCTCCTTCTAAACTAATGGGTCTATTGCTTGGATTCTGGCCTATCGCCGTATTCTTCGCAACATTGTTATACCCTAATGTTTATGCACTATTGAAGACAAGCAACCCTGGTAAGTTCCAATCTGGTTACGGAATTCTAGCTGTTATTATTATTGGTTTAGGTTTGGTTCTTTGGATCTCAAGTAGAAAACTCGACAAACTTGAAAAGGATTAATTAAATTTACTAGCTTAAAGAAACGAGGGAAAGTGAATTATGATGAATGAATCAAAGATTCGCAAGTATATGGAAGATGAGAATATTGATGCGTTTTATATTGCAAAACGTGTAAATATTAGATTTGCAAGTGGCTGGACAGGTGATGATTCCTACATGTTACTTACAAAAGACAAACAATTCTTCTTTACAGATCCTAGATACACAGAACAAGCAGAAATTGAAATTCCAGACTATGACATTATTAACTGGCGTCTACCAGGTAGAACAGTTGGGGATTCAGTTGCCGACGTTGTTAAGGCAGAAGGTATTAAGACAGTTGCTTTTGAAGACGACTACATGACTTATGACATGTATCATGACTTCAAGACAAAGCTTGATGCTAACTTGATCCAAGCAGGTAACGTTATTGACAGAATGCGTGTTGTTAAATCACCTAAAGAAATTGAATATTTAACAATTGCTTGTGATATTGCTTGCCGTGCATTCAGACGTATTTTAAAGGATATCAAAGTTGGAGCTACTGAAAAGGAACTTGCAGCTAAGTTATCACTTTATATGGTTGAAGAAGGCGCAGATACACAACCTTATGGTAATATCTTGATTTCTGGAGCAACTACTTCATTGCTTCACGGAATTCCTTCAAAGAAGGCTGTTGAATATGGCGACTTTGTCTTGATGGACTTTGGTTGCCAATATAATGGTTACATGTCAGATATGACAAGAACTGTTGTTGTTGGTAAAGCAACTCCAAAACAAAAAGAAGTTTACGATTATGTAAGACAAAGTCTTGAAGCCGCTGAAGGTATTATGAAGGCCGGCGTTAACTGTAAAGATGTTTATCCAGAATCAATCAAACCTCTTAAAGGAACAGAATATACTCCTTTGACATATAACAAGATCGGACACTCAATTGGACTATTTGTTCACGAAACTCCATATCTTGCTGAAGAGTATGATGATGTTTTGGAAGCAAATACGGTTGTAACAATCGAACCAGGTATTTATATTCCTAACTGGGGTGGTGTAAGAATCGAAGATCAAGTTGTTTTAACAGATGACGGATATATCAATATGATCGATATCCCTCATGATTTGATCGAGCTTTAGGATACTACATATTTTATAAGGTTCATCGGGAAGAATAATTATTTGTTTATTACTTTTTAGAAAAGTATCGTTTAATAATTTATTTGAGGAGTGAATTAGTTATGAAAAAAGTATTTCGTGGTTCATGTACAGCAATGCTAGTAGGTAAGGATGCAACAATTGACGGATCAACAATGATCTGCAGAGATAACGATGCTCATGGTTCAATCGAACCTCAAAGATTTATCGTTGTTAAGCCAGAAGAACAACCAAAAGTTTATAAGTCAGTTATTACAGGCCTTGAAGTAGAATTGCCAGACAATCCATTGAAAGTTACTTTAACACCAAGATCAAATCTTGTAGAAGGTCAATGGGGTTCATCAGGTATCAACAGTGATAACGTTTCTATGTCAGCAACAGAAACAATCACAACTAACTCAAGAATTTTGGGAATTGATCCATACAATATGGAAGGACTTGGCGAAGAAGACTTAGAAGTCATCACATTGCCATTCATCCACAGTGCTAAAGAAGGTGTTAAACACCTTGGAGCATTGCTAGAAAAATATGGAACATACGAACCAAATGGAATTTCATTTGCTGATAAGGATGAAATTTGGTGGTTAGAAACAATTGGTGGACACAATTGGGCTGCTGTAAGAATTCCAGACGATGCATATGTAGTAGCACCTAATAGAATGAATATTGACGACTTTGACTTTGATTCAGATGACACACTATGCTCAACTGGATTAAAAGAATTGATCGAAAAACATCACATGAATCCAGATACTGGTAAATACAACTTGCGTCACATTTTTGGTAGTGCAACAGTTAGAGATTCAGAATATAACAATCCTCGTGCATGGTATATTCAAAAACTCTTCACTCCAGATGTAGAGCAAGATCCTAGAGACCAAGATCTTCCATTCATTTGTCACGCAAACAAGAAACTCTCAATTGAAGATGTTAAGTTTGCTTTGAGTTCTCACTACGAGAACACACCATATGACCCATATGGCAAGATGGGAACAGAAGAAGAAAAGAAGATGTTCCGTCCAATCGGTATGAACCGTAACCACAGTCTTCATATTCTTCAAATCAGAAATGATGTTCCTAAAGAAATTGCAGCCGTACAATGGTTAGTATTCGGTGTAAACACATTTGGCGCAATTGTACCATTCTACACAAACGTAGAAGATACACCTGCATCATATCGTGACACAACAGTTTCATTCGATCCTAAGTATGTATACTGGATCAGTCACGCAATGGCCTTGATCGGTGATTATGACTATGATCTATATCAAGACTCACGTAATACTTTTGAATTAGAAGCAGTTGCTAAATTCAGAAACATTCAAATGAAGACTGATGAAGAAGCCGCATCATCAAAAGATATTCCAGCATTGTTGACTAGAGCTAATGAAGAATTAGCTAAAGAATCATATGACAGATCAATTAAATTGTTGGGTGATATGATTGAATTAGGCTCACCAAAGATGAAGTTAAGTTTCGATTTGATGGGATAATCAAAAAAGTTCTGAGAAAATTTTTCTCAGAACTTTTTTTTATTCTATTGATCTTAGTTTTTTACGAGTTTCACTTGGTAATTCGTCATAGTTTTCAAAATAAATCTTATAGAAGTAATTACGGTTAGAGTAACCAACTTCGTCAATAATATCCTGAATCGATTTACCGGTAGAAACAACGGCCAAATGAGCCTTGAGAATTTTTTGCTTATTGAGCAATTCCGTAAATGTAAAACCAGTCTCGCTTTTGATCAAATTACTTAGATAATTTTTATTGTAGTTCATCAGTTCAGCCAAACTGTTTAAGGTCAGTGTTTTAGAATTTTTCTCGATTTCACTAAAAATTTGCTTTAAGGTAGAATCCTGTGAAATCTGATTATCTTTGATCATCTCAGGACTATATTGTCGCAACAATTTTGTCAAAAGAATATCTAAGTATGAACTGATAACTGTTCCCGAAAATTCATGTGGGAAGAAGTATTCAGATAGTATTTCTTGAACTTCTGGTTTGATAGTTGTCGAAGCGTTGTTTTTAAAGAGCAGATATTGACTCTGGTTTTGTTTACTCATTGAAGCGTTCAATAAAAAGTTGAAGAGAACACTTTGATTGGACTTTAAGGAGTCCAACCAATTTAGATTGATCTCTTTATTTTGAAAAAGAATGTTGATCAGAATGTCATGTTTTCCGAGTGCTTTGATCGAATGTTTACTATTAATATCTAATATCAGCAGATCACCTTTGTTTAGGGTGATCTGTTTTCCGTTCACGATCTGTGTGCAGTGTCCGGAATAAATATAATTGATCTCCAAAAATTCGTGTGAATGTAAAGGATAATCGGCATAGCGATTATGTTTATTAATAAAAATTGATTTGTTCTTAAAGAAGAATGAATTATTGAACTTCATTTGTTGATCGTGATTGATCAAAGCAGCATCAGGGAAGTCCGCAACAAATTTGTGAGATTTACGTTGGACCTTTTCGATACTGGTCTCATGAAAAAGAAAATTATCTAATCTTCCGTTCATTGAAAGTAACCTCCTAAGTTATCTGAAAATAGTCATTTTGTTTCAATATGTATATTAAATACATTTTCTGTTATTATTTGCCATTGTTCCAATTTGATGAAAGCGGTTTAATAATATTGTAAACGAATACAAAGAAGGTGTAAAGGCGATATGAGCAACTATATTGCAGTTGATATCGGTGCTTCCAGTGGTCGGTTGATGTTGGGACAGCTATCTGGAAATAAGATACGGATAAAAGAGCTGCACAGGTTTGACAATGGGTTTAAATTTGAAAATGGTCATGATAGATGGCAAATAGATCATTTAATTAATGAAATTATTATTGGACTTGAAAAAGCAAAAAAAGAATATGGCATTAATGATACTTATTTGGGAATTGATACTTGGGCTGTTGATTATGTTTTGATCGATCAAAATGGTGACAAACTTGATGATCCTGTCAGCTACCGAGACAGTCGGACTAAAAATTCAGTAGCCAAACTTACTCGAAAGTATTCTAAGGAATACATCTATAAGAAGACCGGAATTCAATTTTTAGATTTCAATACACTCTATCAATTGTTCGAAGAAGATAAATCCAAGTTGAAACAATCTAAGTCGATCGTAATGATACCAGATTATATTGGATATCGTTTAACAGGTAAGGCTGTGACTGAAGTTACCAATGCTTCGACGACTCAGATGCTCAACTTACGTGAAGGCCTGTTTGATTCAGAATTATTATCTGAAGTAAACGTAAATTGTGATATGTTTCCACCACTAGTGGATGCTGGAACTAAATTAGGAACAATTAAGAGTTCAATTTCCAATAATCATGATATTCCAAATTGCCAAGTTATTACAGTTGCAACTCACGATACGGCTTCTGCAGTAGTTGGGACACCCGCCTCAGGAGAAGACGATTGGGCATTCTTGAGTTCAGGTACATGGTCTCTGATAGGTAGAGAATTAAATGTCCCTGAGAATGGTCCGATGGCCTTTGAAGAAAATTACACCAATGAGTGGGGTGCTTATGGTACTTATCGTTTCTTAAAAAATATTATGGGTATGTGGATCGTTCAGAGGATAAAACACGAATATCAAGATCGATATGGATTCGCTGAAATGGCTAAATTAGCTAGTGAAGTAAAGCCCTTTCAGCAATATATTGATTTAAATGATGAAAGATTTATTAATCCTAAGAGTATGATCCATGAAATTCAGTGTTATTGCAAAGAAACTAAGCAAATTATCCCCGAAACAGTTGGAGAATTAGTTAGTTCAGTATATTGCAATTTATCACTGATGTACGCCAGAGAAATAGAGAAACTAGAAGAGATAACTCATCGTCCAATTCATACTTTGAATATTGTCGGTGGTGGTAGTAATGTCAGTTATCTTAATCAGTTGACTAGTAATTTGGCCAATATCAATGTTGCAGCTGGTCCTAGTGAAGCAACAGCCTTAGGCAACCTAGTAGTTCAGATGATAACTGAAAAAGATATCGCTAATTTAGCAGATGCCAGAGAAATTATTTCGCAGTCATTTGATATAGGATTTTTCCAGCCACAACCTTTGAGTAAACAAAATCCTTTAACAGGTTATAAGAAATTTTTAAAGGAGCATACAAAATGAAAAGAATAGCTCAAATAATGTATTTGAATAAGGATAAGTATCAAGAATATCAACAACGTCATGAAAATTTGTGGCCAGAAATGGAACAGGCGTTGAAAGCACATGGGGCAACAAACTATTCAATTTTTTTAAATAAGGAAAACGGTGAGTTATTTGCCTATTTAGAAGTTCAAGATGAGAAGCGCTACAACGAAATCGCCAACACAGAAATATGTAAAAAATGGTGGCATTACATGGCACCGATTATGGAAACAAACAAAGATGAAAGCCCCAAAACTTTAGATTTAAGTGAACTATTCCATTTAGACTAGGAGGAACAAAAAATGAACGAAGCAAATATTAAGGCTAGCTATGAGTTAGCTAAAGATAGATATGCCGCAATTGGAGTTGATACTGAAGAGGCTATTGCCAAATTGGCAACTGTGCCATTATCAATCCATTGTTGGCAAGGGGATGACATCCACGGATTCTTGTTCCCAAATCAAGAGCTTACGGGTGGTATTGGTGTCAGTGGTAACTTTCCAGGTGCTGCAACAACACCAGACGAATTAAGTGGAGATCTATCAAAAGCCTTATCACTTATTCCTGGATCACACAAAGTACAGCTACATGCTATCTATGCCGTAACTGATAAGAAGAAAGATCTTGATGAACTTGAGCCGGAGGATTTCAGTTATTGGGTCGATTGGGCAAAACAAGAAAAAGTTGGTTTGGATATGAACGGAACATTCTTCTCACATCCAATGTTAAAAAATGGTTTTACCTTAGCCAGTCCTGATAAAGATACCCGTGACTTTTGGATCGAACATGGAAAAAGATCCAGAAAAATTGCCGAATATTTTGGTAAAGAATTAGGTCAACAGTCAGTTAATAACTTCTGGATTCCAGATGGTTATAAAGACAATCCAATCGATAAATTGTCACCAAGAATGAGATTGATCAAGTCATTGGATAAGATCATCAAAGAACCGATCGATGAAAAATATACTATTGAAGCTTTTGAAGGAAAGTTATTTGGTACAGGAGTTGAATCATACACAGTTGGTTCACATGAATTTTATGATAATTACGCTTTAACACGTAATAAACTTTGGACAATTGACGCCGGACATTTCCATCCAACAGAAGATGTTTCTGACAAGTTCTCGGCCTTCTTACCATTTGGTAAAGGATTGATGTTACACGTTTCACGTCCAGTACGTTGGGATAGTGACCATGTGGTTATTATGGATGATGCTTTGATACGTATGATGCGTTCGTTGGTTCGTGATGATCAACTTTCAAAGACTAATATTGGACTAGATTTCTTTGATGCAACGATTGATCGTATCGCCGCTTGGGTAATTGGAGCCCGTGCTACACAAAAGGCACTCTTGATGGGAATGCTTGCACCAATCGAACAGTTAAAAGAAGATGAGAACGCTGGAGACTTTACTGACCGTCTTGCTATGACAGAAGAATTAAAATCATATCCATTTGGTGCTGTTTGGGATGAATTCTGTGCTCGAAACAATGTACCAGTAGGATCTGATTGGTTTAATGAAGTTAAAGATTATGAAAAAAATGTAACTTTTAAACGTTAGGAAGAATAAAAATGACAAAATTTGTTAATTCACCATTTGTTAAAGAGGTTTCAAAAATAACTTTCAGATTATTTGATCACGGATGGGATGAACGTAATGGTGGTAACGTAAGTTATCGTATTATGCCTGAAGAATTATCTGATTATGAAGATGTTAAAAAGATAAAGCGTAATATTCCGATTGCATTTGATGGTAAAGATTTGGCTGGAATGTATTTCTTAGTTACAGCTACTGGTAGATATTTTAAGAACATCATTGATTTTCCAGAAAGAGATCTTGGGTTAGTTAGAATTGCTGAAGATGGCAAGAGTGTTGATTTAATGTGGGGATATAACGATGGAGCCGCACCAACTAGCGAATTTCCTACTCATTTGATGGGACATCAAGAAAGATTGAAACATGATCCTAAACAACGTGTTGTTATGCACTGTCATCCAACAAATTTGATTGCCATGACCTTCACTCAAGAACTAGATGAAAAGAAATTAACTCGTATTTTTTGGAAGATGCAAACTGAATCACTTGTCGTCTTTCCAGAAGGAGTTGGAATTATTCCTTGGATGGTTCCAGGAACAATTGACATTGGTAAAGCTACAGCTGGAAAATTAGCCGACTATCGTTCAGTAATTTGGCCACATCATGGTATCTTTTGTACCGGAGAAACAATTGATGAAGCCTTTGGACTTATTGAAACGATTGAAAAAGCCGCTCAAATTTGGACAATTATTCAAATGCAAGGTGGTAATATCAAACAAACAATTACCGATCAAGGACTCAAAGATTTGGCCAAGAGTTTTGGAGTAACACCACATGAAGGATATTTGAACTAATCTATGAAAACGGTTGAAATAATATTGGCAATGAGATATATTATAGATGTGGTTTACAGATGAGATATTTAATTTCTTTATAAGAAATGAGGGAGGATTCAAATGTCATTTTCAATGAAAACAAATTATACACATAGTCCTAAGGATATTGAGCACTATTCAACAGATGAATTACGTGATCAATTCTTAATGGAAAAACTATTCACACCAGGCGACATTCTTCTAACATATACATACAACGATCGTATGATCTTCGGTGGTGTAACACCAACTGATTCACCACTAGAAATCAAGCTAGACAAAGAACTCGGTGTAGAGTACTTCTTACAACGCCGTGAACTAGGTGTTATCAACATCGGTGGTAAAGGTTCAATGACTATCGATGGTAAGAAAGAAGAAATGGTTAAGCACGATGGCTACTATGTAGGAATGGGAGTAGAACACGTAGTATTTGAATCAGATGATGCATCAGATCCAGCTAAGTTCTACGTAGTTTCAACACCAGCTCACAAGACTTATCCAAATAAGAAGTTGCCATTCGAAAATGCATTGAAGATGCCAATCGGTGACCAAGAACATATGAATAAGAGAACTATTTGTAAGTATATCGATGCATCACAAATGGATACATGTCAATTACAAATGGGATACACAATTCTAGAACCAGGTTCATCATGGAACACAATGCCAGCACATACACATGCAAGAAGAATGGAAGTTTACCTATATATTGAATTTGGAGCACCAGATACAAGAGTATTCCACTTCATGGGCAAACCAGACGAATCAAATCATATTGTAATGTCACAAGAACAAGCAGTAATTAATCCAAGTTGGTCAATTCACTGTGGTGTTGGTACAACAAATTATGCATTTATCTGGGCAATGTGTGGTGAGAACCAAACATATGACGATATGGATGCAGT
>NZ_RHOR01000026.1 GCF_003946625.1 Companilactobacillus kedongensis | reverse complement strand
CTAGCTATTCCATATTTCTTTGCTAGAGTTGTGGAACCACATCCATTGAAATATTCAGTTACTATTTTAGTTTTTAAATCTAAATTGAATTTAACCATAAAAAAGCCCCTTAGTTTGGATTTTATGTCCAAACTAAGGGGTTCACTTCACGTGAGGGTGTTTTTTATTTTGAACGGAAATTTTTGATCTTTTCTAAGATATTTCGATTCTTATATTGGAAGATCCATTTAGATGAGAAGTAATTGAATAGTCCAACTACTAATTGATCAATAATTTTAATGACGATATTGTTTAGTGGCAGAACTAGTACAGCCACGATCATAAAGAAATCATCGAAGAGTAGTGACAGTAGTCTGGAAGCCAAGAAATAACTTCCCTCTTTAAACATCATTTTGTAATCACCTAATTTAGTCTTGAAAACATATAGTTTAGTCACAAAAAATGAGAAAACATTTGAGATCAGCCAAGCAACGGTGTTGGCTAACCATAGGGTGATTTTTAAATTATTATGTGAAGTGTTAAAAACAATAATATTTATTAACGATGCCATAAATCCAAATAGGCAATACACCAAGAAATCTCGGTGTTTCTTGATCAATTCCATAGTCTAAAGATCCATTTCTTTGGCCTTTTTTACCAATTCTTCAGCGAATTTATCTAAGTGATCGATATCGTCTTGTTCAGGTTCAAGTTCTATCCTAACGGGTTCAGCACCTTTAGTTGCGCCGACCTGTTCAAAAATAGTTGAGAATTCGTCAATGGCACGACAGAAATCTTCATAAAAAGTGTCACCAGAGCCACAAACTCCGTAGACTTTCCCTTCAAGATCAAGATCTTGCATGTCATCATAGAAATCTAGTGCTTCATCAGGAACGATACCTTGATCATAAGTGTAACTTGCAATTACACAGATGTCGGCTTCTTCAAAGTCAGCGGCATCAGTTTGTGATACTTCACTCATTTCTACATCACAACCTAGGTCCTCGAACTTTTCGGTTAAAACATAGGCGATGTCTTCATCGTTACCAGTAATACTGGCATAGACGATTTTTACTTTTGTCATATTTTACACTCTCTTATAGCTGCGTATTTACTTGTCGTATTATAGCAAAAAATAATATTCTCTACCATCTAATTGGAAATTGCTGGAAATGTTATAATGTAAGTATTATTTATTTTTGAAGGGAAATGTAGGAATTGATTACATTAAAATCTGCACGTGAAATAGAAGGAATGCGCAAGTCTGGTGAATTGCTTGCCAACGTCCATATCGGATTAAGAGACATCATTAAACCGGGAATTTCTTCAATGGAGATCGAAGACTTTGCTGATAAATTTATCACCGAGCATGGTGGTCGTCCATCAGAAAAGGGCTTTGAAGGATATAAATATGCAACTTGTGTCTGTGTTAACGATGAAGTTGCTCATGGTATTCCTAGAAAAAATCTCATCTTAAAAAATGGTGACGTTCTTAAAGTCGACATGACAGTTAATTTAAACGGTTACGAAAGTGATTCTTGCTGGACATATGCTGTTGGTGAACTTTCAGATGAAGATAAACATTTAATGGAAGTTACACACAAAGCATTGTACTTAGGAATTGATCAAGCTGTTGTTGGTAATCGTTTAGGTGATATTGGTTATGCCATTCAACATTATGTTGAAGATGAACAACATATGGGGGATGTCCGTGACCTTATTGGACATGGTATTCAGCCCACAATGCATGAAGCACCTAATGTACCTCACTATGGTGAACCTGGACAAGGCCTTCGTCTTAAAGAGGGTATGACAATTACAATTGAACCAATGGTCAACCTAGGAACTTGGGAAATCTCAGATAAGTTTGTTAAGGCTGATGGTTGGGAATATTTCGTTTCAGCTGATGGATCAAATTCAGCTCAATATGAACATACAATTGCCATCACTAAAGATGGTCCCAAGATTTTGACATCACAAGATCCAGTGTTTGACGCTAAATATCGTTTGTAATGGAGAGTGTTAATGGAAGACAATACACCGATTTTTAAACAACCCATCTCCATTAAAGATAAATTTATCGGGTTTGTTAAATGTATTGCCGATGCGATGGGAAACACTAATATTCCTATGGCTTCGAAGGCTGTAACGTATTACATTTTGCTGTCACTGTTTCCAGCCGTCATCATTGTAGGAAACCTGATCCCACTATTACATCTTGATCGAGAATCTGTAGTCGGATATATTGAATTTATTTTACCCAAGGATTTGCATAGCTATTTAATACCAACGATTGAAAAAGTTTTGACTAGTTCAAATAAAGGAATTTTGTCAGCTGGTATTGTTTTGGCTCTGTGGGCCGTTTCAAGAGGATTAAATACCGCTCAAATGTCGATGAATGAATCATATGGATTAGATATTAATAGTATCTTCGCTCAACAAACATTTTTGAATTATATTATTCGCAGGATGTTAGCTTTTATTATGACATTTATATTGATGTTCGTTGCGGTAGCAGTAATTGTGATCTTTACTTTTGGGCAAGTATTCTTAAACTGGATCGTTCCATTATTAGGAATGGATCCGGGATTTTTGGATGTTTTTAGTACATGGAAATGGCCTCTAGCTATTGTTATAATGTTCTTGATCGTCTTTGCTTTATTTTATTTTTTACCTAATGTTCGCCTTAAGGTACATTATGTACTATTAGGAACAGTGATTTCTTCAGTTGGTATGTTGGCGGTCTCACAGCTGTTTTCTTACTACTTAAAGTATTTTGGTTCAGCTTGGGACAACTACGGTACTATCGGAGCAATCATTGTTTTCTTATTGTGGGTGAACATGTCAGTGACTATATTCTTATTCGGAAATGCGATCAACGTTGGTTTTGCAGAAGCTAGCGAAGGTTCCGTTAACAAGAATACTAGTAAACTCACGAGTTATCTAAAGTTACATGAAAAAGGAGATAAATAATGAAAGTCAGAAAAGCTATTATTCCAGCTGCAGGATTAGGAACAAGATTTTTGCCAGCAACTAAGGCACTCGCAAAGGAAATGCTTCCTATTGTTGATAAGCCAACAATTCAATTTATCGTTGAAGAAGCCAAGGCTTCAGGAATTGAAGATATTTTGATCATTACTGGTAAAAACAAACGTTCAATCGAAGATCACTTTGATTCTGTCCCTGAACTAGAGCAAAACTTGGAAGCTAAAAATAAGACTGAATTATTAAAAGTTGTTCAAGATACTACTGATTTAGGCGTTAACTTATACTATAGCCGTCAGGCACATCCAAATGGTCTTGGTGATGCTGTAGCTCAAGCGCGTTCATTTATCTCAGATGAACCCTTCATTGTTATGTTGGGTGATGATCTGATGAAAGATAAAGTTCCTTTGACAAAACAATTGATCGATGATTATGAGAAGACTCATGCATCGACTATTGCCGTAATGAAGGTTCCTGAAAAAGATGTTTCTAAATATGGTGTGATCGATCCTGAAGGTGAACGTGAACCCGGACTTTACAATGTTAGAAACTTTGTTGAAAAGCCTAAGGTTGAAGATGCACCAAGTAACTTAGCTATTATTGGACGTTACTTATTAACACCTGAAATTTTTGACTTGTTAAGTACTCAAAAACCAGGCGCTGGTAATGAAATTCAATTGACTGATGCCATTGATCGTATGAACAAGACACAACGTGTCTTTGCACATGAGTTCAAAGGTCAAAGATATGATGTCGGTAACAAGTTTGGCTACGTTAAGACCAATATCGAATATGGTTTGACACATCCAGAAGTAAAGGATGAGTTAACACAATATATTCTTGATTTAAGTAAGAAATTACAAGCAAAAAATAACACTAAAAAAGACTAACCTAATAGAAGTTGATCACCAGTAACTCTGAATCCAAAGAGTTGCTGGTGTTTTTTTTCGTGACTGAAGAAAACGGGGAACTTGTAGTAAGGTTCTTTGTTGATCATCAAGAGAAATTCCCAATTTTTTAGTCCATTTAGTTTTGTGGAAGTCTCTAAGATAATTTTTCGATCGGCAACTTGAATATCGATAACGGCCAAATTTTGCGGTGAATTCTCAACTAGAATTCGATTATTTTTGTTAAAATCACTCAGTAATAAAATTAAATCGATGACTCGCATCAAAGACACCACCTTTGCATTTTTATTGTTTTTATTTTCCAGATACACTATTATTTAATTTTAAGGCTATTTTACCAGAGAGGATATGAAATATGGATTCGATTGTAATAATTGATGCTAAAAGAACAGCGATAGGTAAATTCCGTGGGCAATTTGCCAGTTTGAGTGCTGTGGATTTAGGCACGCAATTAGTCAAACAATTACTTGAAAAAAACCAACTTGATCCTCAAATAATAGATCAGTTTATTTTTGGAAATGTTTATCAGGCCGGTTCCGGCCAAAATGTTGCACGTCAAATTGCTCTAAATTCGGGAGCAAAAGTTGAATCAACAGCCATGACCGTTAATCAGGTCTGTGGTTCGGGAATGAAAGCAGTACACGCTGCTACGAATGCACTTTTACTAGATGATGCAGAAATAATTGTCGCTGGTGGAGTGGAAAGTATGTCGAATGCTTCTTTTTATGCCAAGAGAATTGGCAAGTTAGAAGCTGCTAAAGATTTAGGTGATACTTTATTTCAAGATGGTCTAAATGATGCTTTCAATCATCGACCAATGGGAATGACAGCAGAGAATGTTGCTCAAAAGTACGCTGTAACTCGCCAAGAACAAGATGAATATTCATTAAATTCACATCATAGAGCCGTTACAGCACGAGAAAAACTAGCACAAGAGATTTTACCAATTGAAGTTGATGGAAAATTAGTTACGACTGATCAGTCTGTCAGAGGCGACACTACACTGGATAAGATGTCACATTTGAAACCGGCTTTTGAAGAAAATGGAACCGTCACAGCTGGAAATTCTTCTCCTTTAAATGATGGGGCGGCTGCCTTGATCATGATGAAGAAAAGTAAAGCTGAAGGATTAGGATTAAACTATTTAGCAGAAATCACTGGTTATACAGAAATGGGAATTAATCCTAATTATATGGGTTATGCACCATATTATGCGATCAAAAAGTATCAAGATAAATTTAATGTTAACGTGAATGATTTTGATTTGATCGAAATAAATGAGGCCTTTGCAGCTCCAACCATTGCGGTTGCACGTGATCTTAATATTTCTGGTGATAAATTGAATATTTACGGTGGAGCGATTGCCTTAGGACACCCATTGGGAGCTACTGGAGCACGTATGATCGTGACATTACTAAATTCTTTAGCAACAGAAAATAAATCCACTGGTCTAGCTTCATTATGTATCGGTGGCGGTATGGGCATGGCTATGGGAGTTAAATTGGTATGAAAATCTATCAAATGAGCGATAAGCAGCGCATTGCCTACTTACTATCAAAAAGACTTATTACAATAGAACAAGCAGAATTTTTGTCTAATAGAGAACCATTATCAAGTCAATTATCTGACGGTTTGAGTGAAAACCAAGTCGGATTATTTGGCTTGCCTTATGGTTTTGCAACGGATTTTTTAGTTGACGGTAAAGAATATCTTGTACCTATGGCGATTGAGGAACCTTCTGTTGTAGCGGCAGCATCTAATGGTGCTAAACGGATCAAAAATAGTGGCGGCTTTACGACTGAACCTAGTCGAAGAATCGTTACTGGTCAAATTGTTTTAGAAGATTTGACTGCTGAAGATATTCAAAAATTAAACGATGCAAAATCTCATATTCAACAAATTGCCAATAGCGCACGTCCTAGTTTGGTCAAACGTGGTGGCGGCGTTGTCGATGTTGAATTTGTCAGTGCTGGAACATTTTATGAAATTGATATTAAAGTAAATACAGTCGATGCTATGGGGGCAAATATTGTTAATTCGATATTAGAAAAAACCTCTCAAGAGGTGTCTGATTTGGTATCGGGGGATGTTCTATGCTGTATTTTATCTAACAGTGGTGTTGACCAAGTAATTACTGTTAAGGCTAAAGTTTCTTTTGACGATTTGGCTACCAAAGATATGTCTGGTGCAGATGTTGCTAAAAGGATCGTTAAATTGACTGAGTTTGCCAAAGTATCAACTAAAAGGGCTGTGACACATAACAAAGGAATCATGAATGGAATCGATGCCGTTTTGATCGCTACTGGAAATGATTTCAGAGCTCAAGAGGCTGCAGTACATAGTTATCATGATAACTATCAACCATTTAGTGATTGGCAAATTGTCGACGAACAATTAGTTGGAATATTGCAGATACCAATTGAAGTGGGCAGTGTAGGTGGCGCCATCAGTGCCTTACCAATGGCTAAGATCAGTTTGGATATTATGCAAGTAACTAATAGTCAACAATTACAGTCAGTTATTGGAGCAGTTGGATTAGCTAATAATTTATCGGCCATAAGAGCATTAGTGACGACCGGTATTCAGGCTGGTCACATGAGTTTACAGAGTAAATCTTTAGCAATCTCAGCAGGTGCCAAAAACGAAGAAATTGCTGAAGTCGCTAAAAAATTAAATCAAACTAAAAAATACTCTTTAGAGTATGCACAAAAGATTTTGTCAGAATTGAGGAACAGTTAATGGATATAGGTATTGATAAAATTGGTTTTTATACACCTAAGAAGTATATTGATGTTGTTGAACTAGCTAAGGCTAGAAATGTTGATCCTGATAAATTTACGATTGGTATCGGACAGAGTAAACAAGCTGTTCCGATGCAATATCAAGACAGTGTGACAATGGCCGCCGAAGCAGCCGATCAGATTATTTCTGATGATGACAACATTGGGTTAGTTATCGTTGGAACTGAAAGTAGCGTCGACGAGTCTAAAGCTGCTGCGGCATTTTTAGTTGATTTACTAAATTTACCCAAAAATATCCGCGCCTTTGAAATTAAAGAGGCATGTTATGGGGCTACGGCTGGATTAAAGATGGCCGAAGGCTATGTTGCCTTGCATCCAGATAAAAAAGCTTTAGTTATTGCAAGTGATATTGCCAGATATGGTATCAATACGCCTGGTGAGGTTACTCAGGGGGCTGGTTCTGTAGCAATGATGGTCAGTCAAAATCCGCGTATTTTGAAATTTGATCATGAGGAAGTTTACATGACTAAAAATGTTGGTGATTTCTGGCGTCCAACGTTTTCGAAAACAGCTTTTGCTAGAGGAAAATTCTCCAATCAAGTTTATGTTGAATTCTTTAGCGAATTGTGGAAAAAATATCAAACAGATTTTAATCAGACTGTTGATAACTTTGATACGATGCTTTTCCACATTCCATACACAAAGATGGGTATGAAGGCTTTGAAGACTTTAAAAGATGAGACTGATCCTGATAAATTTGCTGAATTATCAAAACATTATCAAGCAAGTATCAAAATGAGTCGTGAAGTAGGTAATCTTTATACTGGGTCACTTTACTTAGGACTTATTTCTTATTTGATCAACGGTGATCCTAAATCAGGTGAAAAAATGTTGATGTTCAGCTATGGATCAGGTGCGGTCGGAGAATTATACAGTATTACTGTCCAACCAGAATTTAAAAAGATATTGGATAGTGAAAAAATTAAGAAAGTTTTAAATAATCGTGAAAAAATAAGTATTTCGGACTATGAAAATATTTTTGTTAAAGATGTTAAAAATGGTTATAAGACCAACGATTCTGACGTATTTGACAAATTCTATTTACGCGAGATAAAAGAAAGTGAAAGATTATACAAAAAGATCAAACTTTAATCTTGTAAACGTTTTCGGACAATGGTATATTAAAGACGTGGTAAAGATGAAATGCCAAGAACTGTAGCCCCATAATTTTCATGCTAGACAAGGTTTTATTCATTTCCATTAAGGAGATGGTAGGATTAGAGAGCACAGAATTATTAGAGTAGTACGGTACAAAGGCATTTTGGGACTAGCAACAAACGTTAACATAAAATCGACTTAATAATATAGTAGTCGCGCAAGCTCAATACATGATTTGCTAGGATCCAATTTTTAAACAAAGAACACATAGTGTAGTAAGATTTGTTTTACGTAGTATAGATTCACTTATGTATATATTTTTGATAGATGTATTTGATGAAAACTGCAGTAGAGATTTCATCTTACCACCTCAAAAATGACCTCGTCGTGAGACGAGGTTTTTTTTATGTAATTATCCCAAAAATGGATTCAACCAAACCTTTTAGATTTGTGTTGAATCCATTTTTCTGCTTATTTAAATTTGTCGTTTCCAGAACTGAGAGTATTAATTTACTGCGCGGAACGGTCCGAGACTGTTGTCTTGAATCTTGATTAAAGGAACCAGTCACGAAAATGCTCCTTGATTGTCTTTTGCGTCTTCTTAAATAGACTCGAATTATTGTCATTTAATTCTTCATAGAGGCTGGAATTTATTTTAGTTAAGATATTTGTGAATTGATCTAATTCTTCATCGGTTAATACATCTAAGAATTCTGGGATTTTATCAGATTCTTTATTTGCAATCTCACGTCCGGATTCAGTCAGTTTAATGATTGTCATTCGACGATCAGCTGTGGATTTTTCTTTAGTGACTAATCCTTTACTCACGAGTTTATTTACAAATTCGGCAATTGATTGAGCTGACATATTAAGATCTGTGGCTAATTCTTTTTGAGAAATTCCATCGTTTTGCGACAATGCTACCAAAATTTTACCTTGTCCTTGGAACATGAAACGACGTTCACCTTGATCGGGATTTCTATGATACATATTATCTACTGTATGGCGCACCATCCCAAACTCCATGAGCTTGGCGGCTGCGCTTTTTTTCTTTATTAAATTAGGCATATGATTACCTCCAAATATTATTATACTGGTTGATTCGTAAAAAGATAGTCAGGTAACCTGACAAAATCCTTGCATAAATAATCAGGTACCCTTACAATGTAATCAATCAGGTAACCTGATTAAATTTTAAGCTAACGAGGCAATAGATAATGGAAGCAGTAAATGCTATTGAAGTTAATCACTTAACAAAAAAATTTAACAATAAAATTGCAGTGGATGATATTTCTTTTAACGTAAAACAAGGTGAAGTATTTGGACTACTAGGTCCCAATGGAGCGGGTAAGACAACGACTTTGCGGATGATGACGACATTATTAAAAGCTAATAACGGTAATGTAAAAATTTTTGGCCATGATTCTGTTAAAGAGGGACGATTAGCTCGATCAATGTTTGGCTTGACTGGTCAATATGCATCAGTTGATGAAGATATATCTGCCCGTGAGAATTTGATGATTTTTTCAAGATTAAACGGATTATCTCGAATGGAGTCTAAAAAAAGAACACAGGAACTATTAGCTGAGTTCTCATTATTAAATTCGGCTGATAAGCCGCTTAAAGATTTTTCCGGTGGGATGCGTCGCAGGCTAGATTTAGCGGTTAGTTTAATTACTAGACCTGCTTTGATCTTCTTGGACGAACCGACGACTGGACTTGATCCAAGGACTAGAACTCAAATGTGGGACACAATTAGAAAGTTGGTTAAGCAAGGGTCAACTATTTTACTTACAACGCAATATTTGGATGAGGCAGATCAACTGGCAGATAGAATTGCTGTAATTGATCATGGTAAATTGATAAAAATTGGAACTCCTGAAGAATTGAAACAGGAAATTGGCGGTACGAAATTGAACTTTACTATTGATCGATATTCACAAATAAACACCGCCACAAAATTAATGACAGATCAATTAGGAGAATCAATTAATCGAAATGATAAACAATTGAGTGCCACTTTGAATAGTATCGATCAACTGGCACCGTTGTTATCAACTTTGCACGAGGCCCAAATAACTATTAGTAATTTAACAGTTCAAGAACCATCTCTAGATGATGTATTCATGAATTTAACAGTAGGAAAGAATTAGGAAAGAAGAATATTAATTATGGACGTACAAACACATCGTGGAAATTTAATTATGAACACCGCTACAATGGCATATCGCAATCTTTTAAAGACAATTCATAATCCAGATCAATTTATGGATGTAATTATTCAACCAATTATGTTTATGTTGATGTTTGGATACTTATTTGGAGGAGCTATTTCTGGTAATGTTAAAAGTTATTTGCCGACGATCGTTCCAGGAATATTGATTCAGACAATGCTTTCAGCCGCATCTGGATCAGGTTCACAAATTAGAGAAGATCTTGATTCTGGAGTATTTGATCGTTTTAAGTCATTACCAATGGCCCATATTGCACCATTGGCTGGTCAATTATTTGCTGATATTTTACGTTTGGTAATTGCAACTATCACTTCTTTATCGGCCGGTTTTGTAATGGGATGGCGTCCGGCATCTGGATTTGGTTGGGTAGTCGTAAGTGGGTTACTAGCTATATTTACTGGTTGGGCTATCTCATGGATCTTTGCTTTGCTGGGATTATTAGCTAAAAGTGCCGCTTCCGTTCAAAGCTTTTCTTTGATGATCATGTTAACTTTGACATTTTTATCAAATGCTTTTATTCCCATTAAAACATTATCAAAAACTATGAAATTTATTGTATATATGAATCCTATTACCTATGTTATTACTGCTATCAGACAAATTTTGTCCACTGGTAGTTGGACACATGAAGCATGGTTAGTATTATTATTTGGAATCGGGATCGTGGTTGTATTTGCTCCTTTGACTGTTTGGGCATATAACCGTAATAACTAAGGTGTTTTTGTTGATGTTTCTTGATACCAAAACAAAAAATTTGTAGTGATACCGTGATATAATTGATGACGTTATTTCAAAGGAAGGCTTGGAAGTTTAAATCTAAGTCTTTTTTGATGCTATGTTAAGAACAAAATGATACTTGTCATTTTTGCTCAACTATAAATAAGCGGCTTGATTAAAACTGGAGGTTCATATGGTAATAAGTAAATCAGAAGATAACTTGGTTGATTTGACTCAATCAGTTCATAAGCAAATTAGTAATTATAAAACTCAACAGATCAAAGCAGTTCTAGAATTGTTGGATGAAGGTAATACTGTACCGTTTATTGCTCGTTATCGTAAGGAACGCACTGGGACTTTAGACGAAGTTGCTATTCGAGATATTGAAGATGAAGCACATCGATTAATGAAGCTGAACCAACGTCGTAATGATGTTATTAATTTGATACAAGAGCAGGGCAAATTAACTCCTGCATTAAAAAAGCAACTTGAAGAAGCGACAGTATTACAAAAAGTGGAAGATTTGTATCTTCCATATAAACAAAAAAAGCAGACTAAAGCTAGTATTGCTCGAGAAGCTGGATTAGAGCCCTTAGCAAATTGGTTATTGAGTTTTCCGTCGGGTGATTTAAATAATAAAGCTAATTCTTTTATTAACATTAGTAAAAATTTACCTGATTTAGAGGCAGTCTGGGCTGGAGTTAATGAAATTTTAGCTGAACTATTCAGTGAAAAAGCTAGTTTTCGTGAATGGATAAGAGGATATACTTACCAAAATGGTGAATTGACTAGCAAGTTGAAACGGAACGCTAAAGAAAAAGATGAGGGACAAACTTATGAAACATATTACGATTTTCAGAAATCTTTGAAACAAATCCCTCCATACCGGATTTTAGCTATTAACCGTGGAGAACGTGAAAAAATATTGACTGTTGGTATTTCTATCGATACTGATAAAATTTTAAGTTTTGGATATTCTCGAATAATTGGTCGTCATCAAGGTCCAGCTGTAGAAAAAGTAAAAGTTGCTTTTGCAGATGCGTACAAGCGATTTTTAGGACCAGCTATTGCAAGAGAAATTCGTCGCAAGTTATCTGATCAAGCAAATGAACATGCAATTAAAGTTTTTGGAAATAATTTGTATCATCTTTTGATGGCTTCGCCATTGAAAGGCAAAGTTGTTATGGGATTTGATCCAGCTTATCGAACAGGCTGTAAGTTAGCCATTGTCGACGCCAATGGACGATTTTTGACCAAACAAGTGATCTATCCCCACAAACCAGCAAGTAAAGAAAAACAAGCTGCTGCTAGTACAGAATTTAAAAAATTACTTGAAGATTATCAAGTTGAAATGATCGCTATTGGGAATGGAACTGCCAGTCGAGAATCAGAAGAGTTTGTTAGTGGGATCTTAAAAACCTTAAAACGTCCAGTTTATTATGTGATCGTTAATGAAGCGGGTGCTTCAGTTTATTCAGCAAGTGCCAATGCTCGTTCAGAATTTGGAGATCTTCATGTTGAAGAACGTTCAGCAATCAGTATTGGTCGTCGATTGCAGGATCCATTGGCTGAATTGATAAAGGTTGACCCTAAAGCAATTGGTGTAGGACAATATCAGCATGATGTTCCTGAAAAAGATTTAGATGAGCAATTAGACCGAGTTGTAGAAACGGCTGTTAATCAAGTAGGAGTCAATGTTAATACGGCAAGTCCGGAATTGTTGACCCATATTTCTGGATTGACTTCAACTACCGCTAAGAATATCGTAAAATTTCGAAATGAAAAGGGTGCCTTCGATAATCGGGAATCTTTAAAACAAGTTCCTCGATTAGGTCCTAAAGCTTATCAACAATCAGTTGGATTTTTAAGAATCATTTCTGGTGATGATCCGCTGGACAATACTGACATTCATCCGGAAAGTTATGCGGCTACGCGAAAATTGTTCAAAGGAATTGGGATGTCTACCAAATCGATTGGTACCACCGAACTTCATCAAAAATTAGTAAAATTAGATAAACACGAGTGGACTCAAAAATTGAATATTGGTGAAGAAACTCTAACTGATATTATTGAAGGATTGAGTAAACCAGGCCGAGATCTTCGTGATAATATGCCAGCACCATTGCTCCGACAAGATGTCTTAACTATGGCTGACCTTAAGCCGGGAATGGAACTTCAAGGTACGGTTAGAAATGTAATTGATTTTGGTGTATTTGTTGATATTGGAGTGAAACAAGATGGTTTAGTCCATATTTCACAGTTAGCTGATCGATATGTTAGTGATCCAAGTACGATAGTAACAATTGGCGACATTGTGACTGTTTGGGTACTGAGTGTCGACGAGACCCGTAATCGTATTCAATTGACGATGCGTGGAAGTAAAGTTAACAACTAAATTTAGTCATGAGAAAGAACTCCGATCATGTTGTGAAGACCTGTTTAGATAATCAGTCATCAGTAAGAAGGATTGTACTTGCCAGAGTATCTATATGAAAGGGCTTTCGCAAAAATAAAGGCGATGTTATACTGTTCTTAGGATTTAAAACGAAGGAAGTGACATCTGATGATGATGTATCCGTATATAAAATTAGGCCCTAGAGATGGAGTCTTGTTGATTTCAGTTCTTATTATGTTAGTTTTAACACTAGTTTTTAAATGGTCGGTATGGGAATTTGTGTCTTCCGTTGTCGCAGTCATAATTGCGTTCTTAGCAGGAAATATGGAATCAAGTAAGAAGAACGTGCTTGCTTTCTTGAAAAAATAGTTTGAATTGGGATAGGATACTCTGAATTCTCGTAGATTTCAGGCTCATAACAAAGCTACCTTTCATCATAAGCGTATACTCAATTATTAAAAATGTAAGAGAAAAGAAATAGAGTCATCATCAACTTGAATAATCAAATTGATGATGACTCTATTTCTTTATAACCAAAGTATTTGTCGTAAGGTATTTTTGAATTACTAAATCCCATCCTCAATCAAATTCCAAATTTCATTAAAACGTTCTTCGTAATCTGGCAAGTTCCACGTGTCTTTAAAGCTGGGAACTGTAAAAACGGCAAAAGCAGACATGATTGCCTCGGCCTTTAATTGATCTTTGTCACTATATCCCATAATGTCGTTGATTGTAGCATAAGAATCTTGAAGGATGTCTCTCAAAACTAGGGGTCTTTCATCTATATATTTGGTGTTTAAATCAAACATTTTAGGATCAGTGTTATATATTTTTTTCTTAATATTAACAAATTGCCAAAGCCAATCCTTTAATGCTAGTTTGGGAGTCTTACAGTCTTTGTTTATTTCAACTTTTTTGAATACTTCATCGTTAAAATATTTAGTTAAAACAGCGGTCCAGAGCTCATCTTTATTTTTGAAATGTTTGTAGAGAGCTGGATGGGTGATATCTAATTTTTGAGCAACTTTTGATAGGGTAACGTCCTCATCATTTTTTAGGAGCTCTTCTACGGTCTCAATAATTGCGTCGTTTGTTATACGTGACATCTAATGACCCCCTGATTTTTTATTTAATTTTACCATATTTGTTGATTAAGTTACATCAAGTGGAAATTGTAACTTATGGATAGTGTACCCAAATATGCAGAATAAACGTGCAACAAAACACGACTTTTTCTGTATTAAAACAAACAAGACTAGCAATCCAAAATCGGATTACTAGTCTTGCTTGTCTTAGAAAGCTGACCATGTTTTGCCACAATCACTTTTAGAGTTATTAACGAATTATTTAATTACTTGAACTGTAACGTTTTGACGTCCAAATTGTAGAGCTTGTGAATTTGGCATAGCAATATCCAATTGGTTAGGGTTGCTGTATGCAAATGTACCTGTATCATTAACGACACGGTCGTAAACAGTACCATTACCATCAGTGATCTTTAGGTGTGTACCCTTAGGGTATTTTGATAAGTTAGCAGCAACACCACTGTAACCCATGTTTGAGCCTAATACAGCTGGATCGTAGGCAGTAGCGTTCATAGTAACTGTTTCTGAAACATGTTGTTCTGTCATGAATTCAGCTTTGATCCATTGTCCGGCACCAAGATCATACCAAACTTGACCATTGTCGTCTGTGTATTGATCATAGACTTCATAGCCTGAACCGTCAGATACGGAGTTACCGTTAAAGTAACCATTTGGAGCATCATAAAGGTTTACGTTACCTTGATCTGATTGAACGTACATCCATTTATTTACATTACTTGATTCACTTGAAGCTTGTGTTGATGTATTTGCTTGTGGAGCATCAAAAGAAATATCTGATGATTTTACCCACATATTTGTACCTACTTCATAATAAGTAGCGTCATCAAGTGTAATAGCTTTGTCGATCTTCCATGCTGTAGCGTTTTGAAGTGAGGCTGATCCAACTGTAATATCACCATCAACTGAAGGTTCATTGTAGATTGTTGCGCCGTTAGTATTTGTAACATAGACTACACCGTCTGTACTTGAAACTGAAACTGCGGCTTGAACAGCATTACCTGTTGCGGCGAATGTTGTAAGTGCAAGTGAAGCTACGGTTAAAACTGATACTGCAAATTTTTTGATTCTCATTGAGATATGTCCCCCGAATTACTTTGAAGCCTTTTTGGCTTAACGAATTTTCTTACGAGAAACATCATATAACGCATGACATAAAAAAAGTTGGATATAATCCAACTGTAAAAGACATGTAATACTATTGAAATCTAAAAAACTCATTATTTATAAAATTATTTTAGGCATATGTCTTGATTTCTGCTAATAATTTGTCGATGGTATTAACCACTTTTCCGTTCAACTTGATTAGACCAATGGTGTAAGTGTTGACATATTGAAAGGGATTTTCGCCAATTTCTCCAACGGCTTTCAACTTCTCTGGATTCTCGGCACCATGCTGTCTAAGGTCAGTATAAAGTCCGAGAACGGGGATCTCTTTACCAAAAGCTAGGCCGATTTCTGAAGCTACACCAATATCGATAACTTCACCATCAAGAATGGCAACCACTAGGTCAGATGACAGTAATTCTTTGTTATCCTCTTCGGCAATCTTGATCGAGTCGGCAAATTTGGTTTTATCGTTGATATCTCCGTTTTCTTGAGGAAGATAAACTTCAATATCTTCGGGCATTTCGCGGATTTGTCTAACAATTACTTCATTATACATTCTGTCGGCTTGGGAAAATAAGCCATTAGCAAAATAGATTTTCATTATAAATCCTCTTTTCTGAGTTATTAATAATATCTTAGCATGGAGAATTAGTAGAAGGAACTGATTTCTTATGGCTAAATGTTGCTGAATGAAGTATGCTGGAAATGTAAGAGCTTTCTTTAGCTTGTTCTAAATTATATATGTGTGCAACCTCATTTAAGGAGTGGAGAAAAATGGGAAAAAAGATTGTTGTTGTTGGTGGCGTTGCCGGAGGTGCGTCAGTTGCGGCGAGAGTTAGAAGATTAGATGAAGATGCTGAAATCACAATGTTTGAAAAGGGACCAGATGTTTCATTTTCAAACTGTTCACTTCCATATTATCTAAGTGGAACGGTTGAAAACGCCGATGATATTGTTTTAATGAGTCCAGAAGAATTCAAAAATCAATATAATATCAATGCCGTCACTAATACTGAGGTTATTGATGTATCAGCTGAAAATAAGACGGTTCAAATAAAGAATCTAGTTACTAAGAGTATTGAAACGTATGATTACGATGAATTGTTCTTGTCGCCGGGTGCGGTGCCTAAGATGCCTAGTTATATAAAAGGTATTCAAAATAAAAATGTCTTTTCAGTTAGAAATGTTGTTGATATTAGAAAAATCTACGATTATATCGATGAACATCAAGTTAAGAAGATTACGATTGTTGGGGCTGGCTTTATTGGCTTGGAAGTAACTGAAAACTTAGTTGAAGCTGGTAAGGATATTACTTTAGTGGGGTCCTCTAAACATGTTCTCAAGAATATGGATGATGATTTAGCTCAGATCATCCACAAACAGTTAATGGAGCACGGTGTTAATTTGTTATTGAACCATAAAGTAGTTGAGTTTACAGATGATTCTGTAGTATTCGACTCTGGAGAAAACGTTCCCACAGAAATGGTAATAATGGCAGTTGGTGTTAAACCGGAAACCACTTTAGCTGAAAAAATCGGGGTTAAACTCGGTAAAACTGGAGCGATAGCTGTTAATCAAAATTATCAAACTAATTTACCTCATGTGTATGCCGTTGGTGACGCAATTGAAGTTGTTAATATGATAACCAAGAAAAAAGAACGACTAGATTTGGCATTTCCAGCTCAAATCGAAGCACGTGATGCAGTTAACCACGTTTATGGTCGTTTAGTACATCAACATGGTGTTATCGGATCACAGGTTATCGGAGTATTCGGGTTAAATGCCGCTTCTACTGGTTTGAGTGAAGAGCAATGCCAAAAGAATGATATTGATTATCGAGTAGCCATGGTAGCACCTAAAGATAAAGTCGTATTGATGCCAGATGTTCACCCGATTTTCCTGAAGTTAGTATTCAATTATCCAACAGGAGAAATATTAGGTGCGCAAGCTGTTGGTAAGAGTCAGGTCGACAAACAGATCGATGTGATAGCCACGATGATCACAATGCACGGACATGTAGAAGACCTACAAAATCTTGAATTGTGTTATCAACCAATGTTTAGTACCGCTAAAAATGCCGTTAATATGGCTGGGTTAGTGGCAACTAATATCTTGAATGATGAATATAAACAAGTTTCTATGACCTGTGTGCGTAAATTGGTTGAAGACGGTGCCTTTATTATTGATGCTCGTGAACCAGATGAATATGCACAAGGGCACATTAAAGGGGCGCTAAATATCCCATTGAGTCAATTTCGTGATCGTTTGGAAGAAATCCCAAAGAATCAACCAGTTTATATTCACTGTTTAACTAGTCAGAGAAGCTACAATATGGTTAGAGCATTGAATAATCTTGGTTATACTAATATCTATAATATAGTAGGTTCTTTCTCAGGGATATCTGAGTATGAGTATTTTCATGATGTTCATGATAAACGTGAATCTATTCTTACTGATTATAAATTGGATTTGTAGTGGTGTATTTCCGCCTACGGGAGAGCATGATCCGGCCTGCTGTGCGATCGACATGAGCCTTGGTCTCATGTCTTGATTTTGAGCTTTGCTGGCGCAAATCTCGAAATCATCGATTACGTAAGTGAGGCTTCGCCCCTCTAACGTAATTTTCACTGCTGACCGGATCACGCTCTCCCTTCGGCTCGATTGTTGTAGTAATTTTGTATAAAAATATAAGTCGTGATTCTCATACTTTTGGGAGTTAGGGCTTTTTTATTTGAGAATAATGTACGTTAAAAGGAGAGACTCATAGATGAAGTGCAATAAAAAGGTTAGACATTTTTATAAGTTTTAAGAAATCATGGATTGTTCCCTGTATTCTACAGGAGACAATCCATTTTTCTTTAAAGAAATACGTTTATTGTTGTACCAGTTGATATATTTAGCGACTATATTCTTTAAATCTTCTAAGTCATAGAT
>NZ_RHOR01000025.1 GCF_003946625.1 Companilactobacillus kedongensis | reverse complement strand
TTCTTGTACATCAGCTCGGTACTTTGTCTTAGGCTTCCTTCAGATTCCACCTCGCGGTGAACACCCTTTCCCTCAACTAGTGATTCCGACTACTACGGCTCACAGTGGACTTTCACCACCAAGTTAACACCCATGCCGGGCGCACTGCGGACCGATTCGAGCCTGAGAAACGGTCTCGAATCTCGGTTTGAAACCTTGTAAAGTTCAACAAGTTTTCAAACTCGCCCGGTGGTGTAATTGCTAAAGCAATAACGCCACTCTCATAGCTGGTGAATATTCTCATTCCTTCCTACTACTATTTAAATAATTGATACATAAAGATTGAAAGTTGAATATTACACAATAACCCCGGCATGCCGGGGTTTTATTGTACAAAAATAGACATTGGCTTACTCATATCCTTATATTTAAGTCTTTAAGTCGCTGAAACCAATATATAAAGAAGTGTTCATGTCCATGTCTATTTTAAAGAATTCTACACTCTAACCGCAGGTTGGAGTGATGGAAATACTTTTTTACCAATAAATTTTGCGCTAATGTCAGCATAAAAAAAGAGAATCAGTTAGGAGTTTCCAAACAATTTGATAAGCGTTTTTTGTCATATAAAAGACGCAATCAAGCAGAACGTAAGATGAATGATGTAGCTCTTGAGCTAGTAGATTCTGCTTTAAAAAGTAGCATAAAAGCTAAGTACGTTCTTTTTGACAGTTGGTATAGTTCGCCTAGAATGTTTTCAGAGTTACTACAGCGTGGGCTTTTTGCAGTTTTCTTGCTCAAAAAGCAAAAAAAGTATTTGCAACAAGCTAGAAAATATTTTTCTTTGCTTCTCACAGATACTTTTTAATTTTATCATTAATGATGTCTTTCACGACGACGTGCCTGACGCCTATTATGTCTACTTCTATCCTTTTGTTGCGCAGCGACATTAGCTGATATTTCTTGAGGATATTTAGATGAAGCTCGATACCAAACCATTCCCCGCTGTATTAATAAAGTTACCCCTAAATACAATAGTAACGTCACTGAACTTCCAGTCCAAATTCGATCAACTGCTACGTGCATCCCGATACCGATGACCCACCAGACAATCGTTAACCAATTTCCTTCGCGCATAACTAATTTATCATCATCAAGCCAGAACTTATACGATAAGGCTCGCAATGCCGAAAAAATAGCTGCACTTATCAGACTAAGGATTCCGAAAATAATAATTTTATTCTGAGCAAGATCAAGATGTTGTTTGTTTACAGCATCCCCAATTGAAGCAATTCCGAATAAAATAACCACAATGAAAAACTCCGGTTTAAACTTAACGGTTCTCGGTTCCAACTGACGCTTAATTACCACATACAAGATTAGTAATGCTAAAACAATATTCGTATAACTAAGATTTTGCATAATTATTTTCCCTTATAATTTTTAATAACAATAAGATAATACTCTAAAAACTATCTTTGGTAACTAAAAACAGACTAAGCTTAGTCTGTTTTTAATATAAATAATTGCATGATTCTTTTTACTATTTAAAGGTTGAAAGTCGATACATAAAAAGAGTTGCATCACACTTCAGATAGTCGTGTTATGCAACTCTTTTTAATCCTTTTATAAAGAATAAAAACCAAGGATTGGATTATAAAACCAGTTTCCTTAGGACTATTATTTCAATAATTAAATAAAGTCACAGAGTTTGAGTAATGGAACCAGTTGCGAAAATGGTGTTGGACGGTGTTTTTCCGTCCTTACACCATGGACGATTCTGAGATTTGCGTAGCAAAGCTCAAAATCGAGTTTCCAGACCTTGGCTGGAAACGGTCGCGTAACAGGTGGAATTACTCAAACTCTGCGGCGGCAATCAAACAACTATTCAGCAGTTAAATCATATTGCATATGGTCATACAAATGACTACCAATATACAATTGTCCAACTTTCTTGAATCCAACCTTTTTATATACATGTTGTGCCGGTGCATTATCAACATCAACATTCAAACTAAGAATTTTTTCGCCACGTTTACGAATAACTTCAATAAACTCAAGCAAAGTCTTTGTACCAACACCTTGGTTTTGGAACTCTGGTGCAACGGCAAATGAATCCAAATACCACTCGCCTGGCCAAGCTTCTTCATCTGTAAAGAATGATGCTTCTTTGATTCCATGTTTTTGCATGATTTTATGTAATGGCACATCAATCGTATCTTCTAATTTCTCAGGATATCCGATTGCAATGGCTGCAACCTTTCCATCAATTTCATTTACCAAAATATGATTCAAACCATAACGGTAATTCTCTAAGAAAAATCCCTCACGGATGATACTCTTCATAGTTTCATCACCGTACTCTTTAAAAATATCCATTTCCATTTCGTCAAAAATTTGGAAAAGAGTTGGTAATATCTGATCTACATCCTCTTCTTTTGCATATCTAAACATTATTTCACCTCGTAAATATCATACATTATCTAACACTTTCCCGCAAAAAAAGCACTGACTTGTTAAATTCTGGGATCAAGTCAGTGCCAGAAAAATCGTTCATAGGTTTTATTGTGAGCTGTGCTCAAACAATATAATACCGGTTTTTACATGTAAAAAATATCTACACTTTCGGAAAACTGTCGAATACTTTGACAATTCGTCAAAGCAATGAACTAGTTATTAGTCCTAACGAATTCAATATAATCCATCAATTGCTTTAGTATTATACGATCATGCTCATCTAAACCAGTATCAAACCAATTCATTAAAATAAATAAAAATCCTCCCACCAAATATATTCCTTGTTCTTCACTACAAAGGTCAAATTGTTGAAAGGATTCATTTAGAATTTTCAAGAAATAATTTCGTCGTACCTGTGCTTTGGTCAAATGATAAAGATTAAGACAGAGAATTTCCTTAGTTGAAATGAAGTATACCAATTCCGAAATTTGCTCATTTATATTAGTCATAACAATTCTTTTAGTAAGCAAATTTTCTAGATATGCATCGTAAACTTCATTCAGATCTCCAAAATAATAATAAATCGTACTGCGTTTTACCCCGGAACAGCGAATAAGATCAGCCATAGTAAATTTATCAAGCTTCTTTTTAGACAATTCTTTTTCTAAAACTCTGAGTAGATAATTGGCAGTCTGATTCAAAGGAATACCTCATGGCTTCTTTTAGTTATATCTTACCAAACAGATAACCATTTTCCTATATAAAATAAATAAAAAAGGCATGACCCTCGAAAGATCAATATGCATTTTTGATTGCACGTTGAATTTCTCTTTCTTGATCACGTCTTTTAATTGTTTCACGCTTGTCATATTGCTTTTTACCTTCCGCAATGCCAATCAAAACTTTAGCGAATCCATGCTTCAAGTAAACTTTCAAAGGTACTACAGTAATACCTTTTTCTTGAATCGTAGAACCAATTTTTCTGATTTCTTTGCGATGCAAAAGCAATTTACGATTTCTCAAAGGATCATGATTGAACTGATTCCCTTGATCATAAATACTGATATTAACATTCTCTAACCATAATTCACCGTTTCGAGCTTGAACGAATCCATCTCGAATATTGATTTTGCTGGCACGAACCGATTTGATCTCAGTCCCTGTCAAACTGATCCCAGCTTCATATGTATCCAGAATATTATAATCATGACGAGCTTTACGGTTATTAGCTACTTCATTAGCAGCCTTTGTACGATGTTTTCTCATTATTTATCACCGACTTTCGTATTTACCGCGTCTCTTACCGTGTCCCTTATCATTATTACCATGACGATTATTTCTACGACCATGATTAGAGTTAGAACGACGTTTCTTAAATTCAGCTTCACGCTTCTCAACTTGTTCTTGTTCTTCTTTATTCAGCACACGCTCAAAGTCAATTTGTCTGTGTTCAACATCGGCTCTGATAAGTTTTACCTTGATTGGTTGTCCAACCTTGAATGTCTTACCAGTTCCACGACCATGCATCGACATGCTCTTCTCATCATATTCATAGAAGTCATCCTTCATGTTAGAAATATGAATCAAACCTTCAACAGTATTATCTAATTGAATGAACATACCAAAACTTGTAACTGAACCAACAACAGCGTCAAATTCTTGTCCAACTTGATCAGCCATATATTCAGTCTTCTTCAAATCATCAACAGCACGTTCAGCATCGATTGATTTTCTTTCACGTCCAGATGAATGTTCAGCAATTTCACTAAGTTTTCCAGCCCACTTAGCTTGTTCATCATCAGTAAATCCATTTTCGGCATAACTGTGGATCATTCTGTGAACAATAAGGTCAGGATAACGACGAATTGGAGATGTAAAGTGAGTATAGTATTTAGCAGCCAATCCGAAATGTCCTAGTGGATTATCAGAATATCTGGCTTGTTGCATACTTCTCAATAACATAATCGTTACAACTGCTTCTTCAGGTGTACCAATTACTTTAGCAAGCACACCTTGGAACATCTTAGGAGTTATTTCTTTTAGATTACCTTTGACATCAACACCCATTGCGGCAACGAACTCAAAGAATCGCTTAACTTTTTCATCATCAGGTTTTTCATGGACACGATACAAGAATGGTACATGTTTCAAACTGTAGTGTTCAGCAACTGTTTCATTAGCAGCTAACATGAACGATTCGATCATACGCTCAGAAGTACCACGTTCTCTTAGTTTAATGTCGATTGGCTTACCATTTTCATCAACAATGATTTGTGCTTCTGTTTCTTCAAAGTCAATGGCACCACGAAGGTGACGCTTGTTAAAGAGAATCTTATGCAATTCAGCCATTACGGTGATTGTTGGTGCTAAATCTTTATATTCAGCTAATAGATCAGGATCACCATCTAAGATCTTATTAACATTGTTATATGTCATACGGTATTTTGATTGAATAACACTAGGATAAATATCATGTTTGATAACATTACCCTCTGTGTCAATTTCCATGTCACAAGTCAGGGCCAAACGGTCCTCACCTGGATTCAATGAACATATACCATTTGATAATCTAAATGGCAACATTGGAATAACACGGTCAACCAAATAAGTACTTGTTCCACGTTCGTATGCTTCTGTATCCAAGGCAGAACCTTCAGTAACATAGTGAGTTACATCAGCAATATGAACTTCCAAGTGATAATTACCATTAGGAAGTTTCTCAACTCCGACAGCATCATCAAAATCTTTTGAATCATCCCCATCAATTGTGATGACCATATTGTCAGTTAAATCTTTTCTACCAACACGATCACTTTCCAAGACATGATCAGGAATTGATTCAGCTTGTTTTAGAACATCATTAGGAAACTCTGGGTTGATGTCGTTATCAATTACGATAGACATAATGTCAACACCGGGATCATTCTTATTACCCAGAATTTCTAGAGCAGTTCCTTCCATACTTTGTGGATGTTTATCATTAGGATATTCATCGATCGATACTTGAACCATATCACCCATTTGAGGATGTAGACCCTTATTAGAGATAAAGATCATATAGGAAGCAATCTTCTTTTCATGACTCTTAACATATCCAAAATGACCAGATTTTTCAACCTGGGTATCACTGTATGGATAGAATTCACCAACAATTTTTGTAAGTGAACGTTCTACAATTTTAATAACCTCTCCTTCAGGTCCTTTGTCGATCCAAGGATTTGAAGGTTTAGTAATTTTTACTTCGACTGTATCGCCATTAACGGCGTGTAAAGTATTATCACGGGTAACGAAAGCATCCGGTTCAACCTCGTCGTAACGAACGAAACCAAATCCCTTATCATTTCCCTTAAAAGTTCCTTCTAGAACTTTGTCTTGTTGTGTCATTTTAAACTCATCTTTATTGGTCAAAGTAATTTTACCTTCACCTTCAAGTACAGCCAATGACTTAACAACACGTTTAAAAGCTGAAGAGCCGTGAAGTCTTAGGGCATCTTCAATTTTTTCAGATGTATATCGTTTATCAGGATTACTTCTGAAAAATTCCAATATATCTGCAATTAATTTTTCTTCTTTATCAGGCATTTCTATCCTCAATTATTTTCTAAAAATTTCAACAAATCACTTTCAAGCTGTTTATGGGCATGATTTATTGTTAAAACGTGTCCAGCCTCATACCAATGTAATTTAGCTTTTTGGACATCTTTAGCTACCAAACCGGCTTTTTCAGGATCAACCATTTCATCAGTCGTTCCTTGACCAATAAAATATGGCTTATCCAATTCTGGAAGCTTATTAGCAACAGTATCTGCTGTTTTATTAATGTTTGTCAACATTAAATCTATCTTTGAATCTACTAGGCGCATTTTCTTATCTAACTCAACTTCATCCATATCATGGATTTCGTAAACTTTTCTGGCATAGGTCAAGAAGGCACGTCTAACACTGGCAAAAGTATCCGCATATAAAGGTGATCCAAAAACGCCGCCAGTTCTAACTTCTGGGCATTCTTCCAATGCTTTGGTAGCAAAAATTGCTCCTAAAGATAATCCAAAGACATAAAACTCATCTTTTCCTTCTTGCTTTAAAAACTCGATTGCATCGAGCACTTGTTGCCACCAAATATCAGGATGACCTTTTTCTAAAATATCTAGTGGTTCACTTGTACCATGTCCAGCAAACATGGGAGCATAAACTGAATAACCACTACGTTCCAAGGTTCTTCCCATCAAACGCATATCATTAGGAGTTCCGCTAAAGGAATGAAGCAGGATGACCGCTTTATTTCCTTTATTAAAGAAAAACGGTTTTGGTTGCAATATTTTCATAACATTCTTCCCTTCCTGATAATAAAAAACCCCCTGAGATTCATCAGGAGGATACGTTTTTTAATGAGATGATAAGTATACCAATACTAGTGAAAATGCAAAAAATAGTACAAGTAATACATAGGTAACCTTAACCATTACGGCTTCAAAACCGCGCTTTTTTTGCTTAGTGAACAAATCACCGCCACCACCGGACAATGCGTTCAAAGCATCTTGTTGCTTACTTGGTTGCATTAGCACTGCAATGACTATGAGTACCGAAACAATAACTAAGGCTATTTCAATAACGTTATACACCTTATAAAAACCTCCGTTCATGGTGTTTAAAGCTGAAATCACTTCTAACACAATAACATAATTAACACTAAAATTCTAGTCCAATCAGTTAATCAGATCTTCCATAATCTTCTTCATTTTAGCACGCTTAGCCGCATTCACCATAGTAATTAACCTGTCGCCAGCCTTTATAACTGTATCACCACGAGGGATAATCTGTGTCTCACCACGATAAATTGCCACGATCAAAATATCTTTGGGAAATGGCACATCACGAATATATTTACCATCGATCGAACTACCTTCGAAAACTGAGATCTCCAGACGATCGTTAAATTTACTTGCCTTATTCAAGAAATTAGAATCGACATTCAGACGTTCTTTCAGAGATTCATAAATAGGTGCACCATCTAATAGATCAACTACTAAGTATGCAATCAAAGAAATAACTGCCAAAGGCATCAAATGTTTCAATGAACCAACCATTTCAGTAACCAAAATAATAGCCGTAAAAGGCGCTTTACCAATGCAGGCAAAATATCCCGCCATAGCAAAAATTATCAGATTGCTCTCAAATGCTAACGGTAATAATCCTAGACTATGCATAGAAACTGCATAGACCGCTCCGATAATTGCTCCCAAATTTAGAATTGGTAAGAAAATACCACCAGGTAATCCCGATCCATAAGAAATCATTGAAAAAACAAATCGTAACACTAGTAAACCAATCAGAAGTTTTAAATTAGTCCCTAAATTAGTCAAGTTAATAATTATCCCGTTACCACCACCGATAAACATAGGAAACATCATCCCTACCGGAACGATCAAAACTAATGGAACCAACCCCTGTAAATTGCGAGAAATTCTAGTTTTAGAATATAGGGCCGGCATAGATAACAAAACAACCTGATATAAGCGGCCTAGTAGTCCTAAAACAATTCCTAATAATAGTAGATGCCAGTAATATTTAATTGGCATACTGAACTTATATGGGACATCTAGAACTGGTCTTAGTCCAAAAACATACAATGCTATCAAATTTGAACTTACAGAACTTGCCAACGCCGTGACCCAAACTAATGGTGAAAAATTATGATAGACCTCTTCCAAAACAAACATAGCTCCTGCTATTGGAGCATTGAATGCAGCTGCCAAACCACCTGCAGCACCACTGGCGATCAAGACCCTTTTGGAGACACCATTTTCATTAGTAAACTCACTGAATCCTTGACCAACTGCAGCACCTAACTGAATAGATGGACCTTCGCGTCCAAGAAATAATCCCGGTCCAATAGCCAAAATACCACCGACAAATTTCTTCCATAAAATTGGCCACCATTTGAGTTCCATTTCTCCTGCCAGTTGAGCTTCAACTTGAGGAATACCGGAACCGGAAATATTAGGTTCCTTTTTCAACAGACGGCTGACCAATAGTCCTACTACAACCACTAAAACTAATAATGCCAATATTAAAATTACATTTGATCTAGCTGCTGTATAAGCACTTTGAAAAACTACTAATAAACGAGCAATCGACCAGCGGAAAGCACTGACTATCAAACCGGATAAAATCCCTACAATCACTCCACCTAAGGTCAATTTTAATTTATCATTATCTGCTACTAAAACTTTCATAAATTTCACCCCATGCTTAAAAGTATAACCTAAAATTTACAAAATAAAAAAGCGACTCAAAGCCGCTTTAAATTGTATCGTATAAACTCCAACTTATTGTCCCTTTATATATCCCGTCAAGTTCTGTACTGGTAGTTCTAAGTAAGATCCCATCATCTTCATTCCAAGAATTTATAATATCTGTTATCGAAGTATTATTATTTGTTTTAACGTGAGTAGCTATCACCGTAGTATTATTTACCAGTGACGTTATCGAATCATTGTCCTTAAAGATCAATCCACCTTGTAAAGCCACACCGCTACTAGTCTTTAATTCCGTAGCATTAGCGACAACTCTCCATTCGCTATCCGTACTGCGCTCATCTTTAACAGATAATTTCCAATCATTATTCCTCTTAACTATTTCCGGTCGTCCATAATTATTTAAAGTTCTAAAACTTGATTCATTGGACACTTCGTCAAAGTTCAAATAACCAACAACCGTTATCGTTACTTCTATAATATTTGATTTATTGCCATACTCATCAGTGACATATACATCCAATGTATTCTTCCCCGGTTTTAAATCGGCAGCTTTAACAGTGATTCCAAAAAAGCCATCATCAGTCGTACTCATCTGTCCACTCGGACCATCCTTACCATTTAAAACTGTATGAACTGTAAAGTGAGAATTATCTATCGTTGTATTCCCACCAGCATACAAGATTATTCCATTGACTTTAACGTCAGTATTAACATTAACTGTTTGATTCGTTCCGGTAGTTAAACCGATCACTATACCTTTATCCGCCTGAATATTAAATTTGGGGGTTTCTACGTGTGTAATATAGTTAGTTGAGTTAAAAGTTGAAGTCTCTTCGGATATATCCGTATCACGATTTACTTCTGTTGCTCCTGTAAATTCAATTTTAGCCACGGAATCAGTCGTTGATAAATTTCTTGCCAAAACATATTTGATTTGATTGTTAGTCATACCATTTAAAGAAATCGTCTCCGTTGAGCTTGCATCGTTATTATAAGTGATCGTGGCACTAGTATAAGTAATGTTACTTCTTTCAGTTACTGACGGATCTTCCGCATCAGGATCTGGAGCCATTCCCGGTAAGTGTATGTTTGCTACGATATTCTTCCAATCGCGCCTGCCATCAAGATATTTGAGATCATATGAAACATTGATAATGTCACCTGAAATAACTGTATCCCCATCTTCGATTTCTTTATTTTGAGCTAAATCAAATATTGAAGGATCAATTCCAGCATTTACTAAATCGGGTATAGATTCAAAAACAACCAAATTATTCTCGTAGCGACTACTTGTTGAACCAGTAAATCCCCATCTGACCTTGCCATCACTAGAATGAAATTTACTAGTATCGATTTCAAAACTCTTTGAGGGAGCATCATCATTAGTACCACCATCAGAATCAACATCGTCAAACGTATATGTCATCGTACCGATTTTTGAATCTCTAGGAACCCATGACATCGTTAAATGGTGCCACGACCCATTGGTTAACCCAACATTATCGATCAATCCATTATGATTTAAATAATTATAATAACTACTAAATGTTATTGGCCATCCAAAAGACTTGGTTTGAGTATAGTACGACGAGGCCTCGCCTGGATAATTAGCCGCAATATGCTGATTAGCATTCGCCACTGGTACATCAAATGATCCCGCAGTTCCTGCACCACTATATGAATCAGTCGCATTAATATTAGTATCAAACTCTAAAGCCCAGCTATTCTGGATTGCTGTTGTAGCAAACTTTGAAGTATCACTAATGTCAGAATGTGTATCGACACCCCAAACACCCAGACTTTGTCCTCCAGTTGGCTTTTTAGTATTACCAAATATACCGGTCCATAAATCAGTTGAAATAGCGGCCAAACCTCGAGAATCGTTTTGTAAAACAAAGGCCATGCCCTCTCCAGGTGATGTAGAATTACCAAAATACATCCACATTGACATCGTCTGATCCTTATTTAAATCAAAATAGTTATTGTCCGTTGACCAAATAGAACCGATTTGATTTCTACCATTATTTATTTGCACCGCATCTGTATCAATAACATGAGAATTATTAACATCAATAACTTTGGATACATTTCCAGAAAAGGTCCCTGGAGAGAAAATATCATCTAGGTTAAGTCCCTGCGGTGCACCATTAATAGCCGAGTCAAAATCACTATCAGCTTTAACTTTTTTTACTTGTATAAAACCAATTGAACAAATACAAAAGAATACTATAAATACGCCTATATATCGTCTATTTATTTTTGATCTCATGGCCCTCTCCGTGTGATTAAATAAATATTTGATTTCTTGAGCATATTCTACATTATGTAAGCATTCTTATAAACCATATTTCATAATTTTATTTTTAATATTTTGATTATAGATTAATTTATTACATAAAAAAAAGACTGTCTTTCGACAGTCTTAATTCAAATATCAATTATTTGTTTAAGTTATAGAAACTCTTGATACCTTTGTATTCAGCTTGGTCACCAAGTTGATCTTCAATTCTCATCAATTGGTTATATTTAGCAATACGGTCTGTACGGCTCATTGAACCAGTCTTGATTTGACCTGCGTTTGTAGCAACAACAAGGTCAGCAATTGTTGTATCTTCTGTTTCACCAGAACGGTGAGAAACAACAGCTGTAAATCCAGCCTCTTTAGCCATTTCGATAGCTTCGAATGTTTCTGTAAGTGTACCAATTTGGTTAAGTTTGATAAGGATAGAGTTTGAAACTCCCATTTCAATACCCTTCTTCAAGTAGTCAGTGTTTGTAACGAACAAGTCATCACCAACAAGTTGTACTTTCTTACCAAGAGCTTTTGTAACTTTTTGCCAATCTTCCCAGTTGTTTTCGTCAAGTGGGTCTTCGATTGTGATAACTGGGTACTTTTCAACGATTCCGTCAAGCAATTCGATAAATTCGTCAGTTGTTAAGCTGGCACCATTTTCGCCTTCACCCTTAAGATCGTATTTACCAGTTTCTGTGTTGTAGAATTCTGATGAAGCACAGTCAAAACCAATAGCAACATCGTCACCAGGTTTGTAACCAGCTTTTTCGATAGCTTCAACCAAAATCTTGAAAGGAGCTTCGTTATTCTCAAGGTCAGGAGCAAATCCACCTTCATCACCAACAGCAGTGTTTAGACCACGTTCTTTAAGCAATGATTTTAGTGATTGGAAAGTTTCTGAACCCATACGTACAGCTTCGTGAACTGATTTTGCACCAACAGGTACGATCATGAATTCTTGGAAGTCAACGTTGTTATCAGCATGCTTACCACCATTGATAACGTTCATCATTGGTGTTGGCAATACGTGAGCATTAGGACCACCAAGGTATTCGTACAATGGAAGACCAATTTCGTCAGCAGCAGCACGTGCAGCAGCCAATGAAACACCTAAGATAGCATTTGCACCAAGGTTACCCTTGTTTTCTGTACCATCTAATTCGATCATAGCTTGATCGATAGCTCTTTGGTCAGTAACATCCATACCAATGATCTTCTTAGCAATCTTGTCGTTAACGTTAGCAACGGCTTTAAGAACACCCTTGCCACCAAAACGTGATTTGTCGCCATCACGTAATTCAACAGCTTCGTGTTCACCAGTAGAAGCACCTGATGGAACGATTCCGCGGCCAAAGCCACCTAATTCAGTATATAGTTCAACTTCAACAGTTGGGTTACCACGTGAGTCAAGAACTTCGCGACCTAAAATATCAGTAATTACAGACATATTTTAAAAATCTCCTTTATGATTTTAATACAAGCTAATTTTAACCTTTTTGTTGGCTAAAATAAATATAACAATTAGTTATTATTTTTGAAAGTTAGCTAATGCTAAGAATGATTCAGGGTCCATGCTGGCACCACCAACAAGTCCACCATCAATATCTTCTTTAGACATTAATTCTTTAACATTTGCAGGTTTAACTGAACCACCGTAAAGAATACGTACTTTATCGGCAGTATCAGCATCATACAAACTAGCAATCTTTTCACGGATTACATGAACCATTTCTTGTGCTTGATCAGCAGTAGCAGTCTTACCAGTACCGATAGCCCAGATTGGTTCGTAAGCGATAACTGATTTTGCTAAGTCATCAGCAGAGATACCCTTAACAGCATTTTCAATTTGGCCAGTTACCCATTCTTCAGCTTTGCCAGCTTCACGTTGTTCTAGTGTTTCACCACAACAGATGATAGGTAGCATGTTGTTCTTAAGAATAGCATGTGCCTTCTTGTTGATATCTTCGTCAGTTTCAGCGAAGTATTGACGTCTTTCTGAGTGACCAATAATTACATAGTCAAGACCCATATCTGAAAGAGCCTTTGGTGAAGTTTCACCAGTGAAAGCACCGGCATCTTCGAAGTAACAGTTTTCAGCAGCTGTCTTAAGTGGTTCATCTTTTGAGAACCATGTAAGTGCGTTTAAATCAATAGCAGGAGCACCAATAATAGCCTCTACGCCAGATTCTGGCAACTTACCTTTGATAGCTTCTAGAAATTCTTGGGTTTCTTGAGGATTTTTGTTCATCTTCCAGTTACCCGCAATAATAGGTGTACGCATAAATTAAATTCTCCTTTAACTATTTGTCGGAAATTGAATCGATACCAGGTAATACTTTACCTTCAAGATATTCAAGAGAAGCACCACCACCAGTTGAGATGTGTGTTAGCTTGTCAGCAATACCAAGACTCTTAGCAGCAGCAGTAGAATCACCACCACCAACAATTGTAGTAGCATCTGATAATTCGCCAAGTGCACGTCCAACTTCTAGTGTACCTTCAGCAAAGTTGCTCATTTCGAATGCACCCATAGGTCCATTCCATACAACTGTCTTAGCACCTTTTAAAGTATCTTTGAACAATGCGATTGACTTAGGTCCGATATCAAGAGCCATTTCGTCATCAGGAATCTCAACATCTGAAGTTGTTGTAGCAACAGCATCATTTGAGAATTCTTTGGCAACTTTGTGGTCGATAGGAAGAACAATCTTGTCGCCTGCTTTTTGAAGGAGGTCTTTAGCAAGTTCAACTTTGTCTTCTTCGAACAATGACTTACCAATCTTGTGGCCTTGAGCAGCTAGGAATGTATATGCCATACCACCACCGATAATGATGTGGTCTGATTTTGGAATTAGATGTTCGATAACACCGATCTTATCTGAAACCTTTGCACCACCAAGGATTGTTACGAATGGGTGTACAGGGTTATCAACAGCGTTACCTAAGAACTTGATTTCTTTTTCCATCAAGTATCCAGCAGCAACTGGTTTACCAGCAGCCTTCATAGCTGTTGAAATACCAACGTTTGAGGCATGGCTTCTGTGAGCTGTACCAAAAGCGTCGTTGATAAATACGTCACCAAGTGATGCCCAGTATTCACCAAGTTTTGGATCATTTTTACTTTCACGTTTACCAAAGTCGTTATCGATATCTTGGAAACGAGTGTTTTCCATCAATAAGATGTCACCATCATTTAGTTCGTTGATAGCATCTTCAAGTTCTTTACCTTCGTTAGTTGGTACGAACTTAACTGATAGTCCACTTAATTCTTGCAATTTTTCAGCAACTGGCTTCAACGACAAAGCTTTCTTGTCTTCATCACTCTTAATTCTACCCAAGTGAGAAAGTAAGATAACCTTACCACCTTGTTCAGCTACATATTTGATTGTTGGGATTGCGGCAACGATACGGTTTGTATCTCCGACAACACCATCTTTAATTGGAACATTGAAATCTACACGCATTAAGACCTTTTTGTCTTTTACATCAACGTCAGAAACAATAAGTTTGGCCATTATAAATCCTCCAAATAATTATCTTAAAAAAATAGCGGAAGGAGTTTATCTCCCTCCGCCAATTTAAATCACTAAATTAGTCTGTTTGTTTGCTAGAAACTAATTAAATTAGTTTAATGTAGCAAATTTTTCAAGTGTACGAACCATTTGTGCAGTAAATCCTGATTCGTTATCATACCAAGCAACAGTCTTTACAACTTGGCCATCACCTGAACCAACGATTTGTGTTTGTGTTGGGTCAAATACTGAACCGAATGAAGTACCGATAACGTCAGATGAAACAATTTCATCATCGTTGTAACCGAATGAAGGGTTGTTGTCAGTATACTTCTTGATAGCAGCATTAACTTGGTCAACTGTAACTTCTTTTTCAAGAGTTGTTACTAATTCTGTAACTGAACCTGTGATAACTGGAACACGTTGTGCATGTCCATCAAGTTTACCTTTAAGTTCAGGAACAACCATACCAAGGGCCTTAGCAGCACCAGTTGAATGAGGAATGATGTTTGCAGCAGCAGCACGTGCAGCACGAACATTACCTTTACGTTCTGGACCATCTTGAAGTTTTTGTGTAGCTGTGTATGCGTGAATTGTTGTCATTGTACCAGCTTTGATGCTGAATTCTTTGTTAACAGCATTAGCTAATGGTGCAAGACAGTTAGTTGTACATGAACCAGCTGAAGCGATCTTAACGTCATTTGTAAGAATATCGTCATTTACACCGTAAACAACTGTAGGCATGTCACCTGATGGAGCTGAGATCAATACACGTTTTGCACCGGCATCAAGATGAGCTTGTGCCTTTTCTGCTGATGTGTAGAAACCAGTACATTCAAGAACGATGTCAACACCGTCATTTGCAACCCATTTAAGGTCTGCAGCGTTCATTTCAGCATATACAGGGATTGTCTTACCATCAACGATGATAGCATTTTCTGTAGCACTGATTGAATCAGCCTTAAAATTACCATGAGCTGTATCATATTTTAATAGGTGTGCAAGCATTGCAGGTGATGTTAAATCGTTGATTGCAACAACTTCCAAATCTGTGTCGATTGAAGCAATACGACGGAATGCCAAACGACCGATACGTCCAAATCCATTAATACCAACTTTTGTAGTCATACAAAAATTCCTCCTTCAGGAAATTAAAACTATATTATTTTAAAGGGTTATCCCTTAAAATCAACTCTGAGGCACCTTCATCAGTTATTAAAATAGTATGAGAAGGTGCATTATTCATATATGATTTAATTGCATCAGCTTTATTTTTGCCTCCGGCAATCGCAATCACATATTCTATTTTATCAAGGTCCCGGACATGAAGTCCAATCCTAGGTACCTTGTAGACAAGTCTTCCCTTTTGATCAAAGAAATCCCCAAACGCCTCTGAAACAGCATTACTGTCCAAAACATTCATTTTCTCTTCTGGAGAGAGGTTTCTACGATCAGCCATGATACTTGCCGTACCAATGCTGTGAATAACAACATTGCTATTATATATCAAGTCAAGAACTGACTTAATTGAAGACTCTTTTTGCAGTGATTCAAAGCTCTCAGCACTTATATCTTCTGGAAGATACAAGGCACGGTATTGACCATGCGCTTTCAGTGCCATCTCGGCACAGACACTATTTGCCTGCATCATCACCGACTCACCTAAACCTCCGCGAGCTGGTAAAAATAACAGTTTACGATTCTTAGATAAGTTAGATGAAAGATTCTGAGCAACTCGTGCCATGGTCGTTCCACCCGTTACAGAAATAATACTATTTCCTTCCGGTAAAAGCGAGCCAAGTAACTGATTAAGTCTTCGTCCAAAGGAATCGATCACTCCATGTTGTTTATCAGCATTACCTGGTAAAACAATACAACGAGCAATTCCAAGTTTTTGACTCAATTTCTTTTCTATCAGTGCAGTACCTTGATAACCTGCGAGAACCTTTCCAAGTTCACTTGCAACGTGCCTGCCCTTTTCAGTTAGAGACATTCCGGATTTAGATGAAAGGATCAAACCTTGATTCCTCAATAAATCCGTTTCAGTTCTCAAACTACGTTCAGTCACATCTAGGTCATCGGCTAACACTCTGCGCCCAACAGGTTCCATTAATGAAATACTCTGAAGGATTTTAAATCGCTTTTCCAGAGTCTTAATGAAGTCTGGAGCAATTAGATCAAGCAATTCTAAATCTTCATTATTAGTCATTTGATATACTCCATGGGACTTTTTCTGTCCCTGTATGTCTATTTACGACCCATGTACTCAAAAAATAAAAGCCCAGATGATCAAAGTCATCTCCTAAGCACAATGATTATTATATACGGTATTATTATTTTTTCAAGAGTTTAGTTTCAAAAAAGCACAATGATTACGTTTTCTTACCAATTTACTTTTTCCTGATTAATGAGATAATATTAAAGTATGCGCTGTTAGTGTAATGGATAGCACATAGGATTCCGGTTCCTGGGATGCGGGTTCGACTCCCGCATGGCGCATTAATACTAATATAGTAGTAGAAACAAGGTCAAAACTTCATTCAAATTGAAGTTTTGACCTTTTGTAATTCATAGTTTTGTCTGGGGGAAATTAATTTGAGAGAGAAAAAGGCTGACATTGGGGACTACATGAAAGTCTTTGCCTGTACCGCCGTTATGATGCAAACGGTTTTGAGCATAGTACTAAGGACTGAACCAACTAAAAACTATCAAATATTAATTGGACTTCTTTATAATTTAGTAAAATTTACTGCACCCGTTTTTATATTTGGAATTCTTTACACCACTATTCGAACGATAAAGCCTTCCTATAAAGATTATTTAAAGAAACAATGGTCAACACTATTTGTTCCGACCATTCTTTGGACTCTAGCCTATCTACTACTATTTCCAAATCTGCAGCAAGTAAACTCATACCATAATTGGTCCAGTTTTCTTTGGCAGTTTATCAATGGTAATGCTGCTCCTCATTTATGGTACAACACCATGATGCTGCAATTTATAATCCTAATGCCATTGTTCTGGTTCTTAGCTAAATTCATTCGAAAGAATGATAACTATACCTCACTAATAATTGCCGTTACGACAGTTGGGTATTTCCTTTGGATATATTTTTACGATTTAACCGTTTTTCACAGTACACATGAAGAAAGTTGGTATTTATTGGATCGACTGTTCGTTAGCTTTTTAATCTACGGAATTTTCGGCACGTTGACTTGGATCAAGCGTGACAGCTTAGAAAAATTTGCTAAAGTGGCTTGGCCTTATCTAATATTATTATTTATCGCAATTTTTGCTTGGACAAATTGTGAATTATTCGGTTTTGGATTCCCAATACATTTGACCGACGCGCCTTACTACAAGCCTTCAATGACGTTATATTCATTAGTAGTAATTGGATTGATAGCGACCTTAGCCATAAAACAGATCAACATTGATTCTAAATATCTATCACTATTTCATTTTCTAGCCACGTATGCATACCGAGCTTACCTATCCAACGTTTTCTGGTTACAAATAATTTGGCAATTTGGTGGACGTAATGTTGTCCTTGTTAATCCTCTATTGGGAATTTTAGCCTGTTATCTGTTAACTTGGGTCTTATCATTTTCCTCGGCATTTTTATTCCATAATATCTGGGAGAATATTAAAAGAGTGATGCCATAGGCACCACTCTTTTTTTGTATTTTTGGATGATATTTAAACTTACACCATTAATAAAGAATCCGCATATCTTTAAACATGGTTTAAAGTAATTTGATTAACGTACTAAGTAACCACCATCAACGGCTAGGATGTGACCACTTACGTAATCTGAAGCCTTACTTGCTAAGAATACTGCGACACCCATCAATTCTGATGGTTCTGCCCAGTGACCAGCAGGAATTCTGTCAAGGATTTCTTGGTTACGAGCTTTGTCAGCACGGATAGGTGCTGTATTAGCTGTCTTAATGTAACCTGGTGCAATAGCGTTAACTTGGATATTGTATGCACCTAATTCACTAGCAAATGACTTTGTTAGACCTGCAACACCGTGTTTTGAGGCTGTGTATGAAGGAATGAATTTTCCACCTTGGAATGACAACATTGAACCGATATTGATGATCTTACCTGATTTTTGTTTTGCCATTTCTTTGGCAGCAGCCATTGACATGTGGTAAACAGCATTCAAGTTGATGTTGATAACTTGATCCCAATCTGAGTCTTTTGATTCAAGTAATGGGTTACGACGGATCATACCGGCATTATTGATCAAGATATCAATGTGACCAAATGTATCGATAGCTTTTTGAACAACTTCTTCAGGAACACCATCTTTTGTTAAATCAACGTCAGCAAATTCAACTTTGCGTCCACGTTTTTCGATCATGCTACGTGTTTCGTCCCATTCTGCTTTACCGAATGTAGGGATGAAGATATCAGCTCCAGCTTCTGCTAAAGCAACAGCATATCCTTGTCCTAAACCTGTGTTACCACCTGTGATAACAGCAACCTTGCCTGTTAAATCAAAAAAGCTTGTTTTGAATTTGTCTAGTGCTTCTTCGTTCTTCTTAATTTCTTCTGGTGATTGTGCCATTATTATATGCTCCTCTTATGAGTGATTTTTGTTTTTTTATTATCTTAATTCGTCCATTGCGACTGCATCCATATCGTCATATGTTTGGTTCTCACCACACATTGCCCAGATAAATGCATAATTTGTTGTACCAACACCACAGTGAATTGACCAACTTGGATTAATTACTGCTTGTTCTTGTGACATTACAATATGATTTGATTCGTCTGG
>NZ_RHOR01000024.1 GCF_003946625.1 Companilactobacillus kedongensis | reverse complement strand
ACAAGTTAATGTCAACAACTTTTTAAAATAATTATTTGAAGGTAAAGATGAAAGGAACTCATCAATACGTTGTCGCCGTTGCTCTGTCGCAACAACAGGTAATATATTACCAATTAGAATTGCGTCTTGCAACCCCTTTTTGAAAAAAAATGTGATTTTTTTATTATTTCTCTATAATTTCACTGATTGCTTCATCTATCCAGCGTTTTCTTTGGCTTTGAATTGTTTGAAAACCAATCTTGTCTTTGTAATTGGTCCAGAAGTGTTTGTGTAAAATGGGACGTCCTACCTTCTGCTTATGTAAAGCTCTAATAGATAGACTTATCTTCTGATTGAATTCATCTATTCCCATTACAATTACTTCTACCTTGTCACCAATACGATACATGTTTTCAACATTAGGCACATAACCATGACGCAACTCTGAAATATGTATCAAGCCTTGTTGTCCATTTTCAAGTTTTACAAAGATTCCATACTTTTGCACTCCTGACACTTGTCCTGAGAGTTTATCTCCTATTTTCATGAGCTTACCTCCTTTATTTTTAGTTCAGTTCTATGCAACAATATATTCTAACAGATTAAAAAGAATGGTGACATATATGAATAAGAAAATCTACGACATAGCTGTTATCGGTGGCGGTCCTGCTGGAATCTTTGCCGCATACTATGCTCGCATGCGCAAATTAAACGTTGCTTTAATAGAAAGTTTGCCTAAATTAGGCGGACAGCCTGAGACACTTTATGCTCAAAAAGAGATTTATGACGTTGCAGCTCTGCCTAAAATCTCTGGTGCCGAATTAGCAACATCATTAATAGATCAGTTACATCTTCTAGGCTGTGATGAATACTTAGATACTTCTGTTAATAATCTAAAGCTTGACGATGGCATCTGGCACATCTCTACTAACAAAGAACCTATTGATGCAAAGAGTATCATCATCGCTATCGGTAACGGTGCATTCAAGCCTCGCAAATTAACTTTTGATTATGACCCTCTAATAGAAGAAAACAATCTCAGTTACTTTGTAAATAGCATTGAGGAATTCCGCGACAAGGACGTGGCTATTGCCGGAGGCGGTGATTCAGCAGTTGACTGGGCCATTCATTTGACCAACGTGGCAAACTCTACTTCACTGATCCATAGAAGAAACAAGTATCGTGCTATGGAATCTAGTGTCTCTGATCTCAATAAGTCTGACGTTGAACAACTTAACCCATACATCATCAAGGATGTTAACTTTAACCAAGACGACCACGAAAAAATTGATGTTACTTTGAAGATGATCAAATCGGATGAAATCAAAACCATCACGATTGATAAGCTATTAGTAAATTACGGTTTCGTTTCTGACACAAAGATCTTACACGATTGGAATTTAGATCTCGAAGGGCCATTTATTAAAGTCGATCGTGAGATGGAAACTAATCTGCCAAATGTATTTGCTATCGGAGATATTATTACATACCCGGGTAAACTTCAATTAATTGCAACTGCATTTGCCGAAGGCCCGATTGCTGTTACAAAAGCCTTACGTAACATGTACCCTGAACGAGATTATTTTGAACACAGTACATCCCTCTTTAAACAATAATTAAATTTTTTCGATTTTTTAAACTTAATTTAAGCTAAGATAGTATAATGAAGTTTAATTTGAAAATTTTGGAGTTGATTGATTGAGTTATGTAATGAGCCTAGTTGATTTTATTCTGCATATTGATAGTCATATGGTCAATATCGTTAATAATTTTGGACTATGGACGTATTTAATACTATTTCTAATTATTTTCATTGAAACTGGGGTCGTTATTTTACCCTTTCTTCCCGGAGATTCGTTGATTTTTGCTGCTATGGCATTGGCTGCTAATCCTGATTATGGATTGATCCCTCTGCTTATGTTCTTGATATTCTTTGCAGCGGCGACATTGGGTGATTCAATGAACTATGAAATTGGTGAACATTTTGGACAATTTGCAACGGAGAATAAGTATTTAAGCAAGCTAATAAATAAAGAGCATCTTGATGAAGCACATAGATTCTTTGAGAAACATGGTGGTAAAACAATTGCAATTGGTCGTTTTATTCCATTAATTCGAACTTTCGTTCCTTTCGTAGCTGGTAGTGGAACGATGAAATACACTAAATTCCTTAAATTTAATGTATTGGGAGCATTTCTATGGGTGTTGGTTTGTTCATTAGCCGGTTATCTATTTGGTAATATTCCTGTCGTACAGGAACATTTCTCAATGATCATCCTAGGAATCGTTCTTGTATCATTGATCCCTGTCTTGATCACAGCGCTTAAGAGCCGTAAGAAAAAAGTTTCAACCGAAGAATAGCAAAAAGGACTTTGCATTTACGATTAAGTAAATTGCAAAGTCCTTTTTTTATTTCTTTGATTTATATTTCCAAAAGTTTAGTCCCTCAAATAAGATAAAGAACAATACAAAACACTGTGTGAAGAACTCTTCTGGCAAAACATTTATGACTGGATCCTTACTTGGATCAAATAACCAATCACTATTTCTGAATAAAACTTCATGAAAGACAACAAAGAATCCATCAAAGTTGATTGCCATTAATATTGCTAGAATTATTCCGGCAATAGCGATGTACTTAAAAACTTGATTAAAATATGCTCGCTTTTGGCGTTGAAACCACAGATATAATCCTGAAGCAATCAAAACACCAAAATTCAGCATAAAAAGAGTCTTTGTGTCAGCAAAGTGAGTACGTCCTGCCACGGATGATTGAAAATCACTTAAATGAAACTGACTGCTAAAAGGATTGATCAAATAATTCATCATTTGACTATAATTATGCATGATCTTACCAAAGCTTAAGTTTACTGCCTGTTCCAAATAGTAGTGTTTGATAGCAAACATAAATAGTGGATAACTAGCAAAAATCGTCACGGTAATTGCTAATGTGAAGATGAAAAAAGCTAATACAATTGTGTAAATTGTATCCTTTTGACTATTAGACATCCCATTGATCCAGACTTTCTACTTGATGAGTTGGCTTATTAGCTTCTTTAGCAATATCAGCGTGTGTACTTACTCCTGTATAGACTAAGAGCGTGTCGATACCTGCATTTAATCCACATTTTATGTCAGTGTTATAGTTGTCGCCAACCATTACGGCTGTCTTAGGGTCGAAGCCCTTTTCTGCAACTGCGAAGTCAACAATGTCACGTTCTGGCTTGCCGATATACTTAGCCTTTTGTTGTGTTGATGTCTCAACAAGGGAAATAACTGAACCAGCTCCAGGAACTAATCCACGTTCATTGGGCAAATTAGTATCAGCATTAGTTCCAATAAAAAAGGCACCACGTTTGATTGCTAGGGTAGCCATTTCAAATTTATGATATGTAACGTCGTAATCTAATCCAACAATAACAACATCTGGAGTAACTTCATTTAGCTTGATCCCTGTGCCAAAGATGGCACTTTTAAGACCATACTCACCAATAACGTATGCTGAATGGTTAGACGCGTCATCCTCGAACATGTTTTTAACATAATCAGCTGTAGCTAAAGAAGGTGTCACAACATGTTTTGCATCAGCTGTTATCTGATGGTTGTTCATCAAATTATCAGCCACTTGTTGTGGAGTCTTAGTCGTATTGTTAGTTAAAAAGTAATAGTCTAAGTGCTTTTCGTTTAAACGGTCAATAAAGATCTTAGCTTCAGGAATCTTATCCTTACCACGATACATCGTACCGTCTAAATCAATTAGATATGTTTGATAATCCATCATTTACTATTCTCACCTATTTTTCTGATTTTAAATTTACTTGTTGAAGCTCGTTTACGCCTGTTATTGGTGTTAGGACGAGCTTTTTTATTAGTATTATTATTATTGTGATTATGGTGTGGAGCTGCATTAGTTGGACGTTTTTTCCTAGGTTTACGGTTATTACGGTTAGGCTTTTTACTATTACGTTTCTTAAATGAAGGCTTATTCTCCTTCTCCAAAACAAAATATGAACATCCAAAATTACAAAACTCTATCAAATAATCTTCTAGATGAGAAATTTTATTGTCGATCCCACTCTCTGGGCGTTGATCATCATAAAATCCTTTAAATCTCAGCTGATCGTATCCCCAGTCACCAACAACATAATCAAATTTATCTAGTACCGTATTGAAACGTTCTTCAATTTTCTCTTCATCAAAACCATTTTCATGATTTTCAACTAAACGATACTTTTTTCCATTGATGGTAATAATCTCATCCGTCAAAATTGTTACTTTTGCCTGCTTAGATGCAGTATTATCATCTATTTCCTGCAAAGGATCACCTCTTAAATCGGATATTTTTTACTCAAGTATTCTCCAAATACGCTTCTTAAAAATTTAGGATACAAAATATCATTATTACCGGCTATTTCTATAGAAGGAAAATACGGTACAAATAAATAATGATCCAATAAAGCTAAAGTATACTCTTTCTTCTTATGTAATGCCTCACCATTGATGTAGACATTCTTCTTATCATCGATACTAATGCCACGATACACTAATTCACCAAAGATCTTTCCACGAAATCCCATACCTTTTTGTGGATGGTTACGGAGAAAGGCTCGGTTCTTTTCCATCTCCATGATCAAACGCCAGACATTTTCTCCGGTCATCTTAGTTTTCATGACATGGATCGCGTGCGGCAGCATTTTATGCAAATCATTTTTAGTGACCACACCTTTATGTAAGCTCTGCAAAAATAAACCAGAACTAAGGATTGCAACATCGGCAGCAGCATATTCTTTGATGGCTGTTAACCCTTCTTCAATCACAGGATTCGGCTTAGTAATATCTCGGCTCATGGTCTGAGATATTTTTGCTACTTTTTCTTCATCTAATAGCGTCTCACCTTGATGGAGTTTTTGAGCGATCCAATTCTTATCTTCAGGTAATTCTGGCAAAGAACTAGTTCTAGTAGTCACAGCATTTTTGTGAGTTACCTTTTTATTGTCGTCTAAAGTTAAATTGATCTCACCAATATTTTGACCATACTTGCCAGCAGCGGCCAATAAGACACCATTATCCATCTCACCTTTTTCAAATAAATGATGTGTGTGTGCGCCAATGACGACATCTATTTGTGGATACTTACCGGCTATCCGACGATCCATGGAAACTCCTAAATGTGACAACAAAACTATAACATCACATTTTTGATCAGTTAACTCTTGAACTAATTTGGGCAAGGTTTCTTGGATCAAGTGAATATCCCAGTTTAATAATGGATATGTCAAAATGTAAGGTGCAGTTAAACCGATCACGCCAATTTTAGTCTGTTTTTTAGTTTCTATTATCTTGTATGGTTTAGCAAAATTAGCCAGTTCGCCGGTTTCTTTTTCAAAAAGATTACCCAAAATAACTGGAAAATTAGCTTTGTCATATAGGTGACTCAATTCGGCATGACTATTTCCTAGTCCTTCATTATTTCCGATCGTAGCGCCATCGTAATTTAAACTGTTCAACCACTCAATATTAGCTTGTCCATCGGTAGCGTCAGTTAGCGGATGTGCGCGATCCATGGCATCCCCAATATCGAATAAGTAGAATTCATCTGCTGAATTTTTTTCTCTCTTATCTTCAATGAAGCGTTTAACTCTGGGAAAATTTTCAAAATGAGAATGTAGATCGTTAGTATGGATAATCTTAATTGTCTCCATCATATTCCTACTTTCTTTGTAGTCTTGCTAAATCCTGCTTCTTTTTTTCGTACATTTCAATTATCTCTTCACCACGTAAAGGTGAACCCCATGGTAAATTCTCTGATAAGTAATCACGTTCTGGAGCATCAACTCCAACATTAATGTTCTCAGCTGTTGGCATACTGTAATGGTGGATATGACCGTGAAGATTAATGATCTGGTCAACTTTACCCAAAAACATTGGATAATGGGTGCAGTAAAATTGATTATGGTCGAATTTTAATAGTGCACCGACATCCTCAAATTTAAATCTAGGCAATCCATCTTCCATGATCTGATTGTGTTTGTCCAAAAATTTGAATAGTGAACGGTAATCGTGATTACCCTTGATCAAAACCATGTGACCTTTTAATTGTTTCAATATATCAAATGTTTCTTCATCTGTTGGATAGTCTTGTGGTCTCATTGAGATATCACCCAAATGATAAACTGTATCCGTTTCATGTACTCGTTGATTCCAAGCATCGATCATTGCTTGATTCATCATTTCCACATTGTCAAAGTGTCTTGGTGCAAAATCGTTTGGTTCTAATAATTGATAATGATAAAAATGAGTATCTGATATAAAATAATTCATTGTTATACTCACTCTTCCTTTGAAATAATTTTGTTTGCTTTTAGAATGTCATTAAAGGCATCACGTACTTTACCTTCCGGTTTGTCATATTCGACCCATTCTTTAAGGTTCATCGGAGGTACGGTATAGTTAGCATTTACGTAGTCTTCGTACACTGCCACCGCTGAAGAGTGGGGAATGTTCAACTTTAGAATTCTAACCTCTTTGATCATTCCTAATTCGGCAGCCTTCTCTGCCCTACCGTTCATCAAAACGTTGGCTAACTCATAATACTTAGTTCCATCGTTTCTTGTTATCTGCTCAATTATATCAAGCGTTTGCTTTTCATTATTCATTTATCTTTAATACCTCACAAATTATTACTACATATTTAGTATATAATATCTAAAAAGCTAGGGAGTTAATTATGGTCTCAAAAAAAATAATCCTTTTCATGTCGCTTTCAGTTTTCTTTTTAATGAGTGGTTTTGATGTCATCGGACATCGTGGTGACCCTATCAAAGCACCTGAAGAGACTTTTGAAAGTTTCAATACAGCCTTTTCTGAGGGAGCCGACTATGTGGAACTCGACCTACATGTATCTAAAGATAACGTTCTGGTTGTTTCTCATGATAAAAACCTCGACCGCATCACGGGTACATCAATGGTTGTTTCTCAACAGAACTTCTCCACTCTAAGTCAATTGAATCAAGAAAACGGTGAACCCATCCACAGTCTTGACCAAGTTTTTGCACATTATAAAAACAATCCCAGGGCTAAGTTCTTGATTGAAACTAAGAAAACTAAAAAAGGTAATCCTCAGAATATGGAGGATCTTTTAAAAACTTCGATTGATAAATATGGCATGCAGCATCGAGTAATGTTCCATTCATTCTCTACTAAGAGTTTGCAAAATGAAGCTGAACTAATGCCAGACATCCCACGGATATTCATTGCTGGAACAACTAAAAGAGTTAACTTTGACGTCTTGCAATATGTAACTGGTGTCAATCTATCCTCAAATATTGTTACACCTGACATTATCAACGCTTTACATGCAATGAACAAGTCCGTTTATGTTTGGGACGAAATGAATGAGTCTCCTAGCAAATGGAATACCTTGGTAAACATGCCGATCGACGGGGTCGTCACTAACTATCCTGCTACTGGTAATGAATATCGAGAATTAAAGAATCAATCTCAAAGTGAAGTTCTCAATCAAAATGTCTTTTACTTGGGGACAAAAGACGAACCAATCTATGAGAATCCATATCGTTTGGTCAAAACTAAACATGAGGTGCATCCCTTAGACGGATTCCACATCACAAATATCATCAAGTTTCATGGCGAGGAATATGTTCAACTGGGTGAAAACTCATTTGCTAATGCTGAAGGATTCAATTCTGATTCCGCTCTACGTGAATTACGTCCTTACTTCGGTGCTAAAGCTGTCTTCAGAGGACAAGAACAAAATAATTATTTGTATCACGATCCACGAAAGAAAAATAGCATTGTCGATCGTTTAGAGTTTAATCAACCAGAACGTATATTGACCGTTCAAAAGATCGGTACACAGGTCTGGATTAAACTTCCAAACGGCTGGATCAACGCTAAAGATGTCTTGATCCAATTGAATCCTGAAAACTATCTTGGTAATGATAGTGAACAAAGCTATTACGATCTACCAGCTGGTCAGAGGTTTAAGAACCTTGACTTATTGGAAAACAATTTATATCTTAGACCCAGTACTGATCAGCACTTAAAACGTGCTAAATTAATACGTGACTTCAATAGTTTGAATTTGACTTTTCCAATAAAAAACGACAACAACTCGATCAATCAAATTTAATAAATTCGCCATCGACTTAATCATTTGGTAGAATTAAAAGAACATTTCCATAGGGAGGCTTTTTAAAAACATGGCTATAGATTGGGAAAAAGAAATTGCACATCGCTCAGACGAGATGCTAAATGATCTATCAGAACTAGTAAGTATCAACAGTCAAAGAGATGTTGAACATAAAACTGAGGAATATCCACTAGGTCCTGGACCTGCAAAAGCTCTTAAAACATTTTTGAGTTTTGCTAAAAGAGACGGTTTTGAAACAAAAAATGTTGATAATTTAGCTGGACGTATTGAATACGGTGAAGGTGAAGCAGTTGGTATCCTTGCTCACGTTGACGTTGTTCCTGAAGGTCCAGGCTGGGAAACAGATCCATTTAAACCTGTTATCAAAGATGGAAAACTTTATGCACGTGGTGCTAGTGATGATAAAGGACCTGGTTTGGGTGCTTATTATGCATTAAAGGTTATCAAAGAACTAAACTTGCCTGTCAGCAAGAAAGTTCAACTTATCTTAGGTACTGATGAAGAAAATGACTGGACTGGTATCAACCACTACATGAAGTCCGAAACAATGCCAGAAGTTGGCTTCTCACCTGACGCTCAATTTCCTGCTATCAATGGTGAAAAAGGAATCGTTTCATTTGATGTTCAATTCCCTAACCCATCAGACGGCTTAGTTAAGAAGTTTGAAAGTGGTATCGTAGCAAATATGGTTCCTCAAAATGCTGATGCTGTGATCGACCTCAACGAAATCAAATCAGATGAACTAAAAGATCTATTTGAACAATTCTTAACGGGTCATCCCGAAATTAAAGGTTCAATCGATTTAACTGATGATGAAGCAACAATTCATGTCATTGGTAAAGGTGCACATGCTATGCAACCTGCAGTTGGTATCAATGCCGCAACTTATCTAGCAACATTCCTTACTAAATTAAATTTAAATGATCGTCAAAGACCTTATTTCGATTTCATTGCTGAAGATCTACACTTGGACTTCGCCGGTAAGGCTTTAGGAATTGCCAATACTCATGAAGTTATGGGAGATCTAACTCTTTCACCTAATATCTTCAAATTTGATGATGATAATGCATCTATCTTACTGAATATTCGTTATCCAAAGGGTGATGATGGACAAAGTCTAACTGACAAGATCAATCAAAACTTACCTAAACGTGTTTCTGCAACGATCAAGGGTCATAATCAATTACCTCACTTCGTTCCAGCTGATGATCCATTGGTTCAAACACTACTTGGTGCTTACAAAGATCACACCGGTGATGACAGCCCTGCTTATACAGTTGGTGGTGGTACATACGGACGTATCCTTAAAAAAGGCGTTGCCTTTGGTGCCATGTTCCCTAATGATGAGAATGTTATGCACCAACCAAACGAATACATCGACCTAGCTAAACTTCAAAAAGCCACAGCAATTTTTGCCGATGCTATCTATCGTTTAATCAAATAATTTTTATCCTTAAAAGTTCTATGGAGAGCCTTTTGCCATAGAACTTTTTTTGTTTTTGCACTTATGAAAGGTTTTTATTATATAATTAAGCATATGTAACTTTTTAAAGGGGCTTATTTAAAAGTGAAAAATTTATGGAATAGCATTGTCCAAAGCTTTAAGAGCATCAAAAGCTGGTCTGACTTTGCTACAAGAGCCAATCTAACGATAGAGGTAATTCGACGAATCATTCTCTACTCCTTAGCTGGCATACTAATTTTGATGGGACTCGGATTCGGACTTGGTGTTGGTTATGTTTCAGCACTAACTAGTCAAGTTCAAGTACCCACTAAGCACGAAATGCAATCGCAATTACAAGATGTTAACAATTCTGCCACACTCTATTTTGCTAACGGTGAAAAAGTCGAAGATCTCCAAAAAGATCTAACTGGTAAAAGCATCGATCTTTCTGAAATGTCGCCTTATTTAAAAGAGGCCATCGTTTCAACCGAAGATAGTGATTTTTACCATCACAATGGTGTTGTTCCTAAATCTATTGTGCGTGCAATTATTTCTGATATTACTGGTATTGGTGCGCAAACTGGTGGATCAACTTTGACTCAGCAAACTGTCAAGATGCAGCTGCTTTCTTCTGAGACAACTTGGAAACGTAAAGCCGTTGAAATTTTCTTAGCTATGCGTGTCGACAAGTACTTTACCAAAGATGAGATCCTAGAGGACTATTTGAATGCCGCTACTTTTGGACGCAACAATAAGGGTCAAAACATTCAAGGTGTTCAAGCTGCCGCTCAAGGACTTTTTGGTAAAAGCGCAAAGAACTTAAACTTGGCTGAATCAGCCTTTATCGCTGGTCTCCCACAAAGTCCATCAATTTATACTCCCTATGATACAAAGGGTAAATTAAAAGATGACTACAGTTTAGGTTTGAAACGTAAAAATATCGTCCTTTATAGAATGTATCGTGATGACAAAATCAGTCAAAATCAATATAACGAAGCACAAAAGTTTGATTTGAAGGGCGATTTCCAAAAACCAGCTAAAGTTAGTTCTAAGACTATTAAGTACGGTTATCTTTATAATACTTTGACCGAACAAGCTAGAACTATTTTGATCAAACGTTTAGTCAAAAATGACGGTTTACAATACAGTACTGTCAAAAGGGATAAAGGCTTATATACGAAGTATTACACTCAAGCTGATACTGAATTGCATAGTAAAAAGTACAAGATCCACAGTACGATCAACAAGGATCTGTACGTTGCTATGAATCAACAAACTCAACAATATAAGGCAAACTTTGGTACAACTCACACAGATAATGCTAAAGACCCTAACACTGGTAAATCAATTAAAGTCTCAGAACCAGTTCAAAACGGTTCTGTCCTCTTAGACAATAAAACTGGTCAAGTCTTATCATTTGTTGGTGGTGTTAACTTCAAGAAATCACAATTGAACCATGCATTTGATACAAAAAGATCTCCGGGATCATCGATCAAACCTTTGATCACCTATGGACCTGCGGTCGAAAATGGATTGATCGGTTCACAATCAATGCTGGCTGACTTTAAGACTAAGTATAAAGGCTACTCACCTACTGACTATGGAGAAACCATTCAAAACAAGTTCCTATCAGCTCGTGAAGCTTTGGAAGAATCATATAATATTCCAGCGGTTAATTTATATGACTACATCCGTAATAAAGGTGTCAGTTCTAAGTCTTACATGTCTAAAATGGGAATTGACCTAACTAACCACGAATATAGTCAACTTGGTGTCACACTTGGTGGTCTAGATAAAGGTGTAACTGTTCTTCAACAAGCCAGTGCCTTCTCTACCTTTGCTAATAAGGGTGTCCATGTTGACCCTTATGTTGTCAAAGATGTAACTGAACCATCTGGTAAAACTATTTACAAACATAAAGGCTCAAAGAAGCGTGTCTTTACTAAACAAACTTCATACATTATTAAGAACATGTTGCATGGTGTTGTTACCAAAGGTACTGCCTCCGCTCTTTCATATGAATCAAACTTCAGTACTAAGAACCTCTTTGGTAAGACAGGTACTTCTAATGATTACCGTGATAACTGGTTTATTGGTAGTACTGACGGCATCACGTTGGCATCTTGGATCGGTTATGATAACTTCTATGGAAACAATTATAACTTGGCAAGTAATTCAACTGATATTAACCAAGAACAATGGGCTAATATGGCTAATGCCATTTATAAAGAAAAACCCGGTGTCATGAATGTTCATAAGAAATTCACCAAACCCGAAGGAGTCGTCTCATATAAAGTTGATAAAGAAACTGGTACCTTACCGGGAACAGTTGAATATAATGGCATGACCGCTAAAGTCAACCAGCATATGACCACTTCCCTTTATTACAAAGGTAAACCTAGTGAAATGTCACATTCTGACTTTGCCATTGGCGGGAAGAGTAAGAATTACAAACTCTTCTGGGACAATTACTTTGGCAAAAGCAACAATTACGGTGTTGTTAAACAAGTTGGTGAAACTTCTAAATCATCTGACGAACTTGCTTCTGAAAATGGTAGTGGACGTACATCAGGCTTTAGTAATAGCTCTAGTAACAACGATTCTTCTGACGTTACAACCAATAATTCTACTTCAACCGGTAATTCCAGAACTACTAACTCTACAACAAGTAATGGTACTTCTGAAACTGGTACTGGTAGCGGATCTGGAGCTGGTTCCGGAACTGGAAATAGTGGCGGAACAACTTCTAATGTTACTGATGAAGCTAGCACAGGCACCTCTACAGGAAATGCTGGGGCTGGTACTGGAATAGTTGATCCATCAGCCGAATAAATATATAAATGGACCATCGATTAATTTCGATGGTCCATTTCTTTAGTTCTTGAACAATGATAGAATTATAGAGTTATTAATAAAGGAGCCTATTTATGTATTTCAGTCCAGAATTTTTACAAAACACCCTTTATGTTGTTGCGGTCCTATTGATTGCCTTTATGATCGGTGTCACGATTTATAAAACTAAAAATAATCTTAAAATCTTCGATAAACCATTGATACTATCATTTGTCGTCTTACTTAACACATTGTACTCAATTTTAACTGGATTCGTTGATCTTCCCTATGAATTGAACGCTGTGGTAACTGGCGGTCTCACGCTGATAACCTTTGGATACATTATTGTCATTATCTGGGATTTTCATAAAGAAAATGTTAACCAAAAAAAATAGACCTTTCGGTCTATTTTTTTTACATTTATCTTGTTGATTCACGTTTTACAATACTGTATGGTAACTTAATCGTGTTTTCATCAATTTGTTCTTGATTCATCATCTTAGTCAAAAGACGCATAGCAACAGCACCAATATCATAAAGTGGTTCCTCAATTGAACTCATCTTAGGACGTGTTACTTCGCAAAGGATCGTGTCATTACTTGTGATGATCTCAAAGTCATCAGGGATCTTAACACCAGCTTTGACAGCCGAGTTCAATAATCCAGAAGCAAGAAGATCTTCTGTAACATAGGCAGCAGTAGCACCGCTGTTCTTAACTGCGTCCCACATAGCTTCTCCGGCACGAACTGAATATTCAGCTTCAAAGACTAAGTTAGATGAGAAATTAATATGGGCTTTCTTCAAGGCACGTTTATAACCATCGAGTCTAAACTTGCCGTCGATTGGGTTTTCAAGACTTCCACCGACAAAAGCAATTTTCTTATGTCCGTTTTGGACTAATTGGTTAACTACACTGCATACAGCATCAGTGAAGTCGATATTTACACTAGCGGCCTCATTATTCTTATCAACAGAACCGGCTAGAACGATTGGTGTCTTTGAGTTTGACAAGGTACGTTTTAATTTCTTTGATAATTGTTTGCCCATGTAAATCAAACCATCAACTTGCTTTGAAAGTAAGTTATTTAAGATTTGTTCCTCATCACCAACTGATTCTTGGATGCTTGTTAGAATAATGTTGTATTTGTACATTGAGGCAACATCATCGATTCCTTTGGCAAGTGATGCATAATAAAGATCTGTAATATCAGGCAGGATAACTCCGATAGTAGTACTTTTCTTACTTGCCAAACCACGAGCAACCGCATTAGGACGATAGTTTAAACGATCGATAACTTCCAAAACTCGTTTACGTGTCTCTTCCTTAACGTTTGCATTTCCATTAACAACTCGAGAAATGGTTGCCATAGAAACGTTAGCTGCCTCAGCCACATCGTATATTGTTACTACTTTTTTTTCCATTTTTATATTCACTCTCTCAAATTTTCATTTAGATAACTTTAATTTATCAGAAAATAAGCCTAGTTGCAAGCGTTTTCCATATTAATATGACAAGTTTTCATAATTTTTCAACAAGAATATCATGTTTTCAGTGTTATACTCATAATTGTATTTCGATTTAAAAAGGGAGTGTTGGAAATGAAGAAACAATTATTAGAACTACAAGAATACTTAGCTAAGAAAAATTTGGATATTGCGTATATCTCTAATCCTACAGATATTCAATATTTTACTGGCTTCTATAGCGAACCAGTTGAAAGGATCCTTGCACTACTAGTTTTCCCTGATAAGGACCCCTTCTTATTTGCCCCTCAACTTGAAGTTGAATCTGCTAAAAAAGCTGGCTGGGATCAAGATGTCTTCGGTTATTTAGACCATGAAAAACCATTTGATCTTATTGCCGGACATATCAAAGATGTAACTGCCAACCCACTACACTGGGGTATCGAAAAAGATGACCTCTCCGTTGACAAATTTGAAGCTATCAGAGAACAATTTCCTAATGCTGACTTCCCTGAAAACCTCTCTCGCTACATGGAAAATGCCAAATTGATCAAAACTGATGACGAGATCAAAGAATTGATTGCTGCTGGTAAAGAAGCCGATTACGCCTTCTCAGTTGCCTTTAATGCCATTAAAGAAGGACGTACGGAACAAGATGTTGTAGCCGAGATCGAATACGCTATGATGAAAAAAGGTGTTATGCACATGAGCTTTGACACTATCGTCCAAGCCGGAGCAAATGCTGCTAATCCGCATGGTGCCGCTGAAAAGAATCCTCTCAAGAAAGATGAATTGATCTTGTTTGATCTTGGTACAGTTCACAACGGATATATCAGTGATGCTTCCAGAACCGTTGCCTTTGGCAAACCAGATGCTAAATCATTAGATATTTATAAAGTTGACTTAGAAGCACAATATGCTGCTATGGACGCCGCTAAACCAGGAATCACGGCCGCAGAACTTGATAAAGTTGCACGTGACGTGATCACAAAGGCTGGTTATGGTGAATACTTCATTCACAGACTAGGTCATGGTATGGGACAATCAGAGCACGAATTCCCTTCAATCATGGAAGGAAACGACATGGAACTTAAACCAGGTATGTGCTTCTCGATCGAACCTGGAATCTATATTCCAGAAGTTGCTGGTGTCAGAATCGAAGATTGTGTTTACATTACTGACGATGGTTGCGAACCATTTACACATACTAGCAAAGAACTTACATATATAAACTAGACTTTTCCGCCTACGGTTTTGAGTAATTCCACCTGTTACGCGACCGTCCCAAGTCTTGGGTCTTGGGACTCGATTTTGAGCTTTGCTAGCGCAAATCTCAGAATCGTCGGTGATGTACGGAACGGAAAATCACCGTTCTACATCACTTGCGCAACTGGTTCCATTGCTCAAACCCTTCGGCTAATATAACTTGGATAAAAATTTACCCCGTACATATACCAATTAATCGTATATGTACGGGGTTTTTTATGTACCACATATAATATTGAGTAACCTATTCTAAATATTTTCATGTTCAATTAAAACTTAAAGATCTAGTCGGAAGAGCTGAGAAATATTTATTGGCAGTGAAAGTGATGTTAGTACGGGCGAATTTCCCGTTCTTACAGCACCGGGCGAGTTCTAAGACTTGGTGATCTTCCAAGGCTTAAAACCGAGGAGTAAGACCGCGGCTTACTCCGTCCCGCACAGCCAATGAATATTTTTCAGCTCTGTAGACGGCATATTTAACAATACAAAAAAAGACTGGATCTCCCAGCCCTATTTCTTAATATCATCTTCGTCAAAAACAATATTAGAATCATCATTTATTTTGTCTGCCGTATCAAGCATTTGTTGTTTTAACTCATCAGTTCTCTCATTGAAAGAATCAACTAGTTTAGCATCAGCCAAACCAACACCGCCATTGTTAAAGTCTCCGCGAATAGTTTTGACATTTTCCAATAACTTTTGGCCTGACTCACTAGTTAAATATTTAGAGGCAACATAGCCCACAGCACTACCCAAAGCTAGTCCCAAAACGAATTTGTTTTTCATAATTAATCTTTCTTCTTTCTTGGTACAAACTTGGCAACTGATTTAACAATTGAAGCCGCACTAGCAAGATTCATGATACTATGAATTCCAAATCCGGAATTTGGCTTTTCAGCTGTAGCATCGGCAGCCTTTTGACCTAAGTTTTCAACTGTTTCAAAAAGTGGGTTCAACTTCTCGGCTTTACTGTTAACGTCATCCATCAAAGTATTAGTCTTATCAACTAATTGACTGCTTTGACTCATAAGATCATCAGTATTCTTTGAGAGAACTTCCACCATCTTAGTTGTTTCTTTCATTGTTCCTTGTAATTCTTTAAGTAACTTAGCTGTTTGAACTAGCGTCATAGCCAAGTAAACAACCAAAGCAACAAAAGCGATTGCTGCGATTAATCCTGCAATTTGTCCACCTGTCATATCAAATTCCTCCTAAAATGTAATAGCAATCTAATATTAGCATTATCACAGTGTTACAGCAATAAATTACCAATTAATCCAATTAGGCCATTCTGCTTCTAATTTTCTAATAGCGCGTCCACGATGACTGATCTCATTTTTTTGATCAAGTGTCAATTCAGCCATAGTTTTTTTCAATTCTGGCAAATAGAACAGCGGATCATATCCAAAGCCATTGTCACCTTCTGGAAAGTTAGCAATCCTACCTTTAACTTCACCTTCAACGACAAGATCTTCTTCATTATTTGGATTAGCGAATACCAATGTTGTTACAAATCTAGCTGTCCTCTTTTCTTCAGGAAAACCGCCTAATTCAGCTAATAATTTGGCATTGTTAGCAGCATCATTATGATCACCAGCATATCTTGCTGAATAGATACCTGGCTGGCCGAATAACGCATCTACTTCAAGACCGGAGTCATCAGCAATGGTTGGTAAATTAAAGCGCTCCATCACAGTATGTGCCTTTATTTGGGCATTCTCTTTAAAAGTCTCACCAGTTTCTCTGATCACTGGTACATCATTTAGATCCAGCAAAGTTTTTAGTTCAATTTCTGATTCATCAAAAATTCTTCTGAATTCTTTAGCCTTATTCGGGTTACTCGTAGCAATTATAATTTCTTTCATTGTTATTTCTCCACATTTACTAAACTTATTTCTTCAATATCCGTTGCCAACCAGCGTGTTGCTAAACGTTTGAAGTCGTCAATATTGCCAGTAGCATGCAATTTTATCTTAGAACCTTTATTGTCAGTTAACATATCATTTTCTTTTAGAAATTTCTTGGTGATCGTAACAGTTGCGACTCCTGAATCAACTAATTGAACATTTGGCAAAAATTCTTGAATTTGATCTCTTAACATTGGGAAATGTGTACATCCCAATACCAAGGTGTCATAATTGCTGTCTTTATATGGTTTCAAAGTTTTAGCAATATTATTCTTAGCAACATCAGTATCGGCGATGTCTTTTTCAACAAGAGTTACAAATTCTTGAGCGGCAGTACCTAAAACTTCAATATTACTATCTAAGCTTTCAATGGCTGTACTGTAACTTTTAGCCTTAATAGTAGCTTCTGTTCCAATAACGCCAATATGCTTAGTTTTAGTAACTTGTGTTGCAGAAATTGCTCCTGGTTCAATTACCCCGATCATTGGAATCGAGAACTCTTTTCGTAAAGTTGGCAGTGCATTGGCAGTGGCCGTATTGCAAGCGTAGATAATGACTTTAACATTTTGGTCAATTAAGTATTGCACCAATTGTCTAGTGCAGCCGATAATTTCTTCTTTTGTCTTAACACCATAAGGCATTCTTGCCTCATCCCCGATAAAGACAATATCTTCGTCTGGTAATTGACGAATAACTTCTTTGGTTACGGTTAAGCCACCTAAACCTGAATCTAATAATCCTATTGGTCTGTTGTCGCTCATAATACACCTCTATAATTTATTTTCACTTTAATGATTTAATTGTATATTTAACCAAATTTTTTAGTCTATCTGTTACAATCACTTAAAAAGCGACTATCCTAATGATATAATAAATTGTCATAAAAAAGGAGTTAAAATAATGGCCGCAAAATCAAAAAAAACAAATCCAGAGTTAGCTGAACGTGACATCCCCGACGTTCTCAAAGAAAATGAAAATGGCGAAGGTTCACAGTTAACCGAAAATTATTTTGCAGTTTCAGTGCTCCGCGACTTTGTTCTTTCAGATCTATTGAAAAAAGATTCCGTTGAAATGCTCTATTGGGCAGGTAAGAATCTCAGTAGAAACTTAGTTTTAGATATGCAAAGTCTTCCTGAACTATTCACTAAAGCTGGTTTTGGTGATTTAGAAATAGCTAAACAAACGAAAACCAGCTATCAATATATTTTAAATGGACCTGAAGTCGAACAACGTTTTAATTTAAACAATGACGATCCTGAATTCTCATTAGAAACAGGAGTAATTGCTGAGACTGTGGAAAAAACGATTGATGCTTATTGTTTGGGAACTTATACAACTAACAGTAAAGCTCAAAGTGTTTCGATTAAAATTCAAATCGATCGAAACTAAAGTTTACAACAAAAAAGACGATCAAGCAAAACTGCTTGATCGTCTTTTTGTTTGTTTTAGTGAATTACAACGGCATCGCCGGTGATATACATACCACAAGTGTCATCTTTAGCTGGTTCACTAGTAACTTTGACATTAAACAAAGCGTCATATCTGCCACTGTTCATATCAGCATATGCTTGAGCTAAACAGTCGTTATAAGCTTTCTTGCAATCTGCAATATCATTATTTGCAATATAGATCTTTGGTGATTGATACTTGAAACCGTCAGGGATCGGTCCTTGACTGACGATGTCTTTTACATTCCGGAAACGTTTATCGATTTTGGATCCGGCGTAATCTTCATCACGCTTGCTAATGGCCTTTTCAACTTCTTTGTTAACTGCATCTTTACGAGTATTGATAAGGTCTGAAACTACGTCATAAATTTCTGCTGGATCACCGATACCATCACCAATGCAGAATTTATCAACACTGTAAGCAATTTCAACCGGTTTATCTTCAGTAAAGGTAACGTTTCTATCTTCCAAGAAACCATAACCAATAATAGCGATATTAGGTTTAACCTTGAATTCATCCATATAAAATTTAATTGGATCAGTGACATCTGCCCAAACATTCATAACGTAATAGTTATTAAAATAAAACATCAAAACACTACGTTTACCATAGTATTTCTCATCTTTAATATTTCCAATAACTGCGCCTTTCCAGACGATTTTATCCTCAATATGACGTTTCTTCAAATCGCGCTCTAATTGTACTGGAATATTAGCTTGCCATTCAAAGATATCATTAATAACTTTTTGTTTTAATGCCTTATCATCAACATTCAAATAAAAGTTGTCATCAATTTTGTCCATCTATATCCACTCCTTGTTTTTAAACACTGTACAAGGTCATTATTTAATAGGTTCAGACTAAAAGTCAATGTATTTTCCGAGAATAATAATATCGCTTACATTATATATTTACATGGAAAGATTATTATTCTAATAAAAACCACCCGTAAAACGGGTGGTTTTCTCTGAGGCTATAAGCCTCTTCCACTAGCCAGCGTCTCAAGACGCTGGCTTTTGTATACCAAAGCCAAACTGCTTTTATCACTTTTGCCACCGCTTTAAGCGATATTCGTACTACTT
>NZ_RHOR01000023.1 GCF_003946625.1 Companilactobacillus kedongensis | reverse complement strand
CCTAAAAAAAGGTGTTGACGAATATGTGTATTATTACAACAACAAGCGTATAAGAACAAAATTGGCCGGAAAGACACCGGTAGAATACCGGGATCTTTCCGACCAACTAGTTGCTTAAAATGAACTCCAATTATTGGGGTGCAGTTCAAACGGTGAGTCCTGTTATTTTTTTTATCAAAAGGGTTTTTATATTTGTAACGGACAGTAAATATAAATGGCAATCACTCTTCTAAAGCAGAAGGGTAGAAAATATGAGAAGTTATTATTACTTTTGATCTTTGGAATCTTCATCCTTGGAAGATTTTTTATCCGCAGATTCAACGCGTTTAACATTTTCTTTTACATCATCGGGAAGTGAGGCAAGTTTGTCAAATAAACTGCCAAAATCATTTTCACGTTTCACTGTTAAGCCCATCGGAATCAGCCCCTTTCAGTTAGTTATTTCTTTTATCTTTAATTACATTATAGAGCCATCAGATAGAAAACTCAAATTGTTGCAACCTTTTTTTAATAGTTTAAAATATAAAGAGCGTATATAAAGTTAATTAAACAATAAATAGGAGGGGGATAAGCAATTGGCTACAGAATATCTTGAACATAAATTAAGTCTGTTACCACCTAAACCAGGATGTTATCTGATGAAAGATGTTAATTCAAAGATTATTTATGTTGGTAAAGCCAAGAATTTAAAGAATCGTGTTCGTTCCTATTTTAAGAGTTCTCACGAGGGTAAAACCGCTCGATTAGTTTCAGAGATCCGTGATTTTGAGACAATCATTACTTCAAATGATAAGGAAGCTTTTCTATTAGAAATAACGCTGATTCAAAAGCACCAACCTTACTATAATATTAAGTTGAAGCGTGGCACTGGATATCCTTATATTAAAATAACTAACGAACGTGATCCAAAAATGGAAATTACTGGTTTAATAAAAAAAGACGGCGGATATTATTTTGGACCTTATCCCAATGTTTACGCGGCGCAAAATACTTTGAATTTTCTTCAAAAAGTCTATCCTTTGAGGCGTTGTCAGGGTCATTTGGGAAGACCATGCCTTTATTATCATATGGGACAGTGTCTAGGAGCATGTTTCCAGGATGTTCCTAAGTCAGAATATGATGACCAAATTGAAAAGATCAAGAGTTTCTTGGGCGGTAATGTTGCTGAAATTAAGCGTAGTCTGAATAGACGAATGATGGCATCAGCTAAAAAAGAAGAGTATGAACGTGCTGCTGAATTACGTGATCAAATTCAATATATTGAAGCAACTGTTGAGAAGCAGAAAATTATTTCAAATGACAGTACACCACGTGATATCTTCAATTATTATGTTGAAAAAGGCTGGATCTCTATTCAAATTTTCTTTATTCGTCAAGCAAGATTGATGAAGCGTGAAAAGCGGGTCTTCGCCTGCATTAATACTCCTGAAGAAGAGTTGTCGACCTTTATTTTACAATTTTATAATCGTCGTAATCAGGTCATGCCGCGTGAGATATTGGTTCCAAGTAATTTGGATAAAGATACCTTGTCACAGGTTTTAGATGTGCCATTCAGAACACCGCAACGTGGCCAAAAGAAAGATTTAATGGATATGGCTCACGAAAATTCTAAATTAGTTTTGCAGGAAAAATTCCGCTTGATGGAGTTGGATAATCGCCAAACCTATGGTGCTCAAAAGCAAATTTTTGATGCGCTAGATTTACCATATGGGCATGTTATTGAGTCATTTGATCATTCACATATTCAAGGAACCAGTCCAGTTTCAGCCATGGTCATGTTCCAAGATGGTCGTCCTGAAAAGAGCGGCTATCGTAAGTATAAGATCAAAGGTGAGGTTGAACATCAATCCGGTGCTGATGAGGCAGCAAATACTAGAGAGGTTATTTATCGCCGATATTCCAGATTGATCAAGGAAAAAGCTAATTTGCCTGATCTTATTTTGATGGATGGTGGAATTATTGAATTGCGAGCCGTAATGGATGTTTTGAAAAATGAATTAGGTATCCATATCCCAGTTGCAGGGATGGTCAAAGATGATCACCATAATACTTCTCATTTGATCGTTGGTGAAGATGGCAGAGAAGTTATGTTGGATCGTAAAAGTCAGGGATTTTATCTGTTACAACGGATTCAAGATGAAGTCCATAGATTTGCAATTACGTTTCATCGTAAAACTAGAAGTAAGAACGCTCTGTCGTCACGTTTGGATGGCATTCAAGGCGTTGGTCCTAAGACTAGAACCAAATTGTTGAAGAAATTTGGTTCAGTTAAGAAAATGAAGGACGCTTCGGTTGAAGATATGACGGAGTTGGGTATTTCTAAAACGACTGCCCAGACGATTAAGATTACTTTGGCAAGTACTGATTTCCATAAAAAATACAAAAAAGGTTAATATTGTTTTTCGTATATTTCCATAAACTCAAAGCACTAAGAATTTGACGTATTTTACAGTCTATTTCTTAGTGCTTTTTTGTATAGTTTTATATATTTTTAAAGTCTTATGTAGTTGTATTGTAGTTGTTCTCAGATGCGTTAAGTTTATTAATTGTTTCCAATATTTATGATTAACTTTAATAATTGGAAATTTCATTATTGCATTTGGAATTTATTTATAAGCGTTATATGAGTTCTGTTGTGAAGTTTTAATTACTAGTCGGAAGAGATGAAAAATGTTTACTGGCAGTGATAGTGGTGTTAGGACGAGTGATTTTCTCGTTCTTACACCACCGAACGTGTTTGAAGACTTACTTGTAAGGCTTCAAATCGAGGACTGAGACTGTGGCTCAGTCCGTTTCGCACAGCCAGTAAATATTTTTCATTTCTGAAGACGACATAATAACTTTATAAAATTTTACCCAATCCAACACATATCACAAAACATTCACAATTTTTTAAGTTTACTTAAACTAACCGATAGTAAAGTTAAAGTATCGATTAAATAAAAAACGTTAAAAGCAAATCTGAGTAAGGAGTGATGTTGATGCGTTGGATGCCATTATATGCAATTTTCATCTTATCATTTTTAAGTGGAGTTTATATTCTCACTAATATTAGAGAGTTTTATAGACGCAGGGAAGCGTTGATAAGTGTAGCTTACTTAACTTTTCTGGGTATGATCCTATTCAGTCCGATCTCATTTGATGGTCGATCAGTTTACTTTATGCAAACTGGAGTCGGTCGAGTAAATTTATATCGTATTTATTATGATTTAGGATTTGCTGAGAATGTAGTTTTGACTGTACCTTTAGGATTTTTAATTAAAAAAAATTTCTCTCAGATTTCATTGATCAACATTATTCCGATCGGATTGATGATTGGTGCAACTATTGAAACAGCACAATATTATTTATCACACATGTTTTTGATCAATCGGTCAAGTGACATCAGTGATGTGATATCAAATGGTATCGGAGTTCTAGTTGGTGCAGTGTTAGTTTTGGCATTCGAGTATGCTCATGAAAGAAGAATAGTTATTGAATCCAAATAAAAACACCTAGAAGTAGGTGTTTTTATTATTTAACATCAGATGTGTTAATGATAGGCTGTGAACCACGTTCAGAGATAATCGTTACCATCATATTATTGATCAATTGTAACTTTTTATCGTCAGATAGTTGCATTCCAGTATCCTTTTCCAGACGCCGAATTGTCTCTTCAGTGATAGAAACGGCGCCTTCAACAATGACCTTACGTGCTGATAAAATAGCGGTCGACTGTTGTCTTTGGAGCATGGCACTAGCAATTTCAGTTGCATATGCTAAATGGGTCAGACGAGTTTCAACGATTTCTACTCCGGCTACATTTAGGCGATCTTGTAATTCTTGAGTTAAACGGTCAGAGACTTCAGTTGGATTACTACGTAGTGTCAACGGTTGTGTACTGTTATCGAAAGTGTCATATGGATATTCTGAAGCAATGTGACGAACCGCTGACTCACTTTGGATCTCAACGAATTGTTCATAATTGTCAACTGCGAATAAAGCCATACTTGTATCGACGACTTTAAACACGATAACAGCGGCAATTTCAACTGGATTACCACGCAAATCGTTAACTTTTAAAATGGCACTATTAAAATTACGAACTCTAAGTGAAATAGAAGTTTTTCCAGTTAGAGGCACGGTCATAAATAGTCCAGCATCACGGATCGTTCCAATATATTTTCCAAAGAAGGTCAATACTTTTGCCTGATTAGGTCCGATAACGGTCAATGAACTGGCACCAATAATTGCAATCAGAATCAATAAAGCACCAAATATAAAGCTTACAGAACTGGCGGTTTGTGTACCATTTAAGAGTAACCAGCCGCCACCAATAAATAACAAAATAGCTAAAATTAAGCCAATATAACCATTGATATGAAATACTTGTTTTTCTTTCATAAATTTAACCTCCTGAAACTAAGTATATCTGGCTTCTTTCCTAAATACAAAAAGGTCGTCCTCAACTTTGAGGGCGACCTTTTTTAAAATTATTAATCTTTTTTCTTAGCAGGCTTCCAAATACCATAGATAACACCAGAAATAACTGATCCGATGATAACTGCTAGTAAGTACATCAATGGTTTATTGGCAAGAGGTGTAACGAAGATACCACCATGAGGGGCAGGAACGTTAATGTGCCATAATTGTGTCAAACCACCACCGATAGCAGAACCGATAACACTTGATACAATAACATGTAATGGATCTCCAGCAGCAAATGGGATAGCACCTTCAGTGATGAATGAAATACCTAAGACATAGTTGGATAGACCAGCTTGTCTTTCTTGTTCAGTAAACTTATTCTTCCAGAATGTTGTAGCAATGGCAATTGCTAGAGGTGGAATCATACCACCAACCATAACAGCAGCCATCAAAGCACCATCTTGTGTAGCAGTAAATGTACCAATTGCAAATGTATAAGCGGCTTTGTTGAAAGGACCACCCATATCGATTGACATCATACCACCGAGTAGAGCACCTAGAACAACAGCATTACCTGTACCCATTGTTTCTAGAAATGCGGTAATGGCATGGTTAACAACGGCGAAAACTGGATCGACTGCGAAGTACATGATGGCTCCGACGATCAGTAAACTTAGAACTGGGTAAAGCAAGATAGGTTTTAATCCGTTCAGTGACTTAGGAAGGTTCTTGAGGGCTTTCTTCAAGTAAACAACTGTCCATCCGGCGATAAAACCAGCAAGTAGACCACCAATGAATCCGGCAGGACTCTTTGATGAAATAACTGAAGCAGTAGCTTGTGAAGCCATATAACCACCAACAAAACCAGGTAGTAATGCGGGACGATCACCAATTGAAACGGCAATATATGCGGCTAGAACTGGAATCAAGAAACTAAAGGCGTAATTACCAACGTTATTGAAGAATAGGAACCATTGTGAGTGAGCACCAACAGAATTTTCCAATAGGAAGGAAATAGCCATTAAAATACCACCACCGACAACGAATGGTAACATATTTGAAATACCATTCATTAAGTCAGCGTAAATTTTTGACCAAAGTGACTTCTTTTCTTTACTATCTTCTTCTTCAACAGCTCCGCCTTCGGAATGGAAGACTGGTGCTTTTTGTTCAACAGCAAGATTGATAAGTTCTTCGGCTTTGTTGATACCGTCACTGACAGGGCGATTTACTAAATGCTTGCCATCAAATCTAGGCATATCAACTTTTTTATCAGCGGCGATGATAACACCATCGGCACGATTGATTTCATTGGCTGTTAACTTATGCTTAACACCTTCAGAACCATTTGTTTCAACTTTAATATCAATACCCATTTTTTCAGCTTGTTCTTTAAGAGCAGCTTCGGCCATGTATGTGTGAGCAATACCGGTAGGGCAGGCTGTAACAGCAACGATATAAGGCTTTTGATCTTTTTTATCAGCGTTAGCAGAAGCTTCGATCTCAGCTTCTTTAGCTTTTTGTTTTTCCTCATCAGCCTTGTCTTTGGCTTCTTTAGCCTTCATAGCATCATCAAACAAGTTTTGAACTTCATCAGCAGTTGTAGCTTTTTTTAAGTTAGCAACAAGATCTGGGTTAATCAAAAGTGATGATAAAGCAGCTAAGGCTTGCAAGTGAAGATTATCAGCACCATCTGGTGCAGCAATCATGAAGAATAAGTAGGCTGGTTGGCCGTCAAGTGACTTGTAATCAATTCCCTTATCGCTTTTAGCAAAGAGTACGGTTGCACGTTGAACGGCTTTGTCACGAGCATGTGGCATGGCGATCCCATCACCAATACCAGTACTTGTTTGAGCTTCACGTTTTAAAATATCTGATTTATATAAGTCTTTATCATTGATGACACCAACTTGGTAATACTTGTCGACCATTTCCTCAATAGCTTCTTCTTTAGTAGTAGCTTTTAAGTCCATGATCATAGCGTCTTTTAGTAATAATTGCTTTAGGTCCATTAGGAAATTCCCCCCTTAACTTAATTCTTTAATGGAAATGTTTTGATATACTTCGTCAATTTTTGCTTTAACAGCGATATCTTGACTGAAAGCTGTGGCTGATCCACAAGCAGCACCCATGTGGAAACTTTCGATGGCATCATTTGTCTTCATAAATGTTCCAACGAAACCAGCAATCATTGAGTCACCGGCACCAACAGAATTGATAACTGTTCCTTTAGGTGCATTAGCGTGGTAGGCATGTTCTTTAGTAACGAGTAGGGCACCATCTCCAGCCATTGAGACTAAAACATGTTTTGCTCCCTTATCAAGTAATTTTCTGGCATTATCGATAATATCTTGATCATTCTCAAATGTGACATCAAATAATTCAGCTAATTCGTGATGGTTTGGTTTAACTACTAGTGGATTAAGTGGTAGTGTGTCCAACAATGCTTGCCCAGTAGTGTCAATAACAAAGTCAGCACCTTGTTTTTGAATCATTTCAGCGATATCCAAGTAGAATGTTTCAGATATCTTCTTTGGTAAACTACCTGACATAACGACGACATCACCAGTACCAACTTTTTTCAATTGACTGATAAATTCAGTTTGTTCTTGCTTTGAAATAGCTGGACCAGTACCGTTGATCTCTGTTTCTTCGTCTTGTTCAACGGCGTTGACTTTGACGTTTATTCTGGTATCTTCAGCGACATTTGTAAAAGATGTTTTAAGATCATGTTTTGAAAGTAAGTTTTCAAACATCTTTCCAGTAGCTCCACCGACAAACCCAAGTGCGGTTGAGTCGATTTGGAGTTCCTTTAAAATTCTTGAAACATTGATGCCTTTACCACCGGGAAGTTTAACGTCACTAACAGTACGATTGACTTCGCCAGTTGTAAGAGTTGTTAATTGCAATACGTAGTCAATGGATGGATTGGCTGTAATAGTATAAATCAATTAGTTAACCTCCATAACTCTGGTTTTTTTATTTAATAATTCCAATTCTTTATCAGATAATCCACTGGTTATCAGTGTGACATCCTTCAAGTCAGCGAATTTACTAAAGCTGACTTGGCAGTATTTGGAACTGTCTGAGAGAACAAAAGCTAAATTAGACTGTTCAATAGCCAATTTTTTGATCGTTGATTCTTCTGGGTCAGGTGTTGTACAGCCAGAATCAGCTGAGAAACCATTTGCTCCGATAAAGGCTCTATCAAAGTGATAGGATTCTAATGTCTGAATCATAGTTGAGCCGACTAAGGCTTTAGTTGCAGATTTTAGTCGTCCACCTGGTAGGAAGGTATCAACATTGTAGTCGGCCAGCATCGATGCATTATCAACGCTGTTAGTGACCACTAGCAAATTTTTATGTTCAATTAAATAGGGAATCATGAATTGGATCGTTGTTCCGGAATCTAAAAAGATGACTTCGTCATTTTGAACTAAATTTGCTGCGGCTTTACCGATAGCTTTTTTACCGTCTAAATTAATTGTTGCCTTTTGAGAAAGAGCAGGTTCTTCATGTAATGAAATAACATTTTGAGCACCGCCATGAATCCTCAATAACTTATGACAACTCTCAAGATCTTTTAGATCTCTTCGCAAAGTTGATGCCGATGCTCCGGTTAATGGAATCAAATCGTGCAACTTTACGATATTATGTATTTTTAGTTGTTGTAGTATGATCTGTTGTCTTTCTTCAGTAAGCACTTTCATTCTCCTTCGAAAGATATATTACAACCAACTTCAATCAAAATCAACCAAAAACGTTCATTTTCTTTCAAAAAATACCACAAACGTTTAGAATGAATAATTGGCTTTCAAAAGGTTTCTTTTATTCAAAGTATTATGAAAGCTGTTTTTGTGCTAAAATTTAAAAATGATAATTATGTTTAGAAAGGGGGATTTTAATGTTTGTAGATAACGTTAAAATCACCGTTAGATCCGGTAAAGGTGGCGACGGAGCTGTTTCGTTTCGTCACGAAAAATATGTACCTTTAGGTGGTCCAGCTGGTGGAGATGGCGGACGTGGTGGAGACATCATCTTAAAAGCCAACGAAGGAATGAATACGTTGATGGATTTCAGATATAAGCGTATTTTTAAAGCTGAAGCCGGTCAAAACGGCCAGATCAAAGGTATGTACGGTCGAAAGGCCGATCCAGTTTATATTGTTGTGCCAGCAGGTACTTCAGTATATGACGAAGATACTGGTAGATTAATTGGTGATTTAGTAGAACATGAGCAAGAACTAGTTGTTGCAAAAGGTGGTTCAGGTGGTCGAGGCAATATTCATTTTGCCAATTCCAAGAACCGTGCACCAGAAATCGCCGAAAATGGTGAACCTGGTCAAGAGTTGCATTTACGTTTGGAATTGAAATTGATTGCTGATGTGGGATTAGTTGGTTTTCCTTCAGTTGGGAAATCTACCTTATTATCTGTAGCAACTTCTGCTAAGCCTAAAATTGCGGCTTATCACTTTACAACTTTGTCTCCTAATTTGGGGATGGTTAAATTGGATAGCGGACTAGACTTCGTTATTGCCGATTTACCAGGGTTGATCGAAGGAGCTTCAAACGGTGTTGGTTTGGGTATTCAATTCTTGAGACACGTTGAAAGAACTAGAGTAATCTTACATTTAGTTGATATGGACCCAGAGAATGGTAGAGATCCGTATGAAGATTACTTGTCGATCAGAAATGAATTGGCTAAATACGACGACAATATTTTGAAACGTCCAGAAGTCATTGTACCTACAAAGCTCGATGTGCCTGGCGCCGATGAAAGATTGAAAGAGTTTAAAGATCATTTACCTGATGATGCTGATATCTTCCCAATCTCAAGTATTCAACATACTGGAGTTAAGGAATTAATGAATCATACAAGTACAGTTCTAGAAACTGCAGAACCAATTCACTTTGATGTTGAAAGTGAAGATGAAACAAAAGAATATAACTATGAATCACAAGCAGATCGTCTTACTATTGAAAGAGATAAAGATGATGAGCACAGTTTCATTGTTAAGGGTGACGAAGTTGAAAGACTTCTTCAAAGAAGTAATTTGGACCATCAAGATGGAATTATGAGATTTGCACGTATGCTTAAAGGAATGGGTGTTGAAGACGCTTTGATCAAAGCTGGTGCACAATCTGGTGATTCAGTAACGATTCTCGACTTTACTTTCGAATTTATTTAGGGGTTATAAAATAATGAATAAGGCACCGAAAAGAAGATTTATCAGTGGATTTGATGGATTACGGACATTAGGGGTCGTTGGTGTAATCATGTACCACTTGAACCCAACTATTTTTTCCGGTGGGTACTTAGGGGTACCCATATTTTTCTTAATTTCAGGTTATTTGATTACTGATCATTTCTTTAACACTGTAGATTATGGTGGAAAATTTTCATTGGGAAATTTTTATGGAAAAAGGATCAAGCGTCTATATCCGGGGATGTTATTTGTGTTATTAGCGTCTAGTGCGTATATAGTTTTCTTCTTGAAAGATCTCTTGTACCACTTAGATCAAATTTTTATTACTAATATTTTGAATGTTTACAATTGGTGGCAAATATTTAATGGTCAATCCTATTTTGAAAGATTTGCCAACAATGAGTCGCCATTTACCCATTTATGGACACTTTCAATTGAAGGACAATTTTATATAATTTGGCCTTTGTTATTGTTACTGTTTATTAAATTTGGAGTAAAGAAGAGCAGAATATTCGGCTTTGCTATGATTGTTTCAGTTATCTCAGCTGTTTGGATGGCTATTCTATTTAAACCGGGCGTAGATCCTAGTCGTTTGTATTATGGTACAGACACAAGACTATTCTCGATTCTTTTGGGATGTGGTCTGGCTATTGTTTGGCCAGCTGAAAAACTGAAGGTCGGTTTAGCTAAGGCTGATAAGGTCAAGTTGAATCTGATTGGAGGATTATCAATTATCTTAATGATTTTGATGATCTTTACAATGAAGGATTCTTCAGCGTTTTTGTACCGTGGTGGGATGTTTATTTTCTCAGTCGTTACATGTATCTTTATCGCTGTCGTTGCTCATCCGGATGCTTTTTGGAATCGTGTATTGTCTAATAAACTATTCCACTATGTTGGAAGCAGAAGTTATGGACTATACCTGTATCAATTCCCAGTTATGATCTTCTTTGAATCTCGATTCAAGAATGTAGCAGATCATCCGATTCTTTATCCAGCTATTGAAGTTGTTTTGATTTTCTTAGTAACTGAATTTTCATTTAGATTTGTTGAACAGCCATTAGCACATGCGAACTGGCAAAGTATCAAAAATTTCTTCAAATTGTCATCAACTTTGCAAAGAGTTTTGGCACTTATCGTAGCTGTGATCAGTATTACTGGTTGTTATGGTGTTGTCCAAGCGGTTGGCGCACCAAAGCCTAATGTAAATCACAGTCAACTTGCTACTAAGATCAATAAAAATGAGAAGACTAATAAGAAGAAGAAACAACAAGCTATTGAGAACTTGAAGAAATCTAAGGCTAAGAACCAGAATGGTAAATTAAGTGCAGCTGATTTGGCTAAATACAAGAAGGCTGCTAAAGACCATCCGGTAAATAAAGACTTTGAAAAATATGATTTATCTCAAATTGATCTGCAAAGATTAAAGGATATTCCACTAACTGCTGTTGGTGATTCAGTTATGGCCGATGGATCAGATAATTTCTTGAAATTGTTTGATGATAAGAAAGTAATTGTTGATGCTGCTGTAAGTCGCCAATTAGATTCAAGTCTTGATATTTTACAAAAGTACAAAGATCAAGGCGTCTTAGCTCCAAATGTATTAATAGGTTTGGGAACAAATGGTCCTTTCAATAATGATCAAGTTGCTCAAGTTATGAAATTAGTCGGTCCACAAAGACATGTTTTCTGGATCAACGTTCATGTACCAACGAGACCATGGGAAAAGACTGTTAATGGTGTCTTGGATGAATCAAGTAAGAAATATAAGAACCTGACTATTATCGATTGGAACGGTTATTCCAATGGACACACTGACTGGTTCTATGACGATAATGTTCATCCAAACCCTGATGGATCAATGTATTACTCATCATTTGTTGTAAAACAGATACTTAAACAATTAGATAAAAAATAGATAGGATTTTTGTATGGAATTAGAATTTTTAGGAACAGGAGCTGGCGTCCCATCTAAAAGCCGTAACGTTTCGAGTGTTGCTTTGAAAATGCTTGATGAAAGAAATGAAGTTTGGCTTTTTGATGTTGGCGAGGCTACGCAGCATCAAATTTTAAAAACAGCTATCAGACCGAGAAAAATTACTAAAATATTTATCTCACATCTGCATGGCGATCATATTTTTGGTTTGCCTGGGCTATTGTCCAGCCGTTCGAATCAAGGTGGACAGACACCTCTAGAAATATACGGACCAGTCGGTATCAGAGATTTTGTTGAAACTTCTTTGAATGTGACTGGCAGTAGACCAAATTATCATATTAAATATATTGAATTGAAAAACGGCGGAGAAATCTTTAACGATAAGACTTTTAGCGTTACAGCAGGAAAATTAAAACATCGTGTGACTTGTTTTGGATATCGAGTAACTGAAAAACCTCGTGTTGGTGAATTACAAGTCGACAAGTTGAAAGAATATAATATTCCTAATGGTCCGATCTTTGGTCAGTTAAAGTCTGGAAAAGTTGTTACACTTGAAGATGGGACGACTTTGAATGGTAAAGATTTTATTGGTCCAGATAAGCCTAGCAAAGTGGTTACGGTTATTTCCGATACGCGCTATACACCTGAGATTGATACTCTTTCGCGAGATGCTGATGTTATCGTGCATGAATCTACATTTTCTAATTCTGATAAAAAAATGGCATACAATTACTTTCATTCAACTGCTACACAAGCGGCAGAAGTGGCAAGTAAAGCAAATGCTAAAGGTCTGTTATTGACACATATTTCGGCGAGATATACAGGTAAGAATGCTTTAACGCTTCAAAAAGAAGCGCAAAAGATTTTTAAGAATACTAGAGTAGTTAATGATTTTGATATTTATGAGGTACCTTTTACGGAAAAGAGAGGATAATTATGACTGATTTACTAAATCAAACTGTTGTCATTACTGGTGCATCTTCTGGAATTGGGAAAGATGTAGCGATAAACTCGGCTAAATTGGGTGCTAATGTTATTTTATTGGCAAGAAATGAAGAAAAATTATTAGCTGTTAAAAATGAATGTATCAGAGTTGGCGCTGAAAGCGCTCATCACGAGTATTTAAGTGTTGATATGTCAGATCCTAAGCAAATTACTGATAGTGTTGATACGATCAGTAATTTGACCGATAAAATTGATATTTTAGTCAACGCTGCTGGGTTTGGAGATTTCTCTAACTACCTTGATACAGAGTTCGCTACAGTTGAAAAAATGTTTAGGGTCAACGTTTTAGGATTGATGCTAATGACAAGATTAGTTGCTAGCGAGATGGTTGGACAAGGTAATGGACACATTATTAATATTGGTTCTGTTGCTGGTAAGATCACAACACCTAAGTCGGCAGCTTATTCAGCCACCAAAGCGGCTGTGATTGCATTTTCAGATGGATTGAGACTAGAACTCAAGCCTTTCAAGATACACGTCACAACAGTCAATCCTGGGCCTGTAGCCACAAACTTCTTCGATGTAGCTGATCATGGCGGCAATTATTTAGATTCAGTTAAGATGTTTGTCCTTGATCCGAATAAATTAGCGTGGGATATCGTTAATTCATTCAATACTAATAAACGTGAGATCAATCGTCCAAGATATATGGAGTTAGCGGCTGTTCTCTACAAGTTGGCACCAAGTTTAGGTGATTTACTTGCAAGTACATTGGGTAATCGTAAGTAAGGGGAGATAGGTATGAAAAGTAAGCAAGCGAGATTTGTTATTGGTCTATTAATTGCATTAGTTGTCGTTATTTTTGCAATTTTAAATGTTGATCCCGTGACAATTAGCTTTGGTTTTACAAGAATTAAGTTGCCTTTGATCGTATTGATCATTGTGACTTTGTTATTGGGAGCAATTATCACTATGTTATTATCAAATAGTGGTAGTAAGAAGGATGACAAGAAGTTATCTCGAACTGCACAAAAGCAATTTTCTAATTTAAAAGTTTCAAATGATAACCAAATTGCCGATGCATTAAAGGAAAATGAAGGAAAAAAGCAAACAAAATAGGAATTTTGCTTGCTCTAATGTTTTTATGATAGTATTATATTAAACGTTAGATTTGATTAAGTTAATATAAATTAAAGGAGTTTTTAAATATGGCTGTTCCAAAGAGAAAAACATCAAAACAAAGAAAACGTCAAAGACGTGGACACATTAAGTTGAATACACCAAACATGCAATTCGACGTTGCTACAGGTGAATATCGTTTAAGTCACCATGTATCACCATCAGGTATGTACAAAGGTGATCAAGTAGTTGACACTAAAAAAGAAGCTTAATTAAAAGCCAAGTAAATTATGCTTGGCTTTTTTTTAATAAGTGGGGAAAATTCTCATGAAAAAATTTAAATATTTATTCTTAGTGATCGTTCCGTTATTCTTACTAGTTTTGACAGGTTGTTCGAAGCTTTCTTTAACAACTACTAAAGATACATATAAGGCCGATGGTCTGGTAGCTGTTGTTAAGGGTAAAGCAACTGATGCGGACAAGGTTGTAGCTACTGTCAGTGGAAAAACTAAGAATGTGAAATTAAATGATGGCAATTTTGCGATTTCCGTTCCAGTTGCTACACATGACAAGAATGTCAGAATAAAGGCAACTAAGGAAGACAAGTCGACGACTGAAATAGTTAAGGTAAAAAAAGCCAAGGCTTTGACTGGTTATACAACCTTTGCTCAACAATATAATTACGCCAATTTAACTTTAGGTAAGCAAGATGATCAATTAAAGTTAATTGCCAATAATAATGGTATTTTGAAGCATAAAACTACCAATGGAACTAAGTTGGTCTTGAATGTTCAAGATAATCAGTTAATGGGTATTGCAATGAATTTGTCGTATAAATCAATGAAATCTAAGTCCGGTATGAAGAATTTTGCAACTGACCTAGCAATGGTTTCTCAATTAGTGGGAGCTGATGGCAAGTCGGTTTTAAAAGATCTTTCTAAACAGCTTAAGGGCACGGATGGTGGAAAAACGACGATGAAGCAAATTACTTCTAATGGCGTTAATTTCAACATTAATTTGACTACAAAAGACTTTTATCTTTATGTAACCAAATAAAAAACGAGACTAGGCGATTACGCCACAGTCTCGTTTTTTGTATGAAAAAAAATAAAATCACGCTTATTTGGCGCGATTATCGCTTTTATCTAAAATAACTGGAATTATAAAGAAGATAATTGCGAAAACAGCACTGACAATAACAGAGCTTTGGAAATTATAAGCTTGTTGGTTTAAGGCACCACCAATGAAGCCAGCAACTTGACCCAAAATGATCGACCAAAGCAATACATCGAAATATCTCATTTCTTCCATCTCACTTTCTTCAGTAGTTTAGCACAAAAATGAGCATTGCCCAATAATGTTCATAAACACTTTGATATAATTTTAACCAAAGGGGGTAGTCAATTGCAAGCACAACTCCAAGTAATGAGTAGTTATAGTTTATTACACAGTCCGTTGAAGTTGACTGAACTGGTTGATAAGGCCAAAGAACAAGGTTATCAAGCGGTTGCTTTAACAGATTTGAATAATTTATACGGCTCGATCGATTTTTATAAGTATGCTAAAAAACAAGGGATCAAACCAATAATTGGGCTGGTAATTGAAACCCAGGGAATAATTGATGTTAATAATGATTATAAATTGATCTTATTGGCAAAAAATGATCAGGGATATAAAAACTTAATAAAGATTTCTTCACTTGTCATGTCAGTTAAAGACAAAATAAAAATAACAGATATCAAACAATTTTTATCGGATTTATTTGTCGTAACACCTTCCATTGGTCCAGAAATTACAGCGATAAACAATCAGCAAGACTATTTCGATATTTTAAATCCCTTGATTGATAGTGATTCGTTATATTTAGGAATAGGCCTTTATTCAGAACAAATTAATAATGTAAAAAATATCCGTCAAGTGGCAACACGCCAAAAATTACCGATCGTCGCCCTAGGGGATGTCCGCTATATAAATGAAGACGATCATCTAGCTTATCAGGTTTTAAATTTTGTCAGAACTGGTGATAAGTTTGATAATTTAGACCAAGTTGTTGAACATGGAGATCATTATTTGCATTCGTTCAGTGATTTTTCTTCTATATATAATGAATACGACTTGGATCAGGCAGTTAAAAATTCAGAACATATTGCAGACAATTGTAATGTAGAAATCAAATTCCAAGAGACTGAATTGCCTAAGTTTGAGACAGGTGATGTCAGTTCTGCTGAATATCTTAAAAATCTAGCTTCTAAAGGATTGAAACGTCGTCTTAATAATGATGTACCAGATGAGTATCAAAAACGGTTAGACTATGAATTGCAGGTCATTGAAACAATGGGCTTCTCCGATTATTTCTTGATCGTTTGGGATGTTATCAAACATGCTCATCAAGTTGGAATAAAAACTGGTCCCGGTCGTGGGTCAGCAGCTGGCTCACTGGTTTCATATACTTTAGGTATCACTCAAGTGGACCCGATCAAGTATGATTTGTTGTTTGAACGGTTTTTGAACCCTCAACGTGTAAATATGCCTGATATTGATTTGGACCTTCCAGATGACCGTCGTGATGAGATGGTCGAATATATGCATGATCAGTATGGATCTGATCACATGGCACAGATAATTACCTTTGGAACGTTGGCTGCCAAAATGGCTTTAAGAGATATTTCTAGGACATTTGGTCAAACACAATTCCAATTAAGTAAATGGTCAGACTCGATACCACGTAAATTGAATATTACTTTGGAAGAATCATATGAAGAATCTAGTGAATTAAAGAATCTAGTTGCTGAATCGAAAGAAAATCAGCTTATTTTTAAGGTTGCTAAAAGGATCGAAGGTATTCCCAGACATTATTCAACTCATGCTGCTGGTATTGTTTTAAGTAAGAAACCAATGACTGATATCGTTGCGGTTCAACTTGAAGATGACGGTATTAACCTGACACAACAGACAAAGAACAATGTCGAAAGTGTTGGACTGTTGAAGATGGATTTTCTAGGATTGCGAAATTTAACGATTCTTGATTCAGCGATTCAGATGATCTCTAAACAATATGGACGAGAATTTTTGCCAGAGAAGATCCCATTGAATGATCTCAAAACTTTGGAGTTATTTCAACGTGGACAAACCGATGGTGTCTTTCAATTTGAATCTGACGGGATAAGGAGTGTTCTCAGACGGCTTAAACCAACTTCATTTGACGATGTGGTTGCGACTAATGCTCTGTACCGTCCGGGTCCTATGCAAAATATTCCGACATTTATTGCTAGAAAACATTGGGATGAGCCGGTAACGTATCCTGATGAGTCTTTAAAAGAGATCCTGAAGCCGACGTACGGTATCTTAGTGTATCAAGAGCAGGTTATGCAGGTTTCGTCTAAGATGGCCGGATTCTCACTAGCTGACGCTGATATTTTACGTCGTGCGATCAGTAAGAAAAATGAAACATTAATGCGAGAAAATCACCAAAAATTCGTTGATGGTGCTGTAAATAAAGGTGTCGCTAAAGAATCTGCTGAGAATGTTTACCATTATATTGAAACCTTTGGTAATTATGGATTTAATAAGTCCCATTCAGTGGCATATTCAATGATCGCCTTTTGGTTAGCCTATATTAAGGTGCATTTTCCAGGGGTGTTCTATACTTGCTTGTTGAATTCCAATCTGAATAATGAGGCTAAACTTTCAATGTATATTCAGGATGCCAAAGATAGCCATCTGAAAATAAAAAATGTTGATATAAATCAAAGCCGAGCAAGTTTTATTTTTGATAGTGAATCGATTCAATTTGGACTTTTGAATATCAAAGGCGTTCGTCGCGATATGGCACAAGATATTTTAAATGAACGACAGAATAATGGTGAGTATGTTGATGCCAAGAACTTTTTGCAGAGGATCGATAAACGGTTTGTTAAAAATGAATATTTAGAGCCATTGATATTATCAGGTGCATTTGATGGCTTCAATAAAAATCGTCGTGAACTCTTGTTAGATTTCAGAGATTTGATTGAGAGTATTCAATTGGCTGGTTCTAATTTGTCATTATTTGATGTTTTGGATCCCAAAAAACATGAAGTTAATGACTTTACTTTGACTGAAAAGTTGAATCAGGAGAAGAAGTATCTGGGTATTTATGTATCGGGTCATCCGGTTGAAAAAGTTAGACAGAAATTATTGGATACTAGAACTATCAAAATAGGTCAGCTTAATCAGGTTAAGACACAAACGGTCAATATTTTAGGATTAGTCAAGGATATTCACGTTATTAGAACTAAGAAGGGGCAACAGATGTGTTTTCTTAGTTTAGAAGACGAAACTGGTAAAGTATCGATCACAGTGTTCCCACGATTGTTCCAGAACTTTTCAGAAGAAGATTTGGATAATAAAATTTTCTTGATCGTTGGATATGCCGAGGATGGTCGCAGAGGTGATCTCGAGTTTATTGCAGATAAGATAAACGATCCTAAACAATATTCAGTCCAATTGCCGGAGGAAAAACTTTACTTGAAGATCCCAGCGGCTTTTTCAGAGCAAAAGCTAAGGGAACTCTATCAATTAATCGAAAAAGATACTGGGCAGGTACCGGTGATTCTTTATTTTGAAAAGAATAAGCAGGCATTATTATTGAAACGCAATCGATGGGTGCGTTTTAATGAAGATATGAAGACAGAACTTGTAAAAATGTTGGGAGAAAGAAATGTCTATTTAAAAAAATAGCATTAATTTCAACTTAAAACGTTTTCAGCTCTACAAAGAATGTGAAAAAAATGTTATATTTTATAAGGTTTTGTTTTTGAAACAAATAAATTTGGAGTGTGAATAATGAAGCGTATAGGTATTTTAACCAGTGGTGGCGATGCCCCTGGTATGAACGCTGCTATTAGAGCAGTCACACGTAGAGCTTTGGATAAAGGCTTAGAAGTGTATGGCATTAATTATGGATATGCTGGTTTAGTTGCTGGGGACATTTTCCCATTAACTGCTTCTGATGTATCTGATCGTATTCAACGCGGAGGTACTTTCTTGTACTCTGCAAGATACCCAGAATTCGCCAAAGAAGAAGGCCAACTAAAGGGTATTGAACAACTTAAGAAGTTCGGTATCGAAGCATTGGTCGTTATTGGTGGAGATGGTTCTTACCATGGTGCATTACGTCTAACAGAACATGGATACAATGCCGTTGGTTTACCAGGAACTATCGATAATGATATTCCTTACACAGACTTTACAATTGGATTTGATACAGCCGTAAGTACTGTTATCGAATCAATCGATAAGATCAGAGATACAGCTACTTCCCATGAAAGAACTTTTGTTATCGAAGTTATGGGTAGAGGTGCTGGTGATATCGCTCTTTGGGCTGGTGTTGCTGGCGGTGCCGAAGAAATTGTCGTTCCAGAACGTGACTTTGATATTGCAGAAATTGCAAACCGTATCAAAAAGGGTCGCGAAAAAGGTAAGAAGCATATGCTTGTTATTCTTGCCGAAGGTGTTATGCATGCTCAAGAGTTCACAGATAAATTAAATGAATTCGGTGACTTCCAAGTACGTAGTACTGTTCTAGGTCACGTGCAACGTGGTGGTTCACCAACTGTTAGAGATCGTGTTCTAGCAAGTAAGATGGGTGCTTATGCCGTTGACCTTCTTGAAGATGGTAAAGGTGGAGTAGCTATTGGTACTGAAGACAATAAGTTGACATACCATAGCATGCTTGATTTATTCGATGGAAAGCACAAACCTGATTTAGACTTATATGATTTAAATAAATCATTAAGCAGATAATTTGATACAATGGATTCAACAAAAGAAAAGGGGTTTCTCGATGAAAAGAACAAAAATTGTAAGTACACTTGGTCCTGCAAGTAATGATGTTGAAACAATTACTAAATTAATTGAAGCTGGAGCAAACGTTTTCCGCTTTAACTTCTCACATGGTGATCATGAAGAACATCTTTCACGTATGAAGATGGTTCACGAAGCAGAAAAAATTACTGGTAAGACTGTTGGTATCGTTCTTGATACTAAGGGTGCTGAAATCCGTACAACTGTTCAAGAAGGCGGAAAGTTCGAAGCTAAGATTGGCGACGTTATCCGTATTTCTATGGATGATTCATTAACTGGTAATCCTGAAAAGATTGCTGTTACATACCCAGGTCTTTACGATGATACACATGTTGGTGGACACGTATTGATCGATGATGGTCTTGTTGACTTGAAGATCACAGAAAAAGATGACGAACATCGTGAATTAGTAACATCAGTACAAAACGAAGGTATGATCGGTTCAAAGAAGGGTGTTAACGCACCTGGTGTTGAAATCCGCCTACCAGGTATCACAGAAAAAGATTCTGACGATATCCGTTTTGGTTGTGACAACGGAATCAACTTCATCTCAGCTTCATTCGTTCGTAAAGCTCAAGATGTTCTTGACATTCGTGAAATTCTTGAAGAAAAACACTGTGAAGATGTACAAATCTTCCCTAAGATCGAATCACAAGAAGGTATCGACAATATCGATTCAATCTTGAAAGTTTCTGATGGTTTGATGGTTGCTCGTGGTGACATGGGTGTTGAAATTCCATTTGAAAACGTACCATTCGTTCAAAAGAGCTTGATCAAGAAGTGTAACGCACTAGGTAAGCCAGTTATCACTGCTACACAAATGCTTGATTCAATGCAAGAAAACCCACGTCCTACACGTGCCGAAGTTACTGACGTTGCTAACTCTGTTCTTGATGGTACAGATGCTACAATGCTTTCTGGTGAAAGTGCTAATGGTGACTACCCTGTAGAAGCTGTTGCTGCTATGAACCAAATTAACGTACGTACAGAACATCAATTAGATGAAAGTAACCAACTTGCAATCCAAAGATTCGAAGAATACAAGGGTTCAAACGTTACAGAGTCAATCGGTGAATCAGTTGTTAGAACTGCTGAAGAACTAAATATCAAGACAATAGTTACTGCTACTAAGTCAGGTTATACTGCACGTATGATTTCTAAATATCGTCCAAGTGCTGATATCCTTGCTATTACATTCGACGAAAGAACACAACGTGGTTTGACAGTTAACTGGGGTGTTGATCCTATTATTGCTGACAGACCATCAAACACTGATGAAATGTTCGATCTTGCTGCAAAGAAAGCTCAAGAACTTGGCTTTGCTAAAGAAGGAGATTTAATCCTTGTTGTTGCTGGTGTTCCCGTTGGTGAAAGTGGTACAACTAACTTGATGAAGGTTCAACTAATTGGTTCAAAGCTTGTTAAGGGCCAAGGTGTTGGAGAAGAATCAGTTGTTGGTAATACTGTTGTTGCTCACACTGCTAAAGAAGCAAATGACAAAGTTAAAGAAGGAGATATCCTTGTTACAGAAATGACAGACAAAGATTATCTTCCAGCTCTTGAAAAGGCTAGTGCCGTTGTTGTTGAAAACGGTGGTTTGACATCACATGCAGCCGTTGTTGGTATTGCTATGGGTCTACCAGTTGTTGTTGGCGCAAAGGATGCTACTTCACTTATCAATGATGGTGAAACAGTAACTGTTGATTCAAGACGTGGTGTTGTATACAAGGGTGCTTCACGTTCTCTATAATACAAACCATTAATTAAATGAAATAAATTAAAAAAGCTAATCTACTGAAGAGGGACGCCTCATAGTAGATTAGCTTTTTTTGTGTTTTAGATAACTTTGGATATGAAATTTAAAACTCCTTGATTTTGGTTATCGGTAGTTTGTCTATCAGATGCTTTTTTAACAATAGTTTGTGCATTTTCCATAGCTACGCCTAAACCAACTTCTCTAAGCATTTCCAAATCGTTGCCGCCATCACCAAAAGCACACATTTCATTTAAGGATATATTCAACTTTTCGCCGAGTTCAGTTAGACCAGCGGCTTTATTTCTTCCGGGTTGAATAATGTCTATGTCTCCGTGACCACTACTGGTAGGTTCAGCAATTCCGGATAATTCAGATTTTAAAATATTTACTAGTTTCTCTGTTTCTGATGGTGGACACGTTAGAGCAAACTTAAGTATTCGGTCGTTAATTTCTTGAAAGCTGTCTAAAATTGATAGTTCATAGTAATAATTTTTAACATTTTCCATGTAATCTTTTGATTCACTATTCAATATATATGCACTTTTAACTCCGCACACTAAAATTTGAAGTTGAGGAATTTCGGACAATTTCTCGATAATTTTATTTACAGAAGCTTTGTCGAAATAATGTACAGCGTATACATTATTTAGATCTCGAATATATGCACCATTTTCAGCAACATAAATTGTTTCGGGATATTTTTTGAAAAATGATTTTAGTTGAAAATATTGATTGCCACTTGCAACTATCCATTTAATATTTTGTGAAGTCATTTTTTTGTGAATTTCGGCGAAGCGTTCCTCGTCGTAAGTCTTATTATCGCGTAAAAAAGTTCCATCCATATCTGTAGCAAATAATTTTATCATTTATAATAACTCCTGAGCTGAATTTATTGCTTAAAATTATATCATATCCATTTATTCTTCCTAGCAATATTTAAAGCCTCAATCCTCGAATGTGTACCTGTTTTACTAAATATTGATGAAATGTAATTTCTGACCGTTCCATCAGATAGAAAAACTTTTTGAGCTATTTCCTGGCTGCTTAATCCTAAATTTATTTCTTTTAGAATATCGATTTCTCTTTTTGTTAGGGGATTCTTTTCAGATGAAATAATATTTGTCACTAATTCAGGAGCGAAGATTGTCTTGCCTTCTAAAACATTTTGAATGGTTTCAATCAAATCATCAGTGGGACTATCTTTTAATAAATATGCATTAACTCTGGATGAAACGGCTTGTTCAAAATAACTTGCTTGGGCAAAAGTTGTTAAAATAATTATTTTGATATCCTGCTTAATGATTCTTAGCTGTTTGGCTATTTCCAAACCAGTAAGTTTAGGCATCTCAATATCGAGAATAGCAATATTGGGTTTTAAATCAATAATTTGTTTCAATGCGGTTTCGCCATCAGTAGCTGTACCAATGACTTGCAAATCATCTTCTAGATCAAGTAGAGCAGATAAGGCAGAGTTTAACATTTCTTGATCTTCCGCTAAATAAATTGTTGTCATGATTTACTCCTTAGGAATCTTTATAGAGATCGTAGTTCCTTTTTCAGAATTGATTTTAATGTCACCCTTAATTTTTTCAATTTGTTGTGTCATTCCCGCAATTCCGAAGGCATTGTCGCGGACTTTGGTATATCCGATACCGTCATCTGATATTTTTAAGTAAAGGAAATTGTCGTCTTCATCAAATTGAAAATGAGCACGGCTGGCTTTGCTGTGGCGAATAATATTAGTTGAAGCTTCTTTTATGGTTGAAGCTAGTATATTTTGAATATCTTTAGGCCAGTGTTCAGTGATACTTTCGTTGTTAGAATTCAAAGTTATATGAACTATTTGTAAATTCTTTTCTTCTTCGATCATGTCCGCAGCGATGGTTTTTTTATTTAAATCGTCGATGATCTGTCTTACTAAATTCAAATCATTTCGTGAAGTTTGAGCAATATCTTTTAGTTCAGAATGGGCTTTTACTGTATTTTTATCAATCAGTTTATCTGCTAATTCAGTTTTTAACGTTATCAGAGAAAAAGATTGTCCCAAATTGTCATGTAAATCCTTAGCAATTCTGGAGCGTTCATTTTGACGAATTATTGATTCCAGACGTTTGTTATTTTGATTTAATGAAGCGAGTCGGCGATAACTATTACCTAGCGATCTAGCTGCAAATGGGGAACCGATGGCAAATGTAAAAGTTATTATTAATCCAAAAGTATCGTAATTGTGAGGATTAAGAATCATATCTGTACCGATTACACTTAAGCTGGTTATCAAATAGATAGAAGTATATTGATAAAATTTTTTGGGGGTTAAATGTAATGAGCCAATTTCCCATGCAGTAAAAATAAATAACGTACCCATTCCAATGGTGAAACTCAAGTAAGCAGCAATAACCAGTTGTCCTAAGATATCAAAAGGCAATAGCGGATGAATCTCATAGCCATCACGATACAATTTTAGAAATATAATGACCAAAATAAGTGAGATCCAGTCAAAATGCTTTGTGGTCAGCAATGCCTGAATGGCAAATATTAATAATGCTAATGTCCAAAAGTAGGGCATGAAGCCAAATCTTTTAGGATATAAAATTTGATGATCTAAAAATGATTTCATTAAGCTAACCTCTTATGGTGAAATCTTGTTATTACAAAAACTAACACACTAATTAATACTATCCAAAGGATTATGCCTAATAGACAATTACTATTTAATGGCCTGCTATACAGAATTGATTTATCGATATTGGAAAGTTCAAAAGTAGGTGTCACTTGACCAATATTTTGTAGCCATTTTGGCATCATACTGATAGGCCACCAAAGACCACTAATCATGGCCATCGGGAAAACGGCTAGACTATTTAGTAAATTCACGGTGCTAGGATTTTTGAATAATGAGATTAAAATACCACTAAGAATTAAAGGAATAGTTCCAAATATATTAACTAAAATAATTAGTGTCCAAGTCAAGATATTCAAATTAATATGATTGACGAATATACCCACCAAGCAGATTGTTATTGAAGAAATAACATTTAAGAACATAAAAATGACTATCAATGCTAAGTAATATTGCCATCTTGAAAGAGGGGTCAATTTAGTAAATAAATCGAAATGACTAGTTTGATCCTCCAACAATGTATTTGAAACGGTGATAATTGACCCCAAAAGATAACTGTAAATTATCATGCTAATGAGATACTCTGTATTCCAAGTTTTTAGCGCACTAGTTGGAATACCAGAAATTAAAACTTTTGTGTAAAGTAGATAAAAAACGATCGGCAGCATCATGTCGAATAAAAAGAATCGTTTGTTTCTCAAAATAATTCGAGTGAAATTTATTTTTACTTGATAGAAAAAATTAGTCATTGTAAGCACCTTCTTTGAAATTGTTAAAAAGTGAATCAAGAGTATTTTGATGCACTTGTAAATTAGAAATACCCTTTAAATAAGGATTTAGTTCTTGTAAAAATTCTTCAGGACTATCCGTGGTAATTTGATAGTGATGTCCAATTTTGATAACGGTATTAATGTGATGGAATTTCTCGAAAATATTTAGTAATTCACTGTCGAATTCAATTAACTGTTCTCCCTGCATATGGCGCAATTCATTTATAGTGCCATTAAATTGGACTTTGTGGTTTTTTAGAATAATGATTCGATCAACGGTATTTTCCAGTTCTTCTAAATAGTGGCTGGTTACGAAGATAGTTTTGCCTTGTTTTTTTAAGTTAATGATTTCTTGCCAAAAATTCTGACGACTTTTACTGTCCATGCCAGAAGTTGGTTCATCTAAAAAAAGTAATTCAGGATCACCGGCAATTGAAAGGGCAAAGGATAAGTGACGTTTTTGACCACCGGATAGGGCATTCATTTTTGAGTTTTCCAAATTTTTCAGACCAGAAATTTTAATCAATTCATGATAGGACAAAGGGTTCTTATAATAACTTCTAGCCAATTGGATGATTTCTTTTACTTTAATGCGACTGATAGTTATATTGTCTTGCATCATTACCCCAATGTGTTCTTTGTGATGCCTAAAATTAGGAAGTACATTAATTGATCCAGAATTATAAGTTATCAATTTCAAAATAATGTTGATCAAGGTAGTTTTACCAGCACCATTTTCACCTAAAAGTGCAACAATTTGTCCTTTCTCAATGGTTAAATTAATGTCATTTAATATTGTGTTTGAATCGTATTTCTTAGTTAAGTGTTCTACAGTAATAATGTTTGTCATGATGATCAGCTCCTTAATAAGTAACCAAAGTATAAGTTTTTGGAATATTATCAGGTAGTAAGCTGTGTCATGATTATTAATGACAAATGTCATAATATGCCGCCAAAAATTGCGTCGAATCTGTCTGCTGTGTTGACCGACATCAGCCTAGGTCTGATGTCTCGATTTTGAGCTTTGCTTTCGCAAATCTCAAAATCGAGTTCCAAGACCAAGGCTTGGAACGTTCGCAGTGCGCCCGGCATGGGTGTTAACTTGGTGGTGAAAGTCCACTGTGAGCCGTAGTAGTCGGAATCACTAGTTGAGGGAAAGGGTGTTCACCGCGAGGTGGAATCTGAAG
>NZ_RHOR01000022.1 GCF_003946625.1 Companilactobacillus kedongensis | reverse complement strand
AGCTGGAGTCTCTAGGACTAATGAATATGTCCAAGAAACTCCAGTCTATTAAGAATGCTTAAATTAATGAACCGCCGTATACGGAACCGTACGTACGGTGGTGTGAGAGGTCGGTAATTAATTTACCTCCTACTCGATTAACAGGTGGAGTTACTTAAATTCGCAGACGGCAATCAAATCCTAATATTATTCAGGAACAGTATTGAGTATTTTAAACAAATCCTCGTAACCATTAATATTCATAATCTTATCCTTAGAAATATTATGGAATATCTTATACAGATAGCTGAATATCTGTCTTGATTCTTCCTCACGATCATTTATAACAACACTCAGAATCAAATCAATAGGGCTGTTATTCAAAATAACGGGGTTATCTAGTTTTATCGCAAAGATATTACTAAATTTAATGTTATCAACGGCATGTGGTATAGCAATCAATCCATCAATGACAAGTTGATTACCGGCTTCTTCACGAGTGACGAGGGTATGTATCAATTCATCAGATAATAAATCTCGGTCCTTAAAAGTAGCTAGACCAATTTTTAAATTATCCAAATAATCCACACTGCCATTGGATATATTCAAGAAGTTATTAGGTGTAAAAATATTGCCTAAATTTCGATGAATATAGTAGTTACTAGTGATACGTTTCAAGTAAGCAATATGTTGCTGATTAATAATACCATTGACTGACATATCGAAGTTGCCAGCATCATCTTGGCTGGGTCCGTTCATAATACTGATATCATAGTTGTTCTTTTGTAACAGCTGTTCAAATTCGTCTTTAGAATAGACACTCTTTAAGTTGATATTGTTAAGGTTTTCCAGAAGGATATTTTCGTTGATATTAGCAATTGAACGCTGATAGGTATACATCAGAATCTTAATATTCTTATCTTCGGCCATAATATCCATGGCACGAACTACATATAGACCAATGTATTCGTCGTTAATGATTATGTCATTGGTATTGTCTTCGGCAACGTGTCGAAAATCATTGGCGAGATCAAAAGCAAAGGGATTTTTCATCTTGATATCATTGATTTGTTTAGTCAATGAAGTCGAAATGAAGGTTGGAAAAAGGTTATTTCGGCAGAGATGATCTGTGATGTCAGTTACTAGACTAGTTTCATCCAACTGCAATCCGTATTTACTCGTAACTGTATGAACGACATTGGTTACATTTTTAAACGTTATTTTAGCAGTTACATTACTCTTTTCAGCATAAAACTTTCCAATATCATCAACTTGGCAAATAGTTAGTGCAATAAATTGTGCTCTAATTTGCTTGGCAATGAGATATTTATTTACTTCAGGTGGGATCAAATTTTCATCTTGCTCGATCAGTTTATCAATTGAATCCATGTTTAAATCTGGTAATTCTTGGATCAATTTAGGATTATTGAAGATCAAATAGGCTAGTAGATCAACTTCGGTGATCTTTTGAAAAGTTATTTGATAGCCCTTGCCGATTTTAGAAGTTATTTCAATAAATCCTTGATAACGATTATTTAGTCGTTCAACGCTATTAGCGACTTCTTTTTTTGATAAATAGGTTTCTGACATCAGATTGTCGATACTTTTATTCTTTAGAATCAACAATTTAAAGAGAAACTCTTGGTCGTCATTTTCAAACTGCTCGACTAATGATTGAAACTTACGATAGTCTTTGATTATCATGTGGTATTTGCTGCTAGAATTTATCTGCGCAATTGATCTCTCGATTAAGTATTGACTGATTTCGTTAATGTCACGGATGATGGTCCGGCGTGAGCTATTTACCTTTTCTGCTAGTTCAGTGCCCGTATAATCACCGTTCCAAAGCAACATTAAAATTTGTATTTGCCGAACATTTAACATATTAACCGCGAATGCCTATTTCCATTCGCTTTAAACCCTCCTCTAATTTGGATTTAGGACAGGCGATATTCATTCTTAAATAGTTACTATCTCCATAAGTCGTACCTGGCATGATGCCAACTTTACCAACATTGATCAATTTATCTTGAAGTTCCTTCATTGGCATTCCCAAATCAGAAATATCGATCCATGCTAGATAGGTTGCTTGTGGTATTTTGAAATTTAGCATGGGGAGTTTTTTCTTCAAGAAATTATCAATAATTGTAAAATTATTCTGAAGGTATGGTACTAATTGGTCGAGATATTCGACACCTTCAGCACTATATGCCGCCATTTGTGCATACATGCCGAGAATGCTGACAGATGATAGGGCATTCTTGTCCTTGAGCTCTATTAAGAAAGCATCTCTTAATTCTTTGTCAGGTATCAAGGTATATGATCCTATTAATCCCGGTGTATTGAAAGTTTTTGATCCTGAAGAGCAAATGACCACATTTTCCTGTTTAATATCTGTGATCGGTACGTATTTAGCTCCAGGATAAACGATATCTTTATGAATATCATCTGAAATAACAAAAACTTGGTATTTTTTGCAAATTTGTGTGATTCTTTCTAATTCCTCTTTCGTAAAGACCTTACCAGTAGGGTTATGAGGATTAGTTAAAAGAAAAATTTTCGTTTGTTTTTGTGATAAAACTGTCTCTAAAGAATCCCAATCAATCGCATATCCAGTTTGAGCGCTACCTAATCTAACGGGGACTAACAGTCGATTATTCTGCTCGATAACTTTATAGAAAGCATCATACATTGGTGTGAAGGTTGCGACTGCTTCATTCTCTTCAGAAAGTAAGCGAATAAAGGTTGCGACACTGAAGATAACACTGGGACTGTATACGATCCATTCAGGATCAATTTCTGATTGGTCACGTTCTTGATACCAGTATACGATGCTGTCTTTATAGTCACTATGATTCCAGCGTGAATAACCATAAATGGGATGTTCGATCCGCTCTTTTAAGGCAATTTGAACTGATTCTGGCACGGGGAAGTCTGTGTCAGAAATTGAGAAGGGGAGAATATCATTTCTGCCAAAACGATCAGCGATATAATCCCACTGTGTACTGTAAGTATTTTTACGATCGATAACATTGTCAAAATTATATTTCATGAATATTTCCTTTCAAAAAAAGGGCCGGGATAATTATCCCACCCCTCAAAATTTTAAGCAGCTTTTTCTTCTTTTGCGGCTTGTCTTTTAAGCCAGTAACTCTTGAATGTGATGATGAATAAAACATTTAGAGCTAATCCAACAGCTACACAGAGGTAGAACCAGTACCATGGTGATTCTAGACCTAGTAATGGGTCAAAAATACCGATACCAGGAGCTGTTCTTTCAACGTTAAGGAAAATTGTTAAGGCACCTGTGATACCACCGGCTAATGTGTTGGCAGTGATCATTGGTAGTGGAGCGGCTAAAGCATAAGGAATAGCTGGTTCTGTAGCAACAGTCATACCAACTATGAAGGCAGACCATGATGCAGCTCTTTCTTGTTTAGAGAAAATTGCTGGTTTGATCCAAGTTGAGATAGCGGCGGCCATTGGTGGAAGTAATGTAACAACACCAACGATACCGTACCAGTTAAAGACGTGTGAGCTTAGTAGTGAAAAACTAAAGAACCAAGCTGTTTTGTTGATGGGACCACCCATATCGAAAGCTAACATAGCTCCGACGATGAATCCACCAACGACCTTCATTGAAGTTGGGATGTTTTGTAAGAAGCTGAGCATAACACTCATTAACCAAGCCATTGCTGGACCGATCAAGAAGTAAGTCAGTAAACCAAAGACTAATAGTGTTACGAAAGGAATGATCATGTATCCTAGAACTGATTGGAAATTCTTGCCCAATTTAAGTTTCTTGAAGTATTTAACAAAGTAACCTATTGAAAGACCGATAACGATAGCACCTAGGAAACCAGCACCTGAATCAGTACCTAATAATTGATTATCATTTGCTAAAAATGTAACTAGGAAAGCAGGAGCAAAAGCAGGTTTATCAGAAATTGCATAAGCAATATATGCACCCATGATAGGGATCATGAACTGGAAGCCTAAATTACCAATGCTAGTGATGATCCAGGCTAGGGAAGGTTCTGTTCCTTTTCCTAGTGGAGTATTTGGCATTCCGAATTGAACCATCATACTACCAATGGCGATTAAAAGACCACCACCGATAACAAATGGTAAGGCAGCTGACACACCAGCCATTAAGTAACTCATTACGCCTTCAGTAACTTTTTCTTGATCAGCACCAAGTTTTACTTTGGAACCTGAAAGAACATGAGAGTTTCCTTCTAGATCATCGAATAAAGTGTCGATATGTTTTAGAGCCTCTGATACAGGCAACTCAACGACTTTTTTCTGATTGAATCTTTCTTTATCGTGGTCTGTCAGACCTTTTCCGATTGCTAAGATAACATAATCTGCTTCAGCAATTTGTTCAGTTGTTAATTTATTTTCAACACCGCTGGCACCTTGAGTTTCTACATGGACTTCATAGCCAAGTGATTTAGCTTTTTCTTCGATTGCTTCGGCTACCATATAAGTATGAGCAATGCCGGCAGGACAGTTTGTTACTGCTACTATCTTTGTCATAAGATCACCTCATTAATTGTTTACAATATTATTGATTGCATCGAATACTTCTGTTTCAGAACCAGTTTTTAAAATTTCAACAAAATCTTTGTGGACTAATTTACGGCTTAACTTGGCCAATAATTTTAGATGTTCATCAGCTTGATCATCAGGAACAAGCAAACTGATAAAAGTATTTACTGGTTTTCCATCAAGTGAATCCCATTCAATATCAGAACTGCTACGGCCAAACAAGATCGTGGCACCTTTGATATTATTTGAACGTGCATGAGGGATGGCAACTCCATTACCAAAACCAGTTGTTGACTCTTCTTCACGTTCTAGGTAATCTTTAACTAATTCAGCCTTGCCGTTAATGATATTAAGGTTAAAAGCTAGGTCAGCTAAAGATTCCATTATTTCGTGTTGATTAGAACCTGCTAAATTCATATTGATGTGGTTGATTTCAAAAATGTTCATATGTATTGACTCCTCTGTTTGTTCTATTTGATTTCAAAATCTATTGTATGTGAAAACGATTACAAGTTTAATGTGCGAATTGTCACTAAGGTGTGACATCAAAATTAAACTACTTGCTACTTCCAAAATTATGAAAAGTCTTCCTATTACTGGTAGAATAGAGAAGCAAATAAAAAAAGAATATGGTGAATTATGGAACTAAAAGATATGTATGGGAATGTACTTGTTGGTACAGTTACAGACTTAAATAATGATGACGCTTTTGTTCAGATCGAAGGTAATACCTTTGCAATGAAATTAAGCGAATTAGATGAAGTTCCCGAACTAGGGGATGAACTTACTGGATTTGTTTATGAGAACCAGGCACACAAGAATCGTATGACAACTAAACTTCCTGGTGTCTTACAAGGCGTATGGGATTTTGCTGAAGTAACTGAGGTTAGAACTGACCTTGGTGTCTTTGTAGATATCGGACTTGATGATAAAGATATCGCTGTTTCATTAGATGATCTTCCATTAGAGCACTCCGAGTGGCCTAAAAAGGGAGATACACTAATGGTTAAGCTAGTTATAGACCATAAAGGCCGTCTATGGGGAAAATTAGCTGATTTAAATATTTATATGCAATTAATGCGTAGTGCTAGTTTAGATGATAAAAATAAAGATAAAGAATCTACTGTTATTGCAATCAGAGATTCTGGTACTTTTGTGATCACTAAAGATTATTATCTAGGCTTTATTCATAAAAATGAGCAAGATGGTCCAATGCACATCGGACAACATGTAACTGCTCGTGTTATTGGTTCAAGTCACAGACGTTTGAACCTTTCATTGAAGCCACGTGCCTTTGAAGAAATTACTCCTGACGCTCAAATGATCATGGCAGTTTTGGAACATGCTGTTGATGGCAAGATTCCGTATACTGATAAGAGTGATCCTGATGACATTCGTGAATACTTTGGTATCAGTAAGGGGAGTTTCAAACGTGCTCTAGGTAATTTAATGAAACAAGGTAAGATCGAGCAAAAAGACGGTTACACTTCTTTAAAGTAAGGTGATAATTTGGATAAAACATTAAAGAACCAGGCTATGCTGGATGCTTTAAATGACTATTCGCGATACTTGCGATTAGATCGTGGTTTATCAAAAAATACGATCATTTCGTATCATCAAGATCTGTATGAATACAGTTGTTATTTAGAAGAACATAAAATAACTAGTTACCCCAAGGATCACTTCCTAGTAACTAATTTTTTTGCTGAACAAGATAAGCAAGGAAAATCTAAGACTTCTCAGATGAGAATGTTTTCAGCTTTAAAAAAGTTCTATCAATGGTTGGAATTAACCGATAAGATCCAAAGTAATCCGATGAATGAGTTAGATGCACCCAAAAAGGGCTCTCATTTACCGGTTGTTTTGTCAATGGAAGAAGTAGACTCTCTGATCGAGTCGCCAGATATTTCGACAGCATTAGGAGTCAGAGATAGGGCTATCTTTGAAGTAATGTATGCAACTGGTTTACGAGTCAGTGAATTAGTGAATTTAGCTATGGATGATCTGCATCTAGACTTAGGTTTAATAAAAACTCTTGGTAAGGGTGATAAAGAACGGTTATTACCGATCGGTGATACGGCTATTAAATGGTTGAATAAATATTTTGCGGAAACTAGAGTGTATTTGGTCGAAAAATATGGAGATCAAAAGGAAGTATTCTTGAATTTTCGCGGTAAAAAACTAACTCGTCAGTCGATTTGGCGAATGATCAAGAAATATATTCAAAAAGTTGGTATCAAAAAGGATGTAACACCCCATACGTTAAGACATTCTTTTGCTACTAATTTATTAGAGAACGGTGCCGATCTTCGTGTGGTACAGGAATTATTAGGACATTCAGATATTTCTACAACGCAAATTTATACGCATATTAATAAGACGCAAATGAAACAGGTTTATAACAGGGCTCATCCGCGTGCCTAATTGGAGGATTTATGCTAAATAAATACAGTGACGAAAATAAGAAAATAGCCATGGGATTTCTATCTTATATCCCTGATTTAAAAGATATGGATAATATGGAACAAGAACTGAGACTATACGCTGAAGATGAAAATAGGCAGCTGTATCTTTGGAAGAGTAATTTAGAAGATTTTTCAGGGATAGTTGCCTTGTCGTTTTCTGAACATACGGTTTTTGTTGAATATATTTCATTGAATCCCTCTTATCGATCACAAAGCAATATGTATAAAATTTTGGATGAAGTTCAACAAAGATTTCCTAACCAAACAATTCTCGGTAACTTTAACCTTGTAAAATTGATCAAAGGCTGGCACAATAGGCAAGCTGAGGAAGTGTCTGAAGAAGAATGAAAAAATTGAACTTAATTTTGACCGATTTTGAAGGTCCAATTGATTTATTACTACATTTGATCAAAGAATCAAAAATTGATATTTATGACATCCCCATTGCTCAGATCACGCAGCAGTATCTTGATTATCTAAACAAGATGAAAGTTTTAGAACTAGATATTGCAGGAGACTATTTGGTAATGGCTTCGACTTTAATGTCTATCAAAAGTAAAATGCTGTTACCGATAGCCCCGGATGAATTTGATGATGACGACTTAGAAATGGAAGATCCTAGAGATCAGCTAGTTTCTCAGTTGTTGACTTATCAAACATTCAAACGTGTTTCTGAGTATTTTGCTGAAAAAGAAAAGATGCGCCGACTATCTTTTGACAAGGATATCAGTGTCTCACAGATTCCGGTCGACAAATTTCTTCTACCCGATTCAGTAGCATTGGATGATTTGAAAGAAACTTATCTGGATCTATTGATCAATCAAAGTAATCGTCAGCCACAGACAGAAATCATTCAAAATGAAACACTGTCAATTGAAGATGCTGAAGAGAATATTTTGCAAAAATTAACAAAAATCAAAAAAACTAATTTCCAATCGCTTTTAAAGCTTCATGATAATATTGAAGAAGTTGTAACTAATTTTATGGCTGTTTTGGAGATGGTCAGAAAACAACAAGTTCTAGCAATACAAAGTGACTATCAAAGTGATTTATTTATTGAATTGAGGAATTAAAAGTGTATCAAGCAAAAATCATGGCCTTACTCTTTGTAGCAGGAGATCAAGGTATTAAAGAAAAAGATTTAGCAGATCTGTTAGAAATGGATCGTGCGGCATTACGACAAAGTGTAGAACAATTGAAAATAAAATTGATGAGCGACGAAGAATCCGGTATCATGCTGTCACAGTATAATTCGACTTATAAATTGATCACTAAGAGTGAGTATAGTGAACTGCTGACAAAATACTTTAAGACCGGGTTAGGAACAAAACTTAGTCAGGCTGCTCTGGAAGTGTTGTCAATTGTGGCTTATCGTCAACCAATAACTAGAATAGAGGTTGATGAGATCAGAGGTGTTCAGAGTTCTGGTAGTATCAATACTTTATTGGCTCGAAAATTAATCAAAGAAAATGGCAAAAAAGATGTCATTGGTCATCCGAATTTGTATGTCGTGACAGATGAATTTTTTGATTACTTTGGAATTAAGAATATTGAAGAACTTCCTAAGATTGAAAAATTTGAGAATTATAAAGAGGAATAATAAATGGCAGAATTAGAAAAAATGAGATTACAAAAAGCTATGGCTGAAGCAGGGGTCGCTTCAAGACGCAAGTCAGAAGAATTGATTGCTGGCGGCCACGTTTTAGTTAATGGAAAAGTTGTTAAGGAAATGGGTGTCAAAGTTGACCATCGTGACAAGATCGAGGTTGACGGTGTTCCGATCCATGATGAGAAGAAACGTTATATTTTAATGTACAAACCTCGTGGTGTTATTTCAGCCGTTAAAGATGACAAAGACCGTAAAGTTATTACTGATTTATTGGAAGATGACTTTAGAGAACGTGTTTATCCGGTCGGAAGATTGGACTACGATACTTCAGGTTTGATCCTTTTAACTAACGACGGTGATTTTGCTAATAGATTAATGCATCCTAAATATCACGTTGAAAAGACTTATATCGCTAAGATTCAGGGAACATTGGCTGTCGAAGATATCAAGAGACTTGAACATGGTATGAAATTGAAAGACTACAAGACATCACCCGCTAAAGTTACAGTTATGTCAAAAGACACAAAGAAGGGGACATCAATTGTTAAATTGGTTATCCATGAAGGTCACAATCATCAAGTTAAAAATATGTTTGCGGCCGTTGGTCACCCCGTAAATAAACTTTCTCGTGAAAAGTATGGTTTCTTGACTTTAGATGGATTAGTTTCCGGTAAATATCGTGATTTATCTAGAATCGAAGTTGCTAAGTTGAAAGAAAAGAAGTAATCTGTTATATTTAGTTTGTTAAAAATTTAATAAGTTGGTTTTCAGGGCAGGGTGAAATTCCCGACCGGCGGTATAGTCCGCGACCCAGGTTTACCTGGTTGATTGGGTTCAATTCCCAAACCGATAGTAAAGTCTAGATGAAAGAAAACAGATTAGGTCTGTTTTGGTATGCCCAAAATAGGCCTATTTTCTTTGGAAATCGGCAAGGAAGGTTGATTTTATGGGAAAGAGTACTTACAAATTTCAAGAAAAGGTAACGGTGTCAATTTTTGCAGCATTCGCGGCAATTATTATGTTTTTCGAGTTCCCAGTATTACCATGGTTCCCATTCTTGAAGGTGGATTTAAGTGACATTGTCACGATTATAGGAACAATTTTTTACGGACCGGTGGGCGGCAGTTTGATTGCGCTACTCAAAGCTTTAGTACATTGGTTGGTCACGGGATCAGGCGTTGCAGGAATTATCGGTAACGGTGCTAATGTAATTGGAGCGATTGCTTTATTATTACCTTTTGGATATTTCTGGAAGAGAAATAATAAAACTATGGCCGTCATCGCTGGAACAATTTCTATGACAGTTGTTATGTCAGTTTTAAACTATTTTGTTATCATGCCTCTTTACATTAATGTGATCGGGATGCAATTGAATATGAGTTTGGCAAAATACGTAGCAACCGGAGTTATTCCATTTAATATTGTTAAGTCATTGATCGTTTCTGTGGGTGTTTTAGTTGTCTACCCACGCTTGAAGGGTCATTTCGTTAATAAAACCGCAAACTAGCGATTCTTTAGAAATCTTTAAAGAAAAAAATTCATTTTTTATGATATGCTTTAAGGGATAGAAATTAGGAGGTTGGTTTTTAATGGCCGATAACAACAAAAATAACACTTCTGGTGAAAATATCCCAAATTCAACTGCTGGATTAGAAGGATCAGTCAGTCAAGAAGATTTAAAGAAATATCATTTGATACCATCTGATGATAATGAAGATATTCAAGACAATCAGAATCAAGAGCCTGAGTCACGACCTGAACAAAATGAAACAGTTCAAGAAGATGCCCCAAGTTCAAATAATGATTTTGAGACTCCAGTGGCACCAGTTATTCCAACACCTTCAGCTGATGAAGATGATCATCTGCATGCTAGTCAATCAGAGCCGGATCATTTGGGTCAGTCCGAGGTTTCAGAGGAACAACAACCAGTTTCTGATCAGACAGAACCACAACAAGATCAAGAACAAGAAGAGCCAACTGAAAGTGAACAACCAGAGCAAGCTGAGTCAGAAGATGAAGCTAAGCCTTGGGAAAAGAGCTTTGATAATGATAATGATGAGAGTGGTCATGTATCTCGTACCATAAGTAAGAAAAAGCAACGTGGGAATCATACATTGGTTACTACATTGGTTATTGCTTTGATCATTATTATGTTCGCTCCAGTTGTTATTAATGCAATGCATGGTAGTGGAAATAATATTGATAGTACTCAATCTGAGAAATCAGTTGAGAGTAAAGACAAGAGTACCAAAAAGAAGACTACTCCTAAGAAAAAGAAAGCAACAAAGAAGAAGTCAACTAAGAAAACTAATAAGAAGAAATCAACAACTGATAACAATAATGATGCTGATACTTCTAATGATACTGATAGTCAATCAGCTGATAACAGCCAAAGCAATGCGACAACTGATAATTCAGAGAATCAAGCGACAACTGGAACTACTACTAATAGTAATAATGACAGTCAATCAACTGGAACAACTGATACATCACAATCGCAGTCACAAGATACTACCAACAGTAACTCATCTTCATCAGCAGCTGCCTCATCTTATACAGTAAAGGCCGGCGACAACTGGTTTAGAATTGCTTACAATAACAATATGACAACAGCTCAATTAAAAGCTTTAAATGGTGGGGTATCTACATTAACACCAGGTACAACATTAAGATTAAAATAGAAGTTTAAGAAAGGGTCTTGGACATTAATTTGTCGAAAGACCCTTTTGTTAAGGAGAGAATAAGTAATGCAAATTGCCATAGATGGTCCAGCTTCAGCTGGTAAAAGTACTATTGCCAAATTAATTGCTAAAAATTTAGATTTTGTTTATTGTGATACGGGTGCCATGTATCGTACAGTAACTTTACTTGCAAAAAAGAATCAAGTAGATTATGGTGATGAATCAGGTATTTTAAATTTAATGCATGATCATAAGATTTATTTTGTTAACAAAGAAGACGGTCAACATGTCTTTTTAGATGATGAGGATGTTTCAGAAGTGATCCGTACTGAAGAAATCACTAATAATGTCTCACAAGTGTCTGCAATCAAAGAAGTAAGAACAGAATTGGTTGAAATGCAGCGCAAAATGGCCGACAATACTAATATTGTTATGGACGGTCGTGATATCGGTACGACAGTTTTGCCTAATGCGGAAGTTAAAATTTTCTTGATTGCCAGTGTTTCAGTACGTGCACAACGTAGATTTAAGGATAATAAGGAGCGCGGGATCGATGTTCCGTTAGCACAATTAGAAGATGAAATAGCTACTCGTGACTATAAGGATTCTCATCGTAAGATTTCTCCATTAAAGAAGGCTGACGATGCGATCGAGGTTGATACTTCTGATATGACGATCGAACAAGTAGTAAAACGTGTAACTGAAATTGTTAATGAAAAATAATATTTAGAAATATGAGGAGGTAGATTTATGGCTGTTCCCGTAGTTGCATTAGTTGGACGCCCAAATGTTGGTAAATCAACGATTTTTAATCGAATTATCAACGAACGTCTGTCTATTGTTGAAGATACACCGGGTGTTACTAGAGATAGGATCTATGCCCGAGCAAGCTGGTTGGGAAAAGAATTTAGATTGATCGATACAGGTGGTATTGATATGAGTGGTGAACCATTGACCGTTCAAATCAAGAACCAAGCTGAAATCGCAATTGATGAAGCAGATGTTATTGTCTTTATTGTTAACGGTCAAAATGGTGTTATCAAAGAGGATGAAGATGTTGCAAAGATTCTTTACCGTACCAAAAAGCCAATTGTTTTAGCGGTAAATAAGACCGATAATCCAGAACAACGTCAAAATATATATGACTTTTATACTTTAGGATTCGGTGATCCAAATCCAATTTCTGGTGCTCAAGGTACTGGTATTGGTGATCTTTTGGATGAAATCGTTCATGCCTTTCCATCAGATGCTAAGCATGAAGAAGATGAATCTGTTAAATTTAGTTTCATTGGTCGTCCTAATGTCGGTAAGTCATCATTAGTTAATGCTATTTTAGGCGATGAACGTGTTATCGTTTCTAATATGGAAGGTACTACTCGTGATGCCGTCGATACTAAGTATCATGATGAAAAAATGGATAAAGACTTTACGATCATTGATACTGCTGGTATCAGAAAACGTGGTAAAGTCTACGAAAATACTGAAAAGTATTCTGTTTTAAGAGCTTTGAGTGCAATTGACAAGTCAGACGTTGTCTGTGTTGTTTTGAATGCTGAAGAAGGTATTCGTGAACAAGATAAACGTGTAGCAGGATACGCTCATAATGCCGGTAAAGGTGTTATTATCGTTGTCAATAAGTGGGATGCTTTGAAAAAAGATACCAACACTATGAAGGACTTTGAAAACCAAATTCGTACAGAATTTCAATATTTGGCCTATGCACCGATCCTATTTACGTCGGCTGTAAAGAATCAAAGACTTGATCAAATTCCAGAATTGGTTTCTCGAGTTTACGATAACCGTCAAAGAAGAATTCAATCATCCATCCTTAATGACTTATTGTTGCGTGCAACTTCAATTGCTCCAACACCAGTTGTTAATGGTAAGAGATTGCGTATCTATTATATGACCCAAGTGGCCGTTCAACCTCCAACATTTGTTGTGTTCGTTAATGACAATGAATTGTTGCATTTCTCATATGAACGTTTCTTGATCAACCAATTAAGAGACACATTTGACTTTGAGGGAACACCAATAAAGATCTTGCCTAGAAAGCGTAAATAATCCCGAATTGACGCCAATTTGAGCGATTTTAGTAAATTATTACAAATAAATGCAGTTTTAAGGCTTTTTAAGGGGTTAAAACTTGCCACAGCCTTGGTGCTATGGTATTTTGAATATTGGAATGATGAACACAGTCGTCGTTCATGTGTTCTAAATTATTTATACAAATCTCCGGAGGTATTATGTATGGCAAATAAAGCAGAACTTATCGATAGTGTTGCAAGTAAAACTGGTTTAACAAAGAAAGATGCAACTTCAGCTGTAGATGCTGTTTTTGAATCAATCCAAGAAAACTTATCAGAAGGTAACAAAGTTCAATTAATCGGCTTTGGTAACTTTGAAGTACGTCAACGTGCTGCTCGTAAAGGTCGTAACCCACAAACAGGTGAAGAAATTAAGATCCCTGCAAGTAAGGTTCCTGCATTCAAGCCAGGTAAAGCTTTGAAAGACTCAGTTAAATAATGATTTTTTAGGGGCGGTCAATTGACCGTCTTTTTTATGTTTAAATTTTTGGAGGTATATTTGTGAGTAAAGCAAATGAAGTAATTGAAAATATTGATGCTGGTGAATTCAGCGATGTAGATGGATTGATCCAATCATCAATTGAACAAGACGACGACCAAACACAATTTTCTTTAGCGGAAACGCTTTTGAGCAGAGGACTGTCAGTTCAGGCTAGAGTCGTTTATGAGGCCTTGCTAGTTCACTATCCAGATGAAGGACAAATCCTCTCTAGACTGGCTGAAATCGCCGTATCAGATGGTGATTCCGATAAAGCACTGGATTACATCACTAAAATTGAACCTGATGATGATTCATATGCTGAAAGTTTGTTAGTTTCGGCTGATATTTATCAATCACAAGGCTTATATGAAGTAAGTGAACAAAAACTTTTGACGGGTATTAGAACTTTTCAAGATGAAGAAGTTTTCAAGTTTGCTTTAGCTGAATTGTATTTCGATGAAAATAAATTTGACAAGGCATTAACTTACTATAATATTTTGTTAGATGCTGGGATCGACAATTATTCAGGTATTTCGATCGACTTGCGTAAGGCTAGTTCATTAGCCGGTGCTGGTGAATACGAAGAAGCAATTGCCGAGTTTGAACAATTAAATGCTATTGAATTAAATGAAGATGCCCAATATCAATTAGGATTTTTATATAATCAAGTAAAAGATTATAATAAGTCTGTTAAAGTTTTGGAACAGCTATTAGATGTTAATCATGATTACCCAACAGCTTACAGTATCTTGGCAGATGACTTCTTGAATTTGAAGAAAAATGATGATGCATTCAAGTATGCTCAACTAGGATTGAACTTGAATGAATTGGATGAAAATCTTTATATGATCGCTTTTGAAGCTGGTACAGCCGATAATTTGGATGAAGCTCTAGCTTTGATGTCAACTGGGATCAAAAAGGTTGAGAATCCACTACCATTGATCGTTAAATTGAGTGATTTCTATATTACTCGTGGACGTTTCAAGAATAATCTTGATCTGTTAGATGGTATGGACTTGAGTAATAATCCAAAACTTACTTGGAATTTAGCTAAATCATATTATGAAACTGACAATCAAAAATTGGCACAAGATAATATTTTGCTAGTCTTTGATGATTTTAAGGATAACTTGGACTATCTGTCAGATGTGATCGAGATCTTACGTAGCAGTGGTAATAAAGAAGTCTTAAAGGTTGCTCTGCAAATGTACTTGAAACTTGATCCAGACGATATTGATATGCAAGAATTATTAGAACAGATTTAAAAAGGTGAGGTATTTTTATGCGTATGAAAGAACTTCCTGCAGACTTCAAAAGAGCTCTGCCAGTCTTAAAAGAAATTGAACAGGCCGGATATGAGGCCTATTTTGTCGGCGGAAGTGTACGTGATCATATCCTAGGATTACCGATCCATGATGTGGATATCGCTACAAGTGCTTATCCAGAAGAAATAAAAGAAATCTTTAAACATACCGTCGATACCGGGATTCAACACGGTACTGTGACGGTTCTTTTTAGTGGTTCATCATATGAGATCACGACATTTAGAACTGAATCAGGCTATCAAGACTACCGACGTCCTGATCAAGTGACATTTGTGCGTTCATTGGAAGATGACCTCAAGCGCCGTGACTTTACTATCAATGCTTTAGCGTTAGACCGTAATGGGGATGTTATCGATAAATTTGATGGTTTAAAGGATCTTGATGATCACCTGATCCGTGCCGTCGGTAAAGCTGAAGAACGATTCCATGAAGACGCTTTGCGAATGATGCGTGCCGTCAGATTCCAATCACAACTGAATTTTAAGATCGAAAATAAGACAGCTGAAGCAATTGCTTTGAATGCCCACTTATTAGAAAAAATTGCCGTTGAACGTACACGTGAAGAGTTCATCAAAATGATGCTCGGTCAAGCATGGCAAAAGGGATTTGCTAACTTCTTAACTTTCAAACTCTGTGACTATGCTCCTGGTATGAAACAACACGGTTCATCACTAGTTAAATTGACCAAACTGGAACCGGTCAAGTTTATGGATGAAGATGCAATCTGGGCCGCAATTGGATATGCTCTGCAATTATCTGATCAAGATTTAAATAAACTATTGCGAGTTTGGAAGGTCTCCAATAAAACTCGTGAGGCTAGTTTGGCAACTTATGAAATGTTGGAATTATTTGCCAATAAAAATTTTGATACTTGGGAGATCTATAGCTTGGGTATCGACAATTTTGAACGGACAGTCACATTGTGTCAATTATTTGATATTAAAATTGAATATAATAAACTTTCAGAAACAGTTGAACAAATACCGATCAGGTCGAGTCATGATTTAGCTATTACTGGTAACGATTTGATCAAAATTTTAGGCATTAACCCCGGTCCAGAAATTGGAAAAATGCTTAAAAATGTCGAAAAAGCTGTAGTTAAGGAAAACGTTTCCAATTATTTTGATGAATTGAAAGTTTATGTGTTAAGCAATCGTTAATGCTGTGGTATCATTAAGTTAATAAAGTATTGAAAGGGTGATAATATGTCAAAGCATGTATTTAAAGAATTGAAGTTCTATTTTAGAAACGATGATACTTGGACAGTTAGTCATAGTGAAATGAGCGATGTCTGGCTAAGCCGTGTTACAACTAGTTATGGACGTATTGCAGGAGGTAGAATGCAAGAGATCCATCCATGTAAGCGCTTCAGAATCGAGATTCTTCCAGATGCTGACTATATTAAAGATGCTGATGTTTCTACAGCTGCAATGGCCGATGGAATGTTCAACCGTATCATGAAGTATCAAGATATCGAAAAATGTGATCTTGTTTTTGAAGATGACGAAGATAAAGATCCATTACAAATTTACTTCCCATTCAAGAAGAAAGATGCAGATGGTTTAGATAACATTTATCAATCATCTGCAATTTCAAAGAAGACTGGTAATCTTTATTTAACAATCGATCCTGCACATACAGTTTTCGATCTATATAAGAACGAATTGTAAGATTTATTTAAGAGGATGGACTATAAATTAGTCCTTTCTCTTTTTTTAATGCCTTCGTTCGTCTAGAATATTAAGTAATTAAGAAAATACGTGGTGAATTATTTGAAAACTTTAAATATATCTAATGCCTCCAAAACTTTTGGAGAAAGAACCCTTTTTAAAGACGTGACCTTTACAATTAACGAAGGAGATCGAATTGGTCTGCTTGGTTTGAATGGTGCTGGTAAAACAACACTACTTGACGGTATCGTTAATACCAATGAATTAAATACGATCGACATGGAAAAACCCAAGGACTATAAGATGACTTATCTTAGACAGCAACCAGAGCTTGACGAGGATCTATCAGTCATTGATGCTGTTTTTGCCGGCAATGGTGAACAATTCCAATTGATCCGTCAATATGAAAAATCATTGACGCAGTTTAACAATAATTCGACTGACAAAAAAATTCAGGATGAATTCTTTAAACTACAAGAAAAAATGAATGCTGCTGAAGCGTGGCAAATGGAATCCGATGTCAAATCGATCCTGAATAAACTGGGTATAACGGAACTCGACAAATTAGTCAAAGAGCTGTCTGGTGGTCAACAGAGACGTGTAGCTTTAGCACAAGCTTTGATTTCTGATTCAGATCTATTGATCTTAGACGAGCCGACTAACCATTTGGATTATGAAGCAATTGATTGGTTGGAAGGTTATTTGAATAAATATCGTGGTTCTGTGCTATTCGTGACCCATGATCGTTACTTCTTGAATAAAGTATCAACTAGAATTTTTGAGTTGGAAAATCAAAATATTACTGAATATTCTGGTAATTATGAGAAATATCTACAACAAAAGGCAACTAACGAAGAAATCTATAATTCTGAACAACATCACAAGACACAAATGTTCAAACAAGAACTCGAATGGATGCGTGCTGGTGTTAAAGCTCGTGGAACGAAACAACAAGCTAGAAAAGATCGTTTCCAAGATTTGAAAGAAGATTTACAAAATAAACCTGAAGCTAAGATGGATATGACAATTGATATTGCCCAACAGAGATTGGGTAATGATGTTTTCAATATCAAAGACGCTAGTCTCAAGTTTGATAATCAGGTTATCATTGATGATTTTAGTTATTTAGTTACTAGAGGAGATAGGATTGGTATTACTGGTGCCAATGGTTCTGGTAAAACTACCTTTTTGAATACGATAGTAAAGAAGATCCCATTAGATTCAGGTGAGATCAAGACTGGACAAACCGTCAAAATCGGATATTACACTCAGTACACTGAAGACATGGACCCTGAAAAACGTGTCATTCGTTATCTTGAAGGCATTGGACAAGGCGTCAGAAATTCTGATGGCGAATCAATGTCTGCTTCACAATTATTGGATACTTTTATGTTCGACCACAAGATGCAGGGTGCTTACATTCGTGAGCTATCCGGTGGTGAAAAGAGACGTTTGTATCTGTTGGCAATTTTGATCAAACAACCAAACGTTTTACTTTTGGATGAGCCAACTAATAATTTGGATATTGGTACCTTAACTATCCTTGAAAATTATTTGGAAAACTTTAAGGGGACAGTTATGGCTGTATCCCATGATCGTTACTTCCTTGATAAAGTGGCTGATAAGCTATTGGTATTTAAAGGCAATGGTAAGATCCAAGAAAGCTATGACTCATATTCAGAGTATGTTAAAAAGATGAGTCAAGAAAAGAATGAGGAAGTTAAGGAAAAGAAAGCTGAAGAAAAGGTTGATCAGCCAGCAAAGAAAACAGCTGAGAAGACTAAGTTAACTTATTCAGAACAAATGGAATTTGATAAATTAGAGCCTAAGATCGAAAAATTAGACGACGAGATCACTGCTTTGAAGAAACAGTTAACTGACGATAATAATGACTATCAAAAATTAATGGATTATCAACGTGAATTGGACGAAAAGAATGCCGAGGCTGATAAACTGATGGAGCGTTGGGAATATTTAGGTCAATTTGCCTAGGAGAAAATAAATGAACAATGAACAGCAATATTTAGACTTGTTGAAGTATGTTTTAGAAAAGGGTCATCAAAAATCAGATCGTACCGGTACTGGAACGATCAGCACCTTTGGATATCAGATGAGATTTGACTTGCAAGAGTCATTTCCACTTTTGACGACTAAAAAAGTCCCTTTTGGATTGATCAAAAGTGAATTACTCTGGTTTTTACATGGTGATACGAATATTAGATATTTGCTCGAACATAAAAATCACATTTGGGATGAATGGGCTTTTAAAAAATATATTGAAAGTTCCGACTATAAAGGTCCAGATATGACTGATTTTGGTCACCGCAGTTTAGTTGATCCTGAATTTGCGAAAGATTATAAGGTTGAGAAAAAGGCCTTTGATCAAAAAATCTTAACTGATGATGATTTTTCCAGGAAATACGGTGATCTAGGCTTTGTTTACGGTGCTCAGTGGCGTCATTGGCAGACACGTGAAGGTGGGTTTATTGATCAAATCAAGAATGTGATCGAACAAATAAAAACCACACCAGATTCAAGACGTTTGATCGTCAGTGCCTGGAATCCCGAAGATGTTCCTACAATGGCATTGCCTCCATGTCATACGCTGTTCCAGTTTTATGTAAATGACGGTAAGTTATCCTGTCAGCTATATCAAAGAAGCGGTGACCTCTTTTTGGGTGTACCATTTAATATTGCCAGCTATGCTTTATTGACACATCTTATTGCTCGTGAGACTGGTCTTGAAGTGGGAGAGTTCATTCATACTCTTGGTGATGCGCATATTTATTCAAATCACATTGAGCAAGTCAAACTACAATTGTCGAGACAACCCGCTAAGGGGCCTAAGCTTGAAATAAATTCGGATAAGAGCATTTTTGATTTGGATACAACGGATATTAAGATGGTCGGTTATGACCCAGCACCAGCAATCAAGGCACCTGTCGCCGTTTAAAGGAGAGATAGATATGATCAGCTTTTTGTGGGCCGAGGATAAAAATCACGTTATTGGCTATAAAGGTCAATTGCCATGGACCTTGCCAAATGATATGAAACGTTTTAAAGAATTGACGATCGGTAAAACTATCGTCATGGGACGCCGGACGTATGAGAGCTTTCCTAATGGTCCGCTGCCAAAACGTTTAAATATTGTAATGTCGAGAAATCCTGATTATCAAGTTAGTGATCCAGCTGTCTTGATAACAGATATTTCGGAGTTGTCTAAATATGAAGATAAGTCCGAGATAGTCGTTATTGGCGGTAGCAAAATTTTTGATGTCTTCAAAGATATTGTTGATCGACTTTATGTTACTCGGATCGATCATGAGTTTGATGGAGATGTTAAGATGATCGATTTGGATTATAGTAAGTTTAAATTGACCGAGAAAAAGTCTGGTGTTGTTGATGAGAAGAATGTTTATCCATATGTATTTGAGACTTATCAACGTAAATAAACCTTTCGTGTATAGTGTTATTGAATATTAATAGAGTCCATTCATTGAATTTAATTGATGAATGGACTTTTTATTTTTCTAAAAATATTTTTCAAAGAACTAAATATGTAATATAATACTTGTGTAATGATCATTAAAGTAAAATAATCTATCTTAAAGAAGATAAAATACTTAATTGAATTTTAGTATTAAGGGGATATGGGGCAAAGATTATGAAAAAATATATTTTATTTATGATGCATTGCTGTTGATGGGTAGTATTTTAGGGGGATGCAGCTCAACATCAAACGGTACTAAAAATAATAGTGTTAAGAAAACATCTATCATTAAAACAAAAACATCATACTATCAAAATTTGAGTAAAGCTGATAAGAAAAATGTGAAATTCAAATTTTCTCAAGATAAAGACGAGACAAAGGACAATTCAATTTGATAAGTCTAAATTTATGGTATTTGTAGATGAATCAACTAAGTTCCCTTCTTCTAAGACTGGTACTCTTACACTAAAACCTGGTCAGATGGTTGCAATAAATCAGTTGATCGAAAATGTTAGTGAACAGGCTTTAGTAGGGGATACTGATTATTTTGTATATTTGAATATGGACAACAAGTTGGCTAAGACAACGACTGTAGTTCCTAAGATAGATGTAAAAGAGAGCAGTCCTACGACGGATGATGATGCGGAACGGTACGCTTATCAAGTTGCTTGGCAAAAAGAAAATGATTTTGAAGCTGACCATGATTAATATTTAATAAATAAAATTACATAACCTAGAATTTTTGATTCTTATAAAATAAGAGCTGCATTCCGCCTGAGATAAATCAAGTAGAATACAGCTCCTATTTTTGTTATATGTAACTATTTATTACTATCAGACCTGGATACGAAATAAACCTCTATTTAGAACTTAAACATATAGGTAAACTGAAAAGAACATCAATGCCGTACCGATCATAACAAAGATATGCCAGATCACATGTACATATTTAAGATTTTTAAGCAGATAGACACCAGCTCCTAAAGTAAAGGCGATACCACCAAATACTAATAGCCAAATTCCGGTTGCACCAATAGATTGATAGAGTGGTTTCATTGCAATAATAATGGCCCAACCCATTAAAACATATAAGAGTGTTTCGAAATATTTGAATCTACCAACGTTGAATATTTTGTAAAGTATTCCAAAGATTGCTAAGACCCAGATAACTGATAGGATCACAATACCGAATGCTGTACCTCTAAGAGCCAATAAGCAGTATGGAGTATACGTACCAGCAATCATCAGAAAAATCGAACTGTGGTCAAAAATTTGGAAGACTCGCTTTGCTTTGGTGAAGTACAGACTGTGAAATAAAGTTGAACTCAGGTATAAGAAAAACAAGGTAAACGCATAGATGAAGTAGGCTGTTATCGTCAGAGCATCACCGCTCTTGAATCCTTTGATCAATAAAAATACTGCGCCAATGATAGCTAGAATAATTCCGATACCGTGTGTAATCGCACTGAATACTTCATTGGTGATGATATATCTTCTGGAGAAAGCTTTCTTAATTTTACTCAATTTGAAGATCTCTACTTTCAGATTAGTTAACTATATTATAATACATAAAAATCAATAATAAGTGATTTAGAATACAGTCCATTTTTTACAGACAATTGCGAACGTATGTTTTATAATGATAAATGATGATTTCAATTGGGGGTGAGCAGTGTGGCAACGAAAATCGGGATTAGGCAACTAGTCGAATTTGTTTTGCGTAAAGGAGATTTAGTTGAAACCAAAAATAGTCAAAATACTGCTTTAGCTGGGGCTAGAATACATCGGCAGCTGCAAAGCCACCGTTCATTTGATTATGAAAGTGAAGTTTACTTAAAGAAGGCTGTCACTATGAACGATCAAGAATATATTATTTCTGGTCGTGCTGATGGAATTCAAACCACTGATGATGGAGTTTTGATCGAGGAGATCAAGACTTCAGACCAAGCATACGAGGACTTAACCGAAAATACTAACGATTTATACTGGGGTCAGGTAAAAGTGTATGGCTATCTTTTGTTGCAAGATGAGGATTATCAAGAAGTAACTTTACAACTGACATATTTTCAAGTTACCAACGAAAAAATAACTAAAATAAAAAAGGTTTTTACTAAAACACAATTAACCAAATTTTTTAATAAGTTAATCGCTGAATATGAATATTGGTTAAAATTACGTGCTGATATGCGTAAAACACGTAATGCATCTATTAAAGACCTAGCTTTTCCATTTCCAGAATTTCGTACGGGACAGCATGAATTAGCCGGGGCAGTTTATAAAACCATTTATCTTCAGAAAAGACTGTTTGTTGAAGCACCCACGGGAACGGGTAAGACCATCTCAACATTGTTCCCGGCGGTTAAAGCGATGGGTGAAGATATGATCGAACGATTGTTTTATCTGACGGCTAAACAGAGTACGAGACACGTGGCTGAAGAAGCCATTCAGATGATGGAAGAAAACGGTCTGCACATAAAAAGTATTACCTTGACTGCCAAAGAGCAGATCAAATTCGTCGAAGAACAGGATCTTTTGCCAGAAGAGAATCCGTATATGATTGGGTATTATGATCGTCTCAAACCAGCTTTGAAGGATATTCTGACGCATGAAGATGTCTTAACTCGACCGGTTATCGAAAAATATGCACGGAAACATACACTTGATCCGTTTGAATTTTCATTGGATGCTTCACTTTTTTGTGATGTTATTATTTGCGACTATAATTATCTATTTGATCCATTAGTCTATTTACAACGATTTTTTACCGAAAGTGATCCTGACAACTTCTTTTTGATCGATGAGGCGCACAATTTGGTCAGTCGCTCTCGAGATATGTACTCTGCAGAAATTAGTAACCAGCCGATCGCTAATTTGTTGAAGTTGGCAAAAAAAGATAAAACTCAAGCTAGTGAAAATCTACAGAAACAACTCAAAAAAGTTCGTCGCTGTTTTAAACAAATTTCAGATGATTTGGAAGATCAAGATGAATACATTACTGATGAAGCACCAGAAAAATTATTAAAAGTATTGCGAAAGTTTGATGAGTTTATCACTGATTGGATGCAGCAACAAAAGCCATCTGAATTGACCAAGAGCGTTCAAGATTATTTTTTTGATTGTCTGACTTTTGTTAAAATCGGTAATTTGTATAATGACAGCTATCATACGAGAATCGTTTTGGAGGGTAATCTCGTGGTAGTGAAACAATTGTGCTTAGATCCAAGTGAATTTTTAGATAATTCAATGAAATTGGGATCAGGTGCAGTGCTTTTCTCAGCTACTTTAACGCCAATGGACTACTATCAAAATGTTTTGGGTGGAATTGATAATAGTTTAGCGTATCGCTTGCCGTCGCCGTTTCCGCCACAGAACCAAGATATACTAGTTACACAGTATATTCAGACGACATACAGTCAGAGGCAATATAGTGAGAATGCCATTGTATCTAGTTTGAAAACAATGATTGAAGCCAAAACCGGAAATTATTTGTTCTTCTTTCCTTCATATGGATACCTAAGGCAAATTGAAGATGCCTTTGAAAAAGCCTGTCCAGATGTGAAAGTTATTGAACAGCAAAATGAAATGGATAGTATTGCTCGTCAAGAATTTCTTGAACAATTTCAAGCAGATCCTAAAGAAACGCTCATAGGATTTTGTGTATTAGGGGGAATCTTCTCCGAAGGAATAGACTTAGACGGTACTCGTCTTATTGGCGTTGGAATCGTCAGTGTTGGTTTACCAGGATTGAGTTCAGAAAATAATTTGATCCGTGATTATTACGATCAGGATAACGGTAAGGGCTTTGCCTATGCCTATCAGTTGCCAGGAATGAACAATGTTTTGCAGGCGGCTGGACGTTTGATCCGTAGTAGTAGAGATGTCGGAGTTATTTTACTGCTGGATCAAAGATTCGCTAATAGCCGCTACACAACGCTATTCCCTAATCATTGGAAAAATTATAAACGAATTAGGTCTTTACCACAGTTGAAAGAAACAATTGATGGATTTTGGAAAAATTTAGATTAGTGTTGTTCAGATGAACAGCACTTTTTTTGTGAAATGACATTGATATTGGAATTACCATATTTTTCCTAAATCTAGTATGATAAAGTAATTAGTGAAATAGGTATTAATAAAATCATATTAAAGAGGGGTAGTGGATTATGTTTAAGGGAAAATTATTAGTAGCTATTATTGGCACTTCAGGTGCAGCTTTACTTGGATTAGGTTTAACGACTAATGTTGATGCAAGTAGTATTGCCACTGTACATGATGGAGTTATTGCACATCTAGTTACAAGAGATGGAAGCCCAGTAAGCAACCGTGCTTTAGCAGCAAGTACACCTTGGCAAGTAGGAGAAACTGTTACAATTAACGGTACTACAATGTATCAAGTTTCTACTAATGAGTTTGTTAACAGTTCTGATGTAACTTTGAGCGGGGAAAATAGTTCATCAGATCAAAATACAAAATTAGTTGGTTATGCAATGAAAAATGTTAGATTGTTTGATGATTCTCAAAACAAGTTATCTGACACAAGAAGCCTTGCACAAGGTTCATCTTGGCAAGTTGGTAGAGTTGTTAAGAATAGTAAAGGTGAGGTGTACTTCCAAGTATCCACTCACGAATGGGCAAATCACAACTCAATGGTAATTAATGGTAACGAACCATCAAACATTGAATATATTGCTAACTTTGCAATTAACAATAATAATTCTTCAAACAATGGAACAGATACAAATACTGATAATAATACCGGCAACGCAAATAATGGCTCTACGGACACTGATAATAATGGAGGTACTGGTGAAGTAACAAAACCAACGCCTGAAATTCCTTCAACAGAATCTGTAAAACAAGCTATTATGCTAATATTGCTAAACATAGACAAGAAATGGGATTAAATCCACAAAGAGTAGACCCACTCTTAGTTGAATCATCACAAGTTAGAGCTGAAGAAGCAATTGATGCATACAGTCATGATAGACCGGATGGAAGAGGCTGGGATACCTCTATCGGTGATGGTACATTAGAGGCGCTTGATTTTAGTGTTGACGAAAACTTAACAACTTTAGGCTATATTGATGGTAGTTCATTAGGAGATACAGCAGAAGGTGCTTGGACGGGATTTCTTTCTGATCAGGGTCATGCTATGCCATTGGTAACTAACAAGTTTACTAGAATTGGAGTTGGGGTTTCTAAGAACGCTGGTGGAACTGGATATTACGTAGTTGAGCATTTTGCTAGTGAACCATACTAAACATTAAAAAGATATGATTGAATCAAATAAAAAAAAGGTTCTGACCATGAAGTGCCCTAAAATTGTTAGACATAATCTAACAACTTTAGGGCACTTTTTTTATGACCAGGCCAGCGGCGAAATATTGTCTTATTCAATAAGCTTGAGTCCTAACAAATTACTCATACTAGATACTCTAGAAAAATTAAAACAAAATATAGACCCACATTTGAACCCCATCCTCCACTCTGATCAAGGATGGCATTATCAACTTAAGTATTATCGAGATGCCCTAAAAACAATGGGTATTGAGCAAAGTATGTCTCGAAAGGGCAATTGTCACGACAATGCCCCCATTGAGAGTTTTTTTAACCTACTTAAAAGAGAATGTCTTTACAGATATAATAT
>NZ_RHOR01000021.1 GCF_003946625.1 Companilactobacillus kedongensis | reverse complement strand
GTTGCGGTACCTTTTATCCCATATTTATCCATTACTTGTTTAACTTTAATTCCGGCATTAAGATCATTAATAGCTTTTAGTTTTACATCTTTTGAAAACATAGAAAAACCCTCCTGGTTGGATTACTCCAACTAGGAGGGTGCGGTTCAAATTTTCCAGATACTCTTATTTTGCTTTTTTACGTTTCTTCTTCATTTTATCTACTTTGGCTTTTAGTTTAGCTACATAAATTTTGTTTAGTCGAATCATCAGGTAAATATAATCTGATCTAGTTGAAGAAATATCCCAAGGCATAACGACAAGATTTTCAGGATATTTATCTAGCTCTTCTTTAGTAGGGTAGATATCCAAAGTTGTGATCAAGACATCGACATTTTCAAAGGTTGTTACCGGTACGATCTCGGCGAAATCTAATGATCGAATGTTTCTCGAGATGACTGCTTCGATGGGATTTCCAGGATCAGCTAATAATTTAACGTGAATAATGTCGCTTTCTTTGATGGTTGAAATATAGCTAGGTAGGACCTTGAATAGATCTCTGGCAATATTTTCAGCGGCGTTATAAACACCGGTATATTTTTCGGGATCTACATTACTGAAGAACTCATAAATATCTTGATATAACGATGTGTACTCCTTTGTATCTTCAGGCGAATCATCATAATGACTCCATCGGACTAAGGAATCAGGGGACATGATGTAGTAGAAGATGATTTCACGAGTGACGAAAGTCATAATGTTAGTTAAGATCCTTTGATTATGATAAACACTCATATCATCGTTATAACGCTCTTTGAGAAAATCAACGAAACGATAAACGATAGCATAGAATTTGGAATTGATCTTAAAGTTTAGGTTAATCGGTTTATCACTGTCGGTTTCACCAGCTTCAAAGACTACTTCTTTGAATAAATTAACAAATTTATTTTCCTCACTTAAGGCATCGATCGGTACTAGTGTGTAAGATTCAGGCTTCAAAATTGGGTCACCAATATCATTGTCTTCAAAGACTTCATTAAATTTACCCATATCTTTGATGTAACAACGTTTAGTGATTCTGATCTGTGAAATGGCAAGTAGATATTCTAGTTGCAGACCAGCGATGGGGTTGTCGAAGTGAATGTCAGCATCACTGATGACTTTTTTTATATTATCTTCTTGTACGAATGAAAATGGCCACTCCAAGCCGTGATAAACTTGCCAGTAGACAAAGTAAGCCATCCAACGAATGTTTTTCTCTTCACCTTTGATCTCTAAAGTTGAGTTAGATACTTTTAGACCAAAGTTTTTGAGAAAAATACGGAAATTGGACATTTTACGATTCAACGTAGACTTGCTAGTAAAGTGGTCATTGCTGAAGGCCTCTAACGAAGGATTAGGGCTTGTCAGGCCATAGTTAAAAGCATGAAAGACAATGGCGTTTTTGACTAAGTGCAGACGATACTTATCTACAGAGAGCTTGTCAAAATCGATCGATTCGATCTTGGTAACCTTAGGATCAAGATCAGGAACCAATTCTAGTAAGTCGTTCAGTAAAGCTTGAAAAATGTTGTAAGTCTTTTGGTAAGAAAATTCCATTCGATTACCAATATTGCTTAAGTTCAATTCTTGAGGAGGCAATGATTTGATTACGGTAAACATGTTATACTTTTCGACTTCTTGCCTCACTAAAAATACTTGTTCCAGCATAATCCGATTCTCCCAAATAAAAATGAAGTTAAAACAGATGAATTTAATAACCTACTTGATACTATGTTAACATTTATTTATAATGTTTTGTAATCAGATAGAGGTGCATTTTCAATTAGTCACACTTTTCGAGTAATTTAGGATACTTTGACAAAGGTGTAAAAGGTGAAAATGCCGAAACGAACTCACCCCTAATGGTGTGTTTTGTTGGGACGTTGCTGAATAAGCAGCGGACTGTCGCAAGTTAATTGCGTTGAGCTATTGATCATTTGGATACGAAAGTCCTTATTGTCAGTAGTTTCTTCTGGTAATAAGGATTTTTTTAATCCAAAAAGGGGAAACGAATTATATGGAAAATACAGATGTCAACCGGTCGTTGAAGACTCGTCATTTGTCAATGATCGCGTTGGGAGGTTCAATCGGTACTGGATTGTTTGTTGCTAGTGGTTCATCTATCTCAACAGCCGGTCCTGGGGGAGCATTGATAGCCTATGTGGCTATTGGTATCATGGTTTACTTTTTAATGACCAGTTTAGGTGAGATGGCAACGTACATGCCTGTTTCTGGTTCATTCGCTACATATGCAACAAAATTTATTGATCCGGCTATGGGATTTGCCTTGGGCTGGAATTATTGGTTTAACTGGGCTATTACTTTGGCAGTTGACCTTTCGACAATTTCTTTAGTTATTAAGTATTGGTTCCCAGGTTGGTCTTCATGGAAGATCAGTTTGACGTTCTTAGTTGTTTTATTAGTAATTAATTTAATTTCTGTTGGTTCATTTGGTGAAACTGAATATTGGTTGTCATCAATTAAAGTTACTGCTGTTATTGTCTTCTTGATTGTTGGTGCTTTAACTATCATGGGTATCTTAGGTAATGATGGAGCAGTTGGTTTATCAAATTATACATACAAAAAAGCACCAATCGTTGGTGGAATACCGGCGGTATTGAGTGTTTTCGTTGTTGCTGGGTTCTCGTTCCAAGGTACTGAATTGATCGGTATTACAGCTGGTGAATCAGCCACACCTGAAAAGAGTATTCCTAAGGCTATCAAACAAGTTTTCTGGCGTATTTTGCTATTTTATATTTTATCAATTGCAGTTATCGGAGCCTTGATTCCTTATACAAGTCCTAACTTGTTAGGTTCAGAAGCTGGAGATATTGCTATCAGTCCATTTACTATTGTCTTCAAACGTGTCGGTATTCCACTAGCCGCTGGTATTATGAATGCTGTTATTTTGACATCAGTTATTTCTGCTGCCAATTCAGGACTATATGCTGCTAGCCGTATGCTTTGGTCAATGAGTAAGCAAGGAATGGCACCAAAGGCTTTTGAAAGAACTAATAATCATGGTGTTCCAGTATTTTCACTATTGTTGACTGCCTTAGTTGGTGGTGCCGCACTATTTACAAGTTTATATGGTGACTCATTCTACGAACTATTGGTTGCTGCCAGTGGTTTGACAGGATTCATCGCTTGGCTAGGAATTGCCTTTTCACATTACAGATTTAGAAGAGCTTATTTGAATAAAGGCTATGAACTAGATGATTTGAAGTATAAAGCTAAGTGGTTCCCATTTGGTCCAATTCTAGCCATTGTTTTGGGAATTATTATCATTATTGGTCAAGATATCCGATCACTTGTTAACTTCAATGTTGGTCGTTTATTGATCAGTTATAGTGGTTTGATCATTCTCTTTATCTGCTGGCTGTACTACAAACTTAGATATAAGACTAAGTTTGTTAAGCTAGACGATATTGATGTAGCCGAAACAAAGAAGAATCATCATTTTTAAAATCTAGGAGTTGAAAATATAATTATTTTCAATTATGATATGTTTAAATATTAAAGCTAATAGGATACCTACTCATGAATCTTCCAGAGAAACGATGGTCGGTGTGAATCGTTAAGATTTCTATTCCAGTGTCCTGGTAACGGGTAATTCCGTTCGGTTTGATCCGATAAAGTCTGAAAGTGCAATGTGAGAACATTGAAACTGGGTGGTACCGCGAATGGTCGATTCGTCCCTTTATAGGGATGATTCGGCCATTTTTTAGTAGGAGGAAAAATATGTTAGATATTAAATTGATCAGACAAAACCCTGATTGGGCTAAAGAGAAGTTGGCTGCTCGCAGTATTCCTAATGAGGAAGTTGATGAGTTGTTGGACTTAGATAAGAATCGTCGTGATTTATTAGTTCAAACAGAAACTTTGAAGGAAAAACGTAATACTGTATCTCAAAGTATTGCTCAAAAGAAACGTAACAAAGAAAATGCTGACCAAGAAATTGCTGACATGCAACAAGTTGGTGCTGACATTAAGTCACTTGACGCCAAGCTTGAAGAAGTAAATGACAAGATGAATTATATTTTGGTTCGTTTGCCAAACTTCCCTGATGATTCTGTTCCAGTTGGTCCAGATGAGAGCACTAATAAAGAAATCCGTAAATGGGGAACTATCCCAACAGAGGGCTTTAAACCAAAGCATCACTGGGATATTGGTGAACAACTAGGAATCCTTGACTTTGATCAAGCTGCCAAAGTTTCAGGTAGCCGTTTTGTTTACTACATTGGTATGGGTGCAAGATTGGAACGTGCCGTTTATAACTTTATGCTGGATCAACATCATGAAGAGGGCTATACAGAAGTTATCCCTCCATATTTGGTAAACAACGAAGCCATGTTTGGTACAAGTCAGTTCCCTAAGTTTACTGAAGATGTCTATACAGTTATGGTTGATGAAAACCCTCTAACATTGATCCCTACAGCCGAAGTTCCTTTAACAAACTACTTTGCTGGTAAGATCATTGATGGTAAGGAATTACCTGAAAAGGTTACAGCTTTGTCACCAAGTTTCCGTTCAGAAGCTGGTAGTGCCGGTCGTGATACACGTGGATTGATCAGAATGCACCAATTTAACAAAGTTGAAATGGTTAAAGTTACAGATCAAGAAAGTTCATTTGACGAATTGGAAAAAATGACTGCTAACGCAGAAAATATCCTTCAAAAACTAAATCTTCCATATCACGTTATTGTGTTATCAAGTGGGGATGCAAGTTTCAGTTCAACTAAGACATATGATCTTGAAGTTTGGTTACCCGCACAAGACAAGTATCGTGAAGTTTCAAGTTGTTCAAACTGTTTGGACTTCCAAGCTCGTCGTGCACAAATTCGTTACCGTGATGAGAATGGTAAGACAAAATTGGCTCATACATTAAACGGTTCAGGTCTAGCTTGTGGTAGAACAGTTGCTGCCATTTTGGAAAATTACCAAAATGAAGACGGTTCAGTTACAATTCCTGATGTTTTAGTACCATATATGGGTGGAGTTACTAAAATCACTAAAGAAAATGCCAAATAGTTATTGACCTTTATTTGACAGATTGATAAAATTTAATAGTTGTTGAAAAACAATTATTGAATTATTCCGGATTAGCTCAGTTGGTAGAGCATCTGACTGTTAATCAGGGTGTCGTCAGTTCGAGTCTGACATCCGGAGTACAAAAACTTAGGATCTGCCTAGGTGATAAGATTACATCTAGTAGGTGTAATCTTTTTATTTTGCCAGTTTAGCTCAGTTGGTAGAGCATCGGTATCGTAAACCGGCGGTCACAGGTTCAAATCCTGCAACTGGCATATATATATGTTGTACGCCAAAGATCATGAGTAATTCCACCTGTTGTGTGGACCGTTTCCAGCCAAGGTCTGGAAACTCGATTTTGAGCTTTGCTAATGCAAATCTCAGAATCGTCTGTGGAGTAAAACTCCACACGCACAACTGGTTCCATTACTCATGATCTTTGACTCATATCTAAAAATTATGTAGTCATACCTTGGTATTAGGGTATGGCTATTTTTATGTAAAAACTATTCAATTCGACAAGAAAAAGTATTATCAATTAATATTAAGCCGGAGGGAACGAGAAAATTTACCAGCCGTAATAGTGGTGTTAGAAGGCGGTTTTTCCTTCTTACACCACAGACGTAATTTGAGATTTGCAAAGCAAAGCTCAAATTCGAGGTTCAAGACCTTGGCTTGAGCCGGTCTATGGCAGGTAGATTTTCTCGTGACCGTAGGCAGGCCCGGTACATTGCTTGTCCGCTGAATTTATGTTAAGCTACCCCAATACGTCAAATAAAAATAAGCTGAAACCAACGTCGCCGTTTCATTGACACGTTGTTTTTTTATGCGGAAAAAGGGTGGTATTGTTCATGTTAACCGTCAATAATGTCAGTATGCAATTTTCAGATAGAAAACTATACGAGGACGTTAATCTTAAGTTCACACCAGGAAATTGTTACGGGATCATTGGTGCAAATGGTGCTGGTAAATCAACATTTCTAAAAATAATTGAAGGAAAACTTCAACCAACGACTGGTACTGTTTCGATGGGTCCTAACGAGCGCATGTCTAGTCTTAATCAGGATCACTTTGCCTTTGAAGACAACTTAGTGATGGATACGGTGATCCGAGGTCATCAAAAACTCTACGATATCATGACCGAAAAAAATGCTATCTATTTAAAACCGGATTTCAGTGATGCTGACGGTATTCGTGCCGCTGAATTGGAAACTGAATTTGGTGAAATGGGTGGTTGGGAAGCTGAAGCTGAAGCCAGTCAAATGTTACAGGCTCTAGGAATAGAAGAATCCCTTCATCAATTACCAATGAGTGAATTAACTGAACCTCAAAAGGTTAAAGTGTTATTAGGTCAAGCCTTGTTTGGCAAACCTGATGTCTTACTTTTGGATGAGCCAACTAATGGTCTTGATGTTAAGTCAATTTCTTGGTTAGAAAACTTTTTGGCTGATTATGAGAATACTGTCATTGTTGTATCCCATGATAGACACTTCTTGAATCAAGTTTGTACAAATATGTGTGATGTTGACCGTGGAAAGATCACACTATTTGTTGGTAACTATGACTTCTGGATGGAGTCCAGTGAACTTGCTGCACAATTACAAGCCAACGCCAATGCTAAAAAGGCTGATCAAATCAAACAATTGCAAGAATTCGTGGCGCGATTCAGTGCGAATGCTTCTAAATCTAAACAAGCTACATCACGTAAGAAACAATTGGAGAAGATCACGTTAGATGATATTCAACCTTCATCTCGTAAATATCCATTTATTAAATTTAATCCTGAACGTGAACTAGGTAAGGATCTAGTTCAATTGAAGGGTATTTCTAAGTCGATTGAAGGCGTTAAGATCCTTGATAATATCAATTTGACCCTTCGTCCAGATGAAAAAGTTGCCTTCATTAGTCGAAATGACTTAACAACAACTATCTTAATGCAAATTATTTCTGGAGAAATGAAACCTGATAGCGGTGAGGTTATCTGGGGACAAACAGCAAGTACGACTTATCTACCAAAGAATGTTAATGATTACTTTGCAGATAATAAGATGTCCGTGATTGATTGGCTACGTCAATTTGCTTCTAAAGAAGAAAATGACAATACATTCTTACGTGGATTTTTAGGAAAAATGCTTTTCTCAGGGGATGACGTTAACCGTGAAGTTGACGTTATGTCTGGTGGGGAAAAGGTCCGTGCCATGTTATCTAAAATGATGTTAAGTAATGCGAATGTTCTCTTGTTAGATGATCCAACTAATCATTTGGATCTGGAATCTATCACAGCGTTGAACGATGGATTAGTAGGATTCAAGGGGAGCATCATTTTTACATCACATGATCATGAGTTCATTCAAACGATTGCTAACCGTATTATTGAAGTTAGTCCTAAAGGTATCGTTGATCGTGCAGATACGACATATGATGAATTCTTAGCACACGAAAAAGTTCAAGAACAAGTAGTTAAGTTATATGAATAAATAAGAAAAGATCAGTTATCACTTGAGTTTATCAAGTAATGACTGATCTTTTTTAGAGCAAAAAAATAAACCCATTTCTTGGGATAATGGGTTTATTCGGCGTATTACCAGTAGTGTCCGGGTTAAGTGTGTGAGTGAATGTGAGGTTTCCATGTGTCAAAATAGAGAGGGATTTTATTAACGAATGAAAGCATTCTATTAATAAACTTTGGAATGGGAAATGGGAACTGACAAAATCTTTTATTTAATCGGAAAATTGTTTGAGGGGGGCAATTTTCTGTTTATGGTGATTGAGAAATATTTAATGATATTGAGGATGATATCATAGATATTCTTTTTCTTTGATAAAAGGAAGGAATTGCATTGACACTCACTGTCTTATCCCTTTCACAAATACAGTATATAACAGATGTTTAAACAATTGTAGTCATTTTCGATAAAAATTTTTATATGTTTTTAAAATCACAAATAGCAGGTTTTATGTCATAGTATAAGTAAGTCTATCCAAAAAAATGAGATCGATTATTTTTGTGTGGAAATCAATAATTTTAAAAATAAATTTATTTTATTAGCGGTGGAGAACGCTTATTTAACGGTGTTCTCCATTTTATATTTAGGCGGAATAAAAAATATTACTTTTTTAAGTAATTCTATTGTAAAGCGCTTTCCTTTGAGGTAAGATTTTATTAATCAATTAGTTAATGTTATCACAAAGGATGGTAGAGGAATATGAAAGTAAGTATTATTGGATGTACACATGCAGGAACATTTTCAGCAATGAACATTTTGAAGGATCACCCAGATTGGGAAGTTTCTGTATTCGAACGTAATGATAATTTATCTTTCTTATCTTGCGGAATTGCACTGTGGGTCAGTGATCGTGTTTCAGATCCTAATAAGATGTTTTACTCAAGCCCTGATGATTTAGCTAAATTGGGTGCACATATGCACATGAAGCATGATGTAACAAATATAGATTTTGATAATAAGAAGTTATCTGTGAAGAACCTTGAATCAGGTGAAACTTTTGAACAAGATTATGACAAACTTGTTATTACAACTGGTTCAGCTCCAATTATCCCTAATATTCCTGGAATCAAGTCTGATAAAGTTAAATTATGTAAAAACTGGACAAATGCCAATGAATTAAAAGAAAATGCCAGTGATATTAAGAGTGCAATCGTTATTGGTGCTGGTTATATTGGTGCCGAACTTGCTGAAGGATATGCAACTCTTGGTAAAGAGACAACTTTGATCGATGCTTTACCTGACGTTTTGGCTAAGAATTTGGATTCAAATATGTCACAAGTAGCTGAACAAGATTACAAAGATAACAACGTAACTTTAGGATTGAGTGAGAAAGTTCAATCATTTGAAGATACAGCAGATGGTGTGATCGTTAAAACTGATAAGAATGAATACAAAGCAGATATTGCCGTTATGTGTGTTGGTTTCCGTCCTAATACAGATATGTTCAAAGATGAATTTGAAACACTACCAAATGGTGCTTTGATCGTTGATGAATATATGCACACAAGTAAACCAGATGTATTCTCAGCTGGTGATGCCGCTTCTGTTCACTATAATCCAACAAATGATAACCAATATATTCCTTTAGCTACTAACTCAGTTCGTCAAGGTATCCTAGTTGGTGCCAATATTGAAAAAGACACTGCTAAATACATGGGAACACAAGCTAGTTCAGCCGTTGAATTATTCGGTAGAACATATGCTGCTAGTGGTTTGACAGCAGTTCATGCAGAAGCCTTAGGCAAAAAAGTAGAATCAGTAAGTCTTGAAGATAACTATCGTCCAGAGTTTATGCTAACAACAACTCCTGTTTTGATGAATCTAGTTTGGGATCCCGAAACACGTGTTGTTTTAGGTGGAGCTTTGACAAGTAAGTATGATGTTTCTCAATCAGCTAACTTGCTTTCATTAGCTATTCAAAAGAAAGTTACAATTGATGAGTTATCAATGGTTGATTTCTTATTCCAACCAAACTTTGATAAACCTGTTAATTATGTAAGTGCATTGGCTGGAGCTGCAGTGGCAAAAGCTGATAGTAAAGTTAACGAATAGTAATAGTATTTAAATTGCCGCCTCTAGGCACGAGGGTCGTCGGCATACTGTGGGACCAATGTGAGTCTTGGCCTCACATCTCGATTTTGAGCTTTGCTGCCGCAAATCTAAAAATACGTCCATTCCGTAAGTCCGTCTTCGACGTCCAATGGAATTTTCACTGCTAGCCAACGACCCTCGTGCCTTATGGCTCAGTAGTGTATTCGTTAAAATAGAAATTAAATGGCTATATCTTGCAATTAGACAGGATATAGCCATTTTTTTATTAACATATATAAACCTAGCCAAAGAGTGCGAATAATGGAGCCAGTTGTGCAAGTAGAGTTTTACTCCACCGACGATTCTGAGATTTGCGAAGTAAAGCTCAAAATCGAGGTTTCAAGACTGTGGCTTGGAACCGGTCGCATAACAGGCGGAATCATTCGCACTCTTTGGCAGCAGTCTCCCATCAAATGATATTCAAACTTTTTTCAAACTTTAAAACTTTTTCTTTCACACCTTGGCGATATTATGTATACATAGTCAATTGAGGCTATCAAGAAAGAGGTGATGTTGATCATGAAAAAACATCCAATTTTAGTACTAACCAGTTTGTCAGCTGTTGCAGCTGTTTGTGGCAAATTAATTAAAACTCATAACGATAAAAAACTATTCAATTAAAAAAATCTAAAGAGGTAGAAAATATGAAAAATATTATGTTTGGTGGCTTGCGTAAGCAAGCCTTTTTTGGTTGCCTTTATTCAAAATATTCCCTATGATTTGAATGGGCAATTCATTAGGAGAGTTTTTATGCGCAAACACAATGTTTTATATTATTTAATGGCCTTTTTCATTAATCTTTTTCTTATATCAGCAATATTTTATTATGTTGGTTTAGTTCCTTTTGGTGATGGTAATTTTTTGACCAGTGATCTGGGGACACAATATATTGCTTTTTTGACGGAACTACGTCGGCAATTGGTGACTGGGAATATTCACTTATACTTATTCAGTCAGTCTTTGGGTGATAACTTCTTTCCAATAATTAGTTATTATCTTTTATCACCCTTCAATTTGATCTTAGTTTTGTTCACGAGTGCAAAAGTTCCGATTGCAGCTGACGTGATCATTATGCTAAAAATATCGACTATGGGTCTGACCATGGCTTATTTTTTGGCAAAATATTTCAAGAATACGCGTTATTCTAATTATTTATTCACAGTCGCTTATTCATTTTGTGGATTTGTGGCATCTTATTTTTACGATTTAATGTGGCTTGATGCACTGATAATGTTGCCGTTAGTGGCGTGTGGATTGTTAAAATTAATTGATAAAAATAAAGTTGGTCTTTATTATTTTTCATTATTTCTAGCAATTGTTTTTAATTACTATTTAGGCTACATGCTCTGTATTTTCTCAATTTGTTTCTTTATATATTTAGCTTTAGAAAGCAATCTCCTCCAGAAAAGAAATCGTTTCGTTATTATTCGTAATTTTCTAGTTTCTTCTATATTAGCTGGATTGAGTGCAGCTTTTGTTTTGATCCCGACTTTTGCGGGGATGATGAAAACCGCTAAGACGTCATTTGATGTCTTTAACTATTTACCATCGGCTCGATTTGGGTTTGAAGCTTTCACACAATTGGGTATTGGCGGGAACACTTTCGCACAACGGTTGCATCACGGTCCTTCTGTTTTTATGACGACAACAGTTTTAATACTTTTGTTAGGGTACTTCTTTAGTAAACGTGTTACGAAACAAGATAAGGAACATGCCTTCTTTTTGATAGGTGTTTTGTTATTGAGTATGTTTGTAACGACTTTTAACACCGTTTGGCATATGTTTCAAAATCCTGCTGGATTTCCGTTTAGAAATAGTTTTATTTTCTCGTTTATCTGTATTTTTATTGCTCACAAGGCTTTCTCAGCAGGGGTATTTAAAGATGCCGCTACGGTGATATATGCTGGCTGTACGGCTGGGATTCTTATTTCTGTTGGTTACTTGACAGAATGGATGATCCCTAAATTGATTCAACAGATGGGCTTTGGAAAACCCGATAATGAATACAACAGTTATTATTTTGCCTTAACATTACTTTGTATAACGATATCTGCGATATTTATTTATCTCTACGGCAAAAATAAATACTTTGGCATCGTTTTAATGCTTTTAGTTTCCTTTGAAGTAGGAGCCAATTTCACTTCGGTTATTGATACGGCCGGTTTTGGTAGTCAGAGTATCTATCAAAATCAGTATAAACAGGAAGCTGACGTTCTCACAGATATTAAACACGATAGTGAGATCGGTCACCGGATCATCGTATCTAAATCCGGTTTGAACAAGGCTTTTCCAGAACAATATAATAACTATAATGATCCGATCTTGTTTAATATCAATGGATTAAGTTTGTACAGTTCTACATTGAGTCAAGATACACTTGATACAATGAATAAACTGGGCTATTTTAGTCGTAACGTTCGTCGGATCAGTTACCTCGGTGGGACAGAATTGACGAATACTTTGTTTGGAGTGGATGATGATATCGGTCAGTGGAGCCATACATATGAAATAGAGACTGATTATAGTTCACCTAGTTTAGGATTTCTTACTAGTCCTGATATTTATGATTTTCAGTTGATGTCTGGCCGTGCGTTGGATAATCAGAATCGGCTTTGGCAGGCAATCAATGGAACTAACACACAATATTTTAAGAATGCTAAGATAAATGACTGGACTAAAACTAAATCTGGTAAAAAGGATCTTTATGAGTATGATTTAACGACAACCACTACTGGAGAATTGTATTTATACACGGAACCGATAAATTATGTCCATTCTAAAATTTATATAAACGGTAAGAAAGTCAAGATGTCGACTTTGATCAATAGCACTATGGTAATTGATTTGGGTAACTACGATTCTGGTGAAAAAGTTAAAATTGGAATTAGGACTAAACAGCCACTGGAAGAAGATCCGGGATACTTCAAGACTTTGGATGCGGCTGAATTTTCTAAATCGAAGAATACTATCAGACAAAACTCACTAAATATTACTTCACGTTTGAATCATGATACTGTTCGTGGAGATATAGATGTCAAAAGAGCTTCGCCAATGCTATTCTCAATACCATTTGATAAGGGGTGGAAAGCTTTTGATAATGGTAAACAAGTTAAAACACATCAAGTTGTGGGAAACTTAACAGCAATTGACTTGAAGGCCGGTCATCATAAGATAGTTTTGAAGTATGAAGTACCGGGCTTGAAGATCGGTTGGATCATAACGGTGATTTCGGTGATATTATTTGGACTGTTTTTAATTGTTAAGCAAAAAATCGATCCAAAGATGGAAGATTAATCATATAATTTTGTAAATTCAGCAAAATGTTATAATATTTTGTTATGAAACGCTTACAATAATAACTCGAGGTAGATTGATGACAGATTACATTATGGCGATAGATGAAGGAACAACTAGCACGAGGGCTATCATTTTTGATAAGAAGGGCGCTAAAGTAGCTGATGCACAGCGTGAATTTACGCAGCACTTCCCTGAACCAGGCTGGGTAGAACACGATGCTAATGAGATTTGGAATGCAGTTCAGTCCACAATAGCGAATGTTTTTATTGAATCAGGTATCAAACCTAATCAAATATCTGGTATCGGAATCACTAATCAACGTGAGACAACAGTTATTTGGGATAAGAAGACAGGGTTACCAATTTATAATGCAATCGTTTGGCAAAGTCGTCAGACAACTAGTATTGCGGATAAATTGAAGGCTGATGGTTATGACCAGATGATCCATGAAAAAACTGGTCTGTTGATCGATTCTTATTTCTCAGCTACTAAAATACGCTGGATCTTGGATCATGTAGATGGTGCTCAAGAACGTGCTGAAAAGGGCGAGTTACTATTTGGTACGATCGACAGTTGGCTATTATGGAAGTTATCTGGTGGAGCAGCACATGTAACAGACTACTCAAATGCCAGTCGGACAATGTTATTTAATATTCATGAACTAAAATGGGATGACGAGATTCTTAAAATCATGAATATTCCTAGAGCTATGTTGCCAGAAGCACGTCCTAATTCTGAAGTTTATGCAAAAACGAAGGGTTATCATTTTTATGGTTCGGAAGTCCCAATTTCAGGTATGGTCGGTGATCAACAGGCGGCTTTATTTGGCCAAATGGCTTTTGAACCTGGTATGGTTAAAAATACCTATGGTACAGGTGCCTTTATTGTTATGAATACCGGTGAAAAACCACAAATTTCAGATAATAATTTATTAACCACAATTGGATATGGAATTAATGGGAAAGTCTACTATGCCCTTGAAGGTAGTATTTTCGTAGCTGGATCTGCTATCCAATGGTTGCGTGACGCGATGAAATTAGTTGATTCTGCACCAGATTCTGAAGATGCTGCAATGTCTTCAAGTGATGATGATGAAGTTTATGTTGTACCCGCATTTACAGGTCTTGGAGCACCATATTGGGATTCAAATGCTCGTGGCGCTGTCTTTGGATTGACTCGTGGTACTAGTCGCGAAGATTTTATCAAAGCAACCTTACAATCATTGGCCTATCAATCACGTGATGTTATCGATACAATGAAAAAAGATACCGGTATCGATATCCCAACCTTGAAAGTTGATGGGGGAGCTGCTAATAATAAATATCTAATGCAATTTCAAGCGGATGTTTTGCAGACGCCTGTTCAACGTGCCAAAGATTTGGAAACAACAGCTTTAGGAGCAGCATTCTTAGCTGGTTTGGCCGTGGGATACTGGAAAGATATTGATGAAATCAAAAAAGAATATGCAACTGGTGCTACATTTAAACCAGTAATGAAGAAAGATCGCGCCGACTATCTATATGAAGGTTGGCAAGAAGCAGTTAGTGCTACGAGAAAATTTAAACATAAACCAATGTAGCTAGGTTATTTGGAGGGAATCTTGATGGACGAAGAGTACATTTTAGCAATTGATGAGGGAACAACTACAGCTAGAGCCATGATTTTTGATCATAGCGGTAGAAAAGTTGCAGCAGCACGCCATCCGATTCGACAGATTTTACCAAATCCTGGCTGGGTGGAACATGACGCTTCTGAAATATGGAATGCGGTACAGACGACCATCGCTACTGCTTTGATTGAATCGGGTATTAAGCCAAAGCAAATTAAATCAATTGGTATCGCTAGTCAACGTGAAACGACTGTCGTTTGGGATAAGAAGACAGGTCTGCCGATCCATAATGCCATTGTATGGCAATCTAGACAGACAATGAGTTTGGCTAATAAATTGATCAATGAAGGTCATAAAGATGAAATACACCAAAAGACTGGCCTGATCGTTAGTCCGTATTTTTCAGCTACCAAAGTGCGTTGGATCTTGGATCATGTAGATGGTGCTCAAGAGCGTGCTGAAAAAGGTGAGTTACTATTCGGAACGATCAATACCTGGCTACTTTGGCAGTTAACAGATGGCGAAAGTTTCTTGACCGATTATGCTAATGCCAGTCGAACAATGCTGTTCAATATCAATGATCTGACTTGGGACGAGGATCTATTGAAATTATTTAATATTCCAAAATCTATGCTTCCAGAAGTTAGATCTAATGCAGAATTATTTGGAACGACTAAGAGTTATCATTTCTATGGTTCAGAAATTCCTATCACAGGGATGACTGGATCTCAACAAGCTTCTTTGATCGGACAGATGGCTTTTGACAAAGGTATGGTCAAAAATACCTATGGAACTGGTGCATTTGTTGTGATGAATACTGGTGATGTGCCAGCTTTGTCGGATAACAACTTGCTGACAACGATTGCTTATGGTATAAATGGTAAAATAAATTACGCCTTGGAAGGTAGCGTCTTTGTTGCTGGTGCCGCTTTGCAATGGTTGCGAGACGATCTCAGAATAATCAAAAAGACTCCTGATACTGAGCAGGCCGCGATGCGTTCTACTAGTCGTGATGAAGTTTATGTTGTGCCAGCTTTTTCAGGGCTTGGTGCACCATATTGGGATGATAAAGCTCATGGAACGATCTTTGGATTGACTCGCGGAACAAATAAGGATGACTTTATCAAGGCGACTTTACAGGCTATCGCCTATCAGACTAAAGATATTATTGATACGATGAGTTCTGATTCCAAAACTCCGATTGATATTTTAAAGGTTGATGGAGCGGCAACGGCCAACGAATATCTGATGCAATTTCAGGCTGATATTTTGGGTATTCCTCTTCAACGTGCCGTGGAACTAGAGACAACAGCGCTTGGAGCTGCTTTTTTGGCAGGACTAGGTTCAGGGTTTTGGAAAGATATTGAAGATATCAAGAAAAATTATCACTCAGGTGATATGTATGAACCTAAGATGGAAAATGAGGTTCGTGATCATTTATATGCAGGCTGGAAAGATGCTGTAAATGCTACAATGGCTTTCAAACATAAAAAATAATAATTAGCGAAATAAGAGCCGCAAGTTAGAAGGTTCTTATTTTTTTTTGCCGTTATACAGGCAATGATAGACAATATATTAAAAAACTTTTGACATTAAACAAAGTTGGGTTTAATATTTAGTACAACATTGTTGTAATGTAAGGAGAATTTTAATGGAAGAAAAGAAGAATCGAGGTTTCTTCGGACAACCTCTTGGCTTGAGAACGCTGTTCCTTACTGAATTCTGGGAGAGATTCAGTTACTATGGTATGCGTGCTATCTTGCTGTTCTATATGTACTATGCAATAGATAAGGGTGGACTTGGTATGAACCAAGTTACAGCCGCATCTGTTATGTCGATCTATGGTTCACTTGTCTACATGTCCAGTGTTGTAGGTGGAATTATCAGTGATAGATTTATGGGACCTAGAAAGACTGTATTCTGGGGCGGTGTCTTGATCATGTTTGGTCACATTGCCTTATCATTACCACTTGGTCAAACAGGACTATTCGTTTCTATTGGTCTGATCACTATTGGTACCGGTCTATTGAAGCCAAACGTATCCGAAATGGTTGGTGGATTATATACTGAAGAAGATACTCGTCGTGATGCTGGTTTCAGTATTTTCGTTATGGGTATTAACCTTGGTTCATTGATCGCACCACAAGCAGTTAACTCAATGTGGCACCATTTCAGTTTCCACGCTGGATTCTCATTGGCTGCTATCGGTATGTTCTTTGGACTTATCGTTTATTGGTTTGATGGTCGTAAGTATCTACCTAAAGAAAGTTTCCAAGCTCCAGATCCACTTTCAGGAGTCGAACGTACTAAGTTCATCAGAAGATCACTTTATGTAGTTGCCGCCATCGCTATCGTAGTTATTATTATGGCATTTACAAATTCACTAACAGTCAATAACTTTATCAATATTCTTAGTGCTTTAGGTATTGCATTACCAGTTGGTTACTTCGTTGTAATGCTTACAAGTAAGAAGGTTACGAAGGTCGAAAGATCGCGTGTTATTGCCTATATCCCATTATTCATTGCCGCAGCTATTTTCTGGGCAATTGAAGAACAAGGTTCAGTTGTTCTAGCACTATTTGCTGCAGAACAAACAAACTTGAACTTTGCTGGATTAAATTTATCGGCTCCACAATTCCAAATGCTTAACCCATTCTTTATCATTATCTACTCACCATTATTTGCTTGGTTATGGTTGAAGTTAGGTAAGAGACAACCATCTTCACCTTCTAAGTTCTGGATGGGACTTGTCTTTACAGCTGTTTCATACTTTGTTCTTATCATTCCTTTGATGGGACTAAGCTCAAACGGTAAAGTTAACCCACTTTGGTTAGTATTAAGTTGGGGAATCATTGAAATTGGTGAAATGTTAGTTTCACCAGTTGGATTGTCAGCCACAACAAAATTAGCACCAAAAGCATTCGCATCTCAAATGATGGGTATGTGGTTCTTAGCAGATTCAGCCGGACAAGCAGCTAATGCTCAATTAGTTAAGTTCTTTGAACCCGGAAATCCTGCTAACGAAATGATGTTCTTTGGTATCACAGGTGTTGTAACATTGATTGCCGGAATTATTTTGGCCTTGTTAGTACCTAAGATCAAACCATTAATGCAAGGTGTTAACTAAAATTATTGGTTATTTTGAAGTCGTGTCTACTTAGTATAGTAGATACGGCCTTTTTTGTTGCCGCCAGCGGGTGAGACGGATGTCGACCTGCCGGTGGGATCGACTTGAGCCAAGGTCTCAAGTCTCGATTTTGAACTTTGCTTCGCAAATCTCGAAATACGTCCATTCCGTAGGTACGTCTAACGACGTTCCAACGGAATTTTCACGGCTGGTCGACATCCGTCTCACCCGCTGGCTAGTTTTGTTTAGTCCATGGGAATTCGTTTATAGATATGGATGACGAGTTTTGCCAGCCTGCTATGGAAGGATTGCTTTTTTTACAACTAAATAAGCCTTAGATTTTGAGTAATGGAACCAGTTGCGGGTGTGGCGTTAGAAGGTGATTTTCCTTCTTACACCACGAACGATTCTGAGATTTGCGATGGCAAAGCTCAAAATCGAGGTCCAAGACCAAGGCTTGGACCGGTTCCGTAACAGGTGGAATTACTCAAAATTTAAGGTGGTCCCAACCCCAAAGACTATTTCTATTAAAAAAGTCATTTCACCACTTGAAAAACAGACCAATTTTCGGTAATATTATTAAGTCGAGTAATGACATGGAGGGGTAGCGAAGTCTGGCTAAACGCGGCGGACTGTAAATCCGCTCCTTCGGGTTCGGTGGTTCGAATCCACTCCCCTCCATTAATTGGGTTATAGCCAAGCGGTAAGGCAATGGACTTTGACTCCATCATGCGCTGGTTCGAATCCAGCTAACCCAATCCTTAAAAGGACCGATTTTTATCGGTCCTTTTTTTAATCTAGACCAATTTTACTGTATAATGAAGAAAATCCATTGAGGGGGAGTTCTTACCATGAAGGTACCAGTTTATATTCAAATACATAATCGCATCAGAAAAGAAATTGAATTAGGCAAGTGGACTGTAGGGGAACGAATTCCTTCAGAACGACAGCTAGCTGAGGATTTTAGTGTTAGCCGTATGACATTGCGTCAGGCCATTCAAACGCTTGTAGATGAAGGAATATTGCAACGACAGGTGGGTTCGGGGACTTACGTTGCCAGTAGCAAGGTTCAAGAAAAAATGTCCGGTACGACTAGTTTTACGGAAATTACTGAAGGGCAAGGCAAAAAACCATCTAGTAAGACGGTTTCTTACCACTTGGCCGATCCTTCAATGAGTGAGATCGAGAAACTAAAATTAGCTGATGATGAACAAGTTCTTAGAATGGAAAGAATTCGTTATGCTGATAAGCAACCGATCTGTTTTGAAGTAACAACTATTCCAATCAAAATTGTTGATAATTTAGACAAAGATGATATAACGTCATCATTGTATAAAGCACTCGAAGATAAGGCAGGCTTGAAATTAGGCAGTGCTAGTCAAACAGTATCTGCTATGCTTGCATCTGAGAAAATCGCTACTTTATTGAATGTTAAACGCGGTTCAGCAATTTTGAGATTGAGACAAATTACGACCCTTGATGATGGAACGCCTTTTGAATATGTACGTTCACAATATGCTGGGGATCGTTTTGAATTTTATCTTGAAAGATAGTACCAATCGTTTTTTTAGCTAAGAAATTGGGGTACTATATAAATAACGTTTTTTTAAATATTCAGCTGGGAGTTAATTATGCAAAGCTTTGTAAAGAAATATAGTATCTTTTTGATGCTATATATTATTTTTCAGCCCCTTTTAGATGCACTTACTGGGGGAATGCTCAGAATGAACATGGACGTAACTTTCGGTATTTTTGTCCGAATGATCGTTATGGTTTTGACAGCATTTTATATATTAGTTTATCTGATTTTAAATCGGAACAATAAAAAGGGATTCTTCATTATTGGCTACTTTGTGTTGCTTGCTTTAATGGCAATAATAAGTTTAGTTATTAACTATAAGTTTAAAGAATTGTTTGTACCATCACTTGAAATAACTACGCTTGCTAAGAGTTTTTATTATCCAGTAATGTTACTGGCTTATCTTTATGCGTTTGAAGAATTGGCAGAAGATAGAATTATCAACCGTTTCTTTCCTAAAGTTATTTTCTATGCTGTCAATATTATCAGTGTTATCATGTTGGTTGCTCATTTTACAGACACAAGTTTCAGCTCATATTCATACTATAAGCTTGGGGAAAGCGGCTGGTTCTTTGCCGCAAATGAATTGAGTGCGATTGTTTCTATAACATTTCCAATTATGATTTGGTATGCTCTAAAGAAATTAAATACTGGAACAAGAATTTACTACTGGATATCGATCGTTTTGGCCATTTATTCAGTTCTATTGATCGGAACTAAGGGTTCATTCTTGTCGATCGTAGCCGGGACCGGCTTTGGATTGATCGTAGCTATTGTTCAATGGGTTAGAGCTCGTGATAAAAAGCTTATTACTGGGATAGTGGTTCTATTGGCCTTAACTCTCGGTGGTATAGCCGTTTCGTATCCAGCTATGGCCGTTTCTAGAACAGCTGAATTACATACTGAGATGATCCATTATAAGAAGAAGCAAGCTAAGACCAAAAAGGGCTTAGATAAAGATCAAAAGAAGTATGTTGAGACAAACAAAACCGTTTCTTATTTATTAAGTGGACGGACGATCTACTTTGAAAATGCCTCACATAACTTTGCTAAAGCAAATGTTGCCCAAAAATTATTTGGAATGGGTTACGCTACAAGCTTTAAGAAAGTTAAGGATGCCAAGTTAGTTGAAATGGATTACATTGATATCTTGTTCCAATTCGGATATCTGGGAGCTGTCATCTATCTAGCACCATTGATTTATAGTTTGATTTACTTGATCGGTACTTTCTTTAGAAAATTCAAGTATATGTGGTCCTTCAAATGGTCTATGTTAGTAGCCAGTGTCGCTTTAGGATACGGCATGGCACTTCTAACAGGACACGTCATCGAAGCACCATCTGTAAGTATTTATTTCGTTTCGATCCTTGCATACGCAATGTTCAATGCACGTTTATTGATTCGAACTAATGAAGATCCTTATACAATTGATGTTGAAGATTAAAAAAAAGTCGCTATCCATTTGGATTAGCGACTTTTTTAGTCTTTATTTTTACGTTCTTTTTTGATCAAATGCATGTATTTGGGAATTGCCATCATCCGACCGATTCTAGTAGGCTCTTTAACTAAGCGATAGAACCACTCCATACCAAGCTTTTGAATCATTTTGGGAGCGCGTTTTTTAGTACCAGAAAAGACATCGAAACTTCCACCAACACCGATCCAAATAGCTGGATTGAGTTCTTTGTAATTATTGATGAAGTATTCTTGCTTAGGAGATCCTAAAGCTACAAAGACGATATTTGGTTTCTTAGCGACGATATCATCAATGATAGCTTGCTCATCTTTAAAATAGCCATCATGATAACCAACTAGGTCGATATCTTTAAATTCACGTTTGATCCGTTTGACACTGGCTTCAATAACATCTGGTTTTGAGCCCAGCAGGTAAACCTTTGATCCACGTTTATTAGCGGTTTTCATTAAAAACATTAATGTGTCAAAGCCAGTTATCCGACCATGCATTGGGGTACCAAGTGAATTTGCTCCTTTAATGATACCGATTCCGTCTGGAATAACGTAATCAGCATCGTTAACAATCTTAGAGAATTTTGAATTTTCTCGAGCTGATAGAACGATTTCTGGGTTGGGTGTTACGATAAAACGATTACTTTTAACGTCTAGATCGTCGATCAAATATTTATGAAATTGTTTCTCGGTAAAGTTGTCAAACTTAGTTCCGAGGATATCTATTCTATTTTTGTGCATGCAGTTCTCCTTTTTACGGTATTACTTTGTTAAAAAGTTCTCAGTGGGTGTACTTCATGCTATCATTATACACGAGAAATTAATTTGAGAGGTGTCTTGATGAGGGTTTTACATTTAAATGCTGGTAACGAAGACGGCGGAGCAAGAACCTATATTGTTAATCTAATGAAGGGCCAAAAGTTGATCAAAACTGAATCTAGTCTGTTAACTTTTGAAGATGGGCCTGTGGCAAAAATGGCTCGTGAGAATGGGTTGAATGTCGCGGTTATGCCCCAAAAACAGAGATTTGATCTGTCTATACTAAAACCTCTAGTTGCTTACATCGAAAATAACCATATTGATGTGGTTCATACACATGGTCCCAGAGCCAATTTCATTATGTCCTTAATTTACAAGAAAATTAAAGCAAAGTGGGTCATTACTGTTCATTCTGACCCTAGGATAGATTTTTCAGGGTTGAAAGGTAAGGTTATGCTTAATCTCAATCTCCATGCTTTGAAACGTGCCGATTTGTTATTTTACATGAATCCGAGTTTGTTGCCTTATTTTGAATCGATCGGTATAAACTCAGACAAAACTCTAGAAGTATTTAATGCCATTGATTTTCGTGATGAACAACCGTTGCCAAAGAAACATTCAACTTTCAGCTTAGTAGAAATAGCCAGACTAGTTGAGGTTAAGAATCATAAATTGTTGCTTAATGCTCTTAGTAAAGTTAAGTTTAATTACCATTTAACACTTGTTGGGGATGGACCTTTAATGGATAAGTTACGTCAGATGACACATGATCTTGGTATCTCCGATAATGTAGAATTCGTTGGTTTTAAAGAAAATATTGGCGATTATTATGAAAGTTGTGATGTATCGGTTTTAACATCTAAATCAGAAAGTTTGCCAACGGTTTATTTAGAGTCAGCTGTTTATGGACGTCCAGTTATTGCCACAAATGTTGGTGCTACCGACAAATTGATCAATCCAGATACTGGCTGGTTAGTTGATTCAGAGAATGAAGAGCAGTTATTGATAGCTTTAAATGATGCATATTTAAGTTGGAAAGAAAACAATTTAAATCAGAAGGGATTAGCACTCTATCAATTGGTCAGAGACAACTATTCAATTGACAACTTGGCTAATGCTGTGAATAAAGGTTATATTAACCTTTAATAGGAAATCGTGGTAAAATGTATACCATAATTTCATCTACGAGGAGAAATGATGACTAAATATCAAGACGAACATTTAACGTTGCATACTGATTATTATGAGTTAAATATGATGTATACCTATTGGAAAAAAGGACTTCATAATCGGAATGCAGTTTTTGAATGTTATTTCAGAACTTTGCCATTCGATAACGGATTTGCAATTTTCGCTGGTCTAGAACATGTGGTGGATTATTTACAAAACCTTAAATTCGATGACTCGGATATCGAATATTTACGTGAATTCGGTGAGTTTGATGAAGGCTTTCTAGCTTGGTTGAAAGATTTTACTTTCAGCTGTACGATCAGATCCGCTCAAGAAGGAGATATCGTCTTCAACGAAGAACCAATTTTTCAAGTTGAGGGACCATTGGCACAATGCCAACTTATTGAAACGGCCGTTTTAAATATCATCAATTTTCAAACTTTGATAGCCACAAAGTCTGCCAGAATCAAGACTGTTTGTGAAGATGATCCTGTCTTGGAATTTGGTTCACGTCGTGCTCAAGAAGTTGATGCTGCCCTTTGGGGTAGTCGTGCTTCATATATCGGAGGATTTGACGCCACAAGTAATGTATTGGCCGGTAAGTTATTTGGTATTCCAATTTCTGGCACACATGCCCACGCCTTAGTTCAAACATATCGTAACGAGTATGAAGCTTTTAAAGCTTATGCAGAAACACATCGAAACTGTGTATTTCTAGTTGATACATTTGATACTTTGAAGAGTGGTGTTCCTAGTGCCATTAAAGTTGCTAAAGAATTTGGCGATAAGATCAATTTTCAAGGTGTCAGAATTGATTCTGGTGATATGGCCTATATCTCTAAGCGTGTTCGCGAAGAATTGGATGAGGCTGGATTTACTGATGCTAAAATCTACGCATCAAATGATCTGGATGAAAAAACAATTTTAAACCTTAAAATGCAACATGCAAAAATTGATGTTTGGGGTATCGGAACGAAGAATATTACTGCATTTGATCAACCAGCTTTGGGTGCTGTTTATAAGATGGTCAGCATTGAAGATGAACGTGGCAATATGATGGATACTTTGAAGTTGTCTAATAATGCTAGCAAGATCTCTACGCCTGGTAAAAAGCAGGTTTGGAGAATTACTAATAATAAAGAAAATAACAAGTCAGAAGGGGACTACATCAGTCTCTTTGATGAAGATCCACGTGAACATAATTCCATTTATATGTTCAACTCACAATATACATATATCAATAAGACGGTGGAAGACTTCCAAGCTAAACCATTACTGCAAGATATTTATGTAGATGGTAAATTAGTTTATGATCTCCCACCTGTGCAAGATATTCGTCAATATCGTGCTGATAACTTAGATTCACTATGGGATGAATACAAGCGTATTTTGAATCCGCAAATTTATCCAGTTGATCTATCTTCTAAACTTTACAGTCATAAGATGAGATATATTGAAAAGGTACGTAACGATATAAACAATATCAAAGTAGGTGAATAAGCAATGAGACCATTGCAAAAAGAAATAATTGAATATGAGAAGACTAAGCCTGTCATTGATGTTGATGAAGAGATCCGTCGCTCGGTTGATTTTCTAAAGAACTATCTTCTAAAGAACAAAGGACTTAAAACATTGGTTTTAGGTATTTCAGGCGGCCAAGATTCAACATTAGCCGGTAGATTATCTGAAATAGCTGTAACTGAATTGCGCCAGGAAACAGAAACTGATTATAAGTTTATTGCGGTTCGTTTGCCTTATGGTGAACAAGCTGATGAGTCAGATGCTATGCAAGCTATTGAATGGATGAAAGCTGATACAGTTGTCAGAGTGAACATTAAAGATAGCGTTGACGCGATGGTTAAGGCTGTTGAAGCTAATGATATGAGCATTTCTGACTTTAACAAGGGTAATATTAAAGCTAGAACCAGAATGATCGCTCAATTCGCCATCGCTGGAGATAATAACGGCGTTGTAGTTGGGACAGATCATGCTGCTGAGAATATTACTGGCTTTTATACTAAATTCGGTGATGGTGCCGCTGACGTAACGCCGTTATTCAGACTGGATAAACGTCAGGGACGTGCATTGTTAGAAAAATTAGAAGCTCCAAAGAACTTGTATGAAAAGACACCAACGGCTGATCTTGAAGAGGATCGCCCTAGTTTGCCTGACGAAAAGGCGCTTGGTGTTTCTTATACTGATATTGACAATTACCTTGAAGGAAAAGAAATTTCCGATAAAAGTGCAGAGATTATTGAAAATTGGTATAAAAAAACAGCGCATAAGCGCCGTCAACCATACACAGTTTTTGATATTTAAATAGTAGGACATTCCATTTGGAGTGTCCTTTTTTGAATAAAAATAAATCCATTTATGATAAACTGGACTTGTGAAATGATTATTTTAAATTGTAGAAGAGGTGTCTATTTTGAATAAAAATCCTATCTCATTAATGAAACCAGAAGTTGTTGCAATGAAACAACAAGCTATTTTCGCCTTTAATGCAAGAGCTAAATCAATGGATCATGTAATCAATATGACGATTGGTGAGCCCAACTTTCCTACACCACAACATATAAAAGAGGCTGCAATTACAGCTATAAATGATAATCAGACTCACTATACGGTGCCGGAAGGTAATCATGAAGTATTAAAAGCAATATCTAATTATTTAAACAAAAAATATGATCTAGACTATGACCCTGAGAGCCAAATAATAACCACTGGCGGCGTTACAGAAGGTGTGTTCTCAACTTTCAATGCGATCCTACAACCTGGTGATGAAGTTTTGATCCCCTCGCCTTCATTTACTATCTATGGTCCGGATGCTAAATTCAATAAAGCTAAGCCAATCTATCTAGATACGTCAGAAAGTAATTTTAAAGTTATGCCTGATACTTTGCGAAGAGTTTTAGATGAGCATAAGAAGATAAAAATCTTCATGTTTAACTATCCAAGTAATCCGACAGGTGTTAGTTATACTGAAGATGAATTGAAAGCTTTAGCGGATGTCTTAAAGGATTATGATGTCTTTGTTTTATCCGATGAAATTTATAGTGAATTGGTTTATAACGGTAAACACATTGCATTTCCAAAATTGTTGCCTGATCAAACTATTTTATTAAATGGTTTGTCTAAATCACATGCGATGACGGGATGGCGTTTTGGAATCGTCTGTGGTCCTAAAGATATCATTGCGGAAATCAATAAGATCCATGAACTCGCTACAACTTCAATCAGTTCAATTTCTCAACAGGCCGCGTTGGAAGCATATAAAAATGGATTCGATGATCCAATTGCTATGCGTGAGAAATATCGTGAAAGAAGAGATGTACTTTATGCGGGGCTTAAAAAGATTGGATTCAACTGTCCAGTACCCGATGGAGCCTTCTACTTATTTGCCAAAATCCCTGAAAATATTAATCAAGATGATGTACAATTAGCTAATGATATTCTTGATGAAGAGTGCTTAGCCATTTTGCCCGGTAGTTTCTTCGGAGCTGGCGGTGAAGGATACCTAAGACTCAGTTATGCTGCAAGTATGGAGGATATTGAAGGTTGTCTAGCTAAGTTGGCAGATTATGTGAAAACACGTAGTCAAGCAACCGTCTAAACTTATTGAGGGAATTATAGAAAGAATATGTTTGACAAATTTCAAAACTTTATTAGTAAATTTATTTTAATATGTGTAGCGTTGTTTATGACAGTAGTGCTCGTTCAAACGGGTATCTTTTATAGCACGTTTCACATCGCAAAAGAACCAGTATTGAGTGTACTGGTTCTTCTTTGTGCAATTGTGTTAGTTATTTTGGTGGGTTATTTCTTGCTGAAGTTAAAGGATGATCTAAAAGTAAATCGAATAGTTTTAATAGCAATGTTAATGGTGTTCTTTTTGGTAGGACTTTTCTGGCTTAAATTCACGCCTAACGAACAATTGAGTGATTTTGCTACCTTTTGGGGAAAATCTCAAGATGCCTTACAAGGACGAGCTATCTATAAAACTGATAATGACTATTTTGCTAAATGGGCTTATCAAACTGGTTATTTAACTTATGTAATGGGAATTATTAAGTTGTTTGGAGCACATGTTTTAGTATTACAGGTATTGAATGTTGTCTATCAAACATTAACTTTATTGGTTATTTATAAGTTAGCAATGAAAGTATTTGATAATGTTAAAATTGCTCGTTTATCAGTATTCTTATTGATGATCGATTTGGACTGGTTTGCTATGAGTCCACAAAATAATAATTCATATCTTGGTACATTGTTATTTTTGATCACTTTCTATCTATTGATGCATGATAAGTATTGGCAATATTTATTGGCTGGATTAACGTTAGCTTTAGGAAATATCATCAGGCCAATTGGTCCAGTCGCTATTGCTGGAATAGTTGTTTTTGCACTCGTGTATAAATTTTATAATAAGAAGATCAACTTCCAAAACATCTTAAAGTTAGCTACAACTTTGGTAGTTTATTTTGCTATCTTTAGTGCTTTTGGAATGGCAGTAAAAGCTAGCGGCCTAAATGAATACGGCATTTCAAACCGTGATTCTGAATGGAAATTTGTGACAGGTTTTGATTACAATACCAACGGTATTTATGATCAAAATGTTGTTGATTCGATCGATATGACACAAAGCCGTAAGAAGGTCAGCAAGCAAGAATATAAAGTTATTCACGAAGAAATAAATTATCTCAATAAAAATAATAAATGGGTCCCATTATTCTGGAATAAATTGGCAATTATGTGGGCCAATCGTTCGTCAGCAATTGATTTTGCTAACTTACAGCAGAATCATTCACAAAAGGTTATCAGTATAGTAAATCTGATCAGTTATCTTGGAACAGTTATCCTGGTTATCTTTGGGTGGTTTGGTTCTTTGCGACTGTTCAAAATTGGTTATAATAAGAATATATTCCTATTACTATTGCCGTTTATGGCATATGTTGCTGTACAATTATTGATTGAAGTTCAAGGAAGATACCGAATTGAGTTCACACCGATTTGGGCCATCATTTCTGGAGTCGGTTTGTACAGTATCTGTAATTGGATAAATTCAAAGTGGGGGAAGAAATCTAAGTGTTTAAGTTAAGCATTGTTGTACCTTGTTATAACGAAGAAGAAGTTTTACATGAAACGACTAAGGAATTGAGTCAAATTCTTCAAGAACTTGTTGATGATGAGAAGATTGCCTCCACAAGTAAAATAGTCTATGTCGATGATGGCAGCCGAGATAAAACTTGGAAATTGATCGATCAATTTACGGTCGATAATAAATTCGTGACAGGTGTCAAATTAAGTCGCAATTTTGGTCATCAAGGGGCTCTTTTAGCAGGTGTTACAACCGCCTCAAAAGATTCCGATGCAGTCGTTACGATCGATGCTGATCTGCAAGACGACGTTCACGCCATTACTAAGATGGTTGATGAATACATCAAAGGAGCAGAGGTAGTTTACGGTGTCCGGAATAATCGTGATACTGATACTGCCTTTAAACGAAATACGGCTGAATTATTCTATAAGTTTATGGGATTCTTGGGTGTAAATTTAGTCCCTGATTCTGCTGATTTTCGTTTGATGAGTCAACGCGCCTGTGAAATACTTTTGAGCTATCATGAAACAAATTTGTTTTTACGTGGAATAGTACCTTTGATTGGCTTAAAGACTGCCAAAGTTTACTATGCTAGAAAAGAACGCTTCGCAGGTGAATCTAAATATCCATTGCGTAAGATGCTCAAATTTGCCATGGATGGAATAACTTCATTTTCAATCGTTCCGATCAAGATGATTATGGGACTAGGATTCTTTATCGTATTTATCAGTATTTTTCTATTGATTTATACTTTAGTCCAAAAGAGTAATGGACATGTAGTTTCAGGTTGGTCGTCAATGATGGTTTCCATCTGGGCTTTAGGTGGAGTACAGTTGATTTGTATTAGCGTTATCGGAGAATATGTCGGTAAAATATTTAGTGAAGTTAAACAACGTCCACGTTTTACAATTGAAAAAGATACGTATACTGAAGAGAAATAGAGGAATTATCTATGAATGCAGCACAAAAGAAAGCTATGTTATATAGCAATTTGATCAATAAAACAGTTCAAACAATTGATGAACAACAAGATACTTTGAACCCAGAATTTGAAACGTTACGTAAGCATTTGGACCGTGACATAATTGAAAGAATTGACGATGTTGAATATGCTAGAATCAGAAGAGATTTTGATAAGGGAACAAAGACATATCAAGATCTTTTAGCTAAATTACAAAAGGGTAAGGCTCCTGCACGTTTTATGGGAACACATATCTCATTAATAGCTGCCTTCAAAGACTATGTTGATGGTTGCGCCAAGATGACAGCAAGTATTGGTGAAGATAAGAAAGTTGATCGTCAGATGTTCAATGAAGCTGAAAAACAACAAGACGAAGACATGGATAAGTTTTCTAAACAGATTCAAAAGTTGACAGAAATGTAATGACGAACCAAGAGTTGACAGAACTAATCAAAAAGGTTTCCCAAGAATATTTTGGGAAACCTTTTGTTCATCAAGCAAATTTTAATAGTCGTTTGAAAACTACTGGTGGTAGATTTCATCTAAAAGATCGTCATATTGATATAAATCCGCGTGTCTATCAAATTTATGGGATGTCTGAACTTATTGGCGTGATCAAGCATGAGTTGTGTCACTATCATTTGTATAATGCAGGATTACCAGCACAGCATCGCAATAGGGAATTTAAGCTATTACTCAAGCAAGTTGGCGGATTACGTTATGCTCCAAGTTTGACTACTGGGAAAAAGAAACATAAGACGATTCATTTATATGAGTGTACTCAATGCCATTTAAAGTATCAGAGAGTACGTAAATTAGATACTAAACGCTATGTTTGTGGGAAATGTCATGGAAAGTTGAAATTTATCAAAGATATTCAAATGTCATCTTGATAATTATTCTGCTTTTGTGTAACATAGTAACTGCATGCGGGTATGGCGGAACTGGCAGACGCGCAAGACTAAGGATCTTGTGGAGAGTTTTCTCCGTGGAAGTTCGAATCTTCTTACCCGCATCACTAAGGCTTAATGACGAAATCGTTGTTGGGTCTTTTTTTGTGTCCTCAAATTACTGTTGTATCAGCAAATTAAAAATATAGCATTAAAAAATGAGCAATTATTTTGTATTTGTTTAAACATCATGATTAAATGAACTCGATATTTAAGTTAGACATGAAAGAAGGATCTGAGAAAAGTGAAAAGAAAAACTATTGTAGCTTTAATGCTAATAGTTTTGCTGACTTTGAGCTTTTCTTCCCTGACTAACGTAGCGAAAGCCGAATCCGTGACTCAACCAGGTTATGATGCCGAAGTGACAAGTTCTAACTCAGCAACTCTGTATAATTCATCCGGGGATGTTTTGAAATATGGACTAGCACATGGGAGTGATTGGAAAGTTGGGAGTACCTTAAATATCAATGGAACAAATTATTATGAAGTTTCAACTGGAGCATATTTGAGCAGTAAGGATAGTTATCTTTATCAAAACCGTCCAGAAATTATTCGTGATGACATGGATTCTAGTACACCAGTTTATACATATAATTTTAATCAGATATCGAATGTGGCTTTGAAACCAGATACTTACTGGTATTCTGATCGTGTTATTTATTCTGGATCTATTCCTTATGTGAGAGTGGCAACAGATGAGTTTGTATGTATGACGGATGTCACACAAGAAAGCTTTACTGAGTATTTGGACTAGTTCTGTTTTTGCCGCCTACGGATTAAAGTAATTCCATCTGTTGTGCGACCGGTGAGAGCCAAGGTCTCTCACCTCGATTTCAAGCTTTGCTTCGCAAATCTTGGAATCGTCAGTGGAGTAGAACTCCACTTTCACAACGGATTCCATTACTTTAATCCTTCGGCTAATTTTGAATAGTATATAAGAAAAATCCTCTCTAAATTTTTTAGAGAGGATTTTTTATGTTTTGAGAACTTAAATGTTTAACAAATCGAGCCGGAGGGAGAGAAAAACTTTGCCAGCAGTTAATGTGGTTTTAGAAGGTGATTTTCCTTCTTACAGCACCGACGACTTTTGAGATTTGCGTAGCAAAGCTCAAAAGCGAGTTTCAAGACCAAGGCTTGAAATGCGTTAGTACCCATCTGGTTGTCATTTAAAATAATATAAAATTTAGCTTTTTTATTATATGGCTATACTCCAGAATTCTGCTGGGGTACAGCCATTTCTTGTTTCTGATCTACTAATATTGTTAAAATAATCGATTCCATCGTTTAC
>NZ_RHOR01000020.1 GCF_003946625.1 Companilactobacillus kedongensis | reverse complement strand
AACTAGGAATAAATAAGAGCCAGGCATTCATGTGTGCCAATACCCGTAAGGGATATTGGCGCACTGCGCATGGCAAGATACTTATGATTGCTTTGAAAAATAAAAAGCTGGAGTCTCTAGGACTAATGAATATGTCCAAGAAACTCCAGACTATTAAGAATGCTTAAATTAATGAACCGCCGTATACGGAACCGTACGTACGGTGGTGTGAGAGGTCGGTAATTAATTTACCTCCTACTCGATTAGCAGGTGAATATTCCCATTTCTGGAGACAGGTACGAATAAACTAAACTTAAAATTTACCATTTTTACATCTAAACTCTAACTTTTTAAAATTATTGAAGTTAACTTTTGATTTAAACCCTAAATTTAGTGTTTTGTCAGGTTTAAAATTAGGTATCCTGACATATTTATCTAAGAATATAGCAATCAATGTGCAGACTGGTGCGTGATCGATCTCGTTAATATCCAACTCTAATCCAGGGTGTCCTAAACTTAATATTGTTGGTTGAACTTGCATTATTTCTTTGTTTCCTTTAGTTATGTGGTAGTTTGACATTATTATGTTGCCGGTGATGTTCCAATTGATTTTTCCAATGTGAACGTATTTCATATCAATCACGGGGACCGCATTAATAGTAGCAACTTCTTCACCATTAATTTCAATTCCATAAATTTTTAAGAAGTTGTTTTTTAATTTTATCTCACCGATCTTGGTATTCAAACGATTGAACAGTTGGATCAATAGGGGATTATCTTTATCGCGCGAAGCAATAAAGATAGTCTCTTTATTCTGATTTGCAATTACTAAGACGTTGCCGTCAACTAAATCTGCTTTGCGAATAAATAAATTCATTAGATTTGTCCTATATATTTTTTTTGTTATCAGCAATTACTTTTTCAATTGCTTGCGCTACTCCATCATTGACATTTGTATCTGTATATTCATCAGCCATATCAGTGATAGTTGGTATGGCGTTTTTCATGGCTACTCCGATTCCAGCGGATTTGATCATTGAAGCATCATTCAAATTATCACCGATTGCCATTGTTTCTGACTGTTTAATGCCTCTTTTTTCAGCATATTCTAAAAGTGCCATTCCCTTTTGAGCATCGACACTATTGATTTCGATATCATTAGGGGCTGATGAGGTAACGACGACATCAGAAAGGTTGTTAATCTTGTCCATTACAGGTCCCAGAACTTTTGCTTCGCCGGGATCGTAGGCAATCATCTTCATGATCTCGTAACTTGAGTCTGCCAAAATGTCTTCAAAACTGTCAACGTAAGTCATTGGTACACCTTTGACTTTTTCTTTAGTTTGTTTTAAAGCATCTTCTCTGGTAGTTCCGGGATTTAATTTTAACAGTAAGTCGGCTAAACTAGATATACGGAGGTCGAGATTTTCGGAAAAGATACCTTTGTTGGTGATCAATTCAAAGTAGATGTTATGAGTGCGTAGAATATTTACGATCTTGATTTTAGAATCAATGGATATGGGGTTACTAGAAACTAAATTTTCTTTGTTATCGAATACTTCAGCACCATTTAATGTGATGTAACCTGGAGTAACCTTTCCTCTTAGAAAGGGCTTAGCTTCACCGATTCCTCTACCGGTAGCAATGAGAAATTCGATGCCGCTTTCTTGTGCATCTTTTATGGCTTGAAGATTACGATCGGAAACTTCCATCTTGTCATTTAGCAAAGTTCCGTCCATATCCGATGCAATTAGTTTAATCATATGATTCCCTCCAAAATTATTGTGCTATGTGCATATTACCATATTTTGTAAAAATATATTATTTAGATAGCGGGTGCAAAGTTGAGAAATTTTATTAATAATGATTGGCAAGACGTCTTAGAAGGCGAATTTGAAAAACCATATTATCATGAACTACATGACTTTTTGAAAAACGAGTATAACACACAAACGATTTATCCTAATATGAATAACATTTATCAGGCGTTTAAGTGGACTTCATTTTCTGATACGAAGGTAGTCATCTTAGGACAAGACCCATACCATGAGCCTAATCAGGCTATTGGTTGCAGTTTTGCGGTGGCCCCTGGAGTTACTATTCCACCATCATTACGTAATATTTATAAAGAACTTGATAGTGATCTAGGGTTTAAACCGGTTAATCATGGATATTTGAAATCTTGGGCAGAGCAGGGAGTTTTATTGTTGAACTCTGTTTTGACCGTTAGACGCGGTCAGGCCAATTCTCACAAGAACAAGGGCTGGGAACAATTAACTGACTTTGCTATTCATGCATTGTCAGAACGTGGCGGAGTTGTCTTCATACTTTGGGGCAATTCTGCAAAGAGTAAAATCCCTTTGATCGACCAAGAAAAGAATACAATTATCTCCTCAACACACCCTAGTCCTTTCTCCGCAAATTACGGTTTTTTTGGTTCTCGTCCATTTTCTAAAGCAAATGAAGCGCTTTTACACTATAATGTAAGGGTAATCAATTGGCAATTACCAGAGGTTGTCAATGAAATGGAGGAGAAATAATGGATTTATTTGATAGTCTTAAGAACAAAATTGATGGGAAAAACTTTACAATTGTCTTCCCTGAGGGAAATGAACCTAGAATTTTACGTGCTGCTTTGCGTCTCCACAATGAAAGCGTTTTAAAACCAATTCTTATTGGTAATAAAGACGAAATTGCAAAAGTAGCTAGTGAATATTCTGCTGATCTTAAAGATATTACTATTATCGACCCAGAAACATATGCTGATTTTGATGCTATGGTTGAATCATTTGTTGAACGTCGTAAAGGTAAGAATACTAAAGAACAAGCTGAAAAAATGCTTAAAGACAATAACTACTTCGGAACAATGCTAGTCTACATGGGCAAAGCTGACGGTATGGTTTCAGGTTCTGTTCACTCAACTGGTGATACAGTTCGTCCTGCATTACAAATCGTTAAGACAGCTCCAGGATCATCACGTATCAGTGGTTCATTCATTATGCAAAAGGGTGACGAAAGATATATGTTTGGTGACTGTGCCATCAACATCAATCCTAATGCACAAGAATTAGCTGAAATTGCTGTTCAAACTGCTAAGACAGCTAAATTATTTGACATTGATCCTAAAGTTGCTATGCTTAGTTTTTCAACTAAGGGTAGTGCTAAGAGTGACGAAGTTACTAAAGTTGCCGAAGCTACAGAAATTGCTCATAAACTAGCTCCAGAAATCGAGTTAGATGGTGAATTACAATTTGATGCTTCATTCGTACCAAGTGTTGGTGCTCAAAAGGCTCCAGACTCAAAAGTTGCCGGTCACGCAAATGTCTTCATCTTCCCAGAACTACAATCAGGTAATATTGGCTACAAGATTGCTCAAAGATTCGGTGGCTTTGAAGCTATTGGACCTATCTTGCAAGGCTTGAACAAACCAATTTCTGACCTTTCTCGTGGATGCAACGAAGAAGACGTTTATAAGACGGCTATTTTAACAGCAGCACTTGCCTTATAAAAAAATATTGAGGTAGAACATGATCAAATATCAATTAGAAACACATTCTTATGAAGAAACAGAGGCTTTAGGACAAAAGCTGAGTAAATATTTAAAAGTTGGCGATGTTATTTTAATGAACGGAGACCTAGGTGTAGGTAAAACAACTTTGACGCGTGGATTGGCCCGAGGATTAGATATCAAGAAAAATGTTAAAAGTCCGACTTTTACTTTGATTCGAGAATATCAAGATGGTAGAATCCCGCTATATCATATGGACGCTTATCGACTTGAAAGTAGTCCAGATGAGGATTTAGGCTTTGATGAATATTTCAACGGCGATGGAATTACAATTGTGGAGTGGCCACAATTCATCAAAGATGAAGTACCTGAAGAACATATGTCGATCAATATTACTCGACTATCTGACGAAGATCGTCAGATCGAAATAAAGCTTCATGGACAAAAATATGAGAATCGTGATTTTGGAGATTTGGTATGAGTGATCAATTAATAATCAGAGAAGCTGTTCCCAACGATGCGAAACTTCTATTGGAGTTTTTAAAGCGTGCGGGTAAACAAAGTGATTTTATTGAATATGAAGACATAGAAAATGTCAGTGTTTCTGATGAAGCAGATTCATTGAGTGTTATTTCAGAATCAGATTTTGATGAAATTTTTGTAGCAGTCTTCGATGACTCGATTGTTGGATTTTGCCGATTAGAAAAAGTTTCAGATGTTGAATCAGAGTACGGTGTTGTGGTCGAAAAAGATTTTTGGAACAATAACATCGCATCATATTTGACCGAAGAAGCAATCGATTGGGCGAGACATGCACCAATTGAAAAAATTAGTTTAGAAGTATACAAAAATAACCCTGTTGCGATCCACCTTTATGAAAAGTTTGGATTCACGACAGAGTTAGAAAAAGATAAAACTTTAATTATGAAAAGAATGGCTTAGGTTAACTTAGCCATTCTTTTTATTTGTTCTGTACCAAATTCTTGTTCAGTCTTTAAAAGGATCTTGGCACAAGCAATACTATCATCTAAAGCATTGTGATGATGTTCTAGATCAATTTGCAGATTTCTTGAGACAGTGTCTAATTTATGATTAGGCATTTCTGGATAAAATTTACGACTGGTTTTTACAGTATCAATTGTTAAATACTTTGGCGGGAAAATTCCATAATTCGTCAAAGTGTTTTTTAATACACTATTATCAAAACTGGCATTATGAGCAGCCACCAAGTGAGATGTATCAAATAATGGTTGGATATGCGGCCAAACTTTATCAAAAGTGGGTGCATCTTGTACATCCTGTGGTCTGATGTGATGGATCTGAATATTTCTAGGACTGAAATTTTCTTGTGGATTTATTAGTGTATAAAAACTATCCACGATTTGACTGTTACGGACTAATACAAGTGCTAGTGAACAGGCACTTGTACGGTGCCCATTGGCAGTTTCAAAGTCCATTGCGACAAAATTCATGCTAATCCTCCAAATTTAAATCTAATTCGATCGGACAGTGGTCTGATCCGTAGATATCATTTAAAATTTCGGCTTTATTGATCAAATTTTTGCCATTTTCGGAAATAACAAAATAATCAATACGCCAACCTGCGTTGTTCATACGTGCGTTGAAACGATAACTCCACCAAGAATATTTCACTTCATCGGGATGCAAATAACGGAAGCTGTCGATAAATCCGTCATCGAGTAATTCAGTGAACTTTTGACGCTCTTCATCTGAAAATCCAGGATTATGATGATTTGTCTTATCGTTTTTAAGATCGATTTCCTTGTGAGCAACATTTAAATCACCACATAAGATAACAGGTTTCTCTTCGGATAATTTTTTCATGTAGTCATGCAGGGCATCGTTATAAGCTAATTTAAAATTGAGTCGTTTTAATTCTTGTTGTGAGTTAGGTGAATAGCTATCGATCAAATAAAATTTAGGAAATTCCAATGTCAAAGTACGACCTTCAGTATCTAATTCGTCAATCCCTAGTCCTCGAGTGACCTTGATCGGTTCTTCTTTAGTGAAGACAGCTGTCCCAGAATATCCCTTTCTTATGGCATCATAAAAGTACTGATGATATCCGGGTAGGTCTAAATCAATTTGGTCTTGATGTAATTTAGTTTCTTGAATACTAAATATATCAGCATCTAAATTTTTAAAAGTTTCTAAGAAATCCTTCTTAACAACGGCACGTAGGCCATTTACATTCCACGATATAAGTTTCACAGTATCACCTCGAAATAATTATAACATTGTCATAGTGCTAGTTAGTTCGTTAAGAATTGTAGTGTGTGATAAAATTAAGAGTAGTTTATGTAACATTAAAAGGATGATGAATATTGAATTTTCCAGTTGAAAAATTACCTAATATTGAATTTAAAAAAGATGAGCCATTAAGCAAGTATACTTTTACTAAAACGGGTGGGAATGCCGATGTCTTGGCTTTTCCAAAAAACCGCGGTGAACTTGTCGAAATTGTTAATACAGCGCGTGAAAATGATATTAAGATAACCATTATCGGTAATGCAAGTAATTTGATCATCAAAGATGGTGGAATTCGCGGTATCGTGATTATCTTACCTAATTTCCATGAAATTTCTGTTCATGATAATGAAGTTACGGCTGAAGCAGGAGCTACGATCATTAATACGACGATTGCCGCTCAAAAAGCTGGATTAACAGGACTAGAATTTGCTGCAGGGATTCCTGGTAGTGTTGGCGGTGCTGTTTTCATGAACGCCGGTGCTTATGGTGGAGAGATTAAGGATGTCTTTTCTTCGGCTGAAGTTCTTTTGCCTGATGGACAAATTAAAAACTTTAACCATGAAGAGATGGATTTTGCTTATCGTCACAGTGTTATTCAGGAAAATGGCGGAATTGTTATCAGTGGAACTTTCCAACTAAATTCTGGTGATAAAAATAAAATTCAAGATGAAATGGATCGGCTAAATGCGTTACGTCGTTCAAAACAGCCTTTGGAATATCCATCTTGCGGTAGTGTTTTCAAACGTCCCACAGGACACTTTACTGGTCCGTTGATCATTAAAGCTGGATTACAGGGAAAAATTATCGGTGGCGCCCAGGTTTCAATGAAGCATGCCGGATTTATCGTTAATATCAATCATGCGACAGCTACTGATTACATGAATTTAATTCATTTGATTCAAAGAACTATTAAAGAAAAATTCGATATTGAACTTCAAACAGAAGTTAGGATTATCGGTGAAGATACTAAATTATAAAAAAGGTAGGCGATGTCTGTGGCGGTACTCGAATCAGTTATTTTGATCGTTTCGTTACTAATTGTGGCTAATATTATCAGCCATTACTTTGTATCAGTTCCACCAAGTTTGATTCAAATTTCAGCGGGGATAATTGCGGCATTATTTATGCATGTCAAAATTTCCGTTGATACTGAGTGGTTTATGTTGGCCTTTATTGCGCCAATTCTATTTAATGATGGGAATCGTTTCCCAAAACGAGAACTTTGGAAATTGAAGGGGCCGATTATCGGGAATGCTATTTTTCTGGTAGTCATCTCTACTGTGGTTGGTGGGGTGATCGTAAAGATGCTTATTCCTTCTTTACCATGGGCAACGGCATTTACATTGGTTGCCGTTCTATCACCAACTGATCCGATCGCGGTGCAATCTATCGCGAAAAAAGCTAGAATTCCCGATAAGTTGATGCATCTACTTAGTGGTGAAAGTTTAATAAACGACGCTTCTGGTTTGATCTGTTTTAAATATGGTGTTGCTGCAACGGTTACAGGGGTCTTTTCTCTAAGGAGTGCAACGATTGACTTCTTGTATATTGCTTTTGTTGGTGCCTTCTTTGGTGCTATAGCTATTTGGATTTTTAATGGCCTAAGACTGTATTTGATCAATCAGGGTGTTGATGATTCGATCTTGCACACGATTATTCAAATAACGATTCCTTTCGTGATTTATTACATTGCTGAAGATGTTTTACATGTATCTGGTGTTGTAGCGGTCGTTGTTGCTGGTATCATGAACATTTCTTCAAATAGAAGAGTCAATGATTTTTCGCCAGAGATACGATTAGTTACCTCAAGGACCTGGGATATGGTTATTTATATCTTAAACGGTATCGTTTTTGTACTGTTGGGTATTGAGATTCCATTTGCGATGGAAGAACTGGTTCATAACGATAATATCAGTACCTTTATGGCAATTGGATTGTCATTTATCATTTGGATCATGTTGGTCGTTATCAGATTTATCTGGAGTTATTTATATACTACTTTGGCTCCGAGCGATGGAAAAACAGTCATCTTTTCAAAAGAACGTTTTGACTATTGCTTGATGTCAGGAATTTCTGGTGTCCGTGGTGCCGTTACCATGGTTGCCGTTTTGTCCATTCCAATGACTATCAAAGGTGGGGCGGCCTTTCCTTCACGAACACTATTATTATTTATCGCCAGTACAGTAATTATCTTCAGTTTGTTGGGGGCTACTTTCTTGATCCCAATCTTAACGAAGAATTCTGAGCCTGTTACGTATCGTGGTAACAGCCTAAACGATGACGATGATGATGAAGACGACGAAGATGATGATGAAGTAAATGAACCTGTAAAGATTCAGATGAATCAATATCAGGCTAATAAAGTCATCCTAGAAAAAACCATTAAAAAATTAAAAGACGAAAATATTAAGGATAATGACGTAATTTATTCAACAATTATTGCGGAATATTTATACAATATCCATAATTTGAATGTTCAGGCTAATAATCCTGCCCAAATCAGTAAAAAACGTGTCAAAGGTAAGAAGGATGCTGAGCTTTGGGATATCTGTTTTAATTGTGAATTAGAAGCTATTGAAGAATTATATGCGAATAATGAAATTTCTCAGGATGCTTATGATATTGCGGTTAAAAAGATTACTAAGTATAAAAAAGAAATCGTTAAGCATCGTTACAACCCTACGATCGAATTCTTTATTGCTTACTTTAGAAGAACCGTCTTGGGATTGAAACGAATAATTCATCTACCGTTTAAAAAGCATGAAGAAGTTATTCAATTTAATCGAGATGGCTTAAAGATATCAATTGCTGGTGCGCAAAAGGCACTCGATAAACTGTATGAATTGGATCTTTCAGATCATGACGATATTGCAGATAATTTGATTTACGTTTTCCAACGTCATTATGAAGAACGATTAGATTTATTGCAGGGTAAGAACAAGCACCGTACTCCTGAATTTAATAGTGAAAGAGCCAGTCTGGAAATAAAGGCTTTAAGCTACCAAAGAGCTTTTGTTCAAGACTTGCTCGAACGTGGTAGGATCAGCAAGGCTACTGCTAAAGAATTACGTCAGAACATTAATTACAGTGAAGAAGTAATTAATGTTGATACTCAATAGAAATTACAAGTTTTATAATTTTTATTGTTTGCTATAATTAGTTCAGCTAATAAGGGGTAAAAATAATGAATTTTATACCAAGCAATATTTTTACATGGCAGAACTTAGCCAATCTAGTTGATATTTTGGTAGTCTGGTATGTTTTATATAAAGTGCTTTCGATGATCCGAGGTACCAAGGCGGTTCAACTGTTAAAAGGTATCATCGTGATTTTTCTGATCAAACTTATCAGCTGGGTGCTGAATTTGCACACTGTCTCATTTTTGATGGACCAACTGATAAATTGGGGGATCATTGTTATCGTGATAATCTTCCAGCCTGAAATCAGACGTGGACTAGAGCATTTAGGACGATTGCCGCTATTTAGCTCTACCAGCAATGAAGAAGGTAAAACCAAAAATCACCTGATCGAAAGTCTTGATCAGGCGATTCAATATATGAGTAAGAGAAGAATTGGTGCTTTGATCACTTTGGAAATGAATACTGGTTTGGAAGAGTACGTTGAAACCGGTATTGATCTGGATGCTGAAGTTACCGGAGCGTTATTGATCAATATTTTCATCCCTAATACGCCGCTTCATGATGGGGCGGTGATCGTCAGGAAGAATCGAATCTCTGTTGCGGCCGCTTATTTGCCACTTTCAGAGAGTAATACAATTCCTAAAGAGCTGGGAACTAGACACCGTGCGGCTGTTGGTATCAGTGAAGTTACTGACGCTATAACGATTGTTGTATCTGAGGAAACTGGTGGAGTTATGATTACGAGAAATGGTCATATGATGTTAGATCTAACTCGTGAAGAATATCTGAAATATCTCCATGCACAATTAGCAGATTCAAGTAATGACAGTAGTCGTTCATTATTTGACGTTTTCTCAATCCGTCGAGGAAGGGGCAAGCAAAATGAAAAAGATAATAAATAGTAATTACTTTTATGCCTTTATTTCACTTTGCTGTGCTATTTGGCTATTCGTTGCTGTTAGCAGTCCTGGAGTAGGCTCAACCAGGGATTCTAATCAATCTAGTACGTCTACGGCTAATACTAAAGCTACAATGACTGTTCCTTTGCAGATTCAGGCTAATACCAATGACTATTACATTACTGGTTATCCTGAAAGTGTAAAGATAACGATCGAGGGGCCATCGGCTTTAGTAACAGCTACTAAGAATACTCAGAACTTTAATGTATATTTAAATCTAAAAGAATATTCAACTGGTCAGCATCGAGTTCAGGTAAAAGTCAGTGGCTTGAATAATGAGTTGACCTATTCGGTGAAACCTAAATATGTCACAGTCAATATTCAAAAGCGTAAGACTAAGTCATTTACGGTTGATGCCGAATACAATAAGAACTCTTTAGCTGACGGCTATCAAGCTGGGGCAGCCTCGATCTCACCAACAACAGTTACTGCAACAGGTGCTTCCGCTGAAGTTAAACGGATCGATCGAGTTGTAGTAGAAGCTGTTTTGCCAAAGGGGATAAAATCTACCTTTGATCAAGAAGTTTTAGTGCAAGCGTTGGATAAAAATGGTAAAACTTTAAGTGTGACTTTGGATCCACAGACGGTTCATGTTAAAATTCCAATTAGTATCCCTAGTAAGACGGTTTCAATAAATTTGAAACAAAAGGGAAGTAATTCGAATAATAGCTACACTTTCGATTCGGATACCAAATCAATTAAGATTTATGGTTCGCAAGATCAACTAAATGCTATTAGTGATTCGATCGATGTTCCGATAGATATATCTGATGTGAATAGTGATACTAAAAAGACGATCAATTTGGCCGATGCTTTAGGAGATAAGGTTGTTTCGACTGATCCGGATAATATCAATGTTCAGATAACTGTTAAGAGCTCTTCAACGGGATCTAGCAGCAGTACAAGTACTAACACAAGTACGAATACAGATACATCAAGTAACGATGATGACAATAGTTCAACAACAAATAATAATGATAACAACGATGGAAATTAAACGTTGGGGGTAACAATAATGACAAAATATTTTGGTACAGATGGAGTTAGAGGAATTGCTAATAAAGAGCTAAGTCCAGAACTAGCTTTTAAATTGGGAAGATGTGGAGGATATGTTCTAACACAACATTCTGAGAATGAAGATGGACATCCACGTGTTTTAGTAGCAAGAGATACACGTATTTCAGGACAAATGCTACAAGAGAGTTTAATTTCGGGATTACTTTCTGTAGGTATCGAAGTCTTGAATTTGGACGTGATCACAACTCCAGCCGTAGCTTATCTTGTAAGAGCTGTTTCAGCCGACGCAGGTATTATGATCTCAGCTTCACATAATCCAGCTGAAGATAATGGAATTAAGTTCTTTGGTTCAGATGGTTATAAATTAGCTGATGATGTTGAAGATGAAATCGAAGAATTATTGGATGCTAAAGAAGATACTTTGCCAAGACCATCAGCTGAAGGCTTAGGTAGCGTTTCTGATTATCCAGAAGGTGCTCAAAAGTATCTTCAGTTCTTGAAGCAAACATTGTCAGATGATTTAAGCGACATGAAGATCGTTTTGGATACCGCAAATGGTTCAACAAGTCGTTTGGCAAGTACATTATTTGCTGATTTAGATGTTGATTTTGACATTATGGCTTCTCATCCAGATGGTATCAATATCAATAAAGGTGTTGGTTCGACACATCCTGAAGCTTTGGCTGAAAAAGTTAAAGAATCAGATGCAGTTGCTGGATTAGCTTTTGATGGTGATGGAGACCGTTGTATTGCTGTTGATGAGGAAGGTAATATCATTGATGGTGATAGAATCATGTTCATCTTAGGTAAATATTTACATGACGGTGGCCGTTTAAAGAAAGACACTATTGTAACTACTGTAATGAGCAATTTAGGCCTCTACAAGGCAATTGAAGCCAATGAGATGAAGTATGTCCAAACAGCCGTTGGTGACCGTCACGTGGTAGAAGAGATCCGTGAGAATGGATACAACATCGGTGGTGAACAGTCAGGACATGTTGTCTTGTATGAGTACATGAATACTGGTGATGGGATGTTAACAGGAATCCACTTGTTGCATGTTATGAAAGAAACTGGCAAGAGTTTGTCAGAATTAGCTGCCCCAGTGAAAGTTTATCCACAGAAGTTAGTTAATGTACCAGTTAAAGATAAGAATGCTTGGAAGACTCATCAACCAATCTTGGACGCTATTAAGACTGTCGAAGATGAAATGGACGGAGACGGAAGAGTATTGGTTCGTCCTAGTGGAACACAAGCTTTGTTGAGAGTTATGTGTGAAGCTTCAACTGAAGAAAAAGTTAATAATTATTGTGATCAAATCGTTGATGTTGTAAAGAACGAATTGAGCTAGAAAATTGTATTGAGAGTACTCATTTATATGAGTGCTCTTTTTTTTATGTCGTCTCCGGTCGCAAGAAACTTTTCCTGCTGTGGAACCGACCTCAGCCAAGGTCTGAGGTCTCGATTTTGAGCTTTGCTTACGCAAATCTCAGAATCGTTCGTGGGGTAAGAGCGGAAGATCGCCACTCTAACGCCACTGTCACTGCAGGAAAATTTCTTGCGACCTCCGACTGGATCTCTGAATTATGACATTTAGCAAGTCAGTTATTAATAACCGTTGAATATTTAACTTACATATTTTTGATTTTAATTATAGATACTATTTGAATGCTATTGGATTAAAACATATATATGATCTAAAAATAAAAATATAATATAGCCGTAGGAAGAGAGAAAATTGACCAGCAGTGGAGATTCTGTTAGAACGGCGTAGCCGTACTTACAGAATGGACGATTTTGAGATTTGCGACAAAGCTCAAAATCGAGTTCTCAAACCTTGGCTGAGAACGTTCCCCACAGCAGGTTAGTTTTTTCTCTTCCGGAGGCGGCAATCCAACTCCAAGAATCTCTGAAAGCGAGTCTCACAATTACAATCAAAAATCAACAAGTAAATAAAATCACATACGAAAAATGTAATCGGTTTATACCAATACCAATTTTAATGTACGATACATATACCATTTATTAAAAAACCTTACAAATTATCGAAAAATAGTTGACATAATCCATCTAAATTAGTATTCTAGGCTTTGTTATCTAAAAGGTCGCCTTGATTAAAAGGCTAGACCAATTTTAAAAATAAAAACTATACCGATTTAGAGAGGTTTTATACAATGTGTGGAATTGTTGGAGTTGTAGGTAATGAAAACACAACTAAAATTTTATTAAGCGGACTTGAAAAACTTGAATATCGTGGATATGATTCAGCCGGTATCTACGTAAATAATGAAAACGGCAAAGACTATCTTGTAAAAGAAGTTGGCAAGATCAGTGACCTTGAAAATGAAGTTTCAGATGATGTACAAGGACTTATCGGAATTGGACATACTCGTTGGGCAACTCATGGTGAACCAACAGTAGCTAATGCTCATCCTCATTTTTCAGCAGACAATCGTTTCTACTTGGTACATAATGGTGTGCTAACAAACTATACTGAACTAAAAGAAAAATACTTAAGTGATGTAACATTTAAGAGTCAAACTGATACTGAAGTAGCTGTTCAATTGATCGACTATTTTGCAGTTAAAGAAAATATGGATACTGAAGCTGCTTTCAGAAAAGCTCTGTCATTGATCGAAGGTTCATATGCCTTTGCTTTAGTTGATAAGGAAAACCCTGATCGTATCTTTGTAGCTAAGAACAAGAGTCCTTTACTTATTGGTTTGGGTGATGGTTTCAATGTTATCTGTTCAGATGCTATGGCCATGTTGGAAAGTACACATAAATTTGTTGAGATCCATGATGGTGAAGTTGTTATCTTGAAAAAGAATAGTGTTGAGATCAGTACTCTTGACGGTAAAGCCGTTCAAAGAGATCCATATACTGTAAAACTTGATGCTAGTGATATTTCAAAGGGTACGTACGATACTTTCATGTTGAAAGAAATCGATGAACAACCAGCCGTTATGAGAAAGATCTCATCAAACTACTTTGATGGCAAGAAGATCAATGTAGATCAAACTATGCTTAAAGATGTTGCTGGTGCGGATCGTCTATATATCGTTGCTGCCGGTACAAGTTATCACGCTGCCTTAGTTGGTAAGGATATTTTTGAAAACTTAGCTGATGTTCCAGTTGATGTTGAACTAGCTAGTGAATTTGGTTACCATATGCCAAAACTTTCTAAGAAACCATTCTTTATCTTCTTATCACAAAGTGGTGAAACTGCTGATAGTAGACAAGTGCTTGTAAAAGTTAATGAACTCGGCTTCCACAGTTTGACAATGACAAATGTTGCCAACTCAACACTTTCACGTGAAGCTACATATACAATGGAACTTCTCGCTGGACCAGAAATTGCCGTTGCTTCAACAAAGGCTTATACAGCTAACATCGCCGTTGAAGCTGTGCTTGCTAAAGCTATTGGTGAATTCAAGGGTGTTAAAGCTGCTCAAGACCTTGACCTTCAAGAACAATTAGCACTTGCCGCTAATGCTATCCAAACAATTGTTGACGAAAAAGATAAATTCAAAGAAATTGCTGCTGACTACTTAACAGACAAGAAAGATGCTTTCTATATCGGACGTGGGATTGATTATGCACTCTCACTTGAAGCTGCTTTGAAGTTGAAGGAAATTTCATATATTCATTCTGAAGGATTTGCTGCAGGTGAATTGAAACACGGTACTATCTCATTGATCGAAAAGGATACACCAGTATTTGCTTACATCAATGATGGTATTGGCGCTTCACATACACGTGGTAATATTCAAGAAGTTGCTGCTCGTGGTGCTCATGTATTGGTTATTGCAAGCAAGAAATTTGCTGAAAAAGGTGATCAAGTCGTAGTTCCAGAAATTGACGAAATGATCTCACCAATCGTCAGTGTTGTACCTGCACAACTTATCGCATATTACGCAAGTTTGGCCCGTGGTAACAACGTTGACCAACCAAGAAATCTTGCTAAGAGTGTTACTGTAGAGTAATATAAATTATTAAATAAAGAAAAGTCTCTAATTTTAGAGGCTTTTTTTTAATCGAATTGGTGGGTTTGGATGAATGATAAAAAATTAAATTTATTTTCAACGACGATGTTTGGTTTAAGCGCAATAATCGGCTCTGGTTGGATGTTTGGATCGAGTCAGGCGGCAAAAATCGCTGGCCCTGCAGCTATAATAAGTTGGATCATCGGGGCTGTATTGGTAGCAATGATCGCAATGGTCTATGTTGAAATTGGAACGATGTTTCCTGAAGATGGTGCAATGAGCCGCTTTACGATGTATACGCATGGATCATTTCTGGGACACATTGCTTCGTGGGCAAATTGGCTGTCATTACTAGCAATTTTGCCAATAGAGGCGGTTGCCTCAACACAATATATGAGTACATGGCCATGGAAATGGGCTAGTTTTACACATGGCTTCATGGATAACGGTCAATTATCATCGAGTGGAATGCTTATGGCAACTGGATTATTATTTGTCTTTACGTTTATAAATTATTGGTCCGTATCGATCATGGCTAAATTTAATAACTTGATAGCAGTTTTTAAATTAGTAGTTCCAGTTATCACGATGATCGTCTTGATCACAGCACATTTTGATTTAAATAATATGGGACATAATATGCAGCAGTTTATGCCTAATGGCACGGCCTCAATTTTTGTGGCGATCGGTAGTGCTGGAATAATTTATTCATATGTAGCATTTCAGACAGTTATTAATTTAGGAAATGATATTGTAAAACCAGAGAGAAATATCCGTCGAGGTATCATTCTTTCATTATTGATAAGTGCATTGATTTATATTTCTTTACAAATAGTTTTTGTCGGTTCACTACCACAGAGCATCATGGCTAAAGGTTGGTCGAGTCTGAATTTCAATTCACCATATGCCGATTTAGCAATTCTGTTAAATATCTATTGGTTATCAACTTTGATATATTTCACAGCTTTTATTTCACCATTAGGAAGTGGAATTGCCTTTTCAGCCTCTGCTAGTAAATCTTTGTCGTCGATGCCTAAGAATAGACATTTGCCTAAGATATTGGGCAAAAGTGATAATAAATTTGGTTCGCCAAGAATAGCATTGCTGGTTAATTTAGTTGTCAGTATGATACTGATAACGTTATTTAAAAATTGGTCATTACTGTCTCGAGTCGTTGCTGCTTCAACGTTAATATCGTTATTGACGGGGCCAGTTGTCGCTGGCAGCTTACGTAGAATGGGTCCGGACTTTAAGCGTCCATCAAAAATTAAAGGGATGAATATCTTGGCTCCAGTCGTATTTGATTTGATCAGTTTAGCAATTTATTGGTCAATGTTCCCAACTACGGTTGAAGTGATCGTCATTATTATTGTCGGTTTACCAATTTATATCTTTTATGATTTCAAAAGAGGGTTCAATGAATTCAAACCTAAAATGTATGCCAGTTTGTGGTTTATCGTTCACTTGACGGGATTATCATTGATATCTTGGTTAGGTAGCGTTAACTTTGGCGGAATAGATTTGATCAAATATCCATTGGATTTTGTTTTGATATTAGCTTTTTCCACCGCTATTTATTATTGGGCAATTCATTCTTCTTATCATACTGATTATTTTGATGATGCTAGAAAATTGAATTCTAAAGTAAAATTGGAGAAAAACAGTGATTAATAGAATTAAAAAGCATGAAAAATGGTATTGGTGGGCGATTGTTGTTGTCGAATTGATACTATTTTATAGTTCATCGATGACCTACAAACAGCAGACATCGGTTCCTTTCTTGGAGCGTCATTTGGGTTCCAATAATAAGCCGTTTTATCATTTGTTGAGTGGAATAAGCTTCAACTATGGCGGTAAGATCCAGTCGATTCAAAATGATGGTTATTTTCACTTTGTGGAGTTTTTCATTCGCAAGGGAGCACACTTTGGAACGTATTTTATTTTAGGATTATTTTTGAGTTTGGCTTTATATAATTACTTTCAGACTCACAAGGTACTGAGCGTATTTGTTCCTTGGATGGTTGCCACTGGATTGGCGGCTTTTGATGAATTTCATCAAGGACTGACCGGTGGCAGGACTCCATCTATTTATGATGTTATTTTAGATAGTATGGGAGCTTTGTTAGCAGGACTGATATTGTTTTTGGTTATTTATATTTTGACTAAACACAAGAAGGCTTGATTTTCTGCACGTTATTTAAATCGAAAAAACTTTAGGTAAATATTGCTATGTTTGCTGGAGTTTTAATATCCTACATTTTATAAAAATATAAATAAAGCGCTAGAAAAGAGCGTTGTTCTTTTATCATGAATTAGGTTCACTTAAAAAAGATCTCAGATGAGGTCTTTTTGTTTGTCTTAAACTTAAAACTTTATATAATATAATCAAAATTTGTTTAAACAGAAGTGTGGGATGTTCATGATGAAAATGAAAAAAAATGTATTAATTAAAGATGGTAAAGAAATTGTGATTGCTGCAAGTGCTGCAATTACTTTGGGCGTTGGTACTTCATTGACACATCAAGTACTAGCTCAAGCTGCTGAAACAAGTACAAGTACGGCAACTACACCAGAAACTGGGTCCACAACAGCTACTCCAACAACGGGTACAACAACTGCCCCAACGACAACGTCTACTCCAACGACGACCTTGTCGACTAGTACGGACATAGCTACTGCCACAGGGACGCCGACAACGGGTACAACGACTGTTCCGACAACAACCACTTCAACAGGAACTACAACTAGTACTTCTACGTTACCAAGTACAAGTACGTCTACTACTGGCACTAGTAGCGGAGGAGTAACTGCTAGTGGAGATCTGTCACCAACAACTCCAGTAACGACCACTACTACGCCAACAGCACCAACAACTGCTCCAACGACAACAACACCGACGGTCACAGCACCAACAACAACTGCAACAACCAATACACCTACAACGACAGCACCGGCCACTAGTGCCTCTGAATACACACCTTCGGATAGTTTTACTTGGTCAACGGATTCTACATCAGGGACTGCAACAGTAACAGGATTGGCTACTGGAAGTTCAACAATTACTTCAATCAATTTACCTCCAACAATTACTCTCAACGGTGTGACCTATAAAGTAACCGCAATCGGTAATAATGCTTTCCAATTTAATAACAATTTGACATCAGTAACCTTAAATGATGGTCTAACAACTATTGGTAAGGAGGCGTTTTATAGCAATGAAAGTTTGGCTAACGTTATCTTAAATGATGGCTTAGAGAGTATCGGTCAATCTGCCTTTGCCTACAATAGTAAATTATCAACAGTTGATTTCTCTAAAAATACAACTTTACAAACGATCGGCGATGATGCTTTTGTATCTGATCCGATAACCTCTCTTGTTTTGCCAAATTCGGTTACTTCAATTGGTAAGGAGGCCTTTGCTTATAATCCGGACTTAATAACTTTGACATTGCCAGATAGTTTACAAACTATTTCGGATCAGGCCTTTGCCTCTAATACTGATCTTAAAAGTGTAACCTTTGATAAAACTTTGACCTCGATAGGTTATCAAGCCTTTGTTTACGACAATAATTTAACGACTCTTGATCTTACTAATTCGGCCGACCTTCAAACTATTGGTGCTGGAGCCTTTGAATATGATAAGGTTTCAGGAGATTTGACCGTTCCTGCTAGTGTAACTTCGGTTGGTGATCAAGCATTCTTAAGTGATCAATTGACGGGATTAAGTTATTCAGGCAGTAATCTTTCTTTAGGAAACGAAGTCTTCAAATATAATCGAATCGTTAATATTGACGCGCCTAACGTAAGTATTTCTGGTTCGTTCGGATCAGGTATCGGTGGCTATCAAGTTGATACTATTTTTACCGATCCAACACATGATAAGATCTCAGACTTCTTTAACATCAACGCTGATGGATTTAATGAACAGTACTTAGGAATTTTTGGATTGACTAGTGGCGTTACATATTCAAATGGTGTCTTTAATATACCTACCGGAACAGAGAATTTCGCATTTAATTGGAGCATCGGACCAGAATATAACGGTCAATATAATGTTGTCTTAAATAACCCTGCTATTAAAGCAATTGATTCAATGGTTATCCTCGGATCTAATTGGTCTCCAGAAGATAACTTTGTGGGATGTACACTTGAAGATGGTACTGTCGTTCCATTATCCAGCATGACAGTTTCAATTGAAGATCCAGCTGGACAGACCGTTTCATCAGTCGATACAAAGACACCGGGGACTTATAAAGTTACATATAGCTATGGTGAGTACAGTACGACTGTCGACGTTAGTGTTCAAAAGAATGCTGGGACATATGCAATAAGCGGCAGTAACACCAGTGTTTATAGTGGTAGTACACCGGCAGAAACCGGCAGTTATGAAGTAACACTTTCAAATGGGACTACTTATACAACTAAACCAGGCGACGTAGAATTTGTTACACCAGCAATTGATGCCGGAACTTACCAAGTTCAATTAACATCTCAAGGTTTAGCTGCAATTAATGCATTACCAGATAGTGATTTGTACGATTGGGAACCAGGGACCAACACATCTAGTTATGTGATCGAAAAACTTCCAATAACTATTACTGCTGTAAATGCTGCCAAAACTTCTGGTGAAACCGATCCTGCTTTAACAGGACAAGTTTCTAATGGAGTAACTGATGCTGAATATACAGTCTCTCGTGATCCAGGTGAGACCGTGGGTACTTATCCAATAACTGTTACACCAAATGAAGATGCAAATCCAAATTACACGATCACAGTAGTACCAGGAACATTTACGATCACTGGTATCAATGGTGAAGATTACACAATGAAGGTTGGTGATCCTGCTCCAACATTAGATGACTTTAAAGCCTTTGCTTATGATTTGAATGGTCCACTTCCACTGAGTGATATTTCATTGAACTTAAATGGTGCCGATTTAACTAAGAATGGCGATTATACTGTAACTTTGAGTACAGCTGACGGTATGACTAAAAATGTTACTCTGCATGTAACTGGCGGAACAGAAGACAATAATTCTGGCGGTAGCACAGGTCCAACTGAACCAGGAGATTCTGGAGATCAAGGTAATGAGAATGGTCCAGAAGAACCAGAGAAACCAACAAATCCAGAGGAACCTGAAAATCCGGAAGAACCAGAAGCACCAACTAACCCTGAAACACCGACAAATCCAGAAGAACCAGGAACACCAACTACTCCAGAAGTACCAACTAACCCTGAAACTCCAACAAATCCAGGATCACCTAAACCAACTACTCCAGTTGTACCAGAAACTCCAGTCGTTAATAGCGGCAGTGAATATAGTGGTAAAAATTCAGTAACATATCTCAGTTCTAAGGGTGCTACAGGGCAGAGTCCAGTAACAAAGAGCTTACTTGCTACATCCAATGCAACGGTTTCTGCTAATAAGAGTCTTCAAACAAATTCTGAAGCAACTAAAGGCAGATTCCCTCAAACTGGAAATAAAAGTGGTCTGATGGCTACAATCAGTGGTATTTTACTAGGATTGTTGTCATTAGTAGGAATTGACATTAAACGTCGTAAAAATAATCGCTGATTTCACTTTATTAATTACCGGTTAATATTGAAATGACGGGCATATTTTGATATTATGTTACCTGGTTTACAATAAAAGTGGAAGAAGGAAGCAGAAATGTCAGGACATTCAAAATGGCATAACATCCAGGGTAGAAAAAATGCCCAAGATTCTAAGCGTGGAAAGATTTTCCAAAAATTATCACGTGAATTATTCATGGCGGCAAAAGCGGGTGGTGCCGATCCAGACAGTAATGCTGCTCTTCGTTTAATAGTAGATAAAGCTCGTGCAGCTAACATGCCTAAGGACAACATCAAACGTGCCTTAGATAAAGCCGAAGGTGGTAGTGAAGAACACTACGACGAAGTAACATATGAAGGCTACGCTCCAGGTGGAGTTGCAGTTTTGGTTGAAGCATTGACAGATAATAAGAACAGAACAGCTTCTTCAGTACGTGTTGCGTTTACTCGTAACGGAGGTAGCTTGGGTTCAAGCGGTTCAGTTGCTTATATGTTTGACCGTAAAGGATACCTTGTTTTGGATCGTACAAAGAATACTCAAGATGAAGATGAAGTCTTATTAGACATCATGGATCTTGGTGCTGATGATTTACAAACATCAGATGACGCTTTTGAGATCTATACAGATGCTAAAGAGTTTGCCGGTGTACGTGATGGTTTGATTGAAAAGGGTTATGAAATTGCTAACTCAGAATTAACAATGATCCCTCAAAATACAACACCTGTACCAGAAGACAAACAAGAACAATTTGAACACATGATCGATCAACTAGAAGACGACGATGATGTTTCAGAAGTTTATACAGCCGCTGCAGATGATGACGACGAATAATAAATAAACTTTCGACCATAGACAATTTTGTCTATGGTCTTTTTTTTACAAAAAAAAGACAATTTAATTCCAAATTGAGGAATTGAATTGTCATCTTTATTATTTATCAGCAATCAATTGTAAATAATCTGACTTGGGGTTTTCTAATCTTTTTTCGTAATTATCGATTATACTTTGGAGATCGATAGCTGCCATTTGTTTTTCAATGTTTTGCTGGATCACATTGTAATAATCTTTTAGTGACAGCTGAATATTAACTCCAGGTCCACATTCGGGATTTATATTGGTATCCAGTTGTAATAATGGTGCATCGCCCTCGACAGCACGGTAGATGTCCAATAGTGAAATACTTTTAGGATCAATCGCCAGTTTGGGTTGAGGATGACCGGTGACACTCTCGATAATACCAGCCTGTTTAAGTTTACTCATGATTTGGCGGACAAATGAAGGATTTGTCTTGATACTTTCGGCTAAACGAGCGCTGGTCAAATTATGAAATGGATCAGTCGATATTAGGACTAGTGCATGGACGCTATCACTCAATTTGACGGATTTCTTCATAAAACATACCTCCAATTTATCTAATAAATTCAATTATAATTTATTTGCTGTTATTTTTCAATTCACAGCCATTGACAATATGGAACAAACTTGTTAATATCGTGAATATGCACTGATGTTAATTTTAAAATAACAGCAAAGGAATGAAATAAGTTGAATGATGAAGATATAAAACGTATATCAGAAAAGATAAATCAGGCAGATGCTGTAATTGTCACGGCTGCCAATGGTTTTTCAATTTCTGAGGGATTAAATTTATTTGCAAATGATGAAAGCTTTAAGGGAAACTTTGGAGATTTTCAAGCTAAGTACGGTATACAGAATATTTTTCAAGGTATGACCTCTTTATACGCAGATTTGGTTGATGAATGGAAATTCAACAGTCGAATGATAGAAAAATATGTCATTCAATATTCTGGAAGTCCATTGATGAGTGGTTTAAAACGGATTCTTAATCAAAAAAACTATTTTATCATTACTTCAAATACGGAACATCATTTTCACCTAGCTGGTTTTGATCCTAATAAGATTTTTGAATTGGAAGGTAACTTTGCACAAATGCATTGCATGACAGAGAAGAATCCAAAATTCTTTTCAACGATCGAATTAGCTAAAGCTTTTGAAAAAGATGATATTGCAGGAGTTTCCAATGAGGATCTTCTACCTAAATGTGAGAATGATGGGTCACCTATGCGATTAAATATTTCTAGTGAACCTAGTTTTATTCCCAACACAAGTATCCGAAATCATTTGACTGATTTTATTAACGAAAACGCTAATAAAAAAATGCTGGTTTTAGAAATGGGTATTGGTCCACGTAATCAGATGATCAAAGGTCCAATGATGAGTTTAGTTGAGCAATTGCCTGAAATGACATATGTCTCAATTAATAAAGGTGAATTAAATATTCCTGATGATATTAAGTCGAAATCATTTGGAATTGATGGCGACTTAACAGAAGCAATTAATAAAATAGCAACTACAATGGGAGAACTTTAGAATGGATTTTGATGAAGAACAACTACTTGAAAAAATTACTGATGCTGATGCTATTCTTGTTGGCGCTGGCTCGGGTATGTCGGTCGCTGCGGGATTAGATTTTTGGTATCGAAATGATGAGAATGTTTTAGAGCAAATGGGAGATTTTGTAGAAAAGTATGGATTTAATGGTATGTTTAATGGATTTTATACCAGATATCCTGATCAAGAAACTCGCTGGGCCTTTTTAGCCAAGTTGTGCTCAATAATGTTTAATACACCGGCTACCAAGCCTGTTTATGATAATTTAAAAAAGATACTATCAGGTAAAAAATTTCATATTATGACTACTAATGCAGATGAAATGTTTAATCGTTATTTTGATGATGATAAAATCAGTGCTATTCAGGGTGATTGGGGATTTTTTCAAAGTTCCAATACATTAACTGACCAGAATTTATACGATAGTATTCCATATATGAAAAAAATAAAAAATAATATTAACAATATGCAGATACCAACTGAATTGATCCCTAGAAGTAAAGTCAATGGTGCTATTTTAGAGCCTTGGGTACGTTCACAGATCTTCCTTGAAGGTGATAGATATAAAGCAGAATATGACAAAATAAATACCTTTATTAAGGACAATCAGGAGAAGAAACTATTGCTATTGGAATTAGGTGTCGGACGTATGACACCCATGTTTATTCAACAACCATTTTGGAATTTGACATATAATTTACCAAAAGCTTCATACGTTAATATAAATCCTAAGGATGCTATGACCCATCCTAAAATAGAGGATAAGTCATTGGTTATTCATGAAGATATTAATACAGTTTTTGCCGATATTGTTAAAAATTTGCAAGTAAGTAAATAGCATTTAAATCACTAACATTTTTGTTGGTGATTTTTTTTTACGTAATTTTTAGAAAGGAGGTTAGAGATGACAGCAGAAAGTATAGTTCATGGTTTATTGACGGAAGCATGTGGTAATAAGGTGACTGATATTTACTTTTTTCCACATAAGGATCGTTATGCGATTGAAACTCGGAGTAATTTAAGTAAGTCGCTAATGACAGAATTGACGATCGATGAAACTTTGATGGTGATGAATTACTTAAAATTTAACGGTGGTTTAGATATTTCTGAACGTCGTCGTTCACAAAAGGGTTCGTTTAGTTTTTTATATCAACAACAGAAGATCCATATAAGAATTTCATCTGTGGGTGATTTTTTGGATCGAGAATCCTTAGTGGTCAGACTGATTTATCCACAGAATTTTAATTATCAGTTGAATGAGAGTTTGATCGAACAATTGTATCCAATCGCCAAACGAAAAGGGATGATGATTTTTTCTGGGCCAATGGGTTCTGGGAAAACGTCGTTGATGTATGCACTTTGTAAACATTTGAGTGTTGATAAAAAAGTTATGAGCATCGAAGATCCTGTTGAGATAGTTGAGGAAGACTTTTTGCAGTTGCAAGTTAATGAGCAGGCAGAATTGACCTATGAAGAATTGATCAAGACAAGTTTAAGACATCGACCGGAAGTTCTGATAATTGGTGAAATTCGTGATTCCATTACCGCCAAACAGGCTATTCAAGCGGCTCTTTGTGGCTATACGGTCATGACTACTATTCATGGGAAATCTAAATTCTCAGTTATTCAACGATTAAAACAATTTGGAGTAGATGACGACGAAATATTGAATGCTATTAATTTAATTTCCTATCAGAGATTAGTACCGACAATAAATGATATTCAATTATTTACCGATACATTGAATGAATCAGAAATCAGTTTATTTTTAAGGGAACGCAAAATCGATGATAACTGGAGTCGACAGATCAAACATGCCTATCAGAGTGGATATATCAATGCAGAAGTATATCAAGAATATCTTTACGGATAAAAAAATCAGTGATCATCAGCAAGCGGAATATCTATTACTGTTAGGAAAATTGATAGACAATGGCTTCTCCTTAAAACAGTCGATCAATTGTTTGAGTTTATTACGATCCAAACAAAAAGTTTTTTCCTATATATACAAAGATCTTCAAAATGGGGAGATGATTTCTTACTCATTGCGTCATTTGAATTTACCAGCGGCAATTTATAATCAACTGATCATTGCCCAAACTAACGGCAGTTTGCAGAAAATCTTAATTCAGAGTGGAATTCTGTTACAGACGAAGGCTAAGCAAAAAAGCAAGTTGAAAGAGTTAATGGCCTATCCTTGCTTTATATTGGGATTCTTATTCGTCATGTTGTTAGGAATGAAGCTGTTTATTGTTCCTCAGTTAGGTATGAGTACAGAAACTAAGTATATTGATTTATTTTTGAAAATATTTTTTGGATCAGTAATATTTGGAATCGTAGGAATAATAATTTATTGCAGTTATTTGAAGAGAATATCTGAATATCAGTGTGCAAAGCGATTGATTAAATTGCCAATAGTCGGAAAAGTATATTTGAATTTTTATCAGTTTATTGTTTTGCAGGGATTAGGATTACAAGTTTCTAGTGGATTGAATTTGAAAGAAATTTGTTCGATCAATGGTGGTTTTACTAGGGGATCATTGCAAGAAGTATTATCCAGAAAAGTTCAGTATGATCTGCGACAAGGCAGTTCATTAAATAAATTGATCGATAGTGAAGCTTTTTTACCAAGTGAACTAAAGGCCGTCATGAAATTAGGCGGCGGGAAAAAGGAACTAGCTCAAGATTTAATACTCATGTCAGAGTTGAAATTTGAAGAAACTCAAAAATCTTTGAAGAGAATATTGAATCTGGTTCAACCGCTCATGTTTGGAATCATTGCTCTAATAATAATTGCGACCTATTTAATGGTCTTACTTCCAGTTTATGGAATGATGAAAGGGATGTCTTAATGAATAAATTGAAGAAGAAAACTAGAGAAGCTTTTACACTAATTGAAATGGTAATCGTGCTGTTTATAATTTCACTATTGTTGTTATTGATCGTACCGAATCTTGCTAATCAGAAATCTAATGCAGTGGATAAAACGGATGAGGCATTTAGAACTACATTGCAGGCACAGGTTGATATTGCAGATACGAAAGTTACTGATCTTAAAGATTTGAAATTGAAAGGTAGGCAGGCAGAAAGAGCTGAGAAATTTAGCATAAAGGATGGCGAAGTTGTTAAGAATCCATAGACTTGGTTTTACACTAGTCGAATCAGTCATAGCTTTAGCGATTTTTTGTTCAATAATCTTCGCTACCAGCTTAGGTGTTAAGAATTACCAAGCCAGGGTAGACGAAAAGCAATCTATGCAGCAGTTCAAGAATGTCTTTAAAAATACTTTGGATGAAGCATTTTTGACTAAACGAGACTACAATGTTGCTCTTAAAAAAGAAGAACATTCAGCTCTTTTCAAATCAAATGATACTGATTCATATAAGGTTTTAGTGAAGTTTCCTGATACCGTAAATTATATTCAAAGCAACTCAACCATTCAGATCAGAAGAAACGGCTTGATAAAACCTCAAACGATCAGATTCCATTCAGATTTGACGAATATAAATTATGTTTATGTGGTTCAGATGAATTGGGGTGAAATAATTGATAAAACGTGATGGTTTTGTTCTTGCAGAATCAGTTGTTTCTTTGTTTATTACATTGTTAGTCGCAACTACCTTAACAATTTGTCTAGGAGAAGAATATAAGCAAATAAGTCTTTGGGAACAGAGAATCAATGCTCACAAATTGATGCTGATAAACCTTAATAGCAATCAAACAGTTTCTGAACAGACTGTGAAAAATCAAAAATATTTCTTTGATAAGAATGAAAACTCCTTGAAAGTCCAATCTAATAAAGAGGTGTTTAAAGTTGAATGGTAGACGCTCTGGCATGGTATTAGCGGAAACCTTAATAGCATTGTTGGTTACCATTATGGTATTGGGAGTTTTGCAACAAACTTTGAAAATTATCAAAAACGTTCCGGATAATTTGAATGCTGAACAAGTTCGTTGGCATATGACTAATGAATATATTCAAGAAAATTTTGGAGACGAAAAAATAAAGACATCGAAACCAACCAGAGTGAGTTTCTATAGTAGTGATGGTTCTGGATCTTCTCATGTCTTGGAATTTTATAAAGATATGCTACGAACCAGAACAGAACAAGGTGGACACGTTCCATTAGTGATGAATCTAAATAACTGTACGTTCAAAGTTAAAAAAGATTTGATAATTATCAGGATGACAGACAAGAAAAATCGAGTTTCGGAGATGTATTTAACTAATGATCAACAAAATCTTAACTAGAAATAGTCCGGCTTCAGTTCTATTAACAACCTTGTTAGTTTTGGGTGTTTCTATTATGACTATCGGCTTCGGTAATGCCTATTTTAAAAATCAGATTCATAATTATCAGCGGCTAGATAATTTTTATAAACAAAAGATTGTGCAAAAGGTTGATAAAACAGATACAATAAGGTTCTCGGAATATAACATGGTTGAATAAATGTTGCCGCAACATTAGAATATTAATGTTATTTTTAAAAGAACTGGAGATAAAAATGCAAACTTATTACGATAAATTAAGTCAAGCTGTTACTTTGTTACAAAAGGCGCTAAAGACAAGCTATACTGACGCATTAGCTGAGGCACTAACTGATTTAGCTAATGGTGAGGTTTACGTAGAAAATGGTGCCCCAGATCAAGATACTGTGGACAAGTTAAAAGTAATTTATGACGAACTAAAAGAAATTGATATATCGAGAGCTGAACTAAAACAAGCTATCACGGTCAATATTATTAGTTCTCAAAAATTAGATAAAACTGAAGTTAATAAATTAGTAACTCCAGATACTATTGGATTGATCACTAGTCTGATTGCTTATGAAATTCTGAGTGCTCAGAATAAGAAAGACTTCAATCTAGTTGATCCTACGATCGGGACAGGTAATTTATTGATTGAATTTGTAAATCAATTAAAGATGGCCGGTGACTTTAAGATCAATTTGGCTGGAATAGACAATGATGATATTTCTTTAGGATTGGCTAAAGCCTTTACTGAGGTCATGAATCTGAATCTATCAGCTTATCATCAAGATGGAATCGCTGAATGGGAGTTTACGGACGTTGACATGGCGATTGCCGATCTTCCAGTTGGATATTACCCAATAGATGAAAACGCCTCCAAATTTGAAACTAGAGCCGATAAGGGCCATTCATATGCTCATCATCTACTTATTGAACAGACAATGAACAATTTAAATGAAAACGGTATCGGAATCTTTATCGTTCCTTCACAAATTTTCCAAACAGACCAAGCCAAAAAATTATCACAATGGATGGTCTCAAACGTCTATTTACAGGCGGTTCTAGACTTGCCGGGTAATTTGTTTGCTTCAAAGGAAGCACAAAAAGCTGTAGTAATCTTACAAAAACATGGTACAAAAGCTCAACAATCTGCTAAGGTTTTAATGGGTACTATTCCGAATACAAATGATCCGAAGCTATTTGAAGGCTTTAAAAATCAAGTTCAGGATTGGGCCAAAAAAACTTTTAAAGGTTAGGTGAAAAGATATGTCCAAAATAATTGCAGTTAACTCAGGAAGTTCAACCCTGAAGTGGAAGCTGTATGATTTACCAGAAGAAACTGTTGTTGCTAAAGGTATGGTTGACCGTCTAGGTTTGTCAGACTCTGTCTTTGAAGTAAAGTACAATGGCGAGAAATTTAGTGAAACTGGCGATATTCCTGATCATATAACTGCTGTTAACAAGATGTTAAAGAAACTTATCGAAATGAATATCATTTCTGATTACAGTGAGATCACTGGTGTTGGTCACCGTGTTGTTGCTGGTGGTTCTGTCTTTAAAGATTCTACAGTAGTAACTCCAGAAGTTATCGAACAAATCAAAAAATTGGCAGAATTTGCACCATTACATAATCCTGGCCAAGCTGCTGGTATGGAAGCATTTGAGAAAATTTTACCAGATGTTCCTCAAGTAGCCGTATTTGATACTTCATTCCATCAATCAATGGATCCAGTAAATTACCTATACAGTGTTCCTTATGAATACTATGAAAAATATGGTGTACGTAAATTTGGTGCACATGGTACAAGTCACAGATATGTTTCTGGTGCCGCAGCTAAATTCTTGGACAAACCACTAAAAGATTTGAAGATGATCTCACTTCACTTGGGTAGCGGTGCTTCGATCGATGCTATTGACGGTGGAAAATCTGTTGATACATCAATGGGATTCACACCTTTAGCTGGTATCACGATGAGTACACGTTCAGGTGATATTGACCCATCATTGATGGCTTACTTGATGCAAAAATTAAAAATCACTGATCCACAAGATATGATCAATATCTTAAATGAAAAGTCTGGACTCCTTGGTATTTCAGGCGTTTCACCAGATATGCGTGATTTGATCGCTACTAAAGATGAAAACAAACGTTCAAAATTAGCAATCGATATCTTTGTAAATCGTATCGTTAAGTATGTTGGTTCATACATGGCTTTACTTGGTGGTACAGATGTAATTATCTTTACAGCCGGAATGGGCTTTGCTAATCCATGGATTCGTCAAATTATCTCAGAAAAATTTGCTTACATGGGTATTAAGATCGATAAAAATGCTAACGAAAATGGAAAAGGTTTGCGTAAGATCAGTACAGATGATTCAAGTGTTACAGTCTTAGCAATTCCAACGGATGAGGAATTGATGATCGTTCGTGATGTTGTTAGATTAACAAAATAATTAAAGTAGGAGACCTTGCAGATGCAAGTGTCTCTTTTTTTGTCAAATTTCAGAATTAAATTTTAGGACTTTTATGTTTTAAAATTTAGTGAGTGTAAACCTTTACATTGACTCTATAAATGGAATATATTTAAGTCGAGTATTAGAATGGAGGGCAATATTATGACACGAAAAGCTTATATGATCGGTACCGGAATTGGTAATCTTGCTGCTGGAATTTATTTGATCCGTGATGGTGGATTCAAAGGTGAACAAATTACCATGATGGGTCTTGAAAAGCATGGTGCAAATGATGGTGACACCGTTGAGGCCTATGAGAATGAGTATAGTAATCAAGCACTTTCGAATAATAAAGGTTTCCTAGCTAAAGGTGGACGGATGCTCAATGAAGAGACATACGAAAACCTTTGGGATCTTTTAAGATCAGTTCCTTCACTGGATAATCCTGGACAAACCGTAACTGATGATATTCTAAACTTTGATCATGCCCATCCAACACATGATGTTGGACGTTTGATCGACCACAATGGACCAAGAATCCATGGCGACAAGAATGATTACAGACACATGCAATTTAACAACAAAGATCGTTTCTTGCTTTCAAAATTAATGCTTTCTCCGGAAAAAGATGAAGAAAAATTAAATAACGTCAGCATTGCTGAATACTTTGCTAGCAGTCCACACTTCTTTACGACTAATTTTTGGTCAATGTGGCAGACAACATTTGCTTTTAAACGCGCTAGTTCAGCTATGGAATTACGTCGTTATATGAATCGAATGATTCTTGAATTCAGTCGTATCAACACTTTGGAAGGTGTTACTAGAACACCATATAATCAGTATGAAAGTATCATTTTGCCAATGCGCAAGTATCTTGAGGATAGAGGAGTAACTTTTATCAACAATCGTAAAGTAGTTGATCTTGAATTTAAGGACACTCCATTGCAAGATGACATTGTTGTTACTGGTATTAAATATGAACAAGTTGACAACGATAATGAAACCGGTGAAATTACAGTTTATGAGAATGATTTAGTCTTTGATACTAATGGCTCAGTTACCGATAGTTCATCAATGGGGGATTTCAATACACCGGTTAAAGAAAATATGGAATATGCTCCAAGTGCCGCTCTTTGGAAAAAAGCCGCCGAAAAATTTTATTCACTAGGTAATCCTGATAAATTCTTTAATGATCGTACACAAAGTGAGTGGATGAGCTTTACTGTTACAACAAACAATCATTACTTATTAAATGAAATTTGCCGTATTACTGAACAAGAACCAGGTAATGCTTTGAACACTTGGATCGAAAGTACACCATTGATGTCGATCGTTGTACATCATCAGCCACATTTCAAAGCTCAAAAGCCTAATGAATCAGTTTTCTGGGGTTACTTTATGTATCCAAGAAGAAATGGTGACTATGTACAAAAACCAATCATTGAGATGACTGGTGAAGAAATGCTTGAAGAATTCTTGGGTCATTTAGCAGCTGTTGATCCATCAAAAGACAATATTAGAAACCATAAACAGGAAGTCATGGACAGTATTGTCAATGTGATCCCAGTTCACTTGCCATATGCCAGTGCATTGTTCAACCAGAGAGCTGTCGGTGACAGACCTGACGTTGTGCCAAAGCATAGTAAGAACTTGGCCTTTATCAGCCAATTCTGTGAAATGCCATTTGATATGGTCTTTACAGAACAATATTCATTCCGTGCTGCTCAAAGAGCCGTCTATACATTCTTAGGCATCCCATTATCAGAAATGACGAAGATGCATCATTATGAGAAAGATCCCAAAGTTATGGCTAGAGCAACTAAGACAATGTTTAGATAAAACTTAATTAATAGATAAAGAAGTTGGATCCTAATGGATTCAGCTTCTTTTTTGCTATACTTAGACCATATTGAAATTATCATGGGGGAATTTAAAGTGAATGAGGTCTATAAAATAAATGGTTCGAGAATTTCATTTATACTTTTAGCAACGTTGGGGGAAGGATTTTTAGTTGGAGGTAGTGTCTTTTTTCTTCAGGATGAACCGGAGTTTTCTATTATTTGGTGGTTTGCAATTATATTTTTTGGATCTGTTTGGCCTTTTTTAATTTTTAAAAGTTTTTCACCTTGTATTATGAAGATCGGTCCTAAAGGTGTATATGATTGTTCTACGCTGTTTGCAGGACGTAAATGGATCAGTTGGGACAATATAAAAAGCTATAGTTTTGATGACTATTTAGATGTTTCGATGATTTTTATCAGTGTAAAAGATAAAAATTCTGTTAATAAAATATTACAAAAATTGAATAAAAGCTTTGGTGGGGACTTTATAATCAATGTTCAACAGGCGACAGATGCTGATAAGAAAAAAGTATCTCAATTATTTGAAAGTTACTATAAAGAGTATGGAGGGAACAACTAATGTTAGGACTTTTTCTGTTACTAACACTTGAATTTACGGCATTTTCTTTTGTGCCATTCGTAATAGCGTTATTAAGAAATCCGCATAAACTGGGGATTCAGACGCATATTTTCATTCAAGTGGCAATATTTTTAATAGGATTATTTATGGTTTACTTTACAGGACCAGACCAAACTTGGAAGATGATCTTACAAGCTAATCTAGTAGTTTTGGCCATAGCGTCAGGATTACATGGCGCCGTTTTAGCAATATCTAAACGTGAATTAAAGAAGATAGAGAGCAATTTTCTATTAACGATGGTTGGTTCACTGGTCGCCTTGGGAATTGTTATTTTAGTGATCATTGCATCCGGATATGCAACTACTAAGTCGGTCGCAAAGATAACTGATGTAACCGAAAATACAACTACTAAAAATGCACCAATGCCTTTGATCAATTCAAAGAGTAAAGAAGTACCAGTTGTTAACTCGTACAAAACTGTCCGTAATCAAATGCAGAACTCATTATCAAATGTGCCAGATTCTAATGTCTACTCATTGAATCACGCCCGAGTACAGTTTTATCACGGTAAATTAGTTTATATTGCACCACTAGATTTTGATGGATCATTTTTCAGATATAATCATTACAAGAAAGTTCCGGGGTATTTCATAGTTGACGCTACGTCAAAGAATTCTAAACCGAAATTCGTTAAGAAAAGTATGAGATATACTCCATCAGCCTATTTTGGTCATGACGCATCGCGTAAAATATATGCATCGATCACAGGAAGAGGATTAGTTCTTTCAGGAAGTGCACCACAACTTGAAATCAATGAGTCCGGCCATCCATATTATGTTCAAACGTTATATAAACAATATGGACTTTCAACACGAAAGAATTATCGTAAGATCTATGTGGCTGTTTTGGATTCAGTTACTGGTAAGGTAAAAGTTTATAAACAAGGTGACGAACCTAAATGGATCGATGTTACCTTTGATCCTAATATTGCCAGTGACAAAATCTATTCGTATGCCGCTGAAAGAAATGGTTGGTGGAATGCTCATGGATTCGGTGGTTCAAGACTAGGAGTTATGAAGTCTGTTGAAAAAGTCGGAACAGAGGGACGTGATGATGTCTTTACACCGATTGCTTATAAGAATGACATCTATTACTTCACCTCAATGACAAGTAACAACAGTAAGCAAACTTCAGTGTTAGGTTACATGTATGTCAATGCTAAAACAGGTAAGACTTATTATTATCGTGAAGAAGCTGATGCTATGACGCCTAACCGAGCTGACAGTTTGGCCGAGAATCGTATGAAGCAGACACAGTGGAAAGCTAATATGCCACTGTTGTATCGAATTGACGGGAAGCCTACTTGGGTTGTTTCAATGATTGATGATAATGGGGCTTTCATGTCTTACGTTTATCTTTTAGCTAATGGTAATGGAACTCAAGATACTGTTGCAGTTGGAACTGACGCCAAATCTGCTCTTCAAAAGTATCGTAATTTGTTTAATTCCAATACTGATACGGCTAGTTCATCACATTCTGGAAAGAAACAGAATTTCAGTGGAACAGTCAACCGTGTGGTCAAAGTAAATAATAGTGAAGTCGCCTTCTTGCTGAATGACAATAAGAATGTTTTCTATGCTTCGATCAAGAATTATCCACGTAATATGTTTATTCAAAATGGTGATGAGATTAGTTTTTCTGGTTATTTAGATGGGAAAACTGTCATTGTTGATAAGGGTATAACTAATAAAAATCTGTAGTAAGTAATATTTCGTCTCCAGAGATGGAAAATATTTTTCTGTCTGTGCGGAACGGTTCCAGCCTTGGTCTGGAACCTCGGTTTGAAGCCTCGCTTCGCAAGTCTTTAAACTCGCCCGGTGGTGTAAGAACGAGAAAATCACTCGTCCTAACGCCACTGTCACTGCCAGTAAATATTTTCCATCTCTTCCGACTAGATTCATAAAAATGGTATTAAACAAAGGGGCTGTCTCTAACTTCATAATTGAAGTTAGGAACGGCTCCTTTTATGTTCTATTAGAATATACAAGTGTACTAATAAGCTTATCATATCATTGTAAGAATATGATTGTATTTTGAGAATGAACAGTTAATTGAAATCTTGTTTTGATAGTGTTTAACCACAGCAACATGGTTGTATAGTCAAACTGGTACAAATTATAAGAATCTATGAAACTAGAAAATGAAAATAAAAAAATCCTGAAATTTGTTACCACAAGCAATCGACTGGTAGATAAATGTTTCACAATATTTTGCTAATGTAAATGTAAGAAAACACTGAATGTAGTTGTTATATCGGTGTTTTAACGATAAGATTTAGTTGTTAATAATTTCACATAGGAGGCATAAAGATGCAAATAGCTGTTATCAAGGAACAAAAAGAAGGAGAGGGCCGTGTAGCCGCAACTCCCGAGAATGTCCGTAAAATGGTTGATGCCGGAAATGAAGTACTTGTTGAGAATGACGCTGGTATTGGTGCTGGTTTTACTAACGATGAATACGTTGAAGCTGGTGGTAAATTAGTAAGTCATAAAGATGGCTGGGATGCTGATTTGATCATTAAGGTCAAAGAACCAGACGCAGAAGAATATCAATACTTCAAAAAGGGTCAAGTTATTTGGGGCTTCCAACATTTAGCATCTTCAAAACCAACTGTAGAAGCAATGATCAAAGCTGGAACTACTGCTATCGGTGGTGAGACGATTGTTAAAGATGGCAAGCTTGAACTATTAGCACCAATGAGTGCCATTGCCGGACGTCGTTCAGTTATTATGGGTGCTTATTATCTTGAAGCACAACATCAAGGCCAAGGTATTTTATTACCAGGGATCAATGTACCGGGAATCCATCCTGGACGTGTAGTTATCTTTGGTGGTGGTAATGCCGCTACAAATGCCGCTCAATTAGCTTTAGGTATGGGCTGCTCAGTCGTTATCATTGAGTTAAACGACGATCGTATTAAAGATTTGGAAGCAGAATTTAAAGGACAAGACCTTCGTGTTGTTAAATCAAATGAAGAAAACTTGGCTAAAGAAATTCAAGATGCTGATATCTTCATTTCAACAATTCTTATTCCAGGCTCAAAACCACCTAAGTTGGTCAAAGAATATATGATCAAATCAATGAAACCGGGTAGTGTCGTTGTTGACGTTGCTATTGATCAAGGTGGAACCGTTGAAACAATCGACAAACCAACAACGATCGATGATCCAATCTTTGTTAAAGATGGAATTGTTCACTATGCTGTTCCTAATCAACCGGGTGCCGTACCACGTACAGCAACTATGGCTTTAGCAGCTGGTAATATTGATTACTTACTAGAAATTGCTGACAAAGGTATCGACCAAGCAATCAAGACTGATGCCGCACTAGCTTCAGGTGTAAACATCTACGAAGGAAAAGTTACAAATAAAGGTTTAGCAGATTCATTAGATTTACCATATTCAGAGTTATCTGATTCAGTAGAATAATGAGGTGAGTGAAATGCTCAAAGGGATAGATATTGATAACACAGTAAGTATTAGAGATATTCAAGAAGCAAAGGCAATTGTTGGCAAATATGCCCGTAAAACTCCGCTGGTCCAATCAATGTTTCTAAGCAGAAATATTGTCGGTGGTGACATTTTTCTAAAACTTGAAAATATGCAATTAACTGGGTCTTTTAAGTTTAGAGGAGCTAATAACAAGATCAATCATCTAACTGATGAAGAAAAAGCTCGTGGAGTTATTGCTGCATCAGCTGGTAATCATGCTCAAGGTGTCGCTTTAACAGGACATCTGATGGGAATTGATACGACTGTTGTTATGCCTGATGAAGCTCCACAAATGAAGCGTGATGCCACACGTGGATATGGTGCTGAAGTCGATATCCACGGTGCAACATTTGATGACGCACACGCATGGATGTACGAGAGAGCTGAAAAGGAAGGCAAGACGATCGTTGATCCATTTAATGACAAGTACGTTATTGCTGGTCAAGGGACGATCGGATTAGAGATCCTTGATGATCTGTGGGATGTGGATACGGTTATCATTCCTGTTGGCGGAGGTGGATTGATTTCTGGTATGGCTGTCGCTTTGAAATCATTTAATCCTTCGATACATATTGTCGGTGTACAATCTGAAAACGTACATGGCATGTACTCATCATATAAAGCAGGGCATATCACTTCACATCACGATGATTTTACATTGGCTGATGGAACAGATGTTACTACTCCAGGTGATATTACTTTCCCAATTGTCAGTGAATTAGTTGATGAAATCGTTCTTGTCAATGAAGAAGAGATCGCTACAGCAATGAAGGATCTACTTCAAAGAACTAAAGTGGTCGCTGAAGGGGCAGGAGCATTACCTGTTGCCGCATTGGAATCACATAAGATCGATGATAGATGGCTAAAAGGTAAGAAGACTGTTGCTATGGTATCTGGTGGTAACGTTGACTTAGCACGTGTTTCAAATATTATTGATCATTTCTTCACACCTGTAAAAGCAGATGGTGGAATTGGATAAAATAGGATAAAAAAGGCTAACATCCAAACGGATGTTAGCCTTTTTACATAGGGTGAAATTATTCACCTGGTTTGTAATCTTTATCAATGATCAAGATAGGTTTGATTGTCTTACCACTTACTGAATCTGCGTCAGCTTCATTGATTTGGTCGAAGTCATAGAACTTCTCTGTCAAATCAAATGGGAAGACACCTAATTTATAAAATTCGATCAAACGAGGAATATCAACTTGAGGAATTGAATCTCCCATGTTTACTCCGACGATCTTCTTGTCGTCAACACATAGGTCATTCCATGTACTGATATCAATGTTGTGCGGTGTAACAGCGATTGTAGCTGTAGTACCACCTTGTGTCAAAGCAGCGATAGAATCTGTCATAACTTTAGTTACACCAGTTGTATCAACAGCCCAGTCAACACCAACACCTGTGATCTTCTTGATTGCTTCAACAGCATCTTCTTTAGATGAGTCAACGATATCTGTTGCACCCATCTCTTTTGCCAATTCAAGACGTGAAGGAACAATATCAACGGCGATAACGTGTGTACATCCAGAAATCTTACCAGCCATCATGGCAGCAAGACCAACAGCACCTGTACCAAAGACGGCAATAGTATCACCAGGTTTTGGTTGAAGGGTATTGAAGACAGTACCACTACCAGTTACATAGCCACAGCCCAAAGGTCCAAGTTTTCTAAGGTCAAGTTCCTTAGGAACTTTGACAGCGTTTCTCTTATTGATAACTGTGTGTGTAGTAAATGAAGATTGGTTGAACATGTCAGAAACATGATGACCGTCTTCTGTGAAATGGTCACTTCCATCTGGACGAGTACCAGATAAGTTAGAAGCAGCATATTTACGACATTGTGTAGGTTTACCCTTTAAACAATTGTCACATTCGCCACATGAGTAGAATGACATAATAATGTGATCGCCGACTTTGAAGTTGTCAACATTCTTACCAACTTTTTCAACGATACCAGAACCCTCGTGTCCTAAGACAACAGGGAAGCTGAAGGCTGCATCGCC